>NZ_JAUDRH010000001.1:0-600000 GCF_030381805.1 Chlorogloeopsis sp. ULAP01
GGAACATATGCTGCGGCAATAGGTCGAATACCTAGTGCCAAACTATTGGCTAAAGTATCTGATCTAAGAGTCACGACTCGTTGAGGGTTGCGAGGAATGCAAGTGCTACCCATGACGTGTTGCACGATTCGGCAATCCTCAACAGGCTGTTTATAGCCATTAATACTGGTATCGTTAGTTGCGTTGCAAGTCGAAACCAGTATGACTGTTAAGATACTCAAAAGTATCAGATGGGTGAGGCGGCGCAAAGAAAGACTCGTGAACATCTAACACCCTAAAACTGTCATGAAATAGTGCCTTGAACGGTGAAAGGTTCACCTGGAGCAACAAGTGTTCCAGACCCAAATCGACTAGTATAATACTCTACATCAAAGAGATTACGGAAATTTAGGGCAGCACGGAATTGCTCACGTTCGTAGAAAATTGCTGCATCGGTGCGGAAGTAACTGGGTAGCTCTAGAGTATTCGCCAAATCGGCTGCTCTTTCTCCAACATAATAGAAGCCTAAACCAAACCCCAGTCCTTGCAAATCACCTTTTTGGATTCTGTAAGTTGTCCATAAATTGAATGAGTGTTCGGGTGCAGAAAACAATCGATTGCCCTCTGGAATTGTATTATCTTTCGTGACTCTGGCATCGTTGTAGGCATAACCGCCAATAATGTTCCATCCCGGTAAAATTTCGCCATTGATATCTAACTCAATTCCTTGACTGTTTTGTTCTCCAGTTTGAACCGAAAAGTTAGGATTATCAGGATCGGTAGTAGTGACATTCGAGCGCGTCAAATCATAAAAGGCAAGGTTAGCGAAAAGTCGATCGGTGATATCGGCTTTGATACCTATTTCATACTGCGTTCCTCGTTCCGGCTGGAATGCTTCTCCGGTGGCTGATATACCGATTGTAGGAGTAAACGATCGCGCGAAACTAGCATACAAAGAAATGGGCTGGATCGGTTGGTAAACAATCCCCACTCGTGGGCTGAATGCGGTGTCCGATTGGCTCGTTTCTTCGCCTACAAGTCGGTTCGTTGTACGCTCCTCAAAGAAATCCACCCGTCCGCCGAGCAGAAGTTTCAAGTTTTCAGCAAGAGTAATTTGATCTTGGAGGTAGATACCAAGCGTATCTCTAGTTGTAAAGCTAGAAAAGTTAGGAATACCAGTAGGGACAACGGTGTTGTCATAGACTGGATCGAAGATGTCTACTGGGGCAACAGAAAAAATGTTATTTTCAAAGCTTAAATCACTTGTATTTCGACTCAAACTAAAGCCAAATAGAAGTTGATGCCCAATTGAGCCAGTGCTGAACTCGCCCAGTAAGTTGGTATCTAGATAGTAGTTGTCATAAAATTGACTGCCAATTATAGCCCTTCGATTTAGCGTGCGATTATCAGCCGCTAGACTAGTGGGAATGATAGTCACACCGCGCTCATCAGAGTCATAAAACCTATAACGGAAGGCATTTCGCAGCCTCAAGTTTTCATTGAATCGATGCTCAAAGCGATAGCCAACTCTGCCAACGACGGTTACTTTATCTTCTACTGGTCCTACTGAATTAAAACTACGGCGTACTTCTCCATTCGGATTTGGTAGCACAGTACCTACGGCTGGTAATCCGTTAGGTTGCTGGTTATTTCTTTCCATTCTATTGACATCGCCCTCTAGCACCAAGTCTGTATTTTGACCCAGGCTCAAGCTCAAACTCGGAGCAATGGAGAGCTTTGTAAATTCGTTAAAGTCAACGAAAGTTTCAGCACTCCGATAACCAGCAATGAATCTATAGAGAGCCGTTTTAGAATCATTCAACGGCCCAGTGAGATCGATTGTCCCTTGATAATCATTAAAACTACCAATCGTCGCGCTGATTTCGTAAAACGGATCGCGTAGTGGTTGTTTGGTCACAAAGTTAATCGTTCCAGCAAGAGCACCTTCTCCGTACAAAACAGAGGCTGGGCCCTTCAATACTTCTAGCCGTTCTACATTCACAAAACCACTATCGCTAAGTATGTCATCAGGTATCCCGTTTACAAGACTGTTGCCATAATTTTCAAAACCTCGAATGGAAAAATTGTCTCTGCTTCCAGCAGAACCAGGACTAATTGGCGTTATACCACTGACGTTTTCTAATCCATCTGTGATGCTTCTGGCTTGACGGTCTCGCAGTACCTGTTGCGGCACAACTTGAATAGATTGGGGAATATCCCGCAATGGCGTATCGATTCTCGTTCCCACTGAGGTATCTGGTACGCGATAACTGTCTTGCTCCCCCGTCACTACCAATTCAATCGGCTCATCCTGCTGTACTGTCGGTTGTTCTGACCCCTCCCCTTCCCCTCCCCTTGGTAAGGGGAGGGGAAGGGGAGGGGTGGGGTTTTGTGCTGTTGCAGCAGCAGTTATACCAAAAACCAACCCTGCATCATCATCAAATAACTCAACGTTTGGTAAAGCATTCTCACCTACCACCGTCACTCGCACAGTATTTATATCAACATTTATAACTGTTATCTCTGTAATTCCCGAACTTGGCTTTTGGGAGCGGAATGTGAAGGCTTCTCCCGATGGTAAACGCAACTGAGCATTAGATATATCTGCAATAAAATTATTACCTTCACTGCGATTTGTAACTTGCAGTTTCTCCCCTTGTGCTGTTTCTAAAATCACCTCACACCTATATCTGTGGAATTTGCTTTTACAGCGGTAATGGTTACAGTCTCTTGACTTGGAGTTTGTACTAGCTGATACGCGCTGCTACTAAAAAATTCTACTTGATTGAGATATGGAATCTTACTGCTAGATATTTGGGCATTTTCAGCGATCGCGACATTTATAGCTATCACCCAAGCCGATCCAGATACAAATAATATTGATAGTAACTTTTGTAACTTCATTGATGACTCTCACACCTGTATTTTATGAAGAATGCTGTTATAGAGAAAACTTCTCAAATATAAATTACGGTGAGTTTAGAATTTTTTCAGGCTGCGAGTCTATCTAAAAATGGCGGTCAATTATCCCAAAAAAGTAGTTTTCATCCCAAAATCTATGTTTAGTGACATTTGGCTATAATTTTTTTGACATTGGGCGATGGGCGGCGCACCATTCCCTATGAATGAATCTACCAATCAACTCATGACCGAGGAACTCCAAAGAGCCGATAATGATTCGCCGTGGAAAGAAATCCTAGAAGCCTACTTTCCCCAAGCCATGCAGTTTTTCTTTCCCCAAACAGCTGTACTGATTAATTGGGAACGTCCTTACGAGTTTCTCGATAAGGAATTTCAACAAATTGCCCGCGAAGCCGAACTCGGTAGAAGATACGCAGATAAGTTAGTCAAAGTTTGGCAACTTCAAGGAGAGGAGATTTGGCTGTTAATTCATGTCGAAATCCAAGCCACACCAGAAGATAATTTTGCACAAAGGATGTTTTCCTACAACCTGCGAATTTTTGATAAATTTGCCAAACCAGCCATTAGCCTTGCAATTTTGTGCGATGCAGACTCGAAATGGCGACCAAATCAATACAGTTATAATTACCCTGATTGTGGACTGCACTTTCGATTTGGAACAGTCAAACTGCTGGATTATCAAAATCGATGGAGTGAATTACAAGATAGTGATAATCCGTTTGCCACAGTGGTAATGGCGCATCTGAAGACACAGCAAACTACCAAACAGCTCCTAGAACGTAAGGTTTGGAAGTTTAGCTTAATTCGACGATTGTATGAACAAGGATTGCAAGAAAGGGAGATTCGTAATCTCTATCGATTTATTGATTGGGTTATGATTTTACCAAAACAGTTAGAAGCAGAGTTTTGGCAAGAGTTTAAACAATTTGAGCAGGAGCTTCGTATGAGTTACATAACAACAGGTGAGCGCATTGGCTACGAGCGGGGTAAGGAAGAAGGTAAACTCGAAGGCAAACTCGAAGGTGAGCAAGCACTTGTCCTACGGTTACTGCAAAAACGGGTGGGAGATTTACCCCAAGAAGTTCAACAACAGATTCACAGTCTTTCGCTAGAACAGTTGGAAGCTCTGGGTGAGGCTTTATTAGATTTTAGGACGAACGCTGACTTACTCAACTGGCTACAAACAAATCACACAGTTTAGACTGCTCACACCTTACCCTGGAGACAATCACGGGGACTAATCCCAAACATCCGTTTAAATGCTGCCGAAAATTGCCCCAAGTGGGAATATCCTACACAGTTTGCCACATCAGCTACGCGCATATTACCTTCATACAGCAAAAGTCGTGCTTGTTCCATGCGGTATTGATGTAAATATTGAAAAGCACTTTTCCCAAAAACTTTCTGAAAACCCTGTTTTAACTGATAAGGGCTGAGTCCAACTGTTTATGCTATTTCCATCATAGATGGAGGATTTTCCATCCGGCTTTCTAAAAGCTCTTTGGCTTGATAAATTCTCTCAATTACAGTCCGCTTTGGTTTGTGTGGGTGAGATTGGATAGCTTCTCCCGTTATGTCCTGTTGTAATCGTAAGGCGATTAGTTCCAGCACTTTAGATTCTAAATAAATCTGTTTAACCAAACCTTGAAAGGGACATTGCCAAATTTGCTGTAAACTCACCTGCATTTGAGTAGTAATTGTACCAGTACGTACAGAATATTCCTCATCTGGTTGGCGAAATAGATGCTTCAACAGAGGTGGAATCACGTCATTGTTAATACCAAATAATGTTTTAAATAATTCTGGTTGAATGTGAATATCAATTTCTTGTTTTTTTTGTGATGAAGAAGTATATGACATCCTTGGAGACATTCCACAACCGCATAAAGCCGTTTCACCAGCCTTTTGCGAGGCATATTCAAAATTACTAACACAATCACCTGCTATCTGAAAATAAAACTGTAAAGGATGCTCTGGGTTTTCTGGGAAAATTTCGGTTACATACTCGTGACTTTGATAATCTCTAATTGTGAGAAGAAATCCCTGATGTAGTTTAATATTTTTAATATAGCCATGACCTAAATCATGGGGATAGTCTATAAGGTTTTCTGAAAAATAATTACCTGCATTGAGAATTGAACTTTCTGCCACTGGGGGAAATGGATTTGTATTATCTGGCTGTAAAATGGTGTTTGGCATAGAAAAGTGGCAAAACACAGGTAACGAAAGTTTTGCAAGACAAATAATAATTATTTTCAATAAGTATACAAGATTTTCCCCTGACTTTCAATCAGGTAAATATAATCTGCGCGATCGCTCTGACATCACAGTTCTCATCACCATTTTCTCGTTTCTAGGCACCAGCCTAGAAAAGCATTAATTGAGTCTCCGCCTCTTGTTCATAAGGCAGAGCCTCACAGTTTGTATTACCATGCTCTGCATGGTAATAAGAAATAAAAAATTTTTGGTTAAAACTTTTTAGTTAAATTGTTTAGATAACGTTCGTAATTGAGATGGTGAGTTGTGTATTCATCTTAAAGATAAATTTATTCACCCATATATTTATGACTCAATTTACGAACCAAAAATTCCCGACTAAATCTCGTTTGAGTGCAATTGCTTCTCGAATAGCAGTGGGTTTATTATTCTTTTCATCGCCTTTCGTTGTAACGAGCGCTAGTTGGGCGCAGCAGGCATCGGAAGTACCACTCACAAATTCTCCTGACGTTAAAATATCTGTACCTCTACAGGGTAATAATTCTCAGCCTTCTATTAGTGTTGCTCCTGATAAAGTTTCTCCTGCAATACCAGTTTTACTTCAGGTGTTGCAAGGCAAACAACCGCAGGCGGGCTTTGACGCTACTTCTGCGATACCTGTGTTAATTCAGGGGTTACAGGGCGGTAATCCAGATGTGCGATCGCAAGCTATTTCTGCTGTTCCCGGTATCATTAAAGCGTTGCAGGCTGATAAACCACAAGTTCAGCCACAAGTTCAACCACAAGTTCAGCCACAAGTTCAAGTGCAACCTCAATCACAACCTAAACCAAGGACAAAAGTAGCAGGTAACTGTGTAGTAACAAATCCAGTGTCTATTGTACCTGGGCTAATTCAAGGATTAAGCAATCAAGACGAAATTGTTCGCTTCTTTGCTGCTTCTGCTCTTGCCTGTATCGGAGAAGGAGCCACATCTGCGGTTCCTAACTTATTAGGTAGTTTGCAAGATCCAGATAAGTCTGTGCGTTTAGTTGCTGCCTTGGCTTTGGATGCCATTGGTGCAGGTTTCCAGCATACAGCTAGGCAGTTATCATCTGAGGAATCAAGTCCGTTACTATCTAACTTTGGCTCTGTGTTGAATTTAGTCACCGATCCATTACTAAAGCTTCCACAAACTTTACTTAATCCACAACAAAAAACACCAATTCAACAACAAGTTCCCCCCCAACAACAAACACCAATTCAACCACAAGGACAAATTCCTCCTCAACAACAAATACAAAGCCCTTGAAAACCAATAGCGTCAATCAAGACAGCTTAAGCGCTCGCCTGATTTCAAGTGTATGCATGAGGGCGATCGCTTTTTACTTTGATTAGCTCAATCACACTTTCTAACAACCTCATCACAAAATTACCTAAATTTTGACTTGTTCTCTGTAGGCTTTTGGTGTTATACCGATATGCTTGCGAAAAACGTTAGTGAAGTGGCTCTGATTTTGAAATCCAACTTGCTGGCTAATTTGATTTATAGCTTCCTCGGTTCGTGCTAATAATCTTTTTGCCTTCTCAATTCTACAATTTGTGACGTACTGATGAGGTGACAACCCTGTTGACTGTTTAAAAAGTCGCGAAAAATGATACATACTCATTTGCACTACATCAGCAATTTCTACGAGTGATAAATCTTGATCAAGATTTTCATCAATATATTCAATTGCTTTTCGCAACCTTATCTGAGAGAGTCCTTCAGAATATGTGGGAATTGCTGCCAAGAATTTAGAATACTTTTTAAGCAGATGAAGGCATAAGGTTACAGCTAAAGAGTCTATGTATAAAATACTTCCCGTATTAACTGATTCAAGTTCCGACTTGAGTGCCAATCCAATATGTTGAATCAAAGGATCAGGGGAAGCAAAATGAGGAATAATTTCGTAGCGTTGTAAATCGATAGTGTCGTAACTAACACGATCAAAAAGTTCGGCATCTAAGCTGATGACTATAAATTCTGCTTCTGATTCCCAACATAATTTATGATTGATATTAGCTGGGACGACAACTATGTCACCATACTTGATGTTCTCAGTTTGAATACGTCCACCCAACACTCGTTCAGCTTTAATCGGTCTATTTGCAAGACTAATACTAAGCGCGTGCTGTGTAGGACTATGTTCTGGAGTTTCACTGCCAGGCTGTCGATGAAAGTCTAGGCGTATGCCATTCCATTTGGCATTATAGCTAGAGATCACAGGCGATCGCGGCAGAATGTTTGTATAAGGATTTTCTTGTGCAAAATCAACACTAAATATTTTCTCTTCTGCCATTGTTCTAGCCTCAGAAAAAATTGGGTTCTAGGTATTAGCCCATGCTGACTCGATTAAACACCACTGATGATATTTGGCAAAATATAGATAACTAGATTTACAAATAGTAATAATATACACTAATTTTTTATCCTGTATCTGTTGTGAGCATACAATACTACGTCGTCTACGATGGCAATTGCAATCTCTGCGTTACTTTAGTGCAACTACTAGAAACTTTAGATCAAGGGAAGCTATTTCGCTACATTCCCATGCAAGACTCCCAGAGGCTGCAACAGTGGGAAATTACACCCCAAGATTGTGAGTTAGGTATGATTTTAATCGATGCCAATGCGCCAGAAAAACGCTGGCAAGGTAGTGCAGCTGCTGAAGAAATTGGACGTTTATTACCTTTGGGCAGTATATTTGTGGATGCTTATCGTGCTTTACCCGGTATGAAATGGGTAGGTGATCGCGTCTACGAGCAAATTCGCGACAATCGTTACACTCTGTTTGGCAAGCGTTCCAACACCTATAAATCTGTGTACTGTGAAGAAGGTGGGTGCAAAGTGTGAATTTATGCTCTTTCTGAGTTTGGTAGGGTATGTTATCGCCAAGCGCAACGCACAAACCTGAATTTTCGGTGCGTTATGAACGGTAGTTCTAACGCACCCTACCAAGGCTGTACCTTGCCACCTATCCCCTATTCACTCGGTTTATTAAACAACTCCAAAATCTGCCGACAAAAATTCTTGAGCTTTTCTCTTACTTCTTCTGAAGGTTGAGTCGTACCGACAAAATTCCAATTTTCGACCGTAGACAGTCGCCACTGTTCGCCAAGATGAGTAAATCCTGCTACTTCGACGCCAATTGCTCGACGTAAACCGTTAATAGGATCTTGATAAAAACGGATTTGAATCAAAATACTGCGACTGTGCCAAGATTTACTGATTCCAGGAAAGTGAAAGCCGATATCTATGGAATCTGGATCGACTAACTCTCTGGTTTGTGGATCATTTGTCCAGGGTTTAAGATCCGATCTAGCGTCGGGAAACTCGAATTTGAATAAATTCACCACTGCTGCAATCTTGCTGGCGAATTCCAGATTTGTTGCCATCTCAGCTGCGTTCACGAAAAATACTCCCCTCAAGTGGTGTCTACTTAATAAATGATGGGATTACATAAAAACCGCCAGAAGGCACTTAGTATTGGACTTTTACCCTATCAATATCTTTTGAATTTAGCAACTTTAAATCAGGCTTTTCTGACAATTATGAGAGTTAATGAATATTTAGCTTTGAAAAGAAAATTTTAAGTAAATATACTCAAAATGTCAAGAAAAAATAGGTAATCTCTGTCTATATTGACAGATACCGAGTGACGATTGAAGAATTTCAACAAAATACCCTGTTATTCAGAACAAGAAGTTACACACTCCGATCTAAAATGACACTGTTAATCGGCAACACATAAGCTTGGTTTATGGCGCGTCAACGCTCTTTTTTATCATTACTCCTTGTTCTTTTAGCAACATTTCTGATTAGTTGTGGTAGTCCTTCCGTCGCCACAGCACCTCCAACTTATACCTACGCACAGGTTCAAAAAATTCAGGGATACTTACCTGAAATAGAGATTGTGCGCGATCGCTCACAGGAATTACAAGATTTGATCCAAAAAAATGATTGGATTAATGTTGGTAATTTTATACACGGCCCTATGGCAGAAGCAAGGTTGCATATGAACTACGTAGTTCCCAACCTCCTGCCTAGTGATCAACCCAAAGCACGTCAAGTGGCGCGGGAATTGTTTGACCATTTAATTAAAATCGATCAAGCTGCTGACTCTGGCAATACTCTTAAAGCCTTGAGTAATGCCAAAGCTGCATTTGCAGATATTGACAATTTCCTCAACTTACTTCCTGAAAATAGTACTCAAGCAAAGGCTAGTTAGGAAGACTGGGGACAGGGGATAGGGTACAGGTGACAGGGAGTTGAGGGAACTGAGGGAGATGAGGAAGTAATAAGAGTAAATTCTTCCCCATCTTCCCCATCTGTTCCTCCTCCACTCCCCCACTCTTCCCCTCTTCCCTGGCTCTTAGCCCTAGCTCCTAGTCTCTTCTCAAAAGCTATGAACGTAGTCATTATCGGTTGTGGTGTTGTTGGTGCAGCAATCGCTTATGAACTCAGCCAACTCAAAAACTTAAAAATCACTGTCCTAGATAAACAACTACCTGCACAAGCTTCTACAGGAGCAGCTTTAGGTGTCTTAATGGGTGTGATTAGCCGCAAAACTAAGGGCAAAGCTTGGCAGCTGCGCCAAACTAGTATGCAGCGCTATGAAACCTTAATTCCAGAATTAGAGGAAATAACTAATCGTAAAATTCCCTTTAATCGGCAGGGAATTCTCATGCTGTTGCCTGAGAGTTTAGAAACTTCCAATACAGAAGCTCAAGAAAATGATGAACTCAAGAGTTGGGAAAAGCTGGTAAACATTCGCCACTCTCAAGGTTATGAGTTGGAAATTTGGGACATGATGAAACTAAAAAAATTCTGTCCCCAGATAGAAGATAAACAATTAATAGGTGCTATTTATTCTCCTCAAGATCGTCAACTCGATCCGACAGCACTAACGTTGGCTTTGGTTGAGGCAGCAAGTCAGAATGGTGTCACTTTTAAATTTGGAGTAAAAGTTTTAGGGATGTCTTCATTTCCCTATCCCCTCTCCTTAAACGGAAGGGCGAAAGATACTACTGCCAATTTTTGCCACCAACTGGAAACAACAGAAGGCACAATCGCAAGTGATTGGTTTATTCTCGCAGCAGGGCTGGGTTCGTCACCACTCTCAGCACAATTGAACCAGTTGGTTACGATTCGTCCTGTACTAGGGCAAGCATGGCATCTGCGATTAGAGCATCCTTTAGGCGATCCACAATTTCAGCCGGTGATTACTGGTAATGATGTCCATATTGTTCCTATTGGTGGTGGAGACTATTGGGTGGGTGCAACAGTTGAGTTTGCTAAAGAAGGTGGTGAAAAGATACTGGCGGATAAAGAACTTTTGAAGTCTTTAAAACAGCAAGCGATCGCTTTTTGCCCAGAGTTAGCAAAAGCCACTACCATTCGTACTTGGCATGGGTTACGCCCTCGCCCCGAAGGACGTACAGCACCAATTATTGGTAAACTGCCGGGGTTTAGCAATATTCTCCTTGCGACTGGACACTATCGCAATGGGGTTTTACTTGCACCCGCTACAGCTTACGCAATTCGTGAGATGATTGTTTCTTAATCAAACTTAGATTTTTAATGTCTACTTAACCGGGTGATAAAAATTCCTGTTACACAAGCAGAGCTCACCCGGCTAATTGGTTTTCTAGCATTTTTGTACAAATTTTAAAATAAAAATGTCACTATCAGAACATAAGATAACAGTAAATTCCCTAGAGTGGTTTTATCGAATAGCCGAACCACTCGGTAGAACAGACTTGCTACCCGTCGTTTTTTTACATGGTTTAGTGTCGCAAAGTTACAGCTGGCGTAAAATCATGCCTGCTTTAGCACAGCAAGGCACAAGAGCGATCGCACCAGATTGGATTGGTTTTGGCTTTTCCTCCAAACCAGAAAAAAGAGATTTTGCTTACACTCCAGAGGCTTTTATTACTGCTTTAGAAGGATTTGTTAAAGCCTTAGAATTAGAACGTTTTTCACTAGTTGTCCAAGGATTTTTAGGTTCTGTAGGACTACAATACGCCTTACGTCATCCAGAACAAATTGCTAATATCGCTATTCTCAACACACCAATTTCTACGACTGCAAAGTTACCTTGGAAAATTCAACAAATGGGTTTACCTTTAGCAGGTGAAATGATGACTCAAGATCCCCTGTTGGTAGATAGAACTTTAGAAGGTGGTAGTCGTTATGTTATTTCTGATGCCGATTTGGATGTTTATCGTAAACCTTATTTGAAAAGTTCATCTGCCGGACGCGCTTTGCTGGCAAGCATTCGCAATTTACAATTGTTAAAAGCAATGGAAGAAATAGAATCTGGTTTTCAACAGTGGCAAAAGCCTCTTCTGATTCAATGGGGAAAAAACGATCCTTGGCTGAGTTTAGATATGGCAGAAAAATTTGCCACTACTGTACCAGATGGAGAATTAATTAAACTTAATGACGTTGGACATTATCCTCAAGAACATCATCACGAGACTATTTTGTTAGACTTGTTGCCTTTTGTGCGTTGTGCGGAGTCTCGTTAACAGTTTGCAGGTATAGAAAATTACTTAGTTAGGTAGTTGATGAGAAATCACAGATGTGCGCAATTAAGTAGAAATCATCAACAAAAACTTTTCTGTAAAGCTGTTTAGGGAAAGGCGATTACTTCTAGCCCCTCACCATGTGACGGTAATATAATCTTGGTATGATAATTTAGCCATATTTTTAGGTACGGTTAGTGATTAAAGTAACCATTACTTTAGAAGAAGGCGTTCTCCAGTTTATAGATCGGCAGGCGCAAGGTAACCGTAGTGGGTATATTAATGCACTCCTAGCAGAACATCGCCGTCGGATTTTAGAAGAACAAATGATACAAGCACTCAAGGAAGACGCCCAAGATCCTGAATATCAAGCAGAAATAGCTGCTTGGGATGGTGTAGTTGGGGATGGAATTAATGCCGAGGGGTAATTTAACTTATCGGCGAGGAGAAATCCGTTGGGTAAACCTTGATCCAACTATGGGAGCAGAGACACAAAAAACTCGCCCTTGTTTAATTGTGTAAAATGATATTATGAACCAGTATGGATTACTGACAATCGTGATGCCATTTCAACCTGGAAGTAAGTCAGCACCATACATTGTAAATGTAAAACCAACACCTACTAATGGATTAAACCAAGACCGTTTTATTGATGTCGGACAAATTCGTGCTGTGGATCAAAGCCGTATTTTGGGTTTAGTGGGTGTTTTAGAAGAAGAATACTGGGAAGAAATTCGTATAGCGGTAAATGTAGTTCTGGGATTCGCTATTTAAGAATTTAGAAAATAGGACTACTATATTAGACACATTATTGGGAACTTCAAGAAGTACAACAAAGTTGACAAATACCGTTTGTAAGGTTTTAACCTTGCTCTGAATGCTGGACGTAACCTTAAAAGGGAACAGTACTCCAGCTTTAAGGCAGACGACAAACGAGTGCCTTATCAGTAGGCTTCACACTTCTTTATCATTGCACCGCCTAGCTAGTACTTGCCACACAAGGTTTTGCCGTAACCTGTTATTTGAGGGGATTGGTAGCGACAGAGGCGATCGCTGCTTTAGCATAAGTTAACAAAGGCAGGTATCATTACATGGCTTATTCCTGGTTTAAAGCATTTCATATCATCGGCGTTGTTGTTTGGTTTGCCGGATTATTTTATCTAGTACGTCTTTTTATCTATCACATAGAAGCTAATCAAGAACCTGAACCAGCCAAGACGATACTCAAGAATCAGTATCAAATCATGGAAAAACGCCTCTACAACATCATCACCACTCCGGGAATGTTAGTGACAGTGGCGTGCGCTATTGGCTTGCTGGTAGCTGTACCAGACTATTTAAAGCAGGGTTGGTTACACTTCAAACTCGGATTTGTAGCGCTTTTACTTGTTTATCATCATTACTGCGCTCGTTTAATGAAACAGTTGGCAGAAGATAGATGTAAATGGACTAGCAAACAAATGCGTGCCATGAATGAAGCTCCTACTGTGCTGCTAGTAGTAATAGTCATGCTAGCGGTGTTCAAGAATAATTTGCCTACAGATCTAACAGTCTGGGTAATTTTTGGCTTGATTATTTTTATGGCTGTGACTATTCAACTGTATGCCAGAAAGCGCAGACTTGATAAAGAGAAGCAACTGGCACAAATCACACAAGTTCCTCAAGAACAAGTCTAGGTAATTTTGTCTGAGATGGCTTAGATTAAGAAATGTAAATAAAATATCTTTGACATCTCAGGCATAAATATGTCCGATAAATCTCTGGGTAAACCCCGCCCTTTGTGGCGAGTAATTCTTTTATCTGTGGCGACAGGGATGCTGTACTACGGCTGGTACAAATATATTATTCAAGAGGAACTACGCCGCTACAATGGTTATGGTTGGACAGGAATAATGTGTTTAGCACCTTTTGTTTTAGGTGTGGCAGTTCCCCAGGCATTGCGGCTGTTTGATCCAGATGTTCCGGGCTGGTTTGGCTGGTTTTCTTTGTTGGGAATAGTTTGGATTTATATTGTCCAGTTTAGGCTATATAAAACAGTAAACGAATTGTATTTGCAAGCAGGTATGAAAGAACCACTTGTAGTTTGGTGGCTTTTTGTACCAGGTTTAAATTTAATTGTTGGGTTGAGGCAAATTCACTTTCTAAGCCAATATTGGGCAAAAAAACAAGGTACTAGTATTCATGATGCTCTGGCTGAAAGTATTCCATTGCTTTCTGTAAATGTGTGACTTGGCTTTCAGTTATAGTCAACTCAGCCAACAAAAACAAAACAATCAACAGCAGCGCGATCGCATTTGGTTACTTGACATACATTTAAGTACCTAGTCACTTGCAATCACTTAGCTATTCAACTCACCAAAGTTGAGTACAAGGCTGTAAAATCAAGACTCAGCAGCAGCTACTAACTGCAAAGTCTTTTCTAGGCACATACCGAAAACAAGAGTCTACCGTAATCGGCGATCGCCTGTAATGAATCTTTATTTTCCTTCTACTACCTTTTCAGCAATAAAAATCAACATTCTCCTCCTCCTTTAGGAAGAGCACTATTTGTATCATTGAGAATCCACAATTAAACTTAAGAGTGTATTTGTGATCGTCAACAGACAAACACCTTCTCTATTATGGGAAGATTTGGTCAGAAGCTAATGAAGACCGTGTTTAAAATAGCAAAGAATTGGCTCAGAAAAGCTGTTTACGGTGATACAAATCTGACAACAAATGACATCGCCAATGAATACAAAAATTGGCGTAATGGCTTTTTGTGGCAGAGACTGCACTTATGGTTATGGCTGGCGCTGATATGTGTTTTTACGTTTATATTGCGTGATATTTACAACTTCTTCTTCCCATTGAAGGAATTTCAAAACCTACCAGAGGCAATAAGAACTCAAGTTCTTGTCATGGATTTTGCCATGCTGCTGAGTCTTGCGATCTGCTTGGCTTTACGCAAAACTAAGTTTGGTCGTTCCTATCCAGGAATATTATTTTTGGGATCATCCTGGGCGATCGGTATAGTACCGCAGATTTTTACTACTCTCAAAGGTTTTGCACTACCCGATACCTTAGCTTGGTCACTTTTATTTCTCAGCCAAGCTACATTTATGCCAGTATGCTGGATTCTTCATTTTCTGTCTCAGCTAGGTTTGCTACTTTATTATTTTGGTGTTAATACAGCACTTGGGTTACAATTACCAGTTCCAGAACACCCAGAATTATACAATGTTACCTTGATTTTATACTTGTTCTGGTTATGCGCTATATGTGACATTAGTGTTTTCTTATATGATCGCTTGCAGCGTTCTGAGTTTTACGCTCGCAAAGAATTAGAGTTTGCATATCAGAAACTTAGAGTAGCAGAGGTCAAATATCGCAGTATATTTGAGAATGCTGTGGAGGGTATTTTCCAAAGCTCTCCCGATGGACGTTACATTACCGCCAATCCTGCATTAGCACGTATTTATGGATACTCTTTACCGGAAGAGGTAACAGAGAATTTTACTGATATTGAACATCAACTATATGTAGATCCCTACAGACGTGCAGAGTTTGTACGCTTAATCGAACAGTACGGTAGTGTGTCAGAATTCGAGTCTCAGATTTATCGGCGAGACGGTAGCATTGTTTGGATTTCGGAGAAAGCTTATGCAGTGCGTGACGAAAAAGGAAAACTGCTGTACTATGAGGGACTGATTGAAGATATTACCAAACGCAAGCAAGCAGAAGCAGCTTTACAAGAACAGTTAGATTTTTTACAAGTTTTAATTGATACTATTCCTGCTCCAGTTTTCTATAAAAATACTCAAGGTTTGTATATCGGCTGTAACCAAGCTTTTGAGGAAGCATTGGGTTTGAGAAAAGAACAGATTCTGGGTAAGACTGTATATGATTTAGCACCTGAGGAACTTGCCGAGCAATACCATCAAGCAGATATTGCACTGTTTGAGCAGCATGGCGTTCAGAGTTATGAAGGTTCCTTAGTCTACAAAGATAGCAAGAAGCATGATGTGATTTTTTATAAGGCAATATTTTCAAAAGCAGATGGTTCTCTTGGTGGCTTGGTTGGAGTAATTTTGGACATTAGCGATCGCAAGCGCACGGAAGAAGCTCTGCGAGTCTTTTTCCATGCGGTTTCCCATGATTTACGTAATCCGGTACTGGGTACATTAATGGTGCTAAAGAATTTACTTTCACGCTCAGAAGAGAAAGTCACTATTGCCCGCTCCATTTTAGAGCGAATGGTGCAAAGTAGCGAACGCCAACTAAATTTAATTAATTCGCTAATGGAAGCTCATATCAGCGAAGTACAGGGCATTGGCTTACAACTTCAACCAGTGGAACTGCACACAGTAGTAGAAGATGCGATCGCAGACTTACAACCCATACTTACAGAAAATCAAGCTCATTTAACAAATTTAGTCACAGCAGATTTACCGTTAGTTAATGCCGATCCGACGCAACTATGGCGAGTGTTCTCTAACTTAATTGTCAATGCTGTCAAACATAATCCACCGGGATTGAGCATTATTATTAATGCTAAAATTGAAGGTGAGAAAATATGCTGCACTGTTTCTGACAATGGTGTGGGCTTGAATCCACAACACAGTGAAAAGCTGTTTGAGCTTTATTTCCGGGGTACTAACAACCGCAATTCTGTGAGCTTGGGATTGGGATTGTATTTGTGTAAACGAATAGTTAACGCCCACGGTGGAGAAATAGGCGTGAAAAATAATTCGGAAGCAGGGGCAACTTTTTGGTTTACATTACCTGTTGTCAGTTACCAGTTATCAGTTATCAGTTAACACCAATATGTCTGACAACTGTTAACTGATTGAGCCCCTAGCCCCTAATTATCCCAAATCAGATCCAAACGCCTTTGTGCTATTTGCAGGGCTTTTTGGGGAGATTCTCCCAACATTGTTGCTTCAATTGCTCGCCCAAGACTATCGGATAGGCGATTATAGCCAGGAATAATCGGTCGAGTTCCTGATACAGACATCTGATCAAGAAAAAGTTTCATCACAGGCTTTTGGTTGATAAATTCTTGATAAACTTGGCTTTGGGCAGATTTGATATTGATGGGCAAAAAACCTGAGCCAATACTCCATTCGGTTTGAAATTCTTCACTGATCACGTATTCTAAAAATTTCAGCGCTGCCTGTTTTTTTTCTGGTGTAGTTTTCATCACAAACAGATTGCCACCGGCAATTACACTTGCTGAGTGAACATTGGCAGGAATAGGAAGTACATCATAATCAACTTTACTTTTCATGATAAATGTCCAAGGCCCTGTTAGCTGCATAGCAACACGTCCGGCAAGGAAATCATCTTCTTCAAATCCCCTTTCCGGTGCAGAGAATTTAGTAGAGCCGTCTTTAATCAAGTCTTGCCAAAACTGCAAAGCAGCGATCGCACCAGGATTAACTAGATCGGGACGATTATTTTTAACCACTGTCCCGTCACTACTTAATAAAAAAGGAAACCAAGTAAAGACAGTCCATTCTCCTTTTCCGAGAGGCATTAACATCCCATACTGATCGGGGCGGCGATCGCCATTACGATCTATCGTCAGTTTTTTCGCAACTTGCCGCAACTCATCCCAAGTTTTTGGTAATTCAGTAATTCCCGCACCTTTAAATAAATCTGGCCTGTAAAATATACCAATATTACCAGTCCACAAAGGTACTGACCAAATATGGCCCCCTAATTGCATCTCGCCAAAACAATTTGGAATAATTTCTGATTTTAGTGGCGATTTGTCCAACCAATTTTCTAGTGGTAAAATTGCCCCAAGCTCTACAAGTTGCCCTGTAAGTTGTGGGTTAAAGAACAAGATATCTGGTGGAACGTTGCCAACAACCGCAGTTAATACTTTCGGTATTTGTTGTTCGAGTTGTCCAGCATAAATCGATTCAATCTCAATATCAGGATGAGTTTGATTAAATCGGTCTACCAATTTTTGAAATACATCACGATTTGCGGGAGGATTGATTCCCTGCCATAATGTTAGATGAATTACTCCACTTTCCTTAGGTGTAGTTGTTTGACAACCAGACAAGAGTAAACAAACACTTAAAAAAAATCCTAGCAGTGAAATCCGCAGTTTAGAATCGATGAGTGTGCAGACTTTTTGTTTTATTTGAAATAACCAAATAGTTAATTTCATGCTAAATAAATATCCAAACTTAGTTTTTATATAAGAACTATTTGAACATTCTAAGATGCAAGTAAATCCTGAAAATGTATTTTCTCACAATTACATTGGGACTGCTACAACTTTGGAATAAAGACACTCAGAATAATTAGGTGATGGCTAACAATTGACAGCTTCATAATCTTCCCAAGCTGCTTTGGCACCAGCTTCTACAATCAAACTCAAGTTGCAACCATACTCCCCAGCACAACTAAAAGAACCAAGCTCTAGTACGTAAAGTTCTCCTTCTGACTCACAAATGTCTATTGTATAGAGAGATTCTGGATACCAATTAACTTGCTTTAACACTTCACTCAGGTAGTTCTCTAGATAACCTCCCTTAATTGTTTCATCTACTCTTTCTTCTCCCACTAGGTAGAGTGAACCAGTGAGAATTTCATTTTTGTACACAAAAAATCTCCACTCTCTAGTAATTATTCGCTTACCACTTACTAGCACTAAAGTTGTTTCATCTCTTTTCAATTCGTTTCTCAAAGACTGTATTGTATTTAAAATATTCAGATTAAAAACTCCAGCCCGAAACGATTTCATGTTACTGTCAGGTCTAATAAATAGTTCGCCTTCAGATTGGAAATATTTAAGAATTTCTTTTCTTCTTCTAATTAATTCACCCAAAGAGAGAAGAAAATATTTGTTATTGAGTAGATATTGACCAAAATATGTGTAATAAGTAGAACAGCGAAGATTCCTCTCATCCATATAAGCTCCGGGAATCCAAGAAGTTTTTAAGATATCTCGTCCTAAATTTAGAGTTCCTCTGAATAAAACACAATCATGCTCTGGGAAATATTTATTTGCCTCTTGGGGACGAAAGTGAAGATATTTTGTCTGTTTGTAAATGTATCCTTGTTTTTTCAATTCTTCTAAAAACTGTTCTTCGGCATCATAAATATTTTTTTCAATTAACCAATTGACTTTTGTCATAATGAGTGATGATGTATGCCTTCTTCATCTACTCTACGCCATGCTTGCAGAACATTCTTTTCTTTTTCTGGTGACAATCCACTCGGGTATTCTGGTTGTTCAAGTTGATCCCATTGCCAAATATCATGAATAGTTTGGGCTAAGGGACGGAAACTCAAACCATCTGCGATCGCTTTCCTGTTGTTCAAACAGGGAAAGGTATTTTGTAGTGATAATGGCAACCATAAAGGTAACTCTTGCCAGTGTTTTATACCTTGTGACTCTAAAAATTTTCCCGGAACCCAAATAAATTTTGCGTTACTTCCACTCACCTGCCGACAGGTTTCTAATACCTGACCTAAGTTAAGGGAATAATCCGGCCCAACAGCATTATACACCCCTCCTTTGCGGGCTAATGCCATTCGATAAATCCATTCCACTAAATCTCGTGCATCAATGAATTGAACTGGTAAGTGAGGGGACTCTGGAGTCAAAACTTCTCCACCTTGAGAAACACGCCGCACCCAGTATGGAAGGCGTCCAAGATTATCATAGGGGCCAACAATCAATCCAGGTCGAACAATTAGCCCTCGCTCACCATAAATTTCTTGAACCACTGATTCTGCAAGAGCTTTATGAGTACCGTATATCTCTGCGTCTGTCTTTTCAGACGGATTTTGATCAATCCCATAGCGGGGTAGTGTTTCGCCACCATTAGTTTGTAGTTCAGCGTAAACACTGATTGTGGAGATAAAAATGTAAAATTCTACTGAATCTTTTAATAACTCTGCCATATCTCGAACGAGTTGCTCTAAATTTGGGAAGTAGCCAGCAGTATCAATCACAATATCCCATTTTCTTCCCCGCAAAGCAGCAAGATTACCTTTGAGGCGATCGCCTACCAACTTCTCCACATTTGGGTAAAGACTATTGTTAGTTTGTCCTCGATTCAAAAGTGTGATCTGACACCCATTATTAAGAGCGATTTCAACAAAATGTCGTCCGAGAAATTGAGTGCCACCTAAAATCAAAATATTCATCTTTCCATTCAGCAAATAAAATAAAGAAAACTATGCATAAGGTGTAAGGCACAACTGCATACATCTAATTACGATTAGATTGTAGGGTAGGCATTTTCTACCAGTATCGACTGTATCATTAATAATCAATTCCAAGCAGTGCCTGCCATACAAGTCTCTTAGCTGTTTGTCTTGAAGGAGACTGCATATGGAAAGCTTTGATTATGTGATTTTAGGGGCAGGATTAGGTGGGCTTGCGGCAGCAGCTTGTCTAACACGCCAGGGCTATCGAGTTGCGGTTTTAGAAAAACATTATTTACCAGGTGGATGTTGCCACACCTTTGACTATGGTGACTATCGCTTTTGTGCGGATGTTCACTATATTTCTCAATGCGGTTCTGGGGAAACTATTGGGCAATTTCTCAATTACATAGAACGGAATGTTCCCTTTAACTCTCTCGATCCTGATTGCATTGATCGCATCGTTACACCCGAAGTTGATTTTCGCATTCCTTTAGGATGGGAAGCTTTGCGTGATCGCCTCTTGGCAAGTTTTCCAGATCAGGCAGAAGCCATTAATTTATATTGCGACGAAATCAAACTTTTACATCAGCAGATTCATGATTTGGTACGAGAGGTGCGCTGGTACGATCAAAAATGGAGTGATTGGTTAAAATTACCAAAGTATTGGCATCTATTCTTGAGGCGCAACTGGACGTTGCAAGATCTTTACGATCGCGTTGGCTTATCGCTGAAATTACAGGCACTTCTGGCGGGGCAAAGCGGCGATTATGCCCTACCTCCAAATGAAATTGCCTTGCTTACCCACACTTCTCTAGTTTGGGATTATTCCGAAGGTGCTTACTATCCCAGGCATCACTTCAAGCATTTTGTAGACACAATTGTCGAAGCTATTACTGCTGGTGGGGGTGTGGTTCAGTTCTCAACCCCAGTAGAACACATTGAAGTGCGCGATCACACCGTGCAATTTGTCACTGCTTCGGGAACATCCTATGCAGCGAAAAAGGCTTATATCAGCGATCTAGATCCAAAATTAACAGTCCAGTTGATGCATAATGCCAACGCCTTAAGTGCAAAAGAACGCGATCGCCTCACTGGTTACGAATACTCAGCTAGCGCCTTTAACATTTATCTGGGATTAGACAGCCGCTTCGAGCCACAACGCTATGGCATTGGCAACTGGAATATCTGGTATTATCCGACAGGCGATCTCAATCACGAATATCAGCAACAACTACAAGGTAACTTCCAAAATCCCTGGATCTTTTTGTCTTGCCCAACGATGAAATCCCGCGAACCGGGAATGGCTCCAGAAGGGCATCACGTGTTGGAAATTGCCACTGTCTGCCCCTACGAGCCGTTTAAACAATTGCATGAAACCGATCCCAAAGCTTACAAAGCTAAAAAGCGAGAGGTTTATCAGGCACTTATGGCTAGCGTGCGGGATTTAATTCCGGATGTGGATACTTATGCCCGCATGAAGGTTTACGGAACGCCAACTACAAGCGAATTTTATTTAGGGCAGCCGCAAGGTAATATTTATGGTGCTAAATTGGTGCCGCGTCAGGTTGGTTTAAATCGCTTGGGCTACACAACCGAACTACCAAACTTGTTTTTTGTCGGAGCTAGTGCAGGTTATCCTAGCGTACCGGGCGTGATTGGCAATGGGATGGATGTTGCTGAACTAATTACAGGGCAATCTGTTTGGAGTCGAGCCAAGCCTGAACATGAACAATTGGTGAGAAGTTAGTATTTTATCCGAAGGTAGAGCTAAAATTGGCGTGCTTGCGATCCCGAATCGCGAGCGCCCCATTTGTAAATCTTCTAACTCTAGCAGTTTAACTAGCCTGACAAGATTAGCGATCGCACAACATCTCAAGCCATATTGATTTCTAGGTGCGTTGGCGTTGAGCGATTTGTATTAATAGCCGTAATGCTTCGTTGACAGACTCATCAGTTGGAAATGCCTGTGCAACGTCAGGATCGAGCAACACGAGATTAGTTCCGGCTTTGTAGCGTTCTGCATACTTTCCCCTCACACCACCTGTCATTTTGGAAAAGTCGTATTCAGGACGTAGCTCATTCTCAAACTCGTTTTCATTCTCCTTCATAGAACCTCCGTTCTTGGCGTGTTGCTTCTCGTGTACTTATGATCCGGATACGTTCATCTCGGTCAGTATGAGATACTACCAGCAAACGACCATACCTGGATAATCCGATGGTAACGTATCGGTTCTCTCCTATCGAGTGGTCAGGATCTGGAAAGGTTAATGATAAAGTATCACCGAAGACTGTAGCGGCTTCCTTGAATGAAACACCGTGTTTTTTCAAATTTCTGTCTGCTTTATCAGGATTCCATTCAAATTCCATGTGCAAAGTTGCATTAGTTGTTGTTCTAATCAGCTTATCAACATCTCAAACTGTTACCAGCAAGGATATAAACCACAACACCTGCAAGCATTTAACAAAACTGTCCACAGCGATCGCACAACTTACTCACTTGTTAGAAAAATCCGATTCAAGTGCAATGAAACATCTTCAAACCCAGGAATAACCACTGATTGATGAGGGAGAGAAATTTGTTTGCCCAGATAGTTAAACTCACCTTGAGCATTTTGATACGGCTGACTGTAATGCTCTAGTTGGCGAGAATTTAAATTCACAATCCAATAATCGGAAATTCCAGCTTCTGCGTACAATTCTAGTTTTGTGGTTTGGTCGTAATCTACAGTAGTGTCCGAAATTTCGATTACCAACAAAATATCTTCGGGATAAGGATGATGAGCGAGATAATCTTCATCCCTCCCACGTGCAATCACGACATCCGGCTCAGGCTCGCTGTGATTGGGAAGAGTAATCGGATCTTGCCCACGGATGACTACGCTATCCCCTAAAAGCCGATCCAGTTGACGGCACAAAATAGAACCGCAGACGGTATGAGGCGTTACCTTTGCAGTCATCTGAATCAGTTCTCCTCGAATTAATTCAATGCGATCGCCTTCCGTCAAAAATCCGAGTTCAATCAGCCTATGATATTCGTCAATTGTGAATCGCTTCGGGGTGATAACATTCATGAGACACTTTTTACTTGTACGCTAGCAGAGATTATCTTGACTTTACACTCAACGCCTCAAACTGCTGCCAACAAAGATACAACGCCCGTGGCACGTGAAAGCAGCCTTTCCATTTGCCACCTTTGAGATTTAACAATACTTCCCCACGGCGATTGAGGTAGCCAAACCACTCGCCGTATTCTGGATCGGCAAAGTGCGGCCAAGCATAATCGTGCATCTTTTTATACCATTCCCAACACGCTTCCCGCCCCGTCAAGTGATAGCCCATTGCTAATGCAACTAAAGATTCTAAGTGTACCCACCATAACTTTTGATCCCATTCCAGTTGCTGGGGGGGATGTCCGTCTGCATCCATAAAGTAATACAATCCGCCATATTCACTATCCCAAGAAAAATTGAGAATATTTAGTACCACTTCAACGGCTTGGTTAATTGTTTTGGTATCGTTTTTGCGGCGGGCAATGTCCATAATAAACCACATTGCTTCGATGCCGTGTCCAGGGTTAATTAGCCGCCCGTCAAAACAATCTATATGAGCACCGTCGGGGGCAACGTTTTCGTACATCAGTCCCCGTTTTGAATCGAGAAAATCGCTCATTACTTCCTGAACTGTTGCAGCTAAAACTTGCTCAAGAGTTTCGCCCGGCAGCAACCATTCCATTTCTAAAGTTAAATTGGCTAGAATCATCGGCACTGCCAAGGATTTCATCGGGCGCGTACCGGAATAAGTTTTGTTATATTTGCCCTTGGGGTTGTCCTTACGGCGCAAAACGTTATTATAAGCTTGCATTGCCACGTCCTTTGCCCATTCTTCGCCACAAGCAAGGGCGTACTGGCTAAATGCCATTGCTGCAAAGCAATCCGAAAAGATATTGTAGGGCTGAACTAATGGCTTGCCTTCACGGGTGATGGCAAAGTACCAGTTACCGTCAAGATCTCTGCCATGTTGGGCGAGAAAATTAGCACCATTGCTCGCAATTTTCAGCCAATTTTCGCGTTTTTCTAACTGGTTGCAAAGCATGGAAAAAGTCCACACCTGGCGGTTTTGCAACCAGATAAATTTGTCTGTGTCATAAACTTTGCCTTGGCGATCAAGACAGGTAAAATAGCCGCCTTGCTGCCAGTCGAGCGAGTGTTTTTCCCAAAAGATTAGTACGTTGTTGAGGAGCGCATTTTTGTAAAGTTCAGCGAGTTCTTTAAAGTTATGCTCCATAAGTTTTCTCCCCTTTTGTCCCAAAAACAACAGCTAAAGCCGTTTTATTCTCGTCAATTATCGCTTTGCAGTGGCTCGACTACAAGTATTCTTTGGATCTGTTGTGCGATCGCTCACCTGGAAAAAGGGGACAGTGATAGGTTACAGGGAATAGGTGAAGAGGACATGGAAACACAGTGACGCAAAGAGGGGGCGACGCGGAGAATTTATCAAAAATATTCCCCGTGTCCTCCTGCCCTACCAAAGGATACGCCACTAACTAACGCAACGCCTTACGGCGAACGTGTCTACTGCCATCTGCCTTGTACTTGGTTATCTCACTTGTTCACTTAAGGGCTGAGAATTTTGTAAATTCATGACACTGCCGATGTTTGGTTGATTCTGTCCCCACTCAATTAACTGCGTGAGTAAAGACATAGGAACTTTAGCTTTGGTGGCAGCTTCTTGTCTGGTTTTGCCTCGACGCAACAAAATAATTGCATCTTGAGTTTGTCTCCACGTTCTAGTGTAGGGCTTGATTTTACCTTCACGCCTTGCTACCACTAATCCACGAACAACAGCATTAGCATCACTAATCGACTGTTGTGAGTAATTAACTTCTTGGATTGGCGATGATTTCGTGACAATTGAGGTGTCTTCTGGAGGTTTAACTTCAGAAGCAAGTAAGCTAGAGGCAATGGTTGGTTGATTATTGCCCTGCTCAATTAATTGCGTGAGTAAAGACATAGGAACTTTAGCTTTGGTGGCAGCTTCTTGTCTGGTTTTGCCTCGACGCAACAAAATAATTGCATCTTGAGTTTGTCTCCACGTTCTAGTGTAGGGCTTGATTTTACCTTCACGCCTTGCTACCACTAATCCACGAACAACAGCATTAGCATCACTAATCGACTGTTGCGAGTACTGAACTTCTTGGCTTGAAGTTGATTTAGCAGTAGTTGAAGCACGTTTTGGTTGCACCCTAGCAGCAGGTGTTTTGGGGGTAGTATAAGCCTGTCTTGATGGAATAGTTCTACTGGGTGGGGTGAAAGCTCTGCTAGGTGTAGTTGGTATAACGGGAGGAATTGAAGTTCTTGGAGGAACTGTAGTCGCACTAGATATAGGTGTTCTAGCAACATTAGTGGAAGACTGGCTGGGTGTGCCTGGCGACACAGGAGGTGATGGCTGACTAGGAATTATAGCCCTACTAGGTACACTTGCCCGATTAATGTTACTGGAAGGTAGGCGCGGGATAATTTGATTGTTGGGAGTAGTGTAAGCCTGGCTCGGCGTAGTTGGCATTCTAGGAAGAATGGAAGTTTGGTTAGGAACTGCCCTACCAGGCACGATCGCTCTATCGCTAATATTGGGAGATACTCCTGGAATATTTTGATTACCAGGAGCGATCGGCGGCATATTAGGAAATTCTAAGTCAACTGGTGGATCTATAGGATATCCACTTGGGATATTTACGGTATCTGGAATAGTATCAAATTTGCCAGGTGTCCTTGCAGTATTGGGTGTAATTGTAGTATTAGGAGTGGTTGCAGAATTGTTAGCAGCATCACTAGTATCAGCAGCAATATTACCACTACTACTATTGCGAACCCGATTACAGGCTATTAAATAGCTAGATACTACAATAAGTACTAGATAAAATAGCACATTTTTTGTTCTTTTCACTTTTTCCTCACCAATTGTGGCAATTACTTGAGAGATTCATCTCAACATTGCAGGATAGTTTGTTCAGGCTACTGCTTTGCCTTTGAGGCATTTCCTCCAGCAATTTGAAAGTGTCACTCTCTCATGACTTGACCTAGCTTTATCAACAAGGTCTAGAAATTAACCCTAGTATCTGAGGAAAATATCTTTCACTTCAGAGAAAGAAACTATCGTAATTCTCTTTCATGTCAGTATTTCCTGCCACTGGAGGAAGGTGTTAGAACTTAACTTTTTTCTAATTTTAACAATTTCGTGCTTTACGATCGCACAAAACTTGAGGAGGAAACAGATAGATATCCTTTTTCTAGGACATCTTGTGGATTCAAAGTTGCATTAGCCTGAATCAACCGTGCCACTATACCTGTCCATCCTGTTTGATGGCTAGCACCAATCCCTGCACCATTATCGCCATGAAAATACTCGTAAAATAGTATTAAATCTTTCCAGTGAAAATCGTTCTGAAATTTCTCAGTATTTCCATAAACAGCACGGCGACTTTGCTCATTACGGAGAAATATTTTGGTTAAGCGGTTACTAATTTCGTTGGCAACTTCCCACAATGTCATTTGATTGCCAGATCCAGTTGGACATTCAACTTTGAACTCATCACCGTAGTAGGAATACATTTTCCTCAAAGATTGAATCAGCAAGGCATTTACTGGCATCCAAATCGGCCCGCGCCAGTTAGAATTACCACCAAATAGTCCTGTAGACGATTCTGCAGGTTCATAATCAACACGGTAAATATTGCTACCTACTGCAAAAATGTAAGGATTGTCTTTGTGATAACCAGAGAGAGCGCGGATGCCGTAATCACTCAAAAACTCCGATTCATCCAGCATCTTTTCTAAGATCCGGCGTAATTTATCTTGGTTCACAGGCGATAGTAAACGCCTGCCAGCAACGCCAGGTTGTGCCGGATTACTGATATTCTGCAAGTATGGCACAAACTTTTGCGTGAAATAAGTAATTCGTTTTCTAAAAGTAGGTAATTTATCTAACACATCCGCGTCGAAGACAGCAGAGGCAAATAGCGGAATCAGTCCTACCATTGATCGCACTTTGATGCGTCGAGACGAGCCGTCGGGAAAGCGCAGCACGTCGTAGAAAAAGCCATCTTCCTCATCCCACAATTCATCTTCATTCTCGCCAATGCGATCCATCGCTGCGGCAATATACATAAAGTGTTCATAGAATTTGCAGGCTAGTTCTTCGTAAGCAGGATTTAAGAGTGCTAACTCCAGGGCGATCGCCAACATATCCAAACAGAACATCGCCATCCAGCTCGTACCATCTGCTTGTTCGAGTGTTCCACCAGTTGGTAAGGGCGCACTGCGATCAAAAACACCGATATTATCTAAGCCCAAAAAGCCGCCTTCAAATACATTATTACCGTGTGCATCTTTACGATTTACCCACCAGGTAAAATTCATCAGCAGCTTGTGGAACATACTTTCGAGAAACAGGCGATCGCCAACTCCACCCCGCATCGCTTTGTCTACCAGATAAACTTGCCAAGTCGCCGTGCAATGAACGGGGGGATTAACATCGCTAAAGTTCCACTCGTAGGCGGGAATTTGCCCATTGGGATGGAGATAGACTTGATTAGTCATCAATCTCAATTGCTCTTTAGCAAAGTCTATATCTACGAGTGCCAAAACACCGCAGTGAAATGCTAAATCCCAAGCAGCAAACCAAGGATATTCCCACTTATCTGGCATCGAGAGGATATCGGCACTCTCAAGATGAAACCATTCTCTGTTTCGACTTAGGTGGCGCTTTGGGCAATCTGGTGGCAAGATCTCATCTTTGAGCCAATCATAGACTGGATAGTAATAAAACTGTTTTGTCCACAACATCCCAGCAAATGCCTGTCGCATAACATTGCGCTCATCTTCTGAAACATTCACAGGAATAATGGCATTGTAAAATTCATCTGCTTCTAAGCAACGAGTTTGCAGTACTGCCTCAAACTTATCACCAAAGGAAGCAGCATCTAATAAGCGATTACTCAGACATAGCTGAATTTCTTCTACACCATTGGCAGGAATTTCTAGCACATAATGGGCAGCGACTTTTGTACCGATTTTTTCAGGGTTGACAGCTTCATGCTTACCATGCACAACGTAATTGTTAATTCCGTCTTTGACATAAGGAGATTTATTCGGAAGGTTAAATATCCGTTCCCGATTCGTTTCATTTTCTGTGAACAAAAATGGAATCGTGCGATCGCAATACAACAAATACCGTTCACCAAGTTCGGAATGGGAGGCAGCTATAGTTTGATCATTTAGTTGTTTGATAAAAGGCTTGGGTGATTGTTCACCAAACCATGACCAGGTATTGCGAAACCATAAGGTTGGTAGAATATGAAGCGATGCTGTTTGTGGGCCTCGATTCCAGATGCTGATTTTAATTAAAATCTCTTCTGGGGACGCTTTGGCATATTCTACAAACACATCAAAGTAGCGATCATCGTCAAAGATGCCTGTATCAAGTAATTCGTATTCCCATTCCAAGCGATTTCTTCGCCGATTCGTATTTACTAGATCTGCGTAAGGATAGGCTAGCTGAGGATACTTGTACAGATACTTCATGTAGGAATGGGTAGGCGTACTGTCAAGATAGAAGTAATACTCTTTAACATCTTCGCCATGATTTCCTTCACTGTTAGTCAGTCCAAATAATCGTTCTTTTAAGATGGGATCAACGCCATTCCACAGAGCTAGGGCAAAACATAGTTGTTGGCGATCATCACAAATACCTGCCAACCCATCTTCACCCCAACGGTATGCACGAGAACGAGACTGATCGTGGCTAAAGTAATCCCAAGCGTTTCCCGATTGACTATAATCTTCACGTACCGTTCCCCACTGCCGTTCGCTTAGATAAGGCCCCCACTTTCTCCAAAGTATATTTTGTTCACGAGCCTCTTGCAGTCTCAGCTTTTCTACGTTGCGCTTTGCAGCTTCCATTGTAGATTTTGTACTCCTCTAAATCTATACAAAAATAGATGACATAACACTCTTGAAAGCTAATATTTGCTAAAGATATAGTTATGTCTTATCAATACGCTCAAACTCACTTGAAGATAAAAATTTAATGAGCGATCCCAATTAAGTCAGCCATTACTTTTCTCCTTCGTTGTCAGATGCAATTTAACGGTTAGCAAAAATTCACTTGTTTAAGTGCAAAATCGAAAAATCACTATGCTGACAATGTCAAAGTATGCTCTAATTTTTTGATCATGAATGCTTCTACATAATGAACTCGCTCACTACCAACACAGAGAATACCTTCTTTCTCCTCAATAGTTTGTGCAACTTTACGTACGATTGACATTAGCCAAGTCTTAAACTCAGATGCCTGTGCAGCAGTAAGCTTATTTGCCATAATCGAGGCAACTTTCTCAAAATGAGCGATCGCTTGTTGACGCCCCTGTGCCGGATTATCAAGGTTTTGTATTAATCTCAGTAACTCAATCTCCTTTTTGTATACTAACTTTTCATCTTTAATATGTTTCTTATCGCCAACTGCATCGAAAGAAGCAACTAAAAATTCTACCAAGTCATTTGATATGTCTTGGCGCTGTTGTTCTGCTGCAATAATTTGAATTCCAGCTTGTACTTCTTTAAAAAAAGAAACCGGATCAATCTTGTCAGATAGGGTTAGTGCCATGATGGCTTGTAAAGGAGCCTGTATGAGGATGGACAATTCACTGTCCGACAAGTGGTAATGCACCATTATTTACTACCCCACAGTTGAAATAAGCGTAAAGTAACAACATACTAACTGTGGATTATTTTATATTAATAAAGACCTTCTTTATAATCACTTCTAAATAAAAAAATCATAAATTTTCTGATTTTTATCTTACTTTAATAGAGTTATTTGAACTAGCATAATTTTAAAATCTAAAGAGTAAATAAGAAATAAGTAAGAAACAAATAAGAATATTTTAAATTAAAATAAGTTTAGATTAAGAAAAATTAACAGATAATAAATAAAACGCAGATATCGATAGCCATATCGATAGGTTCACATCTTGCACCAGTTGTTTGATAATGATTTTTGTAAGGTGGGCATTGCCCGTAACATCAAATCTAAGCAATGCCTACCCTAAGGTTGTTGCTATAAACAGCCACATATAGGACTCATATTTGATGAAAAACACCTAGGGTGTGTTGTCGCGAAGCGTAACGCACCGTTTTCAAGGGTTGGGTGCGTTAGACTAAAGTCATAACACAACTGGTGTTTTGCGGTCAGAAAATCTACACCGCAAACTACCTTCCCTACAAATACTTAATTTTTTCAATCATCAAACCGGATTCCTATATAAATATAAGTAAAAAACCACCGCATACTTTGAATAACTAAGTTACTCTTAGAAGCGCTGGTAAGAAAAATATTGATAAACTCAGTTAAAATACTCTACAGAAATGTCAGTAAATGATGACATCTACAATAAAAAGGCATTGTTTACCTTTACTGTGATTAATAGACTGGAACTAATCCAATTTGCCTCAAGATAAACAAGAGAATAGAGTTCACGATACTGAGTGCAATTGCTCCAATAATTGCACTGCCAATTCCCCATCGCAATCGAAATCCTTCAACCAGCCAAGCAGCTAAACCAAACACAATGATACTCCCAATTAAGGGAATCAATCCTAAACTGACAACTGCACTTGTTGTTCTAAACCACCCCGGAAATAAACTCCAAAATCCATTGAAGGCACCAATGATTGCTCCAGCGATAAGAGCGATCCAAGGATTATCAACTTCAACACCTATAGGTAGCTTAGATATGATTAATAAACTGATGGCTATGACTATGATAGAAATGAGAAATCCAATCATCTTTTCATGCCTCAAATATGAAAAATGGACAAAGGTAACTTGATATTTGCAATCACTTAGCCTTGTGTTCCAATGCCTGCCTTAGTTTTCTGATTTGGGAAAATTGTTGAGAACTTTAATTAACGTTACCAGATTTACAAAGATTTGAACGAAAAGATAAACAATTATTATGATTAATATTTAAGTTTTGCTAATTATACTGATTCAAAAAATGTTTGCAACACATCCTGATGTAGAGACGTGCCATGGCACGTCTCTACAATGTCTATTTGTCGCATTCTTTTTTCAAATTGGTATTACTTACGATTACAACAGAAATTTTGTAGGGTGTGTTGTCACCGAGCGCTGTATCATCCTAGATTTTCGGCGCGTTAGGACTATCGTCCATAACGCACCCTACTAGACTAAAAGATAAGCAATTGGTATGATTCAGACATCTGCATAGATTTTAGAGTGTCATCGGTGCAATTGGTTCAATGTCAGGATCATTGCCACCAACTTGATTTGTACGGAGTACCCACACAGAAGCATTGTGTTTGAGAAAAACGTGGACAATCGTATCGCTTGCTAGGCGAGGTAGGAGAGTTTTCCAGCTTGCCAGTCCAGTTAGCAGGTTTTGCAAAGGTTCATCTTCTAAGGTACTGCCTAAATTGTATTCATTTTTTTCCCAGTCGGAACGCACTGTGCCTAATGGCTGAAGTTCACGTTTTAAAGCTTTCTCTAGTTCCAATAACTGTTGATATTGTTTGGCTTGCTCAGGGTTATGCAATAACCAGTTTTCCAATAAAGAGGCATTTGATTGAATTGCTCGCTGTAGGCTACGAAGACTGGCAAACAATGCCTTGTTGGAGTCTTGGGCGCAGTTGTATGCTGGCCCAACATAGGTTCCACCAGTACCATCACCAATTCGATAACGAGCCGTCATGGCTTGAAGTTGGGTGAGCATGATGTCTAGAACAGAGCGTTTCATACCATTGAACTCAAAGTCTCCGGTGAACGCATCGAGCTTCACCAGAATATCGCACACAGGACGAACACCTGCCCAACCAAACTGACGATCGCCCATATAACGTGACCAATGCAAGGTTCCCGCGATTAATCCATCTGTGTTATGGGTATAAATCTGGTAGTACTTTATATCAAACTGGAGTTCATCTGCGAGTGGTTCACGCACAACTTGGGCTAATCCATAGGCAAAGTGACCAAAAAATATAGGGCTAGCAGCAGCAGGTTCTTTCTTGTTGCCGCCGATGCCGCCATAGGTATGCAATAACAAGGCTCGCTCACCTTCCTGCCACTCGGCGATCGCATCTTGAATCGATTGATGTTGGCAACTCAGCAACACTGAACTGATTTTGCCTTTCTGAGTCAGAACATCAGCCCAAGCTTGTTTGCGAATGTATTTATACGCTGGCTTGCGACCAAAAATCACTCGATCTGGTTGGAGTCGCATCAAGGCGCGTGGAGCAAGGGACTGCACCACAAAATATCCTGATGCATCTTTAGCTCCATAGATATACCAACCTGTTTCATTCAGTAGAGATTGTTCTATTTGGTGGCTGGTGGAAGCAAAACAACCATGGCGATCGGCAACTGGTGGCGGTAGGTAGACAATTTCCTCTACTCCATCAAATTGTCGAGAGCTAGGGTTGAAATGGACAACTCGAAACTGATCAGTTCCTTTAATTTGCTGTAAAAACCGAATTAAACCGTAGTAGCGCCCGGTGATTTGTACTGGTTGAGTACGGATGCAAAGTGTAATGTTTGCTGCTGCTTCGACAACAATCTCATCGGTTAGCATCACGACCATATCATCATTTGGGCGTGAACCTGCAAGAGATTCTAGCGGCTCAACTTGTCGCCAATGATTTAAGCGAACCGGATGAATTAGTCCCTCATATTTACTGGTGTAATCTGCATCAGCGCTGAAGTGAACATCGTGTGTCACTGCCCGCACCCAGTTCTGTACATTTTGGTCATCCACCCAACGCAAGTTTACAACCTGTCCGACTAAATCTTCATAACCCGCATCGGCATGATGGACTTCAAACAGACATCCTCGAACGGTGTGTCGTTCTTGTTTCTGTGGCAAAATTAAACGACCCATCCAGCGTCCTATCGGACGATACCAATTGAGATCAACGGTTTGATTAAGTGGATAGTAATCGGGGCGATTAAAGGCAGCTTGTTGGTAAAGCCCGTAATTACTTGGTTTTCTGGTGATGTGTTGTTCAGCAACTAAGAGTTTACCCCGCAGAATTTGGATGATATATTCAACAGTCTGTTCTAAATGACTGCGTCCATCAGGCAGATATACTTTTGGATCTAACATTCCACCAGGAACCTGATGACCGACAGGCCCAAGAGAAATAAAGCTAATTTTACCTAGTCGTTTACCTCGATTCCAGTAGGAAAGCGGAAAAAGTTTCCAGCGTCCGGGAAAAAGAATTGGCCCCAACTGTTCGACTGTGTCTTTTTCACCTACTAAATGATAAAGGTGTTCAAGCTTGAGAATATTACAGTTGCCACTGATAACTCCACCTAAGGAAATTACATCAATAGGAGCACCAGCTGCTCGTCTTAGGAAACGTGCAGATGCAGCAGACATTTGCCCTCCACCGCTATAGCCAATCAAAGTGATGGGAACGCCACTACCAGGCTGGTAGCCGTTGTTAATCAGTGCATTATACATGACCTGAGCTATGCCTTGGTTGTAGAGGGGACCATAACGCCGATCAGCAGAAACGCAGACGATTAAAACGTTGCGAAGATTAACCAAGTAACCCAGCAAGTTAGTAGGGTTAGCAAAGCGCAGTCTATCAGCAAGTCGCCAGAGAAAGCCAAGGGGACGGTCTTCAACCAGAGGTTTGTTAAAGACGGAGTAGACCATTAACCCGCGAATAAGTGCTATATCATTAGGTAGAGCAGGAACCAAGGCATCTAGAAAATCTTCAATGTCGGGAAGATATTCAGAACTAGATTGACAAATGCCGTCTAGATAAATGATATAGCGAGAAATGTTTCGGGAGTCTGCAACAGGCTCTGCCAAGGTTCCCGTGTTAATGGTTGTATTCACTTCATCGTTATACCATCCTGCCCACCACCCTAAAGTTTCTAGGGGAGCCAGAAGCCCTGCAAAGATGAGTCCGACAATGCCAATCCACACTAGATCAAAAGCAAATCGAAACATTCCTGGCAGTCGGTTATACCATCCAAACAATCCTTCACGGACAGGTCTGAGCAGAATTGCTACCACAAAGGCAATAACTACCATGCCCAGTAGACGGAGAAATAGTATTAACTGCTGTTGATTGAATGTATTATTAACGACAGTAGAAGCTTTAACCCTAGTATTACTTTTTGTATAATCACTAACTCGCGGTGTTAAATTTTCCTCCTCTACCCTTGGTCTTGCTGAGGCGATTAACCGTTGAACATCTGGAGCTGTTGTTGATGAAGGAGTTTGCCTGAAGCCAGTGCCAACTAGTTCTGTCACTTCCTGCCGATGGGTTACTAACTCAACTCCAGCCACCTTATTTGTTAACCAACGCCCCAAGTTAGCGATCGGTTGACCAATAGTTTGCTGTAATATTTGCAGCATCGCCCACCCAAACGCAACATACCAAAAAGCAGCTCCTGCCGATACTTGAGCAACTGCTCCAAAGCCAACAACCATTGCCAGTAAGTGCCAAACTGATAATAGCCATAAAATCGGAACTCCCAGGTAAGGCAGTGCTCCCAAAAAGCTGAACAGCAGGGGCGCATAACTTAGCCCTAGCACCCGTGCTAAGGTATTGAAGGGAAAATTGATGGACGAAGATATCAGACAAATCAGCCAAGAACTAAATACTAGAAAGAGATACCCAAACGTATATAAAACTGCGTTTATTAACAGGCTAAAAATGAAGCGTACAGGCTGAACACGATTGATAAAAAGAATGATGCTCTCGGCGATCGCCTGAGATAAACCAGAGATAAGGACAATCAAAAGCGCTAGGGTAAATCCATTGGGTAGGATGCTTATTTGCTGGAAGACATCTGCATTAAAGCTGAATACTCCTGCCAAGAATTCCCAAAGTTGATTGACAGCAGTTGTGGACATGGTTATATTCTCATGTCTGTTTTGTAAATCTTATGCTAATTACCTTACAGCTTGTATTTTTTCGCATACTCGCGAACTGATGAGTCCACAATGGCGTAAAGAAGCTGATCCGGGTCGTTTTCTGCCTGTTTTCTGATCATCTGCCCAATTTCTTTACCCGCTTCTTTGGAGGGGCGCAGTTGATATCCTCGCTTTTCTACTGATAACGCTACAAGTTGCTGAACCATACGCACAAAGGAGTCGTAGTTCTTGCCGCTCTTTTGCCAGGCTTCTTTTACCGTTATGGTGGTGAGTTCGTTGTTATTCCACTTCTGCTGATTCTGTTGAGTAGTCCGATTTTGGACTAGTTGCTGAGATGAATTTGCTTGTGTTTGCAAACTTGTTGAGAAGATTCCTGCACTTGGTACAGCAATAAGAGCGCATACTATCACTATGCGATTAGTAATTGACTTCATCTTTAGATTTCCTTATTTTTCTACAATCTGTTCAGATATTTAGTCATTTATTGCCACGGCTACCACCAACAATTCCCCCAGCCGCACCACCATAGATTCCGCCTCTGATGGCTCCATTCAATCCGTCCGTGAGCAGTCCAACCCCAGCTCCTACAGCTGCACCTGTTGCGGCAGTTTCACGTGCTCGTTCGCCACGTTTTCCTCCCTCAGTTACCGCAGCAGTATCGGCTCCAATGGCAGCCCCTTCAAGTGCATCACCTAATCCATCACCAAAAATGGCTCCTGCTGCACCGCCGATCAGCGCCCCTGTTGTTTTTCTGTCTGCTCGGCTGGGAGTACTAGCCATGCATAAAGCTATCAGACTTACTCCTATAGCGGTTGCATATCGTTTCCACTGCTTCACAGTCTACCTCCTTTATCTAAGAGTTACTGTCACAAGTGAATTTAAGTAGGTTTTTGGAAAATTGTAAGAAATAAAATCCCCACCACAAGTTGGTAGCAACCCATTATATGTAGTGGGGTGATGTTTTTATTATCTATACAGAAAATATTAACAATGGTACCAAGTTGCTCAACTGCTCAAATACCAATTTGGTTTATGTAATTTATCATGCTAATAAGCGTAAACTCCACCCGCTTTAGAAATATTTAGTACACGGTAACCAGCAGCATTTACAGGTCTAACCTTGACCTCAATCGTATTATCTTTAGCAGAAGTTTCATACCTTAAACCACCAGCTTTTCCAGCAGCAGCTTCTTGTGAGGGATCGTAAATAGCAATATTGACAGGTAGAGTAATATTGTTAAGTTTTGCATTGCCCCCTACAGGTAAATCATTATCTGCACGCCCGTCTAGGAAATTGTATTTCAAAGCTGAATTAGTTTCATTAATGAGGACAACGGTTACTGCTTGTTTTGGATTCACCCGTGCGATCGGTTGCCAGTAGCCAGGATTGTAAGTGCGTGCGGGTGGATTTTGAGTAGGTAGGTTTTGTTGAGTGGGTAGCTTGGGAGTGGGTGGCTTTTGAGCTAAGACTGGTACGGTTACACTTACTGCCAAAGTCACTCCTCCTACCAGCCACATTTGAATCTGAGTTAGTTGCGGCATACCTTACTTTCTCTCACCAAAATTAGAAACAATCATCAAACAAGCTAACTAAATAGTACTTTTCACAAATAGAGTGAGACTATTTAGTTATTAGCTGAAAGTAAAATACCTTGAAAATAAAAACTATAGTTATGCCAATAGATAGAGGAAGATTTATTCCAAAAGGAAGATTTTTTATTTCAGTTTTATTTTGAGAAAAATATCTGTATCAAACTGTGAAATTATATAAGCAATTGTAAATTAATGATAATTTTATCAAGTATTTGTATAAAACTCCTATTTGATTTTTGAAAAAACTTCAGTACACCTTTATTCTTTATTCTCCATCCCCTGTTCCCTGTCACCTGTCTCTACGAGTAATTCAGTAATAAAAAATTTCTTTTTGATGCCTTATTAGTTTCTTATATTTTTGTGATAGCTTCAATTAATTGATATTATGGTAGAATTGCAGACTTTAGCTTTGTCAGTATTTGCTCTACTAAAAGTCAATTTACAAAAAACAGAGCCGCTTGTGGTTTCATAATACACAAGTTTTGGCTTTTTGTTGTCTGTATGAACTTTCTTCGATAGCAGTTATGGATATAGATAAAATTTTTCGGATAAATGGCACACTAATAGTTGAATTGCAAGCCAAGCTAATTAAGGCGATCGCTCTATGCCAATTGATTTAGTTGTAAGCTTAAATTAGAGATAATTCAAAACGTCAAGACACAGAGTTGTATGCTGTCTGATGCAGCTAGCAGAGAATGAGTGACATTATGCTATGCCTTGAAAGTGAATGGTGAAAAGCGATCACTCAACAAGAAACCATGACTATTTGTCAAGGTAAATTATAGTCAATATTAGCTTGATAATAAGCGATTTCTGGTGAAATTGTGCTGAATAGGTGACTCGCTTTTTAATTTGACACAATTATCTACCGAGGAATCATGAATATAGAGCAAACACATCTCAGTAAAGGGAATATCTTGATTGTTGATGATAAACTGGAAAATTTAAATCTTTTAGTTTATTTATTGTCTGAAAATGGATATGGAGTCTTACCTGCCTTAAGCGGGAAAATGGTGTTTAAATCTATTCAGTCAAATCTACCTGACTTAATTTTGCTAGACATCATGATGCCAGAAATGGATGGCTATCAAGTCTGTCAACAGCTAAAAGCCACTGAACAAACTAAAGAAATTCCAGTTGTTTTTATTAGCGACTTAAACGAAGTTTTCGATAAAGCAAAAGCCTTTTCTGTAGGTGGAGTAGATTATATTACTAAACCCTTTGAGCCGTCAGAGCTATTAGCTCGCGTTGAGAATCAATTACGTCTTAGTAGGCTTTCTAATCAGATACGAGAGCAAAATAAACAGCTTTTAAAGGAGATTGAAGAACGCAAGCGAGTAGAAGAGATACTACACCAGCACAAAGAACTCTTGCAAAATGTTGTTTTAGAAGAACGTACTCGTATGGCAAGGGAAATTCACGATACCCTAGCCCAAACCTTCACAGGTATTCTAGTACATTCAGGAGCAGCCTCCCGATTAATGATGCATAATTCACAAACAGCACAAGTGCATATTGTTCAAGTACGGGATTTAGCTCGTTCTGGACTTGTTGAAACTCGCCGTTCGGTGGAGGCACTACGCCCACAATTGCTAGCACAGAGCGATTTATGCAGCGCACTCAAACACATTACAAAGCAGATGTTTTCAGATCTCGATCAGCCTGCTGTTTGTAAAATCAAGGGTATGGCATATCCTCTGCCGTCAGATGTAGAAAGTAACTTGTTACGAATCGCCCAAGAAGCACTGACTAATGCTATTAAGCACGCTAACGCTGACACAATTCAGATTGATGTAATGTATAAAAAAGCATTGTTTGTCTTGCGCATTAAAGATAATGGTCAGGGATTTGAAATAAACAATATGTCTTTTGGGCAAGGCTTTGGCATTTTAGGAATGAAGGAGCGTGCCAAGCAAATTGGAGCAAAACTGAAAATTCAGAGTTTGCCCGGAAGGGGAACACAAGTAATGGTTGCGGTAAAACGACATTGACTTCATCATGAATCAGTCAAATCTCATTCGCATCCTGATTGCGGACGATCATCCTGTTGTACGGCAAGGATTAATGGCAATTATTGAGTCTGAGCAGGACATGAACATTATCGGTCAAGCTCATAATGGACGTGAAGTGCTAGAAGCTTTTCGCCAACTTCAGCCTGATGTAACGCTAATGGATTTGCGGATGCCAGAAATTGGAGGAGTTGAAGCAATTTTTGCGATCAAAACAGAGTTTGAAAATGCGCGGATCATTATTCTTACCTCCTACGACGGTGATGAAGACATCTATCGTGGATTACAAGCTGGTGCAAAAGGCTATCTACTCAAAGATGCTGAACCAGATGAACTTTTGGAAGCAATCCGAGTTGTGTACAACGGTCAAAAGTATATTCCGCCTACAGTGGGAGCAAAGCTGCTAGAGCGGATGGGTGCGCCACAATTAAGTCAACGAGAGTTGCAAGTGCTCCAGCTAATGGCAAATGGCAAGAGCAATCAAGAAATTGGTATTACTTTGTCCATAGCAGAAGGTACAGTTAAATTTCATGTCAACAATATTTTGGGCAAGTTAGGAGTTAGCGATCGCACACAAGCAGTCATTGTGGCATTCAAGCGGGGAATAGTCAGTCTGTAGCAGAAGGCAGGAAGGCGGAGAGAAGCGCCGTGCGGGGGTTTCCCTCCGTTAAGGCGACTGCGCAGAGGCAGAAGGTTTTTTCTCCTACACCCTCTCTCAAGTCAGAAGGAAAGAAAATTTTATAAAAATCAGCTTTATCTTAACCATTTCGTAACTTTGAATACAGATTTTTTGGATATCTTTGTAATTGGACTTGGAAAATCAGACAACGTAGAACTTAAATATAGGAAAAATTTAGTATGTCTACTCAACAGAAGGCTCGTGCCTTAATGCAGCGTCATTATCAACAGGTCAAGCATCGTCAACAATCAATGCTTGGACGTACAGGACAAGAACTTGGTATGCCTGCTGAAATAGCTAACTACTGGAATCCTATTCAAGGAAAGCTAAGTCCTATGGCAAGGGTGCTTTATGATCGCAATCATGTGACCTTTAGCTAAAATATTTGATGAGTTTAGAGACTCAATACCTGAAACTCCCATCTAGAGAACTTCTAGGTGGGTATTTTAATGAGATTCAAATTATTTAAACTACTGTTAACCTAATGTTTAATATTCTTTAATTACAAAATAATGATATTGGAGAGATAGTAAAAAAGAATCGTTATTTTATTTAAATGTGCTGCTTATAATCCGCCTATCAGGATAGTTGCCAAAACAAAAATTTATAACGAACTTACTTCAGTAATTTATCTTTATAAAAATAAGATGAAAAAAGTTGTTGTAATTTCTTTAATTACTAGTTACTGTTTAGCTATTTATAAATTCTACCAGATTAACAATATTTATTATTAAAAGCTTGAAATGAATCTAATTTAGTTAACTACTGCCTCAATTTTTGTTTAATAGTAATTAATTCACAAATTTTATGACAAAGACCAAAGATATTAACAAAGTAATCAATCTCAGTGACTCTCAATATTACTTGAATAGAGAACTGAGCTGGCTAGAATTTAATCGACGAGTATTGCACGAAGCACTAGATGTGCGCACACCATTACTAGAAAGACTAAAATTTAGTGCCATATTTAGTTCCAATCTAGATGAATTTTTTATGGTGAGGGTGGCACTGCTCAAAGAACAAGTTAATGCACAACTGAGTCAGCGCAGCCCAGATGGGCGTACACCACAACAACAACTAGAAGCGATCGCTCAACAACTCCGCCCGATGGTAATTGAACAGCATCGCCACTTTCAGCAAGTGCTATGCCCGGAGTTGGCAGCAAATGGCATCCACATTCTCAATTACAGCGATATCACCACTCAAGAACGTAGTTATCTCAAACAAATATTTCAACAAAAAATTTTTCCAGTTCTGACTCCCCTAGCAGTAGATCCGAGCCATCCATTTCCTCTCATGGCAAATCTGAGTCTGAATTTAGCAGTCGTAGTCCAACAGCCAAATACCAAAGAAGAAAAATTTGCCAGAGTCAAAGTACCTAATATTTTACCTCGATTTATATCCCTACCCCATAAATCACCAACAGACAACAACAAACCAAACCACTGGAGTGGCGTACCAATAGAACAGGCGATCGCTCATAACTTAGAAGCCTTATTTCCAGGGATGATCATCAAGGAATATCACCTGTTTCGACTCACCCGTGATGCAGATCTAGAAGTGGCAGAACAAGAAGCGGATGACTTACTCTTAGCAATTCAGCAAGAGTTGCGCAAACGCCACTTTGGCGGTTCAGTCGTGCGCTTAGAAATTCAACCATCAATGCCACAATCAGTGCGACAGATGCTAATGGCAGAAATGGAATTGAGCGAGTTTGATGTATATGAAATTGAAGGACTTTTGAATTTAAAAGATTTGATGTCATTAATGGCGCTGCTATTACCTGAGTTGAAAGATCCACCTTTCTCACCAGTTATACCACTCCGTCTGCGTCACTTTCATCAACCAAGCAAAATTGCCAATTTAGATGACGAAGAAAAAAGCATATTCTCAGTGATTGAGCAAAAAGATTTGCTGGTACATCATCCTTACGAATCCTTTAGCGCCTCTGTAGAAGAATTTATTGCTCAAGCCGCCCGCGATCCAGATGTACTGGCAATCAAAATGACACTATACCGCACTTCTGGCGATTCTGAAATTGTTCATTCTCTGATTGCCGCAGCCGAAAGTGGTAAGCAAGTAGCTGTACTTGTAGAGTTAAAAGCCCGTTTTGATGAAGAAAATAATATTACTTGGGCGCAGAAGCTCGAAAAATCTGGTATTCATGTGATCTATGGTTTGGTAGGACTAAAGACTCACACTAAGACTGCGCTAGTAGTGCGTAGACAAGGAGAGAATATTCGTCGTTATGTCCACATTGGTACTGGTAACTACAATTCTAAAACAGCAAAATTATACACAGACTTAGGGCTGTTGAGTTGTCGAGAAGAGTTAGGTGCAGATTTAACTGATTTATTCAATTATTTGACGGGCTATTCTTGTCAAAGTTCTTATCGCAAGCTGCTAGTTTCTCCTGTCAATATGCGCGATCGCATTATTGCCCTGATTGAAAGAGAAATCGAACACTGTAAAAATGGTCATAAGGGACATATTATTGCCAAGATGAATTCTTTGGTTGACCCTCAAATTATTGCTACTCTTTACCAAGCATCTCAAGCTGGGGTAGAAATTGACTTGATTGTGAGGGGTATCTGTTGTTTGCGTCCTCAGGTACCACAAGTTAGTGAAAATATTAAAGTAATTAGTATTGTTGGTCGTTTCTTAGAACATTCCCGGATTTTTTACTTCCACAATCATGGCAAAAATGAAGTGTTCATTGGTAGTGCCGATTGGATGCCTCGCAATTTAGATCGAAGAGTTGAAGCTGTTACTCCAGTTGAAGAGCCTGAGATTGTTCAAGATTTACAAAATATTTTACACCTCTTGCTTGAAGATAATCGCCATGCTTGGGAACTTCAATCTGATAGTTCCTATATCCAACGTCGTCCCAATAAAGATGAGCCTGAACGCTCTGCTCAGGCTTTGTTTATGAAAATGACACAGCAATAACTAGCATTTACTCCAGGCAAGAAAACTAATCGCTAGTATCTAGTCAAATTTCTAAGAGGCTTTCGCGTTTCTGTAGTTTGCATCTACCCAACAACGGGGTAGATTTTCACCAGAAGGAAAAACAAGGCTTTCTTTTTGATAAGATTCTGGAGATTGTTCTTCTTGCCCTCTTTGTTCTTGGGCTTGAATACTTTCTACAGTGGGATCAATTAATTCCTGAACATTGACAATTTTCACTAATTCGCCACTGTCTTTGATTTGCAGTAACATCTAGCTTATCTCCATAATTTTACAGACGTGTCAAAATAAAAAAATAAAAATCAGCCATCTTTAACTGTCATTCTCAACGACTGTGAGAATGACAATGAGATGCTGTTCTCATGCTCCAAAGAAGGAGTGGAATAAAGATAGCTAACTTCAGGGAAAATTATATTTCGCGCTGATACTTCTCTAATATGTCTACTAAATTAACCTGACATTGCAGAGGTAATAAATCAATCAGAGGAAGTTCTTTCCTACCACCGCCTAGCTTGACTGGAATAGATTCTAGTACTTGGATAACATCTTCTTCATCTATTGGCTTACTACCAGTAATTAAGGCGTACATTTGTTCTGCAACAACTGTATGCATCTTGGCATCCGATAAATAAAGATGCCATTTGGCAATGTCTATATAAATGTTTTCGCCTATTTCGGCTGCTAAGTTTTCCAGTAGTTCTGAGGTGTTAGTTTTGGCCATAGTAATACCCTGATTAACTGGAATCAGTTTCTATTCTGATGAGAATTATCGCTTAAGTAATTGAGTTGACTCTACCGTCGCAAGTTACAATCTTTTAAATTCGATTGCTCAGTCTTCAGGTGGATTTCGGTGGTGTCTGTGAGTAGTTAGCGATCGCAGCAATGTAAATTAGATGTGCCAACAGTATTACCAACCAGACTGTTGTCAGCCAAGGTAGCCACTCCCAAGTGGCTTTGAGGAAGTTATGAAAAAACCATAAGCCAGAGTTCGATGCCGCAAATATTGCCACATGGACAGCAAAATTCATTCGGTCATCTAGTTTACGGTAAGCGGGATCATTGCGATCGGGTTGACGGGGCCAACGAGGAGGCATATATATTTGTTACAGAATTTCATCAATTTACTTTCTGACTTATTTTAAGGTTTTTTGTGTATTGTCGTATTCTGACTGACAAAAAACAGAAGCTTGGATAAATTGCATAAAAATAACCGCTCTGGGGTAAGTATAAAGTAGGCGTTGCCGAGCGGCGTATAGAAGAGGACAGAAACAGGTGAGATGGGGAGACATCTCTAAGGCTGTGAAAATTATTATTAATAATTAGTATTTAGGTAGCTTTGTAAAAAACACTAGTTTTGAACTTTGTACTATTCCAGACTGATATTTTAATGTCGGAAGAAAAGGCAAATAAAAAAAATTAATAGGGAAAAGTTTTTTGATTCAAAAATTACTGTAGATTAATTTTAGTACAAATAAAAACTCGATTCCACTATCTTATTAATACATTTTTGTATCTATTTTTATAAATTTATGAACAAGTTTAGTATTGGTTTTAAATTTTTCATGAAGACAAATCATTTCTACCCTTTGGTAAGTATCTTTAGCCGCCAGTAACGGATAATCAATACCAAGAGGCTAAAATTTGTAATCAATATATCCATTTCCTAATTCCACTTATACGATTAAAAGTACCAGAACAGTCCAACTTATCTACCTGAATAAAAATTTATACATTAATGCAATGACAAGGAATATAAATTCTACAACTGGATAATCGTAATCAGGAGTAGCACTAATGAATCACAAGCAAGGTCAGTTCTTTGATCAAATGCAGATATCTTGTGTCTATTTAATATACATTTTGTAGATTTAAATACTCAGTAAAGTCTTAGAAAGTCTTGCTAAGGCAAGATTGTATTGAAATACTACGACTTCTTATCTTGTTTCTTGCCAACAGTATAGTTATGGTTTCTAACTCACTGATGTTAACATTTAATTATTTAAATTTATATATTTTTATTTTGTTAGCCGCTGCTGCAAATATAATTGCTTACATTTTGCGTACTCATCTGCGAAAAACTCATAATAGTTCCGAGCATGAATTCCCTTCTCTTAGTGCCTACGAAATTGCTTATCTAGCCGGTGGTCAACAGCGAGCAATAGATACTGCAATCGTAGGCTTAGTACAGCATGGGTATTTACAAGCGTATCCAGAAACACGAGCCTTAAAACTGAAAGCTACTTTACCTAAAGATTGCTTTGCCCTAGAAACAGAGATATCACATCTGGTTAGATTCAATGGTAGCATCAGTCAAATTACAACATCCGTTACCCATGCTACATTTCCAATCTATAAACGCTTGATTAACCTTGGTCTATTGATATCTATAGAGCAAGCAAAAAGCTTACAGTTTTTGTCTGTGCTACCAATATTTGTCCTGATAATTGTGGGCATGGGTATGATTATTTTAGATCTTTATCAAGGAAGACCAGTTAGTTTGTTGGTGTTGCTGTGTATGATTGCTATTACCATTGGTTTTAGCTTTCTATCTATACCCATACATCGAAGTTTAGAAGGCGATCGCATTCTCAAAAACCTTCGTACTACTAACTCTTTTACCAACACAGAAGATGATTCTCAATTGATGGCATTTGCCCTTTTTGGTGCAGGAGTTTTAGCCAATAGTCCTCTAAATGATTTGCGACAAGTATTAGTGTCTCGTTTTAGTTTTGATAACAGACCATATTTGCTGCAATGTTTGAGTTATGCTGCTGCTTTATTTTGAGATGCTAGAGTCAACAGTCTTAAATAACTGAAACTGATATGAGTAATTTTTAGTGTGTAGTTAAACAAAACTGATAGATACTCAGTCAATGCTCTTTACGGTAAATACAAATGTTAGGATCTTCTAGTAGCTGCTGTAGTCCTTGCTGTTAATGAATAAATCATTGGATGAAGCCCTTTCTATTGACATTGCCGCTCGTATAAAAAGTAAAGCTAAAAAACCGTTTGACAATGCTTATAAAGCAGCATTAGCGACGGAGGGAGCTATTTACGTCCAAGGGTTTTTGGCTAGCAAAGGTGTACCATACCAACCTGTTGAACATAGTTGGATTGAAGTAGGCGATCGCATTGTCGATCCAACACTACCGCACCTTCGCAAAAATACAGAGGAAATTTGGTATTTTCCGGCACAACACTTAACGGTAAAGCAACTGAAAGCGATTATTGAAGAATCTAAGGAAGATTATCCAGAAGATGATCCTCTGCCAGTATATGGTGAAGCACCATATGAATATTACGGTGATGTGATGTTAGGTGGTAAAGATTACTTAAAAGCTTATCAAGAAGCTGAGGCTAAATGTTTGGAGCTGAATCGAAAAATGGCTGAGAATAATTAGAACTCACACCAAGTATTAAAAAACTTCACCTCTTTCCTCTTTTACTGTTCATGAGAGAAGTATTTAGTAGGAAAGGGTGAGGTAAATTTCAATTTAGAAGCTCAAAAAGATAGTGTTTAACACACTCCTTACAGAAAGTGCGCCAGTTCTGTCTTTTTTCAACTCAAAAACTTCTCTACACATCGAACAAACATTTCTACACCCATCGCCAAAACAGTCTCATCAAAATCAAAGCGGGGATGATGATGGGGATACGCCAAGTTTTTCGCTGGGTTAGCAGAACCAAGAAAGAAATAGCAACCAGGTACCTCTTGCAAGAAGTAGGACATATCTTCCCCACCCATCGTTTGACACTCTGGCACAATACCCACGGGAGTTTCTACTACTTCTTGGGCTATTGATCGCACCAATTCTGCCATACCCGCGTCATTAATTGTAGCTGGGTAAAGTTCACAGTATTTAAAGTCATAATTTGCACCATAACTTTGACAAATACCAGCAATAATCTGCTCGACTCTCTGCCGGAAAAAGCCTTCCAAAGAAGGATTAAAATACCGAACAGTACCTTTCATGACTGCTGTATCAGCAATCACATTATGTGTGGTACCAGCATGGAGTGCGCCAACAGTTACCACTGCCGAATCAATCGGGTTGACATTACGAGCAACAATAGTTTGTAAAGCAGCAACTATTTGGGCAGCAACTACAACAGAATCTACAGTTTGATGAGGTATTGCTCCATGTCCACCTTTACCAAAAATTGTGCAATCGAATAACTCTACAGCTGCCATTAATGCACCCGCACGCACACCTACCGTTCCCAAAGGCAGATTATTCCACAGATGCAAACCAATAATCGCATCAACATCGGGGTTTTTGAGTGCGCCAGCTTCAATCATTGGCTTTGCGCCTCCCGGCCCTTCTTCGGCTGGTTGGAAGATAATTTTTACAGTGCCAGGAAAATCTTCACGATGTTGTTGGAGATAATAAGCTGTACCAAGAGCGATCGCTGTATGCCCATCATGTCCACAAGCGTGCATTACTCCATCATGCTGGGAACGATACGGTACTTCGTTGAGTTCTTGAATTGGTAAAGCATCCATGTCTGCCCGAATTGCTAGAACTCTCTCTAAGCCAGGCTCTCTCCCTTTGATTGTGGCAACAATACCAGTTTTGGCAATACCAGTCTGATGCTCAATGCCCCATTCTTGCAATTTTTGGGAGACAAACTCAGCAGTCAGGTTTTCTTGAAAACTCAGTTCCGGTTTTTGGTGAAATCGTCGTCGCCACTCCACAAGTAACGGTTGCAATGAGCGAATCGAGAGTCGCACGCGAGATAAATCAACACTAGTTGAGTTGGGAAATGTCGAAACCATTGCTCACATTTTTAAATTACTGTTTGGGTATTTTCATTGTGACTCGTCAAACTTTAGTAAAAGGTAACAAGCGTTCTAGATCCAAATTTGATGCTAATTCTGCAAGTTTATTTAAATCTGTGGGATTTTCTAAATAAGGTAAGCAGCCTAAAACAGGAATATTTGTTAAAGATTGAATTAAATCTGCTGATGCCCAGTCAGTGATTTCAGTATCAGTACGTGGTTGTACGCAGTTAAGAACAATTCCCACTAGTTGCACTCGTGTTAATCTCGCTAATGCCACATTTGCCACGGCTTGAGCGATCGCACCCAATCTGACTGGTACTACCAAGACTGTGAGTAAGCGCCATTCACCTGCTAAATCCGCTACTGTCAATTCATCTGTTACAGGTGAACCTAATCCTCCCAGCGCTTCTACGAGAACAAAATCTCGGTGTTGGCGCAAAGTAGTCAAAGCTTGCCAAACAACGGCTAAATCTATTTGACGATTCTCTTTGGCTGCGGCAATGGGAGGTGCTAAGGGTGCTTGAAAGTATAAAGGCGTAATTTCTTCCGGAGATTGTTCCAGAGAAAAAAGCTTTTGGTACCATTCGCGATCGCCAATTCCCGATTGCAGTGGTTTCATGATTCCTAAGCTGCGGGCAGAGCAATATTTTTGCCAGTAAGCTGCTAATGCTGTTGTCAAAACAGTTTTGCCAGCTTCTGTATCTGTTCCGGTAATTAGTAATGCGTTCAATAGTAGTAGTTAATGGTTAATGGTTAGTGGTTAGTAGGAGAGGCAGCGCGTTGCGGAGCCAGTGCGCCCTTGCGGAGCCAGTGCGCCCTAGCGGGTTAAGCGCGTTGTAGCACCTGGCGTCGGGTTCCCCCGGTTGTAGCGACTGCCGTGCGGGTTTTGCTGATTATCTTTGGGTTGAAACAGATAATTTATCTTCTAAACCCGCCCTTACAGTAGTTATTAGGTTGATGGCTAATAGCAATGAATAATTAACAATTAGCAATTAACTACTAACCAATGTAATACATCGTTTGCACACAAATCACCTGAAAATAGGGGACAGGTGACAGGTGACAGTGAACAGATAAGGGAAACTGTCAACTGATAAAAACTTTTGCTTTCCCTTCTGCCACGCCAGTCGCACTCGACGCGCTTAACCCGCTAGGGCGCTTACGCTCCTCTGCCATCTGCCTTATCCAAAGAATTGATGACTGACATCCAACGCCCTTTTTCATACTTGATTGTGTCCGAAGTTAGCAGGGTTTAGGTTGCCCGTGGAGCTTGTGTCATTATCAGAAGGGTTGTTTTGATTTGGCTCAGGAAATATTGGCGTCGTTGTGGGAAGATCTGTGGGGATTTGAATTGGAGTTTCTATAGGGTTTTGTGTAGGAACTTCTGTCGGAACTTGTGTAGGAGTTTCTGTGGGAATTGGAGAAGGAATTTGGGTAGGAACTTCTGTGGGAGTTTGTATAGGTGTTGGTTCGATTGGGTTTTCTAATTTGGCATTGAGGCTATAATCGCTCTCGGCAATTCCTTCGCTTAAATTTAATTCAATAGTGTAAGTATCAGTAAGTGGTAATCTTCCTTGATAAAAAGTGACTGCTTTAGCACTGTTGTCAAGTGGCTCCCCATTTGAACTTGAGACTGTAAGCAAAACACCGCTTTCTTGTGCTAACAGGACAGTTAGTAGCTGATCCTTTTGACCCCTAAAAGTATATCGGACAATCTCATTAGCTTTAATTGTATCGTCAACCTTGAATGTGTTAGATGCATCAAAGTTGAGGCGTTTGATTTTGATGATAGGTGTTGCAGGTGGTGCAGTAGTAGGAAGTTCTGTGGGTGTTTCTGTGGGTGTTTCTGTGGGTGTGGGTGATTCTGTTGCGCCACCAGTCACAACTGGTGAAGGGAAAGTTTGTGGTGGTGCCTCTGGTGCTGGTGATTGACTACGCAGAGAACGTACTAATGCCCAAGAGCCGAAACCTGCCAGAATAATTACAGCGATGCCAATTGCTGCGATCGCTAACGGATTATCTAAAACCGATCTAGTATTAGGCTCTGGAATTACGCGAGCAGATTTATTGGGTGTTGGTGATGATACTAGATCGGGACGGCGACTGATAGGAACTGTTTGGACGTTAGATAATAGTGGAAGTTGGACTGGTAGTGTTGCTTGCTCTGGGGATTCTAAAGCTTGTAATACTTCTGTTGCACTTTGAAAGCGATCGCCCGGCCTGTAACTCAACATCCGATTTAAAATTTGGGTAAATCGCGGATTTACTCTCACCCATTGTTGCCAATTCCAAGTCAGTTGATTTTCATCAAATAATTCCTGGGGTTCCTTACCAGTCAGCAAAACTATCGCTGTAACTGCCAGTGCATACAAATCACTACTGGGATATGCTTGCCCCGTTTGCATTTGTTCGCTGGGAGAGTAACCTAATTTTCCTACATAAGTTGCCGACGACGAATTAGGAGATTGGAATCGCGTTGCTAGTTCTTTAACTACCCCAAAGTCAATCAAAACAGGCTTATTGTCAAGCTCTCGCAAAATAATATTATCTGGTGAGATATCTCGGTGAATAATGCCTTGATGGTGAATATAATCTAATACTGGTAATAGCGAGCACAACAATTGCCAGACTTCTTGTTCTGTGAATGCACCTGTGGAGATTTTGCGTTCTTCTAACAAATCGCGATAAGTTTTCCCGGCAACATAGTCTTGCACTAAAAATAAGCGCTGCTCTTGTTCAAACCTTTCTCGGAATTGCGGTACTTGTGGATGTTGTATTTGATATAAAGTTGTCGCCTCTCGTAGGAAAAGTTCTTGTGCCTTCTGCCAAGCCACAGGATCTGTAGTGTTAGGAATCAATTCTTTGATGGCACAAAGTTCATTAAAACGCCTTTGATCTTCTGCCAGATAAGTTCTACCAAACCCCCCTTGACCGAGAATTTGAATTAGCCGATAACGATTTTGCAGAACAGTGCCAACTGAAATTGGTGGTTGCATCTTTTAATTAATTGAGTGTAATAGCATTACTCGGAGGAATTCACCCACAAACAATACTTCTAGCAGCATATGGTCAATTGCCATACTAGTGGATAGTAAGAGCAGTCTTTACAGACTTAGACCATTCTATTTTCACACTCTTTCCTCGGTACCGAGAAGTAAAAAAACATGAAATATCAACTTGTTTGAGAATTATACACATTCTCAACTAATTACCATAGACATACCAGACTCAAAGTAGCATCAGCTTTTTGACGGCAACTTATATATCCAGGTTCCAACAAAAATCTGCTTCTTTGCTAGCCAAGGAAATAGATCGCTACCGTTTCGTACTCTCACCTCAAGCAAAGCTGATTAAGTAGGTGGACATAATTAAATGTAAAGTGTCATCTTCTAGACAGCAGGCGAAACCAATCTTTTACCTTCTGCCCTCTGCCTTCTTGTCTGATGGAAAAATAGAAAGCAAGTCTGCTAAAGTATTATTCTGTCACTAGTATTATCAAATATTCAGCTACTGCTGATTAATTGCTTCATTGGTTTTTACTTTCACGAGTTGTCAACTTGAATATCACTGAAAAATCAAAATTGTCTGTTTCCTGTTATAAATTACTTGCCCATAGGCAAGTAATCAAGCAACCCACTCAGTATAGGTATTTTGTCTGAACGCAAAAATATCAACTATAAGTGTAGTTAACGATTTCAATCCCAGTTAAACTATTACGAGTGTATTTGCTACAGAAACAAGAAAATAAGGAAGTTGTAGTTTCATGGAGGTATGTTTAAAGTTTTTATGAAAGCTTCAACAAAACTCACAAAGCTTATTTAGGGCCATTTCTCTTAAATATCTAAATATCTGATGATAAGATTGCCATGAATGCACATCGAGGAACTGCTGTGCTCAGTACTGCAACTTTCAAACTGCCAGCTGCAACAGGAGTAACTGAAAATAACCGCTTGCGGCTTTTCTCCGGCTCTGCCAATTTATCGCTGTCTCAAGAAGTAGCTCGTTACCTGGGCATGGACTTGGGGCCAATGATCCGCAAGCGATTTGCGGATGGGGAACTTTATATTCAAATCCAGGAATCCATTCGAGGTTGTGATGTCTATTTAATCCAGCCTTGCTGTCAACCCGTGAACGATCATTTAATGGAGTTACTAATTATGATTGATGCCTGTCGTCGAGCGTCAGCCCGACAGGTAACAGCAGTAATTCCTTATTATGGTTATGCTCGTGCTGATCGCAAAACGGCAGGAAGGGAATCAATAACTGCCAAACTAGTTGCTAACCTCATTACCCAAGCAGGTGCCAACAGAATTCTGGCAATGGATTTGCATTCAGCGCAAATACAAGGATATTTCGATATACCCCTAGATCATGTATATGGTTCGCCAGTAATACTAGATTATTTAGTAAGTAAGCAATTGTCTGACATTGTGGTTGTCTCGCCAGATGTTGGCGGTGTAGCACGAGCCAGAGCATTTGCGAAAAAACTTAATGATGCTCCCTTAGCGATTATTGATAAACGCCGTCAGGCTCACAACGTCGCTGAAGTCTTGAATGTCATCGGTGATGTCAAAGGTAAAACTGCGGTGCTAGTAGATGACATGATTGACACTGGAGGCACAATTTCTGAAGGAGCAAGATTGTTGCGTGAAGAAGGAGCGCGTCAGGTATATGCCTGCGCTACCCATGCAGTATTCTCTCCTCCTGCCGTGGAGCGGTTATCAAGCGGCTTATTTGAGGAAGTAATTGTCACTAATACAATTCCGCTCAAAGAAAGCGATCGCTTCCCGCAATTACAGGTGCTTTCGGTGGCTAACCTTTTAGGGGAAACAATCTGGCGGATTCATGAAGATAGCTCTGTAAGTAGTATGTTCCGCTAAACCCAAAAAATACTGTCATCACCACTACTTTTATGCACAATGTCGCAGGCTATTTTTGCCTGCGCAACCAAATTATTTATTTGCAGATGCACCTGTCTAACCAAATTTAAGAATACAAAGAAGTCAACACTTCTAGTTCTGCTACTACCTGTTCTAATTCGTCAAAAAGCGGATTAGATCCTATTTTTTGGAAGGCAATTACTAAAGCTCGATAATACCAAAGTGTACCTTCTTTGCCTCCTTGAAAGCGCTGCCAAACCGATTCGCCTAAAACGCGGTAATCTCGAAGAATAGATTGGGCATTATAGAGTTTATCTGCTGCACTCACGATTAGTACCGAAGGTGAAGCGCTAGCAAGGTGGGCAATATATTTTTCTTTGCGCTCTCGCCAAGGCGGTTTGGGCATAGAATCAGCATCAGTACAGCCATCTACAATTGCAGTGACATTATCTCCAAAGCGACGGCGAATTTCTTCCCGTGTGGTAGCGCCGCCCTGATCTTCTATGGCATCATGCAAAAGTGCTGCTATGGCTTCATCTTCATTCGCTCCGTATTCTAGAGCGATACTGGCAACACCTAACAAGTGAGCGATGTAGGGAACTCCCGAACCTTTGCGAACTTGGTTCGCGTGGAGTTGCGTGGCGTAGGTAAGGGCTTCGGTAAAGCGTTGTGAGAGCATTTTTGAGATTAAGTTATGACTGTACACGCTGGTGATTGGGTATTTTGATTGCAGCCTTGGAAGCTCCCTTTTCCAATGTGCTCCTTTATTTTTTTCTTTGTTGACAAAAAAATTTTACCAGCGATTCGTCATTACTAAACAGTAATTTCTGATTCATCGGCAAGATCTATACTGCTTTCATTTACTTTTTCTGCAACAGCCACAGTCAGTTTCAATCCCAAAGCATTGAGCCAGGTTCCCAGATAATAACAGTCAGTTTCAATCCCAAAGCATTGAGCCAGGTTCCCAGATAATAAATTGCTTCACTCCCGCGCTGAGATAAAATTTCTTTGAGTTTTTCTTGATGATATTTAGCCTGCTCTGGTGTCATCCTGCCTTCAGTGAGAGCCTCAGCTACATTATTTAGTGCCATTTGGAGTAATTCCGGCTCAGGATCTTCTTCTTCTAAAATAGCCTCAATATATAAAGCAGCATGACTGGGATCTTTGAGATGTGAAATTAAGTAGGGATGGTAGCTATCACTTGTTGCCATTTTCTTAACTCCTATAATCTTGCCAGTATTGTATAGCTGTACGAATATCTTGATTTTGAGTACTTTTATCTCCACCACATAATAGAAGCACAATAGTTGAACCTATTTGTCCAAAATACACCCGGTAACCAGAACCATATTTGATTCTTAATTCACAGACTCCTTCTCCCACTGAGCGATAATCTCCAAGATTGCCTAGTTTAACTCTCTCCAGTCTTGCCTCAATCTTAGCTTGAGCTTTAGAATCCCGAAGTGAATCAAACCATTCCGCGAAAGGAACTTTGCCAATCAGATGTGATGTAGCGTTGAATTTCTCTTGGTTGTGCTTCCATGATTTTGCTTGTAAAAGCGATCGCATTTGGGGATGAGTGCGATCGCTAGCTCAACAATAGTTTTGTCTTGGCTATGGTAGCCTCAAACAATATTGTCCAGTCATTTAGGTTCGCCAGTTATCCAGTCTTAAAGGGTAACCCAATGCTTGTATACGACTATAGTAAGCCAAATTACCAGCTACCAAGGTTAAATTACGTTGTAAAGCTATAGCAGCAATCATTGAACTTTATCTTCTCGTTGACGCTTGTGCCAACCTTGGACAACTTCCATAACTGTGATTACCGAAGTTGTATAGCAGCCAAAAACTGCGCGATAAGCAGTAGCTTTAACTATAACTTGTTGATTTATACCTTTGAAAATTTTAGACAAAATGTCTGTGTCAAGTAATGCCTTGTTCAATTTTTTGATTGAATGAGTAGGAAGCCCGATTTTTTATAGCTTCTTCAATGATCTCATCTACTAACTCAGGCTCATCTGCAAATAGTCCTACCCAAGGATCTTGTGTCATTTTTGTCGCTGCTAAAAGTTTGATTACTTCTGTAATAAGTTCTGGTAATGTACATCGGCGAGACTTTGCCAACTGTTCAGCAAGCTCAAGGGTTTGGGTGTCAAGTTGAACTTCTATTTTTCGCACGCTATCTCACCTTTTTATGTCATTTTAACGTAACTTTTAATTACTCTTGTTTGTGCCTGCATGACTTGATTATAGATGTATAATTCTCATTGATTGATAGCCATTGCTCACACTTTCTCTTTAGAACTGAGTATTTGTATATGAGTTGATAGGATTTTATATTCTGTCAGAATACTACTCTGTTCTAATCTACTCTTTTAAGAGACCAGGAGTAAGAGCCTTTTTTATCTTTTCCTGTTCCATATAATTGCCTACAATCCGATGATAATTTCCCTTGATTTTCTCCCAACCGCCAGTAACCAGAAATTATCCTAATTTCTTGTATTTTTACTGCATTGTTTTTGTAGTTAATAGTGCCGTTAATAGCAACTTTTGCTGTACCATTCCACCAATGTTCATGGATTAAAATTCCATCAAACGAATTCTCAGACTGGTGAGTGATAGAGAGAGTAGCTTTGCCACTACCAAACTCACCATGCCAAGTTCCCACTATTTGTGGGATACAAGAACAAAAATCATGATTATATTGAAGTAATCTCAACCACTCCTTTATGGACTGGGGGCGATTTTCTGGCTTTATTTCCATCCCTTTAAGAATTGCTTGATTAACTCGCTCAGTAATATTAGAATTAATATCCTTTGCTTGTATCATTGGTGTAGCAATTGCTCTGAGTGGAGCCGTTATTGGTAATTCTCTAGTTAATAGAAAGTACAGCGTTGCTGCTAAAGCATAAATATCAGTATAAGCACCCCTTCTTCCCCTTCTGTCATACTGCTCAATGGGTGCATAACCATCAGTTAAAATTTGTGTATGCGTCTGAGTTAAATTTTGGCTGAACTCACGTGCAATGCCAAAATCAATTAATACAGCTTCCAACTTACCAGAACGCACCATAATATTGTGTGGCTTAATATCCCTATGCAGTAAGCCGTTATTGTGAACTATAGTTAGTGCTTCTCCAATTTGTTGAATATAATTTAATGCTTTTGCTTCAGATAAAACGCCTTGATTTTCAACCAGATTGTATAAATCTTCTCCATCGATATATTCCATTACCATGCACCATAGTTCCCTCTCTTGAATTAGTTCATGAATTTGGACAATATGAGGGTGAGTGCATTTAGCTAATTTTATCGCTTCATTCAAAAAATCTTGCTGAAATTTAGCAAAGTCAGGACGACATTGCAAATTGTCATTTAGAGTTTTAATAACAACATAGCGTCCATTATTATCTCTAGCGCGATAGGTAATACCAAAGCCACCTTCGCCTAGTTCTTTTTCAATTATGTACTTGCTATCCTGTAACTTATGTCCAGCTGCCCAAGTCATTGCTCATTAATCAATATTTTTTGCGTTAATTTTGGCACAAGATATATAAATTAAAACTAGGGTATGTACTGATGCAATAATAGCGGACATAGACAAAAGCCCATTCACAATCAAGAGTTATGTTCTGACAAACTGTTTTTATCTAAATCTATATAAATGTAATTAAATTGACTCTTTACCAAAAAATGCTAGAGTTATTGCGGAATGAATCTCTCTCAGCCCAACATTCATTCCGGACTTACTAAACTCTTGACGTTTACTTGAATGGAAGCCCCTGCGTGGATATTTCCGGCGTTTTGAAGTTTTCCTAAGTCAATTTACATTAAGATAGAATTGTTAAGGCTTATTTACAGAATTTGCAGTTCCCCCCAAATTCTGTTAGAGCAGTTCACCACTATATATAAAATCCCCACTAGAGTACTGGAACGCGCTTATTATGACGCTCCCAATCCGTAACGTCGCTATTATCGCCCACGTAGATCACGGCAAAACAACCCTCGTTGATGCTCTCCTCAAACAATCCGGCATTTTCCGTGAAGGGGAAGACGTTCCGGATTGCGTTATGGACTCCAACGCCCTTGAACGGGAGCGGGGAATTACTATTCTTTCTAAAAATACAGCAGTTAAATATAAAGAGACGCTGATCAATATAGTCGATACTCCTGGACACGCTGACTTTGGCGGCGAAGTAGAACGGGTACTTGGCATGGTAGATGGTTGCATCCTCATTGTTGATGCCAATGAAGGTCCTATGCCCCAAACTCGGTTCGTGTTAAAAAAGGCACTGGAAAAAGGATTGCGCCCTATTGTTGTAGTCAACAAAATCGATCGCCCGCAAGCAGATCCCTACGGTGCAATAGACAAAGTATTAGACTTATTCCTCGAACTCGGCGCTGATGAAGATCAATGTGATTTCCCCTATTTGTTCGCCTCCGGGTTGTCAGGCTATGCCAAAGTAGACTTGGATGATGAACCCAAGGATATGCAGCCATTATTTGATGCGATTTTGCGTCATGTACCGCCACCAGTGGGCGATCCTAATAAACCACTGCAATTGCAAGTTACAACCCTAGACTATTCTGAATATCTGGGGCGGATTGTGATTGGCAGAATTCACAATGGCATCATCCGCATGGGACAACAAGCGGCTTTAGTGACAGAAAAAGGTGACATTGTCAAAGCCAAAATTACCAAGTTAATGGGCTTTGAAGGCTTGAAGCGCGTGGATATGGAAGAAGCTTCTGCCGGTTATATTGTAGCTGTAGCTGGTTTCGCTGATGCAAATATTGGTGAAACAATTACCGATCCAAATGAACCTCAAGCTTTACCACTAATTAAAGTGGATGAACCAACATTGCAAATGACCTTTTGGGTGAATGATTCGCCCTTTGCCGGTCAAGAAGGTAAATTGGTAACATCCAGACAAGTGCGCGATCGCCTCTTGCGCGAGCTAGAAACCAACGTAGCTTTGCGTGTAGAAGAAACCGACTCCCCAGACAAATTCCTAGTTTCCGGTCGTGGCGAACTACACTTAGGTATTTTAATCGAAACTATGCGCCGGGAGGGCTACGAATTCCAAGTATCCCAGCCTCAAGTGATTTACCGAGAAGTTAACGGACAACCCTGCGAACCTTATGAACTTCTAGTGTTAGACATACCCGAAGAAGCCGTTGGCAGTTGTATCGAACGCTTGGGACAACGTCGCGGCGAAATGCAAGATATGCAAGTCGGTGGTAACGGACGTACCCAGTTAGAATTTGTTATCCCCGCCCGTGGATTAATTGGTTTCCGAGGTGAATTCATGCGGATGACACGTGGCGAAGGTATCATGAACCACAGCTTCCTAGATTACCGTCCAATCACAGGTGACATTGAGGCTCGTAATAAAGGCGTTTTAATCGCCTTTGAAGAGGGTGTTTCCACCTTCTACGCCATGAAGAATGCCGAAGATAGAGGTGTATTCTTTATCACTCCAGGTACTAAGGTCTACAAAGGCATGATTGTCGGCGAACACAATCGCCCCCAAGACTTGGAATTAAATGTCTGCAAAACCAAGCAGCTTACCAATCACCGTGCAGCTAGTGGTGACGAATTAGTACAGTTACAAGCACCAGTAGAAATGAGCTTAGAGCGTGCTTTGGAATACATCGGCCCTGATGAATTGGTGGAAGTAACTCCCCAGTCTATTCGTCTGCGGAAGATGGCGAAGAAGTTAGCAAAACGGTAAGTAAGGCGAAATAGCAAATAATTGACTCAGAAAGCTCGCAAATGTGGGCTTTTTGATTTTTGAGTTACATCAAAACCCCACAGGCTGGAAGCTTGTGGCTAAAAGAACAAAGCCTGCGAAGGCAGGCTAGAATTCTTGCGAGTAAATTCGATATTTTACGAATTTGCTGATAGTGTCTTCGCTAGTTCCACGCCATATAGCTGATCGCATTATTCCGTGGCAGATTTAGAACACAATCATGTAAATACCATCCAGAACAGCAAAATCAACATCAGACTCATAAAACCGATGAGATGCTCAAACTGTTCAAGCATACGTGGCAGACTAAGTAATGAGCGTTGAAAAATTAAAAAATACGCTAACCAACCAACACCAATGATTGCGACTGCTTTTGTGATGTTTGCCATCGTATATGCCTGGTAATATAACCCACTTGTGACAATCAGCGCAGCAATTAATAGTATTATCGGTTGCCAGAAACCGGAACGTACTATTTCTCTCCCCCCATGCGGCAGAAATATGAATTTGGCATACACTACTGCTGTACCTACCGCCCCAACATTCATGGCGATCGCTTGCCAGGATAGTACATTCTTCAGTGTTAACATCTTCGCTCCAAAGCCAATCAATATGGGAAAGCCGGAAATTGAGAGGCTAGCTATAACCAGGGCAACCCAGAGTGCAGTATTGATTGGTGTATTTCGCAATTCCTTGAAGTCTCGGCTGGGTAAGTTTCCCGCGATCATGAACAGTGCCGATTTTGCCAATCCATGCGCCAACGCATAAAAACCTCCCGCGATTGGTGCAGCCAGAATCCAGCCTAGTTGTGAAACTGTACTCAAGGCTAGTGTCCGCTTGGTATCTTTTTCCAAGACAGCATAGATTACTCCCAAATACACTGTCCCAACTGCAAATATCCTAACGATAGGATCAATCTCTTCCACAATCAAAGCACAGCGCACCAAGGGAAAAACGCCAGTTTTAACCACGATTCCCGATAGTAAAGCTGACACTGGCGTATCTGATTCAGAATGGGTCAATGGTAACCATAATCCTGATACAAAAATTCCGCCTTTTGTCAAGAGTCCCAAAAAGATGAGAGCAATCGCTTCAGTCGGTGCTTTGTGCAAACCTGCAAACGCAAAAGAATGGTTCACTTGGTAGACCAACACTGCACCTACCAAATAAAATAGCATTGCCGTGTTACTGATAAACAGATAACGTAAGGCAACCCAAATGGAGCGATCAGTTCTAGGATAGGCAATCAACAGAAATGCGGCAATACTAATCACCTCTAGCGCCACATATAAGCTGATGAAATCTGCACAGACAAAAGCGGCATTAACGCTACCATGTAAAATGGCAGTCTGCATATAAAAGAAAGCCGTCTTATCGGTGTGCCAACAATAGAGAATGACAGCAGCCGTTACTAGCGCATTTGTCAATATAAAGTAGCCGCTCAACTGATCGATGACTAATGTGACACCAAAACTATCTAGTAATGTTAGTGTTAGTGATGACTGGTTGAAAAGTAGCTGTAACGCATATCCAGTAGAAACTAGACTTATTCCCAGTGCTAGGTATTTGGCAAGTTTTGGAAACAGATAAATGAGGAATCCAAAAAAAAATGGTAGTCCAATCCAGGCGATTGTAATAGTATTCATGGTGTGAGGTTTTTTTCAAGAGCAAACCTAAAAATCCGCACAATCAATATTGTTGCGAATACGCACGCTACCAACATGGTAACTGCCTGTTGGCTAAGTATTGGTTACTTAAGTGTGAAGCAGAAGTGAAAGTTGCTACCAATAAGTATTTTCGCTTATTTCTGCATCTGTTTCTTGTAGCTTGTATCTCAATTTTCAATGGCAAAGTATTGATGTAACTCTATACCAAATTAAAATATCGAGGATAAGAATATATGAACCTAATCTTGCTATGGAATCGGCTGATAAGAGTGCGATCGCTTCCTACACTCGGTTATCCAATGGGATGATTTTCGTTTTTTTGATTCCCAAATTTTGAAGAGAAGCTGAGATCCCTGACATCTTCAAGATGTCGGGGATCTTTGTGTTCACTATCTGGAAAATACTTCTTACAGAATGTAGTAAAGTCAGGAAAATTTATGTGGCGAAAGTAAATTGATATTACCTAGACGTAGTAGATCTTTGGTAAAAGAAGAACATTCACAATTGGTAAATCCTAATTTTAGATAGCTTCTCTTAAACTCCTCAAATCCTGGTATTTTGTTGAGAATATTATAAGGGTTGATAAATATTTTAGAAGTTCCCCCATAAACAACATAATCGTAACCAAAGCAATTAGAATCTTCATATCCATAAGGTATGAAGCAACTTATGAGAAGATAAATTCTTTCTTGTTTGTATGGAAATAGCTCAGAAAGGTGAGGATAACCTGTCATTGCATAATCTTGGTAAGAGCCAGAGGCTATCAAGAAAATAGGACGCTGTTCTTCGATAGCTTTAGTTAATAGGGGTAATCTACTTGTATTAATTGTTAATTCATCTCCATCTTGTGCATCAAAATGTGAACAATAGCCTGCTTCTCTAACTTTATGAATTTGAATATAAGTTGGGCCATGTTCTGTTATAATTTTTGGTTGATTTGGTACAGGTGTATTATTAAGAACTGGCTTGTATTCATTAATAGCTTGCTTCTCCAACTTTTTAAGAGAACCTGTTAAATCTGAGATTGTAGCTAATAAATCCTCTGTTACAACGCGGTAGCGTATCATAGGATTTTCAATACTCTCAAACTGTCCTTGACGGTGATGGTTTATATGACGGCTTTTCAAATTGCGTGAAAGACCAACATACATAACTGGAGAAGCACTACTACCTATATAATAAATACCTGGTTTTGCTGGTAGTTCTTTACGTTGGATGTAGGGTAGAAGTGGCATATCCTTGTAATTGAGCTTCAACTTCATAATCTTTATTTCTCCCTAGCGCTCGTAAAGTTTGACCACTAGGTTAGTTTGCCCATAATGTATGTTTAAAATTCTACTGATGAATAAAGTTGTTGTTCGATTAGGGGCTAACGCGGATTAGAGGTTTAGATCCCCGACTTTTCTCAAAAGTTGGGGATCTGATATGCTCAGACTTCAAAAAGGTAATACTAAAGGCAATATCTTATATTTTTGCTTATGCCACGAAGAAAGATTTCCCTAGAAATTGGGAACTTTTACCATATTTACAATCGGGGTAATAATCATCAAATAATTTTCTTTGAGCGTGAAATTTATATTTATTTTCTTCGCTTGGTAAAAGAACATTTAATTGCCAACGCAATAGATATTGTTGCTTACTGTTTAATGCCCAATCATTGTCATTTTTTGGTCTATTTAAGAGATGAAACCTTGCCTGATGCAATGAAATCCCTTTCACTTTCCTACACGAAGGCAATTAATAAGCGTTTTAATCGTTCTGGGATATTATTTTAGGGGCGGTTTCAAAGTATTCATCTTCAACAAATCGATCATTCTGATCAACATCTCACATTATATTCATCTGAATCCGGTAAAAGCAAGACTGGTACAGCAACCTGAAGAATGGGAATTTACCAGCTATTTGGAATATGTAGGAGTGCGAAGAGGAACCCTGCCCAAAACAGAATATATTAAAACCTTAATTCAGGAAGAATCAGCTTATCAACAATTTTTGACTGAATATAACCTACCTGATAGTGCTGGCTTCAAAGTTTATTACTTGATGATTAGCTTGGTGTTCTAGTTTCTGGCTCATTTTCTGATAATTGATAGGACTCCAAAAGACCACTGCGAATTATTAATTGCGGCCAGATTAATAAGAAAAAACCCATCCATGTGAGTACAGGAATGGAGACAAGAATTGTGAACCAAATGATTCTAAATAATATCCAGCTACCACTAATTATCGTCAAACCCGTGAGCAAGATTGACCAAGGTTGACACCACCAGGGTTTATATTTCCACGGGCTTATAGGCTTTTTTTCAGACATTTACTTCAGTTATCAAAGGAGTGTTGTGATTTAATTAGGTTTCCACTTTTCCAAGGAGATATATTCGCCCTGCAATATATCTAGAACTTGGATATCACCACTTGGACTCAAGACACGAAACCAGTAAATTGTGTCTGTGTAGTCTACATGATTTTCAAATACTTGCACTGTGTAATAAGGTTCCTCTGGAGTAGGATGGCTATCGACGGCTGCGGCGACACGTATTGTTCCTTTAGAAAGCCGTTCAATAGTTTTTGCTTTGCGTTGCACTTGTGGCAATTTCCATACCAAATTCAAGGCAATTTTCTCATCAATTACTTGAGTAGGTTGGGAAATTGTAGAGGAAGATAGAACTCTCGAAACTTGAGGTTTATGAGTCTGAGCAATGGCTGAATAATTGACTAATCCCATGAGCGAAACAGCCATGAATGGGTAAGTTACCAATTTTTTGACAGTACTAGTCATCAGCATAGTTGTTTGCTTGTGATCGAGAGTTCTGAATTTTAGTTTGTAATATAACTTTACCTCTCAACTACCTCACGCACCAACTGTGCTAATTTTTCGGCGCTATCAGGAATAGCGATCGCCTTTACTTTTTCCCCCATTGCCTTTAACTCATCTGGTGACTTCAACAACCGCAAAACTTCTGTTTGCAATACCTCGGCAGTTAACTCTGATTGCTGAAACATCAATGCCGCATCAACTGAAGTAAAGACCTTGGCATTATAGGTTTGATGGTCTTCAGCAGCAAAGGGGTAAGGAATCAAAATCGCAGGTGTACCGCACACTGCCAATTCTGTTAAACTGCCAGCACCAGAACGACTAATGGCTAAATTTGCTCGTCGCAGCAACGCCGCCATATTGTTGTAGAATGGCAAAGAAATATACTGCGGATGCTGCAAACTATCCGCTTCGGGATCGTTGTCACCAGTTAAATGCACAACCCAAGCACCAGCATCAAACCAAGCTGCTGCACACTGGCGCACTAATTTATTAATACCGACTGCACCTTGGCTGCCACCAAAGACAATAATTAAAGGCACATTCTCAGGAATAGGTAAATCTAACGTTGCTTCAATACCTGGTTCTAAAAATTGAGAACGTACTGGAGTACTTGTATAGATAGTTTTGGCACGCGGTAAATACTTAGCTGCAACTTCAAACCCCACTGCCACTGCGCTACACCAAGGGCCAAAAAAGCGTGTTACCTTTCCTGGTAAAGCATTCGATTCGTGAAGAATTACTGGTATACCCAGCGATCGCGCTGCAATTACACTAGGCCCAGCAATATAACCTCCCGTGGTGAATACTCCCTGAAATTTACCTTGTTTTAATATTTTCCTGACTTGGAGAACCGAACCGATCAGTTTACCTAAAGTCAACAGTGATGAAATTCCTAAACCTTTTTGAAACCCTTCAACAGAAATAACATTCAATTTATACTGTTGGGGAACTAGTTGAGTTTCCAGGCGGTTGGGGACGCCCAGCCATTCAATTTGATAATCTGGCAACTGCTGTGCCAGTGCGATCGCTGGAAATAAATGCCCACCAGTTCCGCTTGCAGCTATTAATAATCGTATTGGTGCTTTTGCCATCTACCTATTACCATGTCAGCCCTTAGCTTAACTAAGATAAAGCAATTTCCCTATTTTCTTGTAGGCTCTTTTAGAAATTAATTTACTACGGTTTCTACTGTATGCGTTTTACTTGAGAACAGGGAATATTTTTTGTAAACAAAGCTAACTAATCACCTATGAGTAAACTAATCGCCTTGCTATTGAAACGCCAATCACGCTTTTCGTCTTCTCGTTGGCTAATTTTGTTAATGCTCGCATTTGGTTTGACAACAAGTTGGAAATCTGCTCAAGCTGCCAATCCACCCAGCAATGCTCCTGCTCAACTAAAAAATCTATTGACGCAAATCGATGCAGCAGCCAGTCGGGGTGATGTCAAAGCAGTAATGCAGTTCTATAGCCCCAATTTCGTGCATGGCGATGGCTTAAATCGCCAAACGATGGAACAAGCTTTAACTGGGTTTTGGAAGAGATATCCCAAGCTGAAATACACCACCCAACTGCAATCTTGGCAACCTCAAGGTAACCTGATTGTCGCTGACACCGTTACCAAAATTACTGGCTTACCTGCCGCTAACAATGATAATTTAGCTCTGTCAACTACCATCACATCGCGTCAACGCATTGCAGGCGGAAAAGTTATTCGTCAAGACATATTGTCAGAGCGTACCCAAATTACCTCTGGTGCCAAGCCGCCTCAAGTTGATATCAAATTGCCACAACAGGTAAAAGTTGGTCAAAAGTATAATTTTGATGCGATCGTCCAAGAACCCTTAGGAGATGATTATCTTTTAGGTGCAGCTTTGGAAGAACCCATTCAAGCAACCAAATATCTCAACCCTACACCTGTAAATTTAGAATTACTTACAACTGGTGGACTTTTTAAAGTTGGCAACGCACCTGCTAAACCTGGCAGTCAATGGGTTTCTGCGGTAATCATGCGTGGAGATGGTATGACAATGATTACTCAGCGTATGCAAGTAGTGAATAAGTAGTTATTAACTATTGACTCTTGACTAACAATGCTTTCTGTGCAAAACAAAATTATTTTCATTACTGGTGCCAGCAGTGGAATTGGTGCTGCTTGTGCAAAAATCTTTGCTGGTGCTGGTGCAAAATTAATTTTAGCGGCGCGACGTTGGGAACGTTTGCAAAATTTGGCAGATGCACTTGTACAGACGTGCCATGACGCGTCTGTACAGATACACTTGTTACAGTTAGATGTACGTGACGTTAGGGCTGTAGAATCTGCTATTTCTAACCTGCCTTCCGCTTGGTCTGATATTGATATTCTCATCAATAATGCAGGTTTAAGTCGGGGTTTAGACAAACTCCATGAAGGCAGTTTCCAAGATTGGGAAGAAATGATTGATACCAATATCAAGGGTTTGCTTTATCTTACCCGCTACATTGTTCCTGGTATGGTTGAGCGCGATCGCGGCCATGTGGTAAACATTGGTTCGATAGCCGGTCATCAAACTTATCCAGGTGGAAATGTCTACTGTGGCACGAAAGCAGCAGTCAAAGCCATCTCTGAAGGTTTAAAACAAGATTTGTTGGGAACGCCTATTAGGGTAACTTCTGTTGATCCTGGTATGGTAGAAACGGAATTTAGCGAAGTACGCTTTCATGGCGATACACAACGTGCCACGAAAGTTTACCAAGGATTAACTCCTCTAACTGCTGATGATGTGGCTGATGTTGTATTTTTCTGTGTAACTCGACCAATACACGTGAATATTAATGAAGTCATCCTGATGCCAGTTGATCAAGCTAGCACCACTCTAGTAAACAGGCAAAGTTAAAAAATTAAGAATAGTTAGAGATTGATTTTGTATCATCGCGGTAGATAAAACCTCCGCGATTTTTGATTTTTATTGCATCTATCCAAAAGATATAGTTTTTAAATTGTAAACACAACTTCAGATAGATAATTTGGTCATTACTGAAGAGTTAGTTATTTATATTAGCCCTGTTTCGATTTAGTATTGCTTGTCTTTAAGTGACTTTGACTAAATATTTTTAAATATTTAAAAAAGATACTTTTAAATTGGTTTTCTACAGATCAAGTACAAGTAGGACATTTTCCTCGTTGACGCTGAATAAAACTGCTTGTCCAGGGAAAATTATAACAAAATGGCAATTTTATCCAGGGTGTGCAGATACGTAAGTAATGTTTGAAGTTAAAATGCAGCAGCAAGAAGTTTTCATCGAGCAACCCTCCAACCAAGCCCCTAGTGATACAACATTTGTAAATCAATCAAACATACCAGTAGGAGGGATGTTATTAGCTTACTTGAGTTTTATTTTTATTGCTTTGGTGACAGTTTTTTGGCATCCCAATTTAAGAAAGGCTGTAATTGATCGCATTTTTACCGTTAAGCATAATCACCAAATTCCCTGTAATAAATGTAAGTTTTTTAAAAACAACCGCTATCTCCAATGTGCGGTACATCCTACTAAAGTTCTCAATCCAGAAGCAATTGACTGCCCTGATTATTTACCTAAACAGAGAAAAATTAGTCACTAGTAGTCTTGGCTAAACTGCATAAGCTAAAAGGGTAATGGGGAATGAGAAAGAGTATGAGGGAGTGAGGGTGCATTTTTCCCTTATATTTTCCCTGTTTGATACTCTTACTCCTCTTCCCTTCTGCCATCTGCCTTTTACTAACTACGGATTTTGCTGAGGCTTAATATTTTTGGCTTTATAGAAAGTTTCCAAGCTGTCGCGATCGCCTACAAAACGCCAATGCCAAGGTTCATAACTCACACCCTGCGCGTTATCTTTGGGAAAGGACATTTCAAAGCCGAAACGAGCAGCATTTGCTTGTAGCCACTGAAAAGCTCTAGTATTTTCAAAACTGGGAACTAGATTAGTTGCTGGTGTTGCACCATCCCCAATATCTACTGCATAACCTGTATGATGCTCGCTATGTCCGGGAGGAGCACTTAAAGCAGCTCTTTGTGCTGGTGTTTGATTGCGTTGAGCACCAATGTTAAAAAATAACTGTTCCTGTTCTTTGATAGAACGAAAACCTGAAATTGCTACTAAATTTACACCCTGACTTTGCGCTACTGCTACCATCTCTTGAAATTTTTGGGCGGCGGCTTTTCGCATCCTGATTCGTCCATTGGCGGCGATCGGCACAAGATCTGACTCAGGTGCTTGGGGGTATGCCAAATGCCCTAATACTTGGTTAGGAGAAGAATTTTCAGACTGCGGGCTAGCAGGAGTTAAATTTGTGGAGGATAGAGAATCTTTTTTCGGTGCAGTCAAGGCAAAGAAAAAACCACTAATTACAGCCAGCAGGATAACTCCCACTAATCCCCCAATTGCTAAAACCAAAAGGCGAAAACCCATCTTGGATTCTGCTTCTGGAGTTTCGCGTAAAGCTACCGGAATCTCTTCTTCAGAGGCAGGCGATGAGTTTCGCGGTTTTCCAGAAAACTCAGCGTTATTCAATGGTTAACTCCTGCTTTGTCAAAAGATTTATAACAGATTGTAAACTGGAGGGGAATAAAGCTAGTTAGTATCATTTTACATAATTAGTTCAGGGTGTACTTTTGACAAACCTCTTAGAACTATACGTCAAACTAGTCGGCTTAGTATCGGTAGGATTCTTGCTGGGACTCAGACTACCTGCCACTATTCCCACCCATTTAGGTCAGTTCCTATTCTGGGTAGGAGTACCGTTAAGTATCGTAACTTTTTTACAAAAAGCTGACTTATCGGGACAGATTTGGATTGCACCTCTGATTGCTCATTTAGCTATTTTACTAGGGGCATTTTTAGCTTGGATTGGGGTGAAATGGCAAGCCCTTTTTGTAAAAACAATTCCCCAGCAAGCAACTCAAGCTAGCATTATTCTTGCGGCAATGGTAGGTAACACCGGCTATTTAGGCTATCCAGTAATTTTAACAGTGGTTGATACCCAATACTTTGCCTGGGCTTTATTCTATGATCTTTTGGGTACAACGTTGGGTGCCTATGGTTTAGGTGTGGCATTAGCAGCACGTTTCAGCAGTGGTGTCTACAACGCTCGACAAATTCTGAAGGCAATTTTAATCAATCCGGCTTTATGGAGTTTTGGCTTTGGCTTGTTGTTAAGACAAGTAACAATTCCTGCTAGTATTGGGCTATGTTTGGAGACATTAGCCTGGACTGCTGTAGCATTATCGTTGTTGTTAATTGGAATGCGTTTAAGCAAACTTAATTCTTGGCACAGCCTACCACAAGCAGGATTTGGCTTAGGAATAAAGATGCTGTTAGTTCCTTTAATTTTGGCTAGCACTTTACCACTTTTTGGTATAACAGGAGCAGCAGCACGAGTAATAGTTTTACAAATGGCAATGCCTCCAGCTTTCGCTACGCTCATCATTGCCGAGACTTTTAATCTCGATCGCAACCTAGCAGTAACTGCCTTAGCTGTGGGAACTATGGTGTTATTAGTGACTCTGCCCTTGTGGCTATGGTTGTTTTAAAAATAAAGCAGAGGGCAGTAGGCAGTAGACGCGGGTAGACGCGGAGCGGTGAGACAGTGCGGTGAAGCAGCACTCTTGGCGGGTTTCCAACCGACAGTTCCTACAACGGAGCGGAGCCGGAGACTCCGAAAGCTCCGGGGAACCCTCCGAAGTCGCCACCCTACGGGAAGCACCTGGCGTCACGTGGCGTGAACTGGCGTACCCGAAGGGTTTCCGTAGGTACGGCGTATCCGTTGGTAGGAAATTAACAATTTTGTAGGGTAGGCACTGCCTAACTTCGCTCAAACCTTATTTTTACTTAGTATTAAGCATACAGTCCTCACACTACAACCATGAGTAAAGTGCTACATCTCCACTAGCATAGTTGACTCGCTTTTTCTACAAGTTCGGCTGGATTTATTAATTCGTAAGGTTCAAAGGGTTGATGAATCCAAGGATTGTCTGGTAAATAATCGACGTAGTAATCAGGTGTTATTACTGAACAAGCTTTATACCAAATTACAGCCGTGCGAATTTCCTCGATGGGAAAATCAGAATAATTTTGAAGCCAAGGTATAGTCTCTTTGAGCGTTACTCCAGAGTCTACCAAGTCATCTACTAACAGAATACGTGAACCCAACTTTTGGGTAGTCATTGTCATATGCTCTGAGAAGATTAGTTTCCCTCTTTCTTGCTTACTAGACCCACTGTAAGATGATGTTGCTAATATTGCTAGTGGCTGCTTGTAAATACGGGAAAGAATATCTCCTACTCGCAACCCTCCTCTAGCAAGACAAACTATTTGGTTAAATTTCCAACCGGATTTATATATTTGCGCTGCTAGTAGTTCAATCTTATGGTGGTAATCTGACCAAGAAATGTAAAGGTCTAGCATAGGAAAATATTTATAGCTAATACTGGATGGCAACCAAGCTTTTTATTTTAATATGAGCGCGAGGCAATATGAGCAATTCTGCCCCTTTAGGTGATCCGCAACAAATTACCGATGGTGACAAACTAGATTTAAAAACAAAACTAGCTTATGGTGCAGGTGATTTAGGCCCGGCGATTACTGCCAATATTGCTATATTTTTTCTGATGATTTTCTTTACAAATGTAGCTGGAATTCCGGCTGGGTTGGCTGGCAGTATTTTAATGATAGGAAAGATTTGGGATGCAGTGAATGACCCGATTGTAGGGGTGTTAACTGACAAAACAAAATCTCGTTGGGGACGCCGTCTACCTTGGCTGTTTTATGGAGCGATTCCGTTTGGAATTTTCTTCTTTTTGCAGTGGATTGTACCCCGATTTAGTGCTAATGAGAGCGCAAACGTTTGGTGGTTGTTTTGGTATTATGTGGCGATTGGAGTAATATCTCAGGTTTTTTATACTGTTGTCAATTTGCCTTATACGGCAATGACTCCCGAACTCACTCAAAACTATGATGAACGCACTAGCCTCAATAGCTTTCGCTTTGCTTTTTCCATTGGTGGCAGTATTTTGTCATTAATTTTGGCAAAAATTATTTTTGAGCAAATTCCCAGTCGAGAGCAACAGTATATTGTATTAGCGGCAATTTGTGGGGTAATTTCTGTCTTGGCATTGTATTGGTGCGTTTGGGGTGTGCGCGATCGCATTTTGGCTTTTGAAGCAAAACGCACTCAAACTGAGGAATCCGCATCTATTCCTTATCAAGAACAGTTCAAAATTGTCTTTAGCAATCGACCTTTTTTGTTCATCATCGGTATTTATTTATTCTCCTGGTTAGCAGTACAGGTAACCGCAAGTATTATTCCTTATTTTGCAGTTAACTATATGCGCCTTAGAGAATCAGATGTTCCTACAGTATTGATTGCAGTGCAAGGTACTGCTTTGTTGATGCTATTTGTCTGGAGCGCTCTTAGTCAACGGGTAGGAAAAAAAGCTGTATATTTTATGGGCATGAGTTTGTGGATGCTAGCCCAAGCAGGACTATTTTTTTTACAACCAGGTCAAATTGCTTTGATGTATACTTTGGCAGTGATGGCTGGTTTTGGAGTTTCCACTGCTTATCTTGTTCCTTGGTCAATGATGCCAGATGTGATTGAATTAGATGAACTTCAAACTGGGCAACGCCGTGAAGGAATTTTTTATGGCTTTATGGTGTTGCTGCAAAAGTTTGGTTTAGCATTTGGACTGTTTGTAGTCGGAATAGCACTAGAAGCATCTGGTTTTATAGAGGCAACTCCAGGGCAAAGTACACTACCTACGCAACCAGAATCAGCATTATTTGCTATCCGCATCGCTACTGCGCCTTTACCTGCTATTTTCTTGATTGGTGGACTATTGTTGACATATTTCTATCCTATTACTCGCGAAATGCACGCCGAAATCTTGCTCAAACTGAGGGAACGTCAACAGAACCAATCATAGAAACAGCGATCGCTTCTTACAAATTTTTTATCTTTTGATTGTAATTTTAAATATTAAGTATTCTCATATCATCCTGCAAAAATAGTTATCTGCTCAAAGATTCACAGTGATAACGCATTTGTAGAGGCTGTGCTATCACAAAGTACAAATTGCCCAAGCTGTAATCAAAAGCCAAAACTATAGATGTGGCTCCACACCTTTTAACCTATTGAAACGACGTTAGCTTGAAACCTTTGGATCAGAGGAAACGATGAATGGAATGGTTTAAACCTCTGGAAAATAATTTGGACAAAGTTGCAACACTAGTTCAATTTTGTTTAGAAACTATCTCCGTAATTTGTGTGGTAGTGGGATTGCTAAAAACAATACAAATTGTGATCGTTCTGAGTCGCCGTCGCCACAATCATCCCTTCCCATTCAATCTCTTGAGACTACGCTTTGGCATCTGGTTAGCTCTGGCATTAGAATTCCAGCTTGGGGCTGATATCTTAGCCACTACAATTGCTCCAACCTTAGAAGAATTGGTTAAGTTGGCACTGATTGCTGTGATCCGAACTTTCCTTAACTACTTTTTAGGTAAAGAACTAGAAGTAGAATCTAAACTGCAAAAGCAAAGAGCAGAACTTGCTGTAGAGCAATTTGTTAAAGAATAAGTGTGCAGTTAGCCAATAAAATTTACTGACTGCTGAAATATTTATTACAATTTTGTCTTTAAGACAGATATTTTATGAAACCAAGCAGCTAATTGGAAGCAGAGTTATAGAAAAACCGCTGCTTGTTCCTAATCTCCAGTCACTAATTCCAAATCCCCTTTGCAGGTTATTTACACTGATATTCCAGATTCCCTTCTGTAACAAGTTTGTTACGAAAGCAATCAATGTTAATATAATTGTCATCAAACTTTGACTTTTCTCAAGTGATTGCTCTGCTGATTTTTAGCGTTGGCTTTTGATGCCTAATTGCTAAGTTTTGAGCATCCAGACTTGTAAAGTGGGAATTGAGTTGGGAGATCCAAAATCCATGCCAAAGCGCAAAGAACATTTTGAGCATCTACCTCATGCGGAAGCAGCCGATCGCACTATTCGCCTCAAGCAGCATAGAAACTTGTTTGCCTTACTTTCAATTGCTGCCGGTCTAATTTTTCTTCAGGGATACATGATCGCGCCCCTGATTCCGCGTTTGGCTGAAGTGTTTAATGTTCCGGTTCAGGAAATCGGATTTATTGTTCCAGCCTATATGTTATCTTACGCGCTGATGGCATTATTCTACGGTGTGCTGTCAGATCGATTTGGACGATGGTCTGTAATTCGCATCTCGCTCTTCATTTTTGTCATTTGCACCGCGTTAACTGCAACGGCTCAGACAGCTTCTCAAATGGCGACTTGGCGTCTTTTGACTGGAGTTGGAGCCAGTGGAGTCATTCCACTCACCTTTGCCTTGATTGGCGATTTGTTCCCGTTCGATCAGCGAGGCAGCAAGCTAGGATTAGTGTTTGCAGCAATGGAAGGGGGAATGGCGGCAGGTTCTGCGGGTGGTGCTATTCTGGAACCGTTTGTGGGTTGGCGATCGCTGTTTCTTGGTACGGCTGTTCTTGCTGCTTTGGTACTTTGGCGGCTGCATCTTTACGGTGCTCTATTTGATACACCCATGGTAGAAAGGCTACCGAGTATTCGTGAGATATTTAGGGGATACAGCCAGATACTAACCAGTTTTCGAGGACAAAGAACTTATGCCTATGTTTTGTGGAACGGCATCTACCACTCTGGCGTATATACATGGCTAGGGCTGTACTTGTCGCAACGTTACAACATGGATGCATTGAGTATTGGTTTGACTATTCTGGGCTATGGCATTCCTGGATTATTACTGAGTTCTCTGATTGGTAAAGCCGTGGATCGTTGGGGACGTCGTTGGCTAATTCCGTCAGGACTAGTGATGGCAGCCCTGGCTGGAATTGTTATGATTTTTGAGATTCCTCCTTATGTAACAACTATTGCAGTTCTCGTTTTGTCTTTGGGGTACGACCTTACCCAACCTTTATTTGTGGGTATTGTCACCGATTTGGGGGATGGCAATAATTTAGGTCAAACTATGGGACTCAAGGTGTTTACCCTGTTTACTGGATTTGGCTTTGGCAGCCTCATATTTGGAGAACTACTGCACTTTGGATTTGGAGTGTCTCTTGCGATTTTTGGCGGCATTCAGTTAATTACTGGTTTGGTCGCAATTCCACTATTTTGGCAGGAAGTTCCATCTAGATTACGTACAGAAAAACTTTAAATTTATTGTATCAAAGCAAACTTAACTACAAAGACGAAACCAATGGAAACACGAATAAATAGACAGTTTCGCTTAGTATCTCGTCCTGTTGGCGATATTAAGGAAAGTGATTTTGAGTACCGAGAAGAACCTATTCCTAACCTTGCTGATGGTGAGGTGTTGGTACGCACTATATACCTTTCACTAGATCCAACTAATCGCATCTGGATGAGCGATATGCCGCAGTATATGCCTCCAGTTGAAATTGGGCAAGTTATGCGTGGTATTGTTGCTGGTGTGGTAGAAGAATCTAAAAATCCTAATTTTCAACCAGGGGATTTAGTTTCCGGTATGCTCGGCTGGCAAGATTACACAATTGTTGCACAAAACAATATCCCTTCCCTGACGCGAATCCCTCGCCCCCTATCTTATCCGCTCTCTGCATTGCTTGGGCCACTCGGAGCTACTGGTTGGACAGCTTATTTTGGACTTTTAGATATAGGGCAGCCTCAAGAAGGTGAAACTGTGGTTGTTTCCGCAGCCGCAGGAGCAGTTGGTTCTATTGCCGGACAAATTGCCAAAATCAAGGGTTGTCGTGTAGTTGGGATCACTGGTAGTGATGAAAAATGCCAGTGGCTGACACAAGAACTTGGCTTTGATGCAGCTATTAACTATAAAACTGCTGATTTGGAAAGTGCGATCGCTCAATCATGTCCGGATGGCATTGATGTGTATTTTGATAATGTTGGCGGTTCTATCCTTGATGCCGTGTTAATGAAGATTAATTTGTATGCACGTATTCCTCTATGCGGGTTAATCTCAACTTACAATGCAACCGAGCCTGTGCCAGGGCCGTATAATTACAGCCAGATTTTGATGAAGCGCGCTCGTGTACAAGGGTTTATTATTCTCGATTATTTTTCTCGAATATCTGAAGCCATAACTGATATAGGACAATGGCTCAACCAAGGTAAAATTAAATACTCTGTTGAAGTGGTTGATGGTTTAGAAAATGCACCATCAGCTATCCTAAAACTGTTCGAAGGTAATAAGAAGGGCAAACTAGTTGTTAAAGTTTCAGAGGAACCTACTTAATCATTTCCAACGTTAGTAAAGGTATAAGTAAGCACTGTTTAAACTCTAAGTTCCTAAATTATCGTCCCCAGCACAGGGGAAAACTTAATTTTGCTTTCTTGTTGCCTGCTGCAATGTTGGTAGAACAAGTGAAGTGAACGTAAAATCCCCGACTTTTTAGAAAAATCGGGGATTTGTGTTTTAATTACTTACTTAATGCACAGGCTTGCAATGCGATTGTATTGGGATACATTGTTAATGCATCGACTCGTTATGTTAATGCATCGGCTCGTTATGTTAATGCATCGACTCGTTATGTTAATGCATCGACTCGTTATGTTAATGCATCGACTCGTTATGTTAATGCATCAACTCGTTATGTTAATGCATGGAGGCGAAGTCGAGATATGTGCAAGTGTTAAGTTGAGAGATCCAGGCGATCGCCTATGCATGATACCATTTCACTTTTTGAGTAATTCATATTCAACCCCTCCCAACCTCCCCTTAGTAAGGGGAGGTGCCGTAGGCGGTGGGGTACATCCATATCAGCCTTTTCGTGAAATAGTATGAGTGTGCGGTATATTCCTAGACTCTATTGTGTATTTACAGACAAATTTTTGACATTTGTACTACATTTTTGGCAACGTTTATCAAAGTAGTTCAAACGACTTTCCAAAATTAAAGTGGATGTTGCTTCTTTAGTCACTGTTTCAATTATTCTCCTGCTCCTAGCTACAGGCGTTGCCTTACTAACAAGGCGGCTTCGCGTTCCCTACGTTACAGGATTAGTGTTGGCAGGTTTGCCGATCACTGAACTATTGTCTCGTCCTATTGGTTTAGAGCCTTCCTTGGTTTTGAATCTGTTTCTGCCAATTTTAATATTTGATGCTGGCATTAATACAGATATTAGCCGCTTACGCAGTACGTTTAAACCAATTGCCCTTCTAGCTGCTCCTGGGGCTGTGTTGTCCGGTGCTATTATTGCTGTTGTGTTGAAATTTGGGCTAGGGCTTTTTTGGATACCTGCTCTACTTGTAGGAGTCATTCTCGCAAACACTGATACGGTTTCAATGATTGCCGTTTTTAAGGAGATACCAGTACCCTCGCGGCTTTCCACTATTGTTGAAGGAGAAACTCTCTTCAATGATGCTGCTGCCTTAGTTTCATTTAACCTAATTTTGCAGGTATATTCAACAGGTTCGTTCACATTATTAGAGGGAATCCAACAACTGCTATTTATTGCTCTAGGAGGCTGTCTTGTTGGATTAGTCTTGGGCTACTTGAGCATACCTATATTTGCCCGCTTAGACGATCCCCTTAGCAGTCTCTTACTAACTGTTGCAGTTGCATTAGGCACTTTTCAGGCTGGGCAATTTCTAGGTGTATCAGGTGCTGTGGCTGTTGTTGTGGCTGGATTAATTTTTGGGAATTTTGGGCTTTCTCGCAATACTCCCGCTTCTAGTCGCATCACTTTACTAAGTTTCTGGGAATACGCAAGTTTTACTGCCAATACCTTTATTTTTCTGTTGATTGGTGTAGAGATAGATTTGCTAACGCTGTGGAGGGCTTTGCCTGCTATTCTACTTACAGTTTTGGCTTATCAAGTCGGACGAGTTCTTACAGTTTATCCGCTGTTAGCTACGGTTCGTTGGTTTGATCGTCCAATTCCACTGCGTTGGCAACATTTACTCTTTTTAGGCAACATCAAAGGTTCACTCTCAATGGCTCTGGCGTTAAGTTTACCCACCACACTGCCAGGGCGAGAATTTCTCATCACTTTAGTTTTTGGCAGTGTACTGGTGTCATTAGTAGGGCAGGGGTTAAGCTTGCCTTGGTTGGTAAAACGCTTAAAATTATCTCAATTTTCAGAGGCACAGCAGCAGGTTGAAGAATTGCAAGCCCAATTAATCACAGCCAAAGCAGCCCAGGATGAATTAGAGAGTCTTTTGAAATCAGGGGTGTTGCCAAAAGCTGTTTATGAAGAGATGCGCTCAAGTTACCAAGTACAAATTGCAACCGCAGAAAAAGCATTAAGAGAATTCTACAATCGTCGTCCGGATGAGTTTGATCCTAAAAGTGGAGAATATAAAAAACTTGATGCGATTCGTCGTCGTTTACTATTGGCAGAAAAAGCAGCACTAAGCGAGGCAATACGTAAGCGAATCCTCTCAGAAGAAATTGTGCATGGGCGGCTTAAAAAAATTGATGAACTATTGCTGAAATTAGAAGATGATTAATAAAAGGGGACAGGAGACAGGGAAGTCTTAACAGGGAAATAAGTTTTGAAAATCTTTAATTTGAAGCTAAAATTTCAATTTTTTTGACTTTTTATTACCTTACCAGGACTAATAAAAGAAACTCCTTGTTGGAATTCAGTAGCAATCATAACTGCTTCCACTATCGGCTCAGAAATCTCGGTTTGGGCTACCCACTCCACAATAAAATTAGCTCCTAAGCCCCCACTATTATCATTTCTACTGATAAAAAAATCACTAGAAGCTAGCGCATTAAGTTGAATGGGTTGCTCTAAATACTGCTTGACTAATTTCCCATCTGAGTCATAGTAACGTACAGAAGTAATAACGATGGGTTGATTCAAATCTGTATTACGAATACTAAGTGTAGCTGCTAAGTTTAAAATTCTTTGCTGCTCGTCATGATAAATATAAGAATAGACAGGGACATAAATGGTTTGACCCATCGCTATCTTAAAATTTTTATCTAAAGTCACCACTTGATGAGATGATTTTGCCTGAGTAAGAGCAGGTTGTGACTTTGACGACATCTCTGATGATGTACAAGATACAAGAAAAATAAAAGCAATGGCTAAATAAAAATGTGGGTTCAACTTCATTAAACTTATTTGCAGCCTTCAATAAAATCAATTACTTGATGTAATGAGCCTGGTTTTGTCACAATCAGCACGGTGGAATCTGGTTCAAGTACTGTACTCCCGTTAGGAATTGTTAAATCTTCGTGGGGATGGGGTTGATAGCCAATAATTAGAGAACCAGTAGGAAAACGAGAATCCTGAGCAATTTCGGCAAGGCGACGCCCAACAACATAGCAATTATTGGGAATGGATAGTTTCAACACTTCAATTTGCCCTTGCTCAAAATGCATGATTGATTCTATTTGCGGATACTCAATCGCATTCACCATTGTTGTTACTGCTAAATCTACAGTACTAATGATATGGTTGGCACCTGCTAAACGTAGAGGTTCAGCAAAATCGGAGTGGCGCATCCGAGTCAAAATATGCGGAACACCATAGTGTTTGGCAAGAGTTACCATTGCTAAGTTCAAAGCATCGCTTCTGAGCACAGCTGCCAAGGCATTGGCTTTACGAATCCCAGCTTCTAACAATACTTCTGTACTAACTGCACTTCCCTCAAAAGCCATTGCTCCCACTTGTTCGCGGGCGTAGCGGCAAGCATTAGGGTTAACATCAATGACGGCAACAGTATGCCCCAATTCTACTAGTTTCTGCGCTAAACTTAAGCCTACTAAGCCTGCGCCACCAATTAGCACGTACATAGCTGCTTTTTAATCTTCTTTGACTCCTACTTTACAGGAATAGCAATAACACAGCACACCACACAAATAGTCTGTCTGAAGCTGGCGATCGCTATAAAAATAAATTTTTATTTACTGGTTTACCTATCTCAAGACTGATTTGCTACTCCACCCGATTTTCTCAAAAGATTTTTGATTAACATTTGTAATGCGATCGTTAATCAGAGCAGCAAATTTAAATGAAATTGTTAGTGCAAATCATCGGTGCAGGGCTTGTCATCATCTCGCTTGTAGACATTTACCTGACAGTATTATTTCCTCGTCTTGGCAGCAGTTTACTCAGTTTGCGATTAGGGAAAGGAATTTGGTGGCTATTCCGATTAGTGGCACGTCTTTTTCCTTGCAAAGACAAGAAAGTACTCTCCCACAGTGGCCCTGTATTGATAATTGCAACAGTGGTAGTATGGGTATGCTTGCTGATCTGTGGTTTTGCTCTAATCGTCTGGCCTGATTTGGGTTCAGCGATTAAATCTACTCGTGAGTGGACTGACACTGGTTTTACCGCCGCACTTTACTACAGTGGCTTTTCGCTGACAACGCTTGGTACAGGTGATTTGACACCAGAAACAAACTTTCAACGACTGCTGATGATCTTAGAAGCAGCACTTGGCTTCTCAACTTTTACATTGACAATTACCTATCTACTATCGATTTACAGCGCACTCATTAGACGTAACACTTTTGCTTTGAGCTTACACCACCGTTCTGCTGGTACAGCAGATGCGGCGGAAATACTAGCAAGACTGGGAGCTAGTGGTGAACTCAGTGGTGTACAGCAGGATATTTCCAATATTGCAAGGGATTTAATTAATTTACTTGAATCGCAGCACTCTTACCCAGCATTATTATTTTTCCGTTTTCGTCAGACTTACTATGCCTTGCCACGCATACTACTGTTGGCAATGGATACAGCTACTTTGATGAAAAGTGCATTGAACACTAAAAAGTATCGTTCATTAGTAAATTCCACAGCGACAGCAGAATTGTGGGGTGGGAGTCAACAACTGTTGGTTGAATTGTCTAGCTTTTTTGTGTCAGAGCATCGGGCAAATATTGATGACTCGTTAGAGCAGGTATGGCAAAAACGGTATTATCACGCTATAGAAAAGTTTAGAGCCGAGGGAATAGAGACAGCGACAGATTTAGAGGCTGGTGCTTCTTTGTACATCTGTTTGCGCCGAAAATGGAACCCTTCTTTAGCTGGGCTGACTAGTTATATGGGGTATAAATGGAGTGAAATAGCCCCTTCTGAAAGGTTTTTTGAGTAATATTTTATTAAGATAACTGATGCTATCTCTGTAAATGCGATCGCCCTTTTGATGGAGATGCTCATTATTTAGCCCGCGCAGGCGGGCTTAGTTCTTATAGTCCAACTTTTCCAGGGTTTGGGTGATATTGCCGATAAAATCCAAGGTGGGACTATGCCCACCCTCTTAATTAAGATTCCATCACTTCGGCTGTCTTCTTCCTATCCAACTTCAAAATCAACACTCCCAACGGTGGCAAACACAAATCTAGTGAATGAGGACGGTTGTGCATAGACCAATTATCAGTCCATTTGCCGCCTAAATTACCCATGTTGCTGCCACCGTACTGACGCGCATCACTGTTGAACAACTCGGTATAAAATCCAGGTTCTGGTACACCGATCCGGTAGTGGGAATGAGGCTGGGGTGTAAAGTTACAAATGACGATCACAAAATCATCAGAGTCTTTGGCTGTGCGAACAAATGACACGACGCTATGGCGGTTGTCACTACAATCAATCCACTCAAATCCTTCCCGTGCAAAATCTAAGGTATACAATGCTGGTTCAGTACGATAGAGATGGTTCAACTCCTTAAAAAATACTTTGAGTTGTTGGTGTGGCTCATACTGTAACAAGTGCCACTCTAAGTCGCCCCAAACATTCCACTCGCTCCACTGCCCAAATTCCATGCTCATGAACATGGTTTTTTTGCCTGGGTGAGCAAACATATAGGTAAACAAACAACGCACGTTAGCAAACTTTTGCCACCTATCTCCCGGCATTTTACCGATGATATTGCTCTTGCCATGCACAATTTCATCGTGAGAGAGTGCCAGCATGAAGTTTTCGCTGTGGTTATACCACATACTAAAGGTGATATTGTTCTGGTGGAACTGGCGGAACCAAGGATCCATGCTGAAATAATCCAGCATATCGTGCATCCAGCCCATGTTCCATTTCAAGTTAAAACCCAATCCTCCAGTATAAGTCGGCCAAGATACCATTGGCCAAGAAGTCGATTCTTCGGCAATCGAAACAATTCCAGGAAAATAACTAAAGATAATGTGATTGACTTGACGTAAGAACTCTGCTGCTTCTAAATTCTCTCTGCCGCCGTATTGATTGGTAACCCATTCTCCTTCTTTGCGGCAATAATCGAGGTAAAGCATGGAAGCAACTGCGTCAACCCGAATGCCGTCAATGTGATATTTGTCAAACCAGAATAAGGCATTGGCAACGAGGAAATTGCGAACTTCGTTGCGCGAGTAGTTAAATACTAAAGTACCCCATTCTTTATGTTCGCCTTTACGAGGATCGGCGTGTTCGTACAAGTGAGTGCCATCAAAGAACGCTAAACCATGACCATCTTTGGGAAAGTGACCCGGAACCCAGTCTACAATTACTCCAATCCCATTTTTGTGGCATTGGTCAACAAAGTACATAAAATCCTCAGGGGTTCCATAACGAGAAGTAGGGGCATAGTAGCCTGTGACTTGATAACCCCAAGAACCATCAAAGGGATGTTCAGCAATTGGTAATAGTTCAACGTGGGTGTATCCCAAATCTTTGACATAAGGGATCAACTTGTCTGCTAATTCCCGATAGGTGAGGAAACGTGCGCCGGGTTTGAGTTCCGAAACAGGAACTACAGGTTCGGTTTCACCATTGGGAAGTTTGGCAGGCTCTGCACTAGAGGCGTGTAACCAAGAACCGATATGTACTTCATATACTGAAATTGGTTGGGTGAGGGGCTCGGTGTGACGCCGCACCTCCATCCAGTCTTGATCGTTCCACGTATAGGAATCCAAGTCACTAACAATCGATGCTGTTTTGGGGCGGGGTTCTTGTTGGAAACCGTAGGGATCGGATTTTTCGTAAATATGCCCTTCTATGTTTTTTATTTCGTATTTGTAATGTTCTCCTACCCCAAGTTCAGGAACAAATAATTCCCAAACTCCAGTGATACCTTTACGCATTTGGTGTTTGCGTCCGTCCCAATTGTTAAAATCTCCTATAATTGAGACGTTACGGGCATTTGGCGCCCAGACGGCAAAATACACGCCTTTGACACCATCTACTTCTGTGGGATGCGCTCCTAATTTCTCGTAAATTCGATGATGATTGCCTTCAGCAAACAAGTGTAAATCAAAATCGGTTAAGCGAGGAGAACGAAAGGCATAAGGATCGTAAATGACTCGCTCATGTTCTCCTTCTTTGATTTTTAACTGGTAGTTTGCTAATTCTTTGGTTTCAATTGTGCATTCAAAAAAGTGGGGATGATGCACAGTTTGCATCGCATACTCTTTCCTTTGTTCAGGAAGAACCACCCACGCTGAACTGGCATTGGGTAGGTACGCTCGCACAGCCCAGACATTTTTGCCATTTTCTTCTATGAGATGGGAACCTAATACTTCAAAAGGATCGTGATGCTGATTCCAAACAATACGGTTAACCTGTTCAGGGGCGATCGTAGTCATAGACATGGAGCTACCTAAGTTGATTGAATAAAGTGCTGAATAAATCTGCTTTTTTAAGTTCTATATAGTATTGTTTACATTTATTTGCAAATTTTGTCGCGATTGTCATCAAACCTGGGGGGGAATGGCAGATTATGAGAGTGGGAGAGTGATGAACGGTGGTAGTGGCAGAGAAATTAGTATTTATGGTTATTTTTCTAGCTTTTGTCTTGAAAATAAGGCAGAGGAGCCAGTGTGTTCGCGGGTTAAGCGTGTTGTAGCAACTGGTGTCACCTGGGGTGGCAGGAGATAGAAGTAAAGACACTTTTCATGGCTTGATTGTGTGATTGAATCACAAAAGTATCTAAACTTATGTGTTGATCTCACCAAGACACTAACTTCCTTGTAAATTAAATATCCAAAAAAGGAAAAAGCTGAAGTAGTATTTTACGCAGGTTCAGCAAAAAAATATTGTCCCGAATCTTGGTAGACAGTTTTGGTGGTGGTGCTTCTTGCAGCTGTGCTTGCAATTGTGCGTATTCTGCGGCTGTTAGGAGTTTGCCATCGATAGGCGATCGCGCTGCTGTAATAATTTCTGTTCGCAAGATTTCTTCTGGTGTTTCTTCTGGTGGCGGCAGTGCTATTACTGTTGTACTTTGATGACCGACGATCCCCACTAAAATAGTAGTAATTACAGTCAAAACCACAAAATTAATCGCTTTAGCTCCCATTCTTAAGTTATTTTTAATTAATTTTTGATAAGGAAATTTGACATTTCAAGACTAGGCCTGTTTATACCATTATTGTTGTCTTATGGCTAGGATTAACAACAAACTTGACATATAGTATTCAATATGCATATTTAAATGCTAACTAACTTTTTCTTATCAAACTAATATTTAAACTTAATACAAAAGAACCGATGCAGTTAACTTGCATCGGTTAAAAAGCATCGATTAAACTCAAACGTGACATTTCCTTTCATGCCAAAGCCGAAGCTTGGGGTTTAGCAAATATCATTCGTCCTGCGGATGTCTGTAAGGCACTCGTGACTACTACTCGTACTTCTCCGCCAACGTAACTACTGCCTTCCTCAACAACAACCATTGTGCCATCATCTAAATAGCCAATTCCTTGACTTGGTTCTTTTCCTTCTTTTAGAATCTTTAAGTCAAGATTATCGCCCGGTAAGTAAGTAGGACGTACAGCATTTACTAAATCGTTGACATTTAAAACAGGTACTTTTTGAACGCTGGCAACTTTTGATAAGTTGTAGTCATTCGTGAGCAGTGTGCCATTAATTTCCTGGGCAAACCGGACTAGCTTTGCATCAACTGTCGCAATATCTTCGTAGTCAACCGTATTGATCAATATGCGATCGGGATAAGCTGTTTTGATGCGGTTGAGAATTTCCAGCCCCCGTCTTCCCCGCACCCGCTTTTGATCTTTGCTCGCATCTGCTACTTGTTGCAATTCTTGCAAGACAAATTGCGGTACAATAATTTGTCCTTCCAAAAAGCCAGTTTCAAGTAGGGTTTCGATTCGACCGTCTATAATACAGCTAGTGTCTAAAACTTTGGTGCTGGCTGGTTTTAGCGTTCCTTCCACCACCATACTTTCTACGGTGTTGGGATTAATTAAACGCAACAACCCACGTCCGTGAGTATCTGCTAAGTTCATACCCGTGTATGCCAGCACTATGCTACCAACAACCGCTACTAATGGTTTAATAAAACTAAAGTCAGTGGGAATTGGCAGTAAAAATAGAGGTGCTAACATCAGATTAGCCATCAGTAACCCGATGACTAAACCAATAGCACGAGTTAAAATGACTTCAAATGGCAAGTCTCGAACTTGCGCCTCCAGACGACGATACTCAGTCTGAAATCTTAATCCGATTGCGCCTCCAATAATGGCAGCAAAAACGGCAACAACAAAACGCAGAGCTTCTAGGTTCGTAACCCGATCCATTGCCCCATCGGGTAGTAAATCGGTACTATAGAACCCTATCCCTGCCGCTGCCAGGATGAATGAGAATATGATAATTGCATCAAGCATAGTTTTGTTTTTCCTGCAACTGGTATTAGCGGATAAGGATTTATTTAGCTCCTCACTTTAAATAGATTTGAGAATAATTGCGGTCATAGTATAGGTTATGGTAAACAACATCTGCAATCATTATAACTAAATAGTTTTATGCTTTATTATTCTCATCTTTTCGTTAGAAAATGATAAAAAAATGTTACTAACGCACTAATATTCATTTTTTGTAATTCTTAGAATAATAATTTAATTGTTACTCAAAATGGCTCAAAGAGATAATTTTATAAATGTTCCCAGTTCTGCTTATATACATATTCCCTTTTGTAGACGACGATGTTTTTACTGTGATTTTCCTGTTTCTGTGATTGGCGATCGCCTGCGAGGTGAAAGCTCTGGCACGATGTCCAAATATGTAGAAGTGTTATGTCAAGAAATAAACATTTTCTCTGGTTGGAGTCAACCATTAAAAACTATTTTCTTTGGCGGTGGCACTCCTTCACTTCTGTCTGTACAACAGGTGCAAAAGATATTAGCAGTATTAGAACAAAAGTTTGGTATTTCTCCTGGAGCAGAAATTTCAATGGAAGTAGATCCAGGTACGTTCGATCTAGCACATCTTCAGGGCTTATCTAATGCAGGGATTAACCGCGTCAGTTTAGGTGTACAAGCTTTTGATGCAAACTTACTTCAAGCGTGTGGGCGATCGCACAACCTTGCCGATATTTTCACAGCTGTTGATTTAATTCACGCCTGCGAAATTCCTGAATTCAGCATAGATCTAATATCAGGATTGCCGCATCAGACTTTAGAGGGGTGGCAAGAGTCATTAGAAAAAGCAGTTGCCATAGTACCAACACATATATCTATATATGATCTGACTATTGAACCAGGAACCGCCTTCGGTCGTTATTATAAACCTGGTGCCACTCCCCTACCAACAGATGAAATGACAGTAAAAATGTACCAAATGGCACAGCAAATTTTAACTAGTGCTGGATATGAGCATTACGAAATTTCAAACTATGCCAAAAGGGGACATCAATGTCGGCACAATCGAGTCTACTGGGAAAATCGTCCTTATTACGGTTTTGGCATGGGTGCAGCAAGTTATGTAGAGGAAAAACGCTTCACTCGCCCCCGCAAAACAAAAGAATATTATCAGTGGGTAGAAGATGGGTGTTTAATTGATTGTGAAGTCACATCACCAGATGAAATTTTATTAGAAACCCTAATGTTAGGGTTGCGTTTAGCAGAAGGTGTGAGTTTGGAGGTGCTAGAAAAACAGTTCGGAGTGGAGAGAGTGGAGGAAATTAAGAAATACTGCCAGCCATTTTTTGAGAAAGGTTGGGTGGAAGTAGCACAAAGAAGACTGCGATTGAGCGATCCAGATGGGTTTTTGTTTTCTAACGTGGTTTTGGCAAAGTTGTTCAGTGAGTTGGGATCAAATTAAGAGTATGAGGGTTGTTGGCTGTGCCGTGAATTGATGGATGAATACACCCATCTTTATTCCTAACGAAGTTTTTATGGTAAAGGAAGCAAAATGTAGTGCTCTGGCTGATATCTATTGGCACCGTACTCTATCTAGCGTACTTTCAAGCTTTTTATACCCAAAATATACATTGCTTTTGTTGCTCTGAGAACTGTGAGGCAAGTGACATTAAATTATGCCGAGGTAGGGAAGGATGACAATAAAATGGATATTTTGGTTGTCGAGAAGTGTAATCAAAAAATACTGTAAATCGATCAGATGATTGAGGTATCTTTCCTCTATGAAAAACGCTAGCGGTGGCGGCAAAAACTACTGTTCCTGCACTTCCGGTACATGATTTCCAATACGATGATGACAAAGCTCTTTGCATTCTTTTCTCGCCAATGTATCCATATTGGTATTTCAAAGAGCTAGCAACTATATCAGTTAGATATTGTGGGATATATTGAAACGGGCCGCAATCCTCACTAACATCATTCAGGTAAACGATTATTTTGAGAATTTTTCTATCTTCTGTGTCTATATGCCATAACCTAGATTTTCGCTCAACTTGATTAGCCAAATCTCTGCGAAAATATGGGCCATGATACGCTGCCGGTAGACCAAGATAATGTTCAACTATATTTACCAAACGCTGTTCTAGCCCCCAGAGAAAAATTTCTGGATGCTTTAGCATTTGCTCGCAAGTCGCATGAACTACATATTCATTTTTGCTTCCGGAGGTAGTTTTGGGTATTTTGGGTATTAGACTTTTTGTTGCCTGTAACATTTTGTCTGTACTGGGAACAGACAATGACTCTAGTGAAGCGATCGCTACTCCTTCACGTTTTATAGTCTCAACTAAAATCAAATCTTCAGTTGAAATAGCAGGCAAGTAAGCACTGTGCTTTTCCAATGCAGACAAATAAACCTGCTCAGATTGATTTTGCAAGAATGATATTTGATGTACTTTTCTTAATATTCTGTTACGTACCTGTTGAACAATATTGTTCATGTAATTGACTTTTTTGGCGTATGAAACATAGCTGATGTATTTTAAGTATTATTACGGTCATTTGTCCAACAGTACTTCGTAATCTTTGCCAGAAATTTATAGTTGCTTTGCAAAAACTTGGTATAAAATCACTATTTTTTTTAGATTTTACAATTTAAAAAAGTTTACATAACAATGACTCATAGACACAATCTACAATACAAAAAATTTTATACTCAAATGGTGTGGTAGTAAAAAATTTAGAGGTGTTGAGACGCATCCTTTTTTACTGCATCATCACTCTTCGTGATCTAGTGTTAGTTTCATTCATAATTATTGAGAGTAAATTTTACTTCTAAGATTAATCTATCTCTCCGAACTGGAATAGTTCCCTTATGGAAACAAAATGGATCTTCTACAAATCCAAACCCCGCTTGTTTGCAAATATTGAGCACATTTTCTGAACCATAATAATTTATGATGTCGCTGTCATCTGTTTCTCTAAGCAAAGAAAACTGATGCCTAAGTTGTTTTTTATTGTGACTACTTTTGACACAGACATGGGAACCACTATATATATCAACATCTGTTAAGTAAAACATAAATTTTAGACACCAATAGTCTTCCAAATCATAATGAAAGTGAAAAAATCCTTTTGCACGTTCTTCTACTTCTTCTTCTTGAACAAATGTCCACCAAATTCTACTTATTACGTTTGCAGATTTTTTCTCGAAATATTTAGTCGCAATTGCCCATAATTTTGGATCATTTTCCAGATTTTTAACCGATGGACAAAGTGAAGAAATATCAAAATTGTAACCAGTGATGAAGGTTTTACCTAGTCTTTTTTCTTCATTTTTTTTGTCATTTATGGAAAAACAAAATTGTGGATTACCATCACCAAAATAAGTTATGTCTTTAGAACATTCTATTACTTCTTGTAAGACATATTCAGGAAGGTTAATACCCAAATATATACCATCTTTTTTTAGTGTATCAACAACTTGGTTGACTTCAATATCTTTAAAAATAGAATTAACTTCATATTTTATGAGTATTTTTTCTTTACATACAATTCTTACAAGTTTACGTATAAAATGAATACGACTAAAGCAAAACATGATAATCCAGTCAGGTTTTTTAATAGCAAAATTTAAATAATGGAAAAATCTACGCCTAATTTTTAACCATAGGTTTGGAAAATTATTTACTGTTGTCATATTACCTCTCGCGTGCTTAGTAGTCGTAAACTACAGTAATCTTAAATAGGTTGTGCAAAAGGCATCTTACATTCATGCCTTTATAAAAGAGAAAAATTTTTGGCAAACAACAAACTCAAAAAATACTTTCCAGTCACAAACGATTTACACAACAGGTAAAAACCGTGAGTAAAACGTTTGGTATACAATCGAATATCATCACTCTAAGTTGCCTAGAAAATTAGTGGCTAGTAGGATACAATTAACCAACCACTATTTTTAAAGGTAAATTTGATTTATTTATGCGAGGAACTATTCTACTTAATACCCATTATGGGCTTATTCCAGACCAGCAAATGGTCTAAATTCCATCTAAAAAATTGAAGCCTACATATGCTTCTAGCAATAGTAGGTTAATAACAACATATTGGCTTTCACTAATTTTTAAAATATATCTTAAGGTAGATTAAAAATTTATATCATAATTTTCAAGGTGTTGTGCTATTCTCTTAATTTTAGGAAAAATATTTTATGAAATTTCAAATCAGGATGAGTTGCAAGCTCAAAGTCTGTGTTTTTTGGGCTTTTCAGCAAGTATCTGATTTCAATATTTATCCTTCTTCAATCACTCTCGGAAAATAAAAATAAGAGCCAATTTTTTAACTCCAGGTAGAACAAAAGTTTGAGTGTTTATTTTCCATGAGAATGGCTAAAATTAAGTTTTCTATTAAAAATCTTATCCACTAATAATTCTAGATTATTCGCTTGTGAAAGTGAGACAATAAGGTTATATTCGCAAGCATCTACACTAGAATTCAATATATTTTGGGCTTTTATAAAGGAGTAACAGTGATGGTACGGCTAATTATCATCATGAGTTTGCTGGGGTTATTAACTGCGTGTACTACCAGCGTACTTGCACCAACTAGTCAGTTAGTAGAAAAAGCGATCGCTCTCCAGTTGGAAAAAACTCAACAGCAACTAAACCAACAACTAGATCTAGATTTTAAGGGATTTGAAATTCATCACCTAGCAATTGCTAAAAAACAACCCCAGACAATTCAAAATCTAATAACTTACCATGTGAGTGGAACTTATGACCTCATCTTTAAGCTACCAAAACGACAACTCAAACAACCGCAAAAACCATTTGATGTTTACTTGCAACTTCAGCAAGAGGGCAAAACTTGGCGGTTATTGCTCCCACAAAAGGAGGATAAAGACACTAAACCTGTTTGGCACAGCTATCTGATTCAGTAGTTAAAAGTAAGTTAACTATTAAACTTTGGTACCTATTGCTAACCGTGCTCCCCAAAATAGAATTAAAATGGCGATCGCAAGCCAGTCTAATCTTCTTAATCTTAATTCGTGCCACTGAACTCGATGTTCATTTGGGCTAGTGAAACCCCGTACCATCATTGCATTAGCCATTTGTTCTGCTCGCAGTAGCAGATTTTCTAGTAATCTCTGTGCTACCAGCATCCAAACTTTTACTGCTCCTTTGAATCCTAGTTTTTTCCAGTTAATTGCTCTTGTCATTACAGAACGAAATAAATTCTGCACTTCTTCTAACACTAGAGGTATAAACCGCAAAGACAAAGTTAATGTTAATGTAATCTCTGTTACAGGTAACTTGAGGCGGCGCAGGGGTTGCATTAAGCTTTCTATCGCGGCTGTAATTCCCTCTGGCGCAGTTGTCAGCAGATACAAATTAGTGCTGTAAATGACTGTAAATAATATCGTACTGAAACTAGTTGCCAAATCTAAAGAACGGCGAGTAACTTTTATGGCTCCCTGCTCAAACAGTACATAACTGTAGTTTGATTGACGATTTGCCAGTGAAGGTTCAACAGTAGAAGTTGTGGGTTGTGATTTTTCAGTTACGACAGATTCGTTAGCTGGCAGACGTGGTTGATATTTTATACCAAGTCCATCTGGACTAATAGCAGCGATCGCAAACACAAAAAAGCATAACATTAACAACCAGCCCATCTGTTGCCGCCAAACTCGTCTGGGGATTCTGGCGATGAAAGTGATGAAAATCAAAACTAACACCAGTAATAGACGCCACAAATTATTGGCAAAAACGTAGGTTGTCAAAAAGCTCATTAACCAGATAAACTTAACTCGCGGATCGAGTTTATGTAACCAAGTTTGCGGTTGTTCTAAGTAAAGACCAAGTGGTAGCGATCGCAGTAAATCCATATAATAAGGCAAAAGTTAAAAGACGAAAGGCAAAAGACAAAAGGCAAAAATTTCTTCTTTCTCCTTTTTTACTTTTGACCTTTTACTTTATTACACTCGTGTAGCTCTGTTGACATTAGCACTTTCTACATCACGAGCTTTTTTACTCCGCCAGAAAAAACGAATAGGGGTACCCTTGAATCCTAATTGTTGGCGGAATTGTCGCTCAATGTAGCGGCGGTAATTGTCGTTAAAGCGTTTAGCATCATTCACAAACAATGCGATCGTCGGTGGTTGGGTGCTTACTTGTGTACCATAATAAACTTTGCCTTGTTTTCCACTACGACTAACTGGCGGAGAATGCCAGCGAACAGCTTCTTCCAAAACTTCGTTAATTACTGAGGTACTTACCCTACGCTTGTGTTCTTCAGCAGATTTAGTTACTAACTCCAAAATCTTTTCTACCCTTTGTCCAGTCAAAGCGCTGACAAATATGGTTTCTGCCCATTCACTAAAATGCAACCGTTCTTGCAGGTGTTTTTCGTAATCGTAAATCGTGTAAGAATCTTTTTCTACTGCATCCCATTTGTTGACGACAAGAACACAGGCTCTACCTTCTTCGATAATCCTGCTAGCTAATTTTTGATCTTGCTCTGTAACACCATCAAGGGCATCTATCACCAACAAAACCACATCAGCACGGCGAATTGCTTTAAAGGCACGGTTGATACTAAAGAATTCAGTGCCGTATTCAACGTTTTTCTTCTTGCGAATTCCTGCTGTATCAATCAAACGGTAAGTTTGTTCATTGTGTTCAATTATGGTATCAATAGCATCACGCGTAGTACCAGAAATTGGACTGACAATTGCTCTTTGTTCCCCAACTAAGGCATTCAATAAGCTAGATTTACCGACATTTGGGCGTCCTACAATTGCCACGTTAATTTCATCGACTTCCGGAATTTCTGTTGTTAGTGGTAAATACGTAATTAATACATCAAGTAAATCACCCGTACCACTCCCATGAATGGCTGAAATAGGATAAGGTTCACTTAATCCCAAATTCCAAAATTCAGCAGCTTGAATTAAACCTTGTTCTGGAGATTCACATTTATTGACAGCCAACAGCACGGGTACAGGTTGTTGACGCAACCATTCCGCAATTTCTTCATCAGCTACTGTTGGCCCTGTAATTCCATCTACAACAAAAATAGCAGCACTGGCTTCTTTTAGCGCAGCCATCGCCTGTTGGCGAATCAGTGGTAAAAACTCGGTGTCATCATTAAATACTAAACCACCAGTATCCACAACCATAAACTCGCGATCGCGCCAAAAGGAAGGTAAATAAGTGCGATCGCGCGTCACACCTGGTTCATCGTGAACAATCGCAGATTGCTCTCCAGCAAGGCGATTTACAAAAGTAGATTTACCTACATTTGGGCGACCAATAATAGCAACAATAGGAAGTTTCATAAATTTAGATGCAGAATGCTGCAAATTTTTATTGTAACTAGATCAGGTAGGGATTAGGGACTAAAGGCTAGGGGCTAGAGGCAAGCAAGAACGCGAATTAAGATTCTCTTTCTCTTTGTGTCCCCATGTCCCCGCGTCTTGATGTCCTCTTCTTCCCAATTACCACTCATTTGTCCTCAAAGAACAGACTTTTCATCGAAAATCTTCAATTATTTATTTAGCTGGCGATCGCTACAATGAGAGCCAGTTCAATAGATATAAACATTCAAACGAGAATCTCGCAATCACAAGGAACGGAGATTGGGCTTTGAGAAAAAGTCAACGGCTAAGAAAAGCCCGCAAATTAGCCTTTAGATTTGTCAGAGTCTCTTTTTTGTTGGGCTTTTGTGCTTTGTTGTATGCTTGCTTAATTGAACCAAACTGGCTTGAAATTAATTCCTTGCATTTAAATTTACCACACCTAGCATCGGAATTTAATGGTTATCGAATTGTACAAATTAGTGATATTCACACAGACAAATGGACTACTTCAAAGCGTTTAAATCGAATTTTTCGCCTCGTTAACCAACAAAAACCAGATTTAGTGGTGATTACAGGAGACTTAGTCAGCCGTAATTCCCAAGCATTTATTCCCAATCTCAAGGCTGCTTTGGCACAACTTACACCTAGCGATAAAACAGTAGCAATATTCGGAAATCATGACTATGAAGCAGATCCACAAGCTATTAACCAAGCCCTAAAACAAACTGGTATAACCACACTTCATAATGCTGTTTATACCCTACGCCAGGGCAATGCCATGTTGCATATTGCTGGGGTAGAAGATGTATGCCTGGGTAAAGAGCGCTTGGATTTGGTACTGAAGCAATTACCTAGCAATGGGGCGGCGATTCTATTGGCACATGAACCAGACTTTGCTGATAGGAGTGCTGTCACAGGTAGGTTTGATTTGCAACTATCTGGACACTCTCACGCCGGGCAAGTTCGCCTGCCTTTCCTTAAGCCACTTATCCTTCCCAACTTGGCACATAAGTATTACTCAGGATGCTATTTAGTTAGAAATATGCTTCTGTATACTAACAAGGGCATTGGAATGACTGGATTGCATCTGCGATTTGGTTCACGTCCAGAGATTACCGTGTTGACTTTGGTTGCAACTGGTTAATCATCTAGATGCTATTGAAATTAGCAAATAGTGGTACTTGGTCACTTTTTCATTACGCATTGGTACAGTAAAAGTATCGCAGTAAGTAGCTCTTGTATTCTAGAAGAGTGATTAAGAGGAAACAGGCAATGACAATCACTATCCAAGCAATTTAATGAACAAGGGGTACTTCGACTCACGGAACCCATATTGCTAGAGGAAGGTACTCGTGTTGAAGTAATTGTTCTTACCAATTTTCTGATAAAAACTGGAGTTTTACGGACTGTTCCAGCCAGGCTGTGATTCAAAAACTTAAGTTAACTCAGGCTTTTGGATTTGATCATCACTTCCGTCAATTCGGTTCTGTTAACGTTGTACCGTGAGTAGGCGATCGCCTTTCATGACCCTACTTCAAGCCGTTGTTTCAGAATTATTGAACTGTACAATAGTTTTTAATTCCGCTTCTTCTTCCTTCAGAACACGGTAAAGTTCCCAGTTCTGTTGGAGGTTTAACCAAAACTCTGAACTATTCCCAAAAAATTTTGCTAACCGTAGTGCTGTACTAGGCGTAATACCCCGCTTTTGATTTACAACCTCATTAATTCGCTGATAAGGAACGTGAATTGCATCTGCAAGTTCTCGCTGTGATATTCCCATTGGCTCTAGGAAATCTTTGAGTAATATTTCGCCAGGATGTGAGGGAGGCCTATTTTTTGGAACTCTCATCTGTTGGTAATCTCCTAATGGTAGTCTACTATTTCAACTTCTGATGCTCCTTCGGGTGTCCATGTAAAGCAAATCCGATATTGATCGTTAATCCAAATACTATGCTGACCCTTGCGATCGCTTTTTAAAGCTTCTAACCTATTACCTGGGGAACTTTCACATCATCTAACGAGAACGCTGCATTGAGTTAATCTAATTTTCTCTAGGCAACTTCCCAACAGTTTATAGGACAACGTTTTCGAGCTTCCTTTGAGTCATTACCATCAAAAATGTCTTCAGTTGCTTTGTCCTTAAACGATACTATCATAGCTAGCATGATGACACGGTTATCATGCTAGCAAAAAATAAACTATAAATCTTAAGCGATCGCACTACACTTAGTACAGCAAGTATCTGGAATCAAACTAGGGTAAGCACTTACACTTGCTGAGGTTCGTGATATCCTTTTTCAGGATAGAAGAAAAAACTAAAAAATGGCGAAAGATACAGATTTACAACACTGTATAGAAATACTCAAAATTAAAGTACCATCTGCACAACGAGAAGAATACATTCAAAAAGATGCAGAAATTTGGACAGCAGCACTAAGTAATTATCCTGGCTTTCTTGGCAAGCAAGTTTGGCTTAACCCCAAAGATTCTACAGAGGTAATTTTGGTAATTCACTGGGAAAGCCGCGAGCATTGGAAAGCTATTTCACTAGCTGAACTAGAAGCTATAGAACAAAAATTTAACCAAGAACTGGGATTTAACAGTGAGATATTAGAGGTATGTGAGTATCATGTACATAAATTTACTTCAGAAGTCAAATCAAATCCTTAATATTTTGAGTTTCTCTGCCCCAGTCTCACCTTCTTTAGTTTCTACTCCCTACACCCGACCTATGGCACAATAAGAAACTGTAATAAGAAGAATATAGATAAAGGTAATTTAGTGAGTCCTACTGCTGTTGCTACCGCTGCTGCGCGTCGCGTGGTATTTCCTTTTACGGCAATTGTCGGCCAGTCAGAAATGAAACTGGCTCTAATATTGAACGTGATTGACCCTAAAATTGGTGGTGTTATGATTATGGGCGATCGCGGTACTGGTAAATCTACAACCATCCGGGCATTGGCTGACTTATTGCCAGAAATCCCTGTAGTTGCTAACGATCCCTTCAACAGCCACCCCAGCGATCCCGATTTGATGGGCGATGAAATCCGTCAAAAATTAGAAAACGGAGAGGATATTCCCGTTGTTCAGAAAAAAGTTCAAATGGTTGATTTACCATTGGGTGCTACAGAAGATAGGGTTTGCGGCACTATTGATATTGAAAAAGCTTTATCTGAAGGTGTGAAAGCCTTTGAACCGGGACTTTTGGCTAAAGCAAATCGGGGTATTCTTTATGTGGATGAAGTTAACCTACTTGATGATCACTTGGTAGATGTACTGTTAGACTCTGCCGCTAGTGGTTGGAACACAGTAGAGCGAGAAGGTATTTCCATCCGTCACCCAGCACGCTTCGTGCTCGTCGGCTCCGGTAACCCAGAAGAAGGCGAACTTCGTCCACAGTTACTCGATCGCTTTGGAATGCACGCGGAAATCCATACAGTCAAAGAACCTACTTTGCGAGTGCAAATTGTCGAACAAAGGGCAGAATTTGACCAAAATCCCCCAGAATTTCTAGAAAAATACAAATCACAGCAAGAGGAACTGCAACAACGCATTATCAATGCCCAAGAACTTTTGCCCTCGGTTAATATTGACTATGACTTGCGGGTGAAGATTTCCGAAGTTTGTTCTGAATTAGATGTAGATGGTTTGCGGGGTGACATTGTTAGCAATCGTGCTGCCAAAGCTTTAACAGCCTTTGAAGGGCGCACCGAAGTTACAGTTGATGATATTCGCCGCGTCATCACTCTGTGTTTGCGTCACAGATTGCGCAAAGATCCCTTAGAGTCAATCGATTCTGGTTATAAGGTAGAAAAAGCTTTCGCACGTGTATTTGGTGTAGAATTACCAGAAAACTCTGTCGAAACTAATGGTACAAGTCAAATTAAAACTGGTGTTCGTTAATTTGGTAGTTATCAGTGGCTAATGGCTAATAATTAATGAATCATTGTTTTTAACAAACAATCCACTACTAACCAGTAACTACTGTACAAGCGGGTTTAAACAATAATCTTCTAAAATGACGAAATATCTATAACAAACCCGCTACTACTAACTACCATCTACCAACTACTAACTACTAAATTGGTGGACTTGTTATGAGAAGTTGGCGCTTTTGGTTAACTACCCTAATTTTATCTAGCCAATACAACCCACCCCGGTTTGTAGAACTGTTAATGTTGACGCTAGCAATTGTCATGCTGGCAATCTCTACTGTTCTACCAGCACAAGAACCTTATATGGTATTGGGCTTGAGTTTTGTGGTTGGTGCATCAATTTCTATCTTAGTCAGGGAAGCGATCGCTCCTTCTCCTCAAACACGCATTACCCAACTTACAGCCATACTATTGCTGATCGTCAGTATTTATGGTTTTGTTGATGTACTTTAAAGGTTACAGGTTACAGTTTTCTTCATACCCTATCCCCTTCCACCCTTGCATTTCTACCAACTCTATACACAGTTCATTAATTCGCCCCAAATCGGGTTTTGGAGATAGAGTTGATTCTTCATATACTTTTTCCATTTCAGCCATCAAATCCTCTGCCATTTTCATCACCTGCTCATAAGAATAATCACCCTTAAGAATTGCTTTTAAATCATCAACATCACCAGCTATTCTTCTGTCTACAATTAATTCTCCTGTTTGTAAGATTTCTAGCCCACTGCGTAGTAGTCTAATGCAGTGCATCCCGTGTTTGAGATCAAAACCAGATTTTCTTTCCATTTCTGCTCTAGCAGGATTTCTATTTTCTTGCCACGACAAATAAGCTTTCCATTCTCGTAAAGCAATTTGATAGCTTTGACTTTTCTGAAGCAGACGAATAAAATCTTTACGGCTATGGGTTAAATTTTGAGTATATTCTAAAGTTTCATCAGGCAAAGTATATTGTTTCAATACAGCTTTGAAATCAATATCTGCTATCAATAATTTATATAATTGTTCTGCTTCTTCTAAAAACTCAATTTTGCCTCTAATTAAATTATAAAGATATTCCAAAAAAGCATTTAACTCTTCTTTACTTAATGGTGGTTCATCTTCTATACCAAAATCAGACGGAATTGGTTTCTTTTGCGGTGGATTTAACAACCACTTCCGATGAGTTTCCATTTTTTTTATTTGGGCAAAGGCATAACCAGAGTAAGTATGTTTGACTTTCTTACTCAAGAATAAATTTTTATTTTTAATTAAATACTGTCCTACTAATGTTAATACAGGATATTGATTTAACCACAGTAATTCTAAAACATTAGGATTTGCTCCAGCTAAAAGTTGGAGAAGTTTCCTTAATTCGTAAATAACTGTATCTTTATTTCCATCTAAAAAAGAAAATATTCCTGGCTCATCCCAACCACTATCCTTTTGCTCAATATTATCAAATCCCAAGTAAAATCTTTTAGGTGCGATAAATACTCCTCGATAGTCGTAGTCTGAATCTGGACGATTTAAGCCATAGCCATGACTGCCTGCTAAACCAAGTAAAATAGTTCTTTGCTCAACTTCAATTCTTTTCATTAAATTTTAAGTAATAGATCACAGATTTTGTCTATAGGGCGACTATTTATGATGTAATTGTTAAGCCTACCCACAGAAATGGATATCATTGTCAATTATCCTCAGTTACGCCCTATTGAGCAGTTTGCTCTTTACTGTTTACCAGAGATGGTTCCATTTTACGAGCGCTAGGGTTTCACTACTGATGTCGGTGAACTTCGCTTAATGTGCCGCCATCATCAATTTCATAGTGATGAAAGTAAATCATAAAAAATCAGCAACACAAATTCTTCTAAAACTCATAAGCTGCAATCACTTCTTGCTCACTTTCAGCAGCCTTAATCCACTCCTGCAATGCTGGCAAAGCCAAAATACTTTCTACATATTTTCTTGCAATATCATCTAATTGCACATCGTAGATGACAAATCTTAAAACAACAGGAGCAAACATCGCATCAGCAACTGTAAATTTACCAAACAACATATCACCGCCAGTACCAAAATTTTGACGGCACTCTCGCCAGATATGAGTAATACGGTTAATATCTTTTTGCACACCTATTGCCATACCTTTACCAGGAAGTTTAGCACGGCAGTTCATTGGCATATTTTGACGTAAATTCTGAAAACCTGAGTGCATTTCGGCAGAAATAGAACGGGCGATCGCTCTTTTAAATTTATCTTTTGGCCACCAATATAGATGCGGAAATTCTTCAGCTAAGTATTCGCAAATAGCTAGTGAATCCCATATTTTCAAAGAGCCGTGTAATAGAACAGGTACTTTTCCTGAAGGACAGTATTGGCTAATTTTCGAGGCAGATTCTGGCGTATAGAGAGGAATGCAAATTTCCTGAAATTCTAATCCGAATTGCTTCATTACTAACCAAGGACGCAGCGACCATGAAGAATAATTTTTATTGCCAATTACAAGGGTTAATTCTGACATTTTTAATTACCTATAAAGCTGTTCTATCCAAGCACGTACATCAGATTCTGAACCTGAAGTGAAAGATTTTCCAGTTAAGGGATCGTATGCTTGCCAATAAGTATTACCTTTGTGATCATTCTTTTGATAAACTTGTAATTCTTGATGTTTTTGTAAGAGATTTACTATTTTTTGCCAAAAATTACTCATAAATCTCCATAAAAATGAGGTACTGTCATAGCCAGAATTTAGTTGCAATTTTGTGTCTTCTGTTTGTATGCACATTTCATTATTTCTCATAGAATTATGCTGGAATTTCATCAATAATCAAAACTGTAACAATACCTCAATTAACAATCAAATCATGGCTTGTATATTTTCTATAAATGCTGTTTATGGATAGCAAAAAGAGTTGATACAATCTTGTCTGGGAAAACCAAGTTAGTACCTATATAGAAATTGCTCATGAAACTCTCCCAGATTCGAGCCTTAGTTGCAGTGGCAGAGTATGGTAACTTTAGTGAGGCGGCTAGTGAATTACAACTTTCCCAACCAGCGATAAGTCATGCTATTGCTACCTTAGAAGAAGAACTAGGTGTACCTTTATTCGCTAGAGGACGTTATGGTGCGATATTGACACCAGCAGGAGAACGGATTTTATTTTATGCTCGTCAAGCCATAGACAATCTGGAGATGATCCACCAAGAAGCAAATCTGCATAGAGGTTTACATGGTGGTTATGTGCGAATTGCTTCTTTTCGCAGTGTTGCTACCCATTTACTACCAACAGCGATCGCTAAATTTAACCATCAATTCTCAGAAATTGCTGTAACTATCATAGAACGGCCTTCTTACGTGGATGTTGAACAGTCTTTGCGTGAAGGACGTGCTGATATTGGTATTACCTATCTACCTACAAGCGATGAATTTGAAGCATGGGAAATTATACGGGATGAATATGTAGCTTTATTACCACCCAATGCCAACATCAAGAATCCACAAATTACTTGGGCAGATCTAGCTGTTTATTCACCAATCATGCTTGTTAGCCTACCCTGCGGAAAACTTCTACACAACCATATCAAAAAATTAGCACCCTTTTTGAATACCGCTAGTGACATTCAAGAAGACTCCACTATTGTCAGCATGGTTAATCAGGGACTTACAGCTGCTATTCTTCCTCGTTTAGCAGCTATACCAATTCCCCCAGGCGTGCAGGTACACAATCTGCCAGTACCGTTAGAAAGAGTTATAGGCGTTGCCGTTTTATCTAATGCTCTCCATGTTCCTGCGGTTTTCAAATTTGTAGAAATGTTAAAAAAATTTGATTTTCAAAGTTTAGCTCAATTGGCTTGATTTAATCTTCATTTGTGTAGAAATTGTCAGTAATGTGATTAGGGGACGTTATACCCTAATCTAGGCAAAAACTTAGCCGTTAATAAATTGCTTGCAAGACAACCTTGGGGATTTATATGACATCCTTCTCATTGTCCAGGATCATATCTTCCATTACGGGTATTGAATTGGGTGCGATTTTTCCAGATGCATCAAATAATTGTCAATTATAGATTTTATTGTTATCCCTGAAAGTCTTAATCGCATTAACAACACGATTTTTTGTATAAAAATTAATGAGTTGCTCCCACAAAAAAATGCCTTATAATTGTATGGAAAATATCTACAACTTTTTGCAAATATCTGAGTATATCGCCACTTCCGGACAACCAACAAAAGAAGAATTTGCATTCATTCAAGAAGCAGGATATCAATTAGTTGTGAATTTAGCACTACCAGAATCCCCTAATGCTTTACCTGATGAAAAAGAAATTGTAGAATCTCAAGGCATGAAATATGTTCATATTCCTGTAGTTTGGGACAAACCTAACTTTGAGAGTGTAAAAGAATTTTTTAGAGTTATGGAAACAAATGCCAATAAAAGAGTATTTGTTCACTGTGCTGCTAACAAAAGAGTTTCGGCTTTTATTTATCTTTATCGTCGTCTACATGAAGGTATAAGTGATGACGAAGCAAAGAAAGATTTACACCAAATTTGGACTCCTAATGAGATTTGGCAAAGATTTATTGAACAAGTAATTGATTATTGTAAATAAGGCAAATAGTAGTTAGTTGTTGGTTGTTCTCCGCTTCTTGTAAATTTAGACATAGGTACTATTGCAATTATGCTAACCTTAGTTATCTTTCGTATATTTTGTTGCTAATTTACTTTTAATTGGCATAAATTGTGCTTTTGCGGTTAAATAAGTTAACTATGTCTTCAGTTCCTACAATCGAAAGTATATACACTGATGGCGCTTGCACTGGTAATCCAGGGCCAGGCGGTTGGGGTATTGTTGTTTACTTCGGTGATGGCTCTGTTCATGAAATAGGCGATGCAGCCAAGCAAACCACCAATAACAGAATGGAAATGCAAGCTGCGATCGCGGCTTTAGAATTTCTCAAAACATCTGGACAAAGCCAACCCATCACTCTTTACACTGATAGCGAGTATCTAATCAACTGCGTTACTAAATGGGTAAAAACCTGGAAAAGAAAAGGCTGGAAAAAGGCAGACGGTAAGCCTGTTCTCAATCAAGATTTGCTAGAAATTCTCGATCAACTCAACACTCGCCAAGTAAAATGGCAACACGTTCGGGGGCATGCAGGTAACGAAGGTAACGAACGCTGCGATGCGATCGCTCGTGCCTTTGCCTGTGGTAAAACTCCCTTACTTAAACAAATTTCCGAATCTATTTCCTTTGACGCACTTTCACGGATACAAAAAAAAGAAGTTGCGGTAGCAAGTTTATCTGATTCTAGTGACGAATCAATGATAATGAACCAAAATACACAAGATATCAGTTCTCTTGCACTCAATACAAACATGATCGAAACTTCTCATAATTCAGCTGCTCCCAATAACGAGGAATTACCACGTGAAATCAGGGTGGTGCAACTCCGTAACTTGGTTGAAACTCTAAGAATTGCCGACGAAATCTCTGAAAAAGGTTACCTAATTACCAGTTCCGAACTAGCAGATCTAATGGATGTTCATGCTAGCGCTGTTACCAGTCGTGGCGATCAATGGCGCTGGCGTAACTGGATTGTCTCGCGGGTACGCCGAGAAGGCAATCAAATTCTTTGGGAATTAGAACGCGGCGATCGCATTAATGATGCAGATGAGTAGAACAAAAGCACAGTGGGAGAGGGGAAGAGATAGGGAAGATAGGGAAGATAGGGAAGAATTTACTCTCATGACTTCCTCGCCTTCCTCACCTCCCTCAACTCCTTGTCCCCTATCCCCTTAGCTGTACTCTCTTCCTCGCCATTGTCGGGGTTTGCGAAATGCAGACAAAAAGATGCGTAGCACTGCTAACGGATCTGCCAAAGGAGAAAGCCAAAATAGCCAGCCACCTTTAGCGAGTGTGCGATCGTAGCTGGGTGCGATCGCAAAAAGCATGGCAAAGCGAATTAACAGCAGAAATAAATTCAGCCCTAGTAGTAATAAAAGGGGAGAAGGGGAGAGGAGCCAGTGCATTGCGGAGGTTCCCTCCGTTGTCGCACCTGGCATGAGGAGAGTAGGGGCTGTGCCTTGTGCCTGTCCAATAGAGAGATAAAAGAACAAAAAGCTGAGTAAAATGAGCACAGGTAAACCTTGAACTGCTGAAAGTAGCCACAAATCACCCCACAATAGGGAACGGGAGGAAGCGTCTTTCAAGTCGAGGCTTCGTCCCCATTCTGTCCAAGTTTCCTTTGCACCTTCATACATTCGTACTTTCAAAACTTTTGCCCCATCTAAAAAGCCCACTTTAAAACCAGAAGCGGCTATGTGGCGTGCCAAGGTAACATCATCACAAAAAGAACTTTTAGCGCTGGTATAACCATTGACATTAACTAGAACAGAACGACGACAGAAAAAGCATTGTCCATTAGCCATCACTCGCTCTGCTTCTTCAGTATTAATACCAGTGGGATTAAAACGATAAAGTAGCGTCATTAACAATGCTGGTTGAAGCCAACACTCTCCTGGATACTTGAGAATAAACTGAGGTGAAAGAGAAACAAGATCATATCCTTCAGCTACTGCTGTCTTGACTAAAGCTGCTACTAAGCCGGGTGATGGCTGAGTATCGGCATCCATACCCAGAAACCATTCACTTGCCTCTGAACTGTGCAAAAAGCCATTGTGTAATGCCCAAGGACGCCCTACCCAATCAGCTGGCAGGGGATCGTCAGTCATTAAACGAAAGCGGGGATCTTGTTTTTGTGCGGCTTTTACCAAGTCAGTGGTGCCATCTTGGGAGTTACTGTCTACAACAATAATTTCCCGAACTTCATAGCTTTGCCGACTTAAACCAGTTAAAAGGGGACTAATCCGCAAAGCTTCGTTCAAAGTAGGAATAACTACACTGACACTACCCAAAAGTTCTGGTGTCGGGTGTTGAGATGTAATGGGAGGATGGCGCAAAGGCCCTTTAAAGAGGCGCGACAGTAAAATGGCTGTTGCCGGAACTTGTATGAGTAATAAAAAGAGCGAAAAGGCGCTTACTATTGTCAACCAACCGATCACTTGTAAAAATGCTGAAGGATTTCTAACGAAAACCGCTATGCATCTGGGCAATTGCGGTTGTAAAAAACTTGCGTCACCGACGCGGACTAGATACTAAATATTAAAGACGCGATTAATTGAATCTTGATCGCGTCTAGTAGGTATTTTGGTTTATTTGAGAGCAACTCTTACCTGAGCTGCTTGCATTTCTTTGGTTGTTGATTCCAAAGATGTTGCTGTAGATGAGCTTTGAGCTTTCCACCAAAGTAGCACGGCAGGAGTCGTCCCAAGTAGCAAGCCAAGTAATACGGGGATGGAAAATCCAGCAGCCAAGCTCATGACAGTAGCAAAACCAAAGTTGCTTAAGTAAACAATCAACGGTAGATTGAGTTGCCATCCCTGTAATTGAATCGGTGTATTTCTCCACAACAGTGCAGCCACCGTCATAAACACACAACCAGTACCTAACCACCCAACAAAGTTTTGGTAGGGCATTCCAAAGAAAGCTCCCGGTTGATGCCAATACCAAAATGGTAAAGCAGTTTGGCTCATGGCCGGATCAAGTACGAAATCCCAAGAGGTTAGCAACAATGCACCCAAAGCCACAGCACCTGCATGACGTAGCAAGCTAGGTTTTTTATCTACTTCCAAACCAGCACGCGCCAACAAGTAAGAAGCACATCCCAAATAAAACCACGACAAGGGAATAGTAAATGGTACTAAGCCTGCTATCTTATAGCCCAAGCCACTTAAGTAAGTGTAGTGACCAAAAGGAAATCCAGTACTAGTTCCTAATAGTTCACTAGTTAAAGAAATAAATACTGAGGGCAGCATAAAAGCCAGCCACAAACGTAACCCTAATGTCCTATAAGCATACAAAGCAACAGCTGCCGTTCCCAAAATCATGTAGACTACACCACCCCCAGCCATACTCCATTGCATGGCGGTTTGTCCTACCTCGGATAAGTCCATAATGATTTCAGGATGAGGAACGACCAGTAATATTCCTACCAGCCCAAACACCATTGACACAATATGACCAATCAGGCACACGCGTTCAGCTATAACAATTTGTTTCATCATATTTCCCTAACAAGATGTGACACGCGGCTACATAACTGCTAACAGTTTACAAATGTTTAAGAAAATATTTAAGTTGTTTTACCGAAATTCTCTATTAAATTCCTAATCTTTTAGTTGCAGCTTGCATAACCAAAAAGACCACTACCATAGATGCTAAGAGAAAGTCGAACACTAGTAACTCTCAAGGCTTTGCAATTCAGCAATTATTAAATTGTGGCATCATAGCTTAAACCAGTACCGGGAAAATAACTCATGTCACTATTGAAAAAACTTCCCTTGCTTTCCCTGATACTACTGCTGCTTACCTTTATTTCCCTTGGCTGGGTGTTATCGGCTGCAAATCCTCCATATTTTATATGGGTGCTGGTTGCCATCGCTATCTTATTTTTAGTGGCAAGCTTAACTAGTCCATTGGCAAGAATAGCAGACTATTCTACTAACTTATTTACATCAAATCTTAGATCCTTTAGTGTTACCGTATTAGCGGCTTTCCTGTTCTTTCTAGTTTTTGCTCGTTTTCGACTGTTTCTTGATATTTTGGTGATTCTTGCGGCTTTAATGTTGGTGAGAATAGATTTTCAGACAGCAGGATTTAGAGAAGTACAAGCCTTTTGTATTATAAGTATTTTTTCTCTAATAGGTCTAGCGATTGGTGCTTTTGTAGAAAGAATAATGTTCCAATACAATATCTATAGCTAAATCATCAAGCAGGGCGGCAGTAATGCCTACCCTACTGAAGATTCTGGTATTTTAAGAAGCAGCAACTTCAGCAGCAACTGGATAAACGCTAACTTTTTTACGGGTTTTGCCCTTGCGTTCAAAAGTTACTACACCGTCAACTAAAGCGAACAAAGTGTCATCGCTACCAATACCGACGTTGTTGCCAGGGTGAAATTTAGTACCCCGTTGTCTAACTAGAATATTGCCCGCGCGGACAACTTGCCCACCGTAACGCTTCACACCCAATCGTTGAGCATTAGAATCACGACCGTTGCGTGTACTACCTGTTCCTTTCTTATGAGCCATAATTTCCTCTTTTTACATTCATGTGAATAGTTAGTAGTTAGTAGGGGAGGCAGTGCGTTGCGGAGCCAGTGCGCCCTTGCGGAGCCAGTGCGCCCTTGCGGGTTAAGCGCGTTGTAGCACCTGGCGTCGGGTTCCCCCGGTTGTAGCGACTGCCGTGCGGGTTTCACTGATTATTTTTCAGTTAAACCGATAATTTCTCTTTTAAACCCGCCCTTACAGTGGTTAGTAGATAGAGGCGTGATGTTCCTCGCCTCTGTACATTAGTAGTTAGTAGTAACCAACGAACCACTAACTACTATACAGAAGATATTTCGCCTATTCAGAGGTATTGTTGTTAAAACCCGCCCCTACCATCTTGATTATTCGGCAGCTGTTTGGGCAGGTTCTTCTGTTGACTCGCTAGTAGTTGTGGCTGCTGTTTCTTCCGAGGCAAGTACAGAACCATTCACACTAATAGAGTTAATCATTAACCTGGTGATTTCTTGCCGATGTCCCCGCTTTTTGCGAGTTTTCTTTTTCGGTTTCATTTTGTACACTAGGACTTTGCGATCGCGAAGATGGCGCATCACTGTCCCTTCTACTTTCGCCCCTGCCACTAACGGCTGTCCAATGGTGGTTTCGCCATCATGCTGTACTAACAGCACTGATTCTATAGTAACTTTTTCATCTGGTGGGCTATGAAGCAGTTCGATATCATAAAAGCGGCCTGCTTCAACTCGTAATTGTTTGCCGCCAGTTTCAATAATTGCGTAGGTCATTTAATTGTCCTTAAAAGTTGCCGTACAGGTAGCTGGCTCTTTCTTGTTGACAAACGCGAGAGCGCGTCTTTAATAAATAGCTGTTGCCAGCTTTTTTAGTATGTCTACCTGATCCGAGCAGGAATTAGACAGACAATCTGCCATTTTACTTTATTATTCAACTAGCGTCAAACTGCAATCCTCAGGCATCAACTAGACAGTTGGACTGTTGCCCGTTGCATGATTTCTTCTGGTGGCACTTCTTCAATGTGACTGGCAATTGACCAATGATGACCAAAGGGATCAACTAGCTTGCCATAGCGATCGCCCCAAAACATATCCTCCAAAGGCATTATTACCGTTGCTCCCGCACTCACGGCACGAGCAAACCAAGTATCTGCATCATCAACTTGCAAATGAATTGTAATGGGCGAACCATTTAAGGCGATCGGCGACTGGGAACCACAATTTGGAAATTCATCATTTAAATAAATTTCTGAGTTGCCAATCTCTAACTCGGCATGCATGATTTTGTCATCTTCTGGAGAAGGCATAATGTATTTCTCAATCGCACCAAAGGCTGCTTTATAAAACTCTATTGCCGCTTTGGCCTCACGAACCGTCAAGTGTGGAGTGATTGTACGAAACTCTGTCATTGCCTTTTTCCTCGCAGATATGCAAGTAAGTTTCCCTCAATCACTATATAGTACGTGTGTACTATATAGATAAAGAATTCATCAAATGTAACATTGATGAATTTCAACGTCTAATCGCTTAGTAAGGCGGATAACCAAAATCATCTTCATCTGGGTAAATATAGGAACTAGAAACACCTGCCGCTACCATCTTCGATGTTTCTGTTTTTACAGTATCCCGACCAAACTCTTTATGTTCTTCAAAAGTCTTGATAATGATTTCTGACTCCGGAGAATCGGAAGCAATCAAATACTGTGTTAACGTCCCACTCGTAGGATGTTTATAGTCTACAGTTGAAGCAACCAGAACCGTATTTGGTTCAATGCCTCTTTCTTCGCAATCAATCATGGGACAAAAAATTCCGTGGGCATGAAATAACTGTCCTTTTGGCGTTAAGGGTTGTTTGCGATATCCAGAATATGCCCTTTCTAGTTCGGCGACGAATCCTCCTGCAACTCTACCTTGTTGATATTCGCAATAAGCTTTGCTAAAACTTGCTCCTGCTGCACCGTTCAGGGTTAATTGCAAAGGTAATTCATGTAAAAACTTTTTATTTTCTGCGACTAGAAAAATTAAGTAACGTGTAAAAGTTTTAAATTTAAGCTTATCTGCTAAAAAAGCATCGTAATTATCTCTAAGTGTACCGAGCTTAATACCAGTTTCCCTATCTTTTACAGACAAAGGCCCCCTTCTGACGATCACAATGCGGGGAGTAGTAGTTATATATACCGTTTCTAGTCCGGAACTAAATTCGTGTTCTACCTGCTGCCAATTGTCATCTGGCTGAAAGCCCACGGCATGAGCATTATCTAGTTTAATTGCCAAACCGTAATTTTGTATGCCATTGTTGCCATACCGAGGATTAATCATCTGACACCAAGGGATGATTTGAGAAGGGGGTGCGTTAAACTTCTCGTCCTCAAAGTCGAATTTTGCAGATGCTTTCATCTTCGTTAGGCGTTGGTGAGTGTCTTGCAGATCCAGTGTAAGAAATTGTGGGGCTTTGGTGCGGGTGGTGGCAGTAATTCAGTTATCAGTTGTCAGTGATCTGTTAACTGATTTGCGATCGCACCCAAAATCAGCAAACAGAAGTTAATGATACCTTTTGTATCACTCATCTCAGGCATGACGCATATTCTGAAGCAGATTTTAACAACAGGATGGCGGTGTAGGTTCAACGAACAACAATTCTTCTCGTAATCGCTCCTCAAAAGCCTCCATACCAAAAGAAGCGATCGCCTCTTCTCGCAACCACTGTCCATCACAACGCCGATCTTGTCCTTTAAGTATTTCGATGCAAGCCTTTGCTACAGCATCAGGATCGCGGTGCGGTACTCGCCATCCCAATTTCCCATCTTGCAACGGTTCAGCTGAACCATCGGCATCACCAGCAAGTACAGGTACACCACAAGCCATTGCCTCTAAATAAACAATGCCAAACCCTTCTTGAGAAGGCATAATGTAGGCATCAGCAAGGCGATAGTGTGTTACTAGTTCTTCTATAGGGATGAAGCCAGCAAATACTACACGTTCTGCTACACCTAAATCTTTTGCTAGTTGGGCTAATCTGGGGTGATCGTCGCCACGGCCAATTACCAAGTATTTTACTTCTGGAAAAGCCTGAGATATTTGCGGTAAAGCTCTAATCGTCACATCTACACCTTTGTAGATATCTCCTGACCACAGTCGTGCTACGGTCATTAATACCTTTGCCCCCGTCAAATCATATTTATCGATTAATTCTGGCTGTTTGATACCTGGAGTAAATTTATTTTCGTCAATGGCACAAGGAAGCAGGTGTATCTTGTTGGGATCGATACTATTTGCACTACAAAGGCGATCGCGACTATAACGACTAATTGTCAAAATCCTCGTTGCACTGGCAAGAGCACGTTGCTGCTGAGGTGGAAGCACTTCCCACACTTCTTTACCATAAGTTAGAACAGTGTAGGGAATTCCTAAGGGCTGACAAAGAGTTTGTACCAATACTGCTAATTTTATATGACCACAAAAAACGTGTTGAGGGCGTTGTTGCAGTAGATATTTTAGCAAAGCTGCTGTCATTTTGACTCTGCCGATTTGAGGAGAATGGCTTTTAAAGTAATGAAACTGTAAACGCTCACAATCGTAAATATTTGAGCAGCAGGAGCTATCTCGTAGCAAAAATACATGACCATGACAGGCTTCAGTGAAACCTAGATAGGCACGAAAAATATCTTTTATGTAGGATTGAATTCCTCCTTCACACTCAAAGATTTCCAAGAAAACAAAGAAGCGATCGGCTTTTTTTTTAAACTTGTTTTCTAAACTGGGCTTTTCATCTAAGTTATTAATTAACATCTTTTATAATCTCGGCTACTGTGTAACAGCAGATATATTAATGCTTCTGAAAAAAACACTGTTGATATTGACTAATTATGTAAGTGCTTTATATTACAGTGATAAATGAACAAATTTTAGCAACAGGATAAACATAAGTCTAATGATAATTTTACGGTATTCAGTATTTTTTTTGATACAGATATTTTCAGTGAAAATAAGGCAGAATACAGCAGTCTTAAATCATTTGCGGAACATAAGATCCCCGACTTCTTATTAAAAGTTGGGGATCTGTAATTTACAGCTTAAATTTTTCAAAATCATGGATTGACTAACAATTAAAATTTTCAGAAAAAAATAATCTATCTTTGGCTTTCCTTCTTTAGATAGAAGGTTAAGCCTATTCAAATTTTTAGACTAGATTAGTATCGTTAATATTTTTTCAAGTAAAAAATAATAGGGTCAAAAGTAACTACTAATATCTTTTAGGTAATTTCTAATCAATATGAAAAAGAGTAGTAGTTATGAAGTTGTCCCAATTAAGCTTAAGAATAAGGAGGAAAAATGAAAACTCTAAATAAATATCAAAAAGGAGGTTGGAATAATCGCATAGGTGCTTTAGCTATTGCGTTAGCGGCGATAGTCCTTCCTGCATGTGCTAACAATCAACAACAAGCGACTACTCCTCAATCCCCAGCAGCAGAAGCTCCTAATACTTCTGAACCTGTGGCAGAAACTGCACCTGGAGTTAGTGAGAGAACAGAAGCCCTCATGGGTCAACTCGTAACTGTCAGAAGCCAACCAATTAATAGAGTGGATGATAGAGTATTTACAATTACTGACGAGCAAGTTTTTAGTGGTGAAAGAATTGTAGTTGTAAATAATACTGGTCAACCTGTTCAAGTTCCTGAAGTTGAGTCTGCAAGATTGCAAGTAACAGGTACAGTTACTAAGTTTGATCCCAATGCAATTAGACAAAAGTATGGCTTAGATTTAGGTCAAGATTCCTATCGAGAGTATGAAGGTAGACCTACGATTATTGCACGGTCAATTGCACTAGCACCAATACCAGGAGAAATCGGTGAAAATCCCCAAGCTTATTACAACAAGGTTATTGCCGTACCTGCCGAGGTAGAAAGAATTTACAGTCCTAATGCATTTGTCCTTGAAGACAAAACACTCCTTGGCGATAATCCATTGTTAGTTTTAGTTACAGAGCAAGTCAAGGATAAAGTTCCTATTAAAGAAGGCGAAAGGATTGTTGCTACTGGTACACTCCGTCCATTTATAGCTAGCGAATTGGAGAGAGATTATAAATTTGCCTGGAATCAACAGTTACGAGGACAGTTAGAGAACGAATATAAAACAAGACCGGTGCTAATTGTCGAAGGTATTTATTCATCGCCACAAAGTACTAATTAGTTGTTTTTGAAGCTGTAAATAGTTCCCTAGCCCTCTTTGCAAGGGCAGGGTTCTTTTATTTTTTATTATTTGTATCTTTTTTATTCGCTAGCCTCAATAATTATTTGCTTCTCCATAACAGCTAGTAAAACTGCCATGTCTGGAGAAACTTTATTACATAGATTAAATTGTGATACGGCAGACTCAAAAGTTTTTCCTTGCAAGATTTGATAACCAATGTTTAGTAATTCATTCCAAGTAACATTACTTTCAATATAAGCTTTAGCTATGGTAATCAATAAGTCTTGATATTTATTACCTTCAGCTTTCGTCATCATAGTGTGGGGAATGTCAAAAACTTTCTCGAAGTTAAAATACCAAGATTGATGCTGATGCTTGATTAAAGCTAAAAATAAAGCTCGTAGTTCTTTATGGTCAATTGTAGGGTCACTTTCACTAGAAATGACAAACATTGGTACTGCGCTCTCTTTTTCTACTCGTTCCAGTACTTCTTGACCCATATCTAAAAATAATCGCAGTGCTGGAATACGAAAACCGTGATAACCAAAATTTCCAGGATTATCTTTATTCAACCATTCGTAATAAAAAGGAAGTATTTCTACGAGAAAATTAACGATTGGATTATTACCACTCACATAGGGAGCAAACAGTATGGCTTTCTCTATTTCTGGAGGATCTTCTAGTGCTAACCAAGCTGCTAAGTTTCCACCTGTCGATAATCCACCAATGATTACCTGCTCTCCTAAATTTCGTGCTATTTGCAGCCAGGAGGATGCAAACTCTTGATATACTTGTTGTTCTGTAGGCAAAGGAGGAGGGTTATCACCATTCCAATTCCCCGCTATTCCATGACCAGGCTGTAAAGGAATCAAAACATTGTAACCTGATTCAAAAAGAGCTTTTCCCAGTGGTTCAAATTGGTAAGGGCCAGCAGTAAATCCGTGAAAAAATAAACAAACTTTTGGAGTAGGATGAGGGTGAAAAAAGAATTTTGAGCGGCAAGCTTCATTTTTGATTGGAAGAACATCCTCTATAGTTTTCGCTTGCTGAATTATTTCTGCTGTAATGGTGGAATAATCGGGCATATTAAATATTGAGTAAATTATTTTATTTTAAAAAGTGATTATGTTAATTTTGCATCACCTTTTAGATAGAAAAGTATCTAACTAGAATTGCAGGTATTATAATCTACGTGTAATTTCTAATTAGCTAAAGAATTTGTGATAAAAATTGGCGGGTACGTTCTTCTTGGGGGTTAGTAAAAAAGCTATCTGGAGTAGCTGATTCCACTAGATTGCCGTTATCCATCAGAATTACTCGATCAGCTACTTCACGAGCAAATCCAACTTCGTGGGTAACAACTACCATAGTCATGCCATCACGGGCAAGACTTCGCATCACCTCTAAAACTTCTCGCACCATTTCTGGATCTAAGGCAGAGGTTGGTTCATCAAAGAGCATAATTTTAGGTTGCATAGCTAAAGCACGAGCGATCGCTACTCTCTGCTGCTGTCCTCCAGACAACTGTCCTGGGTATTTATGTGCCTGTTCTAAAATGCCTACTCGCTCTAGTAATTGCATTGCCAATTCTTCGGCTTTTACCTTCGGTAAATGACGCACCCAAATTGGTGCCAAAGTAATATTTTGAATCACCGTTAAATGAGGAAACAAATTGAATTGTTGAAATACCATTCCTACTTCTCGGCGAATTGCTTCAATATTTCGTAAATCATGGCTGAGGATAATGCCATCTATTTCAATTTTGCCTTTTTGGTAATCTTCTAAAGCATTAAATGTGCGGATGAAGGTTGATTTACCTGAACCAGAAGGCCCCATCAAGACTACTACTTCTCCACGATTTACTGTTAGACTTACACCTCGCAGAGCATGAAATTTACCATACCATTTGTGAACATTATCAGCAATAATTATTGGTGTTTGTTCTGACACAAAAATTAACTCCTAATTTTCTATTTTTCATTTACTAACTGCTTCTCTAATCGCCGAGCAGCCAGCGACATAGCATAACAAAATAGCCAGTAAATTAAGCCAATAAATAGATAAACTTCTGCATAACGACCAAGAAATTGTGGCTGTGCCAAAATAGAACGGGCAATTCCTGTAAGTTCTACTAATCCCACCAAAGATAAAAGTGAAGTGTCTTTAAATAACCCGATAAATTGACCAACAATTGCCGGAATTGCAACACGCAAGGCTTGAGGTAGGACAATTAATAGCATAACCAAGGAAGCATTGAATCCAAGGGCTTTGGCAGCTTCAACTTGTCCGCGAGGAATAGCCTGGAGTCCGCCGCGCACGTTTTCTGCCATATAAGCAGCACTAAAAAAAACCAATCCAGCAATGGCACGCAAAACCCGATCCAAACGAATTCCTCCTGGCAGAAATAAGGGAAACATCACCTGAGCAAAGAATAAAATCCCGATGAGTGGCAGCCCCCGAATAATTTCAATGTACAAAATACATAGCCAACGTACTATAGGCAGGTTGCTAGTACGTCCTAAAGCTAGCAGCACGCCAATAGGAAAGGAAAGCACAATACTAACTGCTGCCATCAGAAGAGTAAGCAGCAAACCGTTCCATAAACTTGTTGGTACTGGTCTTAAACCAAATCCACCACCAATTAACCAAAATATCACAGGGAAAGATAGCAACCATGCAAGTGAAAGCCAAGGCGCGATCGCACTACTCCATCTTCTCCCCAGCCAAAAGCCTGTAAATATTAAAATAACAATTAACTGTAACCAAAGACGGATATTTAAATCTAAAGGCAAAAAAAACAAGACTCCGCAGAGAATCAAACCAGCAAGGTTAATTCTCAGACTATTCACACTTTGTTTGCTAAAGAAAACTCCCCAAGTCAGAGCTAATAATATGGAAGCTATTGTCAGCACAATCCAAACTCGCCAGTATAATGTTGAGGGGAAACGACCAACAAAAAATAAACGCAAATTTACCCAAATTACTTCCCATTGTGCTTGAGTAATTGCCCAACTCAAAACACCCCAACCTATCCAGAACAGTAAAAACAAACAAACAACAGTTAATATGCTGTTGTACCAAGTATTAAACAAATTTTTATGCAGCCAATTCATATTCTAAAAGTTAGTCATTGGTCAATAGTCATTTGTCATTAGTTGTTCTCCCCTTGTCTCCTTGTTCCCCTATTCCCCGTTCCCTGTTCCCTTTTACATATTCTTATCTTTCTTTTATCGTCACCATCCTATTAAAAAAGTTCATTCCAAGAGAAATTGTTAAACTCAATGTCAGATAAGTAAGCATAATCAACAACATAGCTTCTACCGCTCTCCCCGTTTGGTTAAAAGTAGTAGAAGCAACAAAATATACATCAGGATAACCAACCGCGATCGCCAAACTAGAGTTTTTAGTTAAATTCAGATATTGACTTGTCAGTGGTGGCACGATCACCCGCAAAGCCTGAGGAAAAATCACCAGTCGCATCACCAAACCAGGCTTTAAACCCAAGGAACGGGCTGCTTCCCATTGTCCCTTTGGTACAGATTGGATACCGCCTCGAACAATTTCAGCAACAAACGCACCTGTATAAAAAGTTAATCCCATTAGCAAAGCAAAAAATTCTGAAGAGAGCCTAAACCACGGGAATTGCACACCACTTTGACTGATAGAAACTAAATTCAAAACAGAAATTTGGTTTTCTATCTTAGGTAAACTTAGAAAAACAGCAAAGTACCAAAATAATAATTGTAAAAGTAGAGGCGTATTCCGAAAAATCTCTACATAAACTCCAGCAATATTTCGTAATAACCAATTGTCAGACAGCCGTGATATTCCTGCGAATATACCAACAATCGTAGTGAAAATAATCCCTGCGATCGCCACTCGTAAAGAGTTAATTAAGCCTACCCATAAGGCGCGACTATAAGTATCAGATGGATTGTAAGAAATGGGCGTTTCACTAATATCAAATGAAGCTTGTTGCTTGAGAAAATCAAATCCAAATTTAATTCCCAATTGCTGCAAATTGCGATTGAGATTTATCCACAGTATAGCTACGACAAATGCTACTAAAAATGCAGCTATTAATTGAACAATAATTTGCCAGTAACGCCGATCGCGCCACAAGGGAGATTTGAAATTATGCATGAGCTATAACTGATTATCTAAAAGGAGGAGAAAACAAAAGTCCACCCTTTGTCCAGAGTTGATTTTGACCACGAGGAAAATTTAGCTTTGTCTTTGCTCCCAAATTGCGATCATAAATTTCACCGTAGTTGCCTACGTGCTTAATAATTCTGACAGCAAAGTCATTTGGCAAACCCATTCCTTGCCCAAGGTTACCTTCAGTTCCTAAAAAACGTCGAATTTCTGGATCGTTACTATTAGCAAACTTTGCAACATTTTGAGAATTAATACCCAATTCTTCGGCTTTAATTAGGGAATAAACTACCCATTTAACAGTATTAGCCCACTTACTGTCTCCATCGGCGACAGCTGGAGCAAATGGCTCGCTAGATAAATTTTCATCAAGAATTACATTATCTTCTGGGTTGGGTAAAATACTGCGCCGGGAAATTAATTGGGATTTATCAGAGGTAACAGCGTCACAACGTCCTTGGGCATAAGTGGCATATGCTGTATTCACATCTTCAAAGACAAGAGGTTTGTAAGGTATGCCCCGTTTTCGCATTTGATCTGCCAAGTTCTGCTCGTTGGTAGTACCAGTTTGAGTGCAGATTGCTTTGTCTTTGAGATCTGCTAAAGTCTTGCTGCCGCTACTTTTGCGAACCATGATACCTTGACCATCATAAAAGATTATCGGTGCAAACTCCAAACCCACTGAGGTATCCCGACTGAGCGTATATGTAGTGTTACGGCTGAGAACATCTACTTCTGCGGTTTGTACGGCTGTAAATCGTTCTTTAGCATTAAGATTGCGGTACTCTACTGCATCTGGGTTATCAAATAAAGCAGATGCTATGGCACGACATACATCTACATCTAATCCAGAGTATTTACCATCAGTTCCCACAAAGCTAAATCCTGGTAGTTCACCGCTAACACCACAAATCAACTGTCCGCGACTTTTAATCGTATCCAAACGGCTTTGAGTAGCTTGTTTTGCCCCTGTATCTCCTGTGTTTGCTACCTCTGGAGTACAAGCAGTCAGGCTCAAAATTAAGGGTGCGATCGCTAAAATTAAAGTTTTTTTATCCATAAATATCATTGATACTCAAAAATTACTAATTAACATAACCTAAAATATGTCCAATAAGAACCCTGACTTATCTAAAAAGTCGGGGTTCTTTGTTTTTAGTTTATTTACTTTGACTTACTTATAAATAAAAGTATTTGAATAGATTCATATACTATGTTATTTTTATATTTAATAAGTTTATGTGCTCTTAAAAAAGCAATATCTAAAATTAAAGTTAACTACAAAAGAGCAGATTTTGTGAATTATTCTTAACAGAATAAGTATTGAACCTATAGTTAGCTTCAACAGCAGCAATAGTCCATTGCACATTGCTCGGTAAGGAGAAGTATCTAAATCAACCTAATAAAGTACCCGTAGCAGGTTAAACTAGGTCTGGAAATAGCCGCTCCAGTTTTTTTATGATGAGGCTTTATGGCTGCAAATCTGGAACAGATTGCTCATTACTTGGATAATCTCGGTTGGGACTACCGTTTGGATGAAGAAGAAGACCGGATTATTACAGGTGTAGAAAGTGAAAGTATAGAAGATTTTTTGATTGTAGTTCAGCTTGATGAGGAGGGAAAATTTTTTCGATTATTTGCGCCCCAAGTCTTGGCAGGAGTGCAAGATCATCCTCACAAAGCAGCAATCCTTCAGACAATGCTGGCAATTTCTTGGGAAACCAAAATGCTGCAATGGGAATATGACCCTTCCGACGGCGAAATTCGTGCCATCATAGAGTTTCCTTTAGAAGACTCGACTCTTACAGAGAAACAATTCAATCGTTGTTTGAGTGGGCTGGTTCAGTTAGTTGATAATGTGGCATTGCCTCGCTTGCAAGCCGTGATGGAAACAGGTCAAGATCCGGGAAACGTAGAACTAGGTGAGAGAATCTTACTAAGTATCCAAGAGCAGGCTCCGGGATTGCTAGAACTACTAGAAAAGGCTATGGAAGCTCGTAAAAAACGAGGAAGTTTTCCTAGTGAATGAGTTTAAATGTTTAGTGAAATAGCTATACTCCAAAGTGTTACCCTCGATATACTGAAAGTTTTACTAGGGCTGGATAAATATGACATCGTATGCTACCTCCTCTGCTAAAGCAGAAATGAGTGAACTCCGGCGGTTAAAAGGCTTATTACCGCCAGAATTGCAGAGCTGGGTCATGGTTGAAGGTACAACAGAGGTAAATCCACCCCTGATCCGCTCTGAAGAAATAGGTAAAGACCAGGTAGAAATTCAAATAGACTTGGTGAAATGGGATTCGCTAGCGATGGATCAGCGTAATTTGCTGTTCTGGCACGAAGTTGCTCGCATTCAAAATGATACTATTCCCAAAGATGGTTGGGAAATGGCAGCCTTAGCGATTGGTTTGGGTGGTGCTGTTGGTGAATTGTGGGTACAGGATGTATTACTGCTATTTCTTGCCTTAGCGCTGTGCGGAGTTTCTGGTTGGCGACTTTATCAAAAAAATAACGGGGAAAAGCAGTTAAGAGAATTAGTAGAAGCAGACGAAAAAGCGATCGCCTTAGCAACTCGTTTTGGTTACAGTCTTCCTAACGCCTACAAAAGTTTAGGAAGCGCCTTGAAAACCTTAATTGATATAACTCCCAGTAAGCGCCAACGTTCTAGATACGAAGCACGGCTTTCTGCCCTCAAACGCAGTGCCAACAAAGCAAAGGCAAAATCTAAAACTGCTATGGAAAACAGTGAATATTAAAAAACGAGGGAGACACGGGAGGAATAGATATAGCTTTCTTCCCATTTCCCCAACCTCACACAGACAACGAAAATGGTTAATTTAGACAGATTTCTAACGCTAACATGGGCTTAGTTTGCGATCGCCTCAGCTATAAACCACTCACTCACACCAAAATCAGCCCATTAGATAGTCTGCATCATAACTCTCACGTTTAAAACATTAATCTTTTCAACATCTAGCTTGCCAATTAAGAATATATTAAAAAAGGTTAATTAAGCTCAGTGCCAATGTTCACATTGAAATTTAATCAAAATTGTCTGGTGCTTGCTCCTATCTTCACAAAACTCCTATGAGAATTAAGGCAGAAGAGCAACTGCGTTGCCTGCAAAAATTACTGTCATCAGTAATTTCCACTTTGCAAAGCTGTTACCTCTTCTTCCAATTGCTACTTAAGCTGTTACGCTGTCATTTTGGAATCACAGGTGGATTTGAATAATCAGCCACCAAGTTTCCACAGAGAATGACTGTTAACTTTAAAAACCTCAGCTTTTGGTGCTTCTAGTTCAACTCAGACTTCAAAGATATGAGCCAATTTCAGTTGCATATACCCACCAATGACTGGAGTAATCTGGAATATAAGTTATTTGCGAGCCAAAGCAAATATACACAGATCCACAATTTTCTGCCCAATCAAAAAATATTTTTAAGTTCAATACCGATTTACTTAAAGTTGGTTCAACATTTTATGCGTCTGAGGCACTACACGCACAACCTTGACAAACCGCTTCATCAAAGCCTGCCACATTAAAACTTGCTCTGGAGCAGGTGCAAGTATAGGGTTTTGAGTAAATTGTTCAGATGCTACTAAAGGAGTGACAGGTTGTAAAAAAATGGGGATTTGTGGACTAACTTCTGCGACTAACAAACCTGCATCTTCTAAATCAGCAGTGTTTGTTTTGTCAGAAATGATAATTTTGACAAAAACTTCTACTTGTGATTCGTAACAGAGTTGGAGAAATTTTGCGTGTTCTTGCCAATGACTTTCGCCACTGACACTGGGTAACTTAAAATCCATACCTACAGAGTCTAGATAAGGCAAAACCTTTGCTAATAGTTCTGGGCGATGTCCGCCAGTTTCCAAGTAAATGGGTAGACCAGTGACTGTACGTACTTGCGGTAAAAATTCCACCAAAAATTGGGCATGAAGAAGTGGTTCGCCACCTGTTAAGCTAATACTATCGTGTAGGGAAGGTATATTTTGCCACTTTACCCACTCAATTAGTATGGTTAAAGGAACGGGATTAGAATAAATTTCAAAATCTCGCAAGCCAGGCGATCGTTCAATCCTGCAAGTTGTCGGTGTACTCCAGGTATGGGCGCTATCACAAAAATGACAGCGCAAGTCACAAAGGGCAAAGCGAATAAAAATTTGACGCGTCCCAACATTCAACCCTTCCCCTTGGATTGCGGAAAAAATCTCAATCAGCCGTGCTGTAGGTGTAGTAGAAGTTTTAGTAGTCATCAGATGATAGCAGTACGTATGCGCTATTTAGGCAAAATAGTAAGGATATTTAACTTCCTGTTCTGTTAGATATATCCGCGAATTAACCTTGAAGCCTTACACATCAAAGGTTAAAATTTAATTTCCGGATAAATCTATTGTGAACCATCCTTGAAAATCTCTAATCTAAACTCCAATAACTAGCAATTAGTTATTGTTCCAGCCGATCTAACATCGGGTTAGATGATTCGCTAAGACAAAATAATTTTGGGTCGATTATATTGACACGGCAATGAAAGTACAGGATTTCATGAATAGCCAAACCACAGAGGTAGATGATCCGGTAATGTCATTAAATGATATGGCAGTAGTGCAGGTCTCAAACCGATTGAGCATGCTTGAAGCTGTGGCATTTAAGCAAACCTGTCAAGATTTAATCCAAGCAAATCCAGTTCTTAAAAGAATTATTATCGACTTTCAGCAAACTACTTTCATGGATAGTAGTGGTTTGGGTGCTTTAGTGAGCAATTACAAAATAGCCCAGGAAAAAGGGATCGATCTGATCTTACGGAATGTTACTCCTCAGGTGATGGCAGTACTCAACCTTACAGGATTGGAGGAGGTTTTTCACATTGAATCTGGTAGTAACACCGAAACGCCCTCCAACCGACTATTGGAGGAGCAGCTACCAACAACACATCCCTCCGTACGTTCTTGGACGAAACGGATAATAGACATTGTTGGGGCATTCATAGGGTTAGTCATTACAGGAGTTTTATTTATTCCTATTGCAGTTGCTATTACACTTGACGATCCCGGCCCGATATTATTTAGTCAAACTCGTTGTGGTTGGATGGGCAAGCGCTTTCGGATTTGGAAATTCCGATCAATGTATGTTGATGCAGAAGCTAGGAAAGCTGAACTGGAAAAACACAACCAAGTACAAGGGGCTTTTTTCAAAATTGATAAAGATCCCAGAGTTACCAAAGTCGGAGCCTTTTTGCGACGTACCAGTTTGGATGAACTTCCTCAATTTTGGAATGTCCTTAAAGGAGAGATGAGTTTAGTCGGCACTCGCCCACCTACACCCGATGAAGTAGAGCGTTATGAAGTACCTGAGTGGCAACGGCTAGATGTCAAACCAGGTATGACTGGAGAATGGCAAGTGAATGGACGCTCTAGCATACGTAAATTTGAGGATGTAATTCGTCTAGACTTGCAATATCAAAAAAACTGGAGCTTGGTGTACGATATAAAGCTTATTTTGAAAACAGTAGCCATTTTATTTCACAAAAATAGTGGTGCTGTTTAGCTAGCTTAAAATTTGCAAATCTAGAAGCTAGGAGTAGGGGAGCTTATTTTAGTCACATACTTCCCTACTCCTAAATATTTTTTAGGGTTAGTGTCATTGGGGTAGAAAGTGCAAAATAAAAGGGAAATTTTAACAGAAAATTTCTCATTACCATGCAGAGCATGGTAACGAAAACTGGAGCCTTTGGCTCATGAATAAGAGGCACAGCCTCAATCAATGCTTTTCCAGGCTCCAGCCTGGGAAAGAAACAAGAGTGTGTAATTAATTCTGTCTGAGTACTTATCTGAATTGGAACGCTGACTATAGAAATATTACCTTGATATAAAGGTAATATTTATAGAAGTTTTACGTACGAATAAATACTTAACTACTATTTTTTGTAGTGTGATTTAAAAGTAATAAACATTTTAGTATACTTGAATTGTAAGTATAAAAATTTACTGAAAGTTTAATGAATAGTTACTGACATCAAGAGAATTCAAAGAGAGAATTTAGGTATAACTGTTGTTTTAGAGCGCAAAGCTCATAAAGCAAGAGATTCAACAAATACCAAGCATATTCTGACTAATTTTGATATGCAGATTTTAATTTACTCATACAACTACTATCCAGAACCAATTGGCATTGCTCCTCTGATGACTGAATTAGCAGAGGGACTAGTTAAGCGAGGACATAAAGTGCGCGTAGTTACTGCAATGCCAAACTATCCTGAGCGTCAAATTTATGAAGGGTATAGAAAGAAGTTGTTTTTTACTGAGTATAAAAATGGTGTTCAAATTCAACGCAGTTATGTTTGGATTCGTCCACAACCAAACCTCTTAGATCGGATGTTGCTAGACGCTAGCTTTGTTTTCACCAGTTTACTACCAGCTTTGAACGGTTGGCGTCCTGATGTTATTCTTACCACTTCTCCATCGTTACCGGTTTCTATACCAACTACTATATTGGGATGGTTGTATGGTTGCCCTGTCGTTTTAAACCTTCAAGATATACTACCAGAAGCTGCCATTCACGTCGGTTTGCTTAAAAACAAATTGCTGATTAAAGTTTTTACAGCTTTAGAAAAATTTGCTTACCGCACTGCCACCAAAATAAGTGTTATTAGTGATGGTTTTATAGAAAATTTGCTTGCTAAAAATGTCGAAGTTAATAAACTTTTGCAAATTCCCAATTGGGTTGATGTAAATTTCATTCGTCCCCTGCCAAAAGAAGATAATGCTTTTCGTATTGCTCATAACCTGAATGGCAAATTTGTAGTCTTATATTCAGGTAATATAGCTCTCACCCAAGGTTTAGAAACTGTTGTCAAAACTGCTTCTATGTTGCGGCATATTCCAGATATTGCTTTTGTGATTGTAGGAGAGGCTTCTTGTTTGCAAAGATTGCAACAAGAATGTCAAAGCTGTGGTGCAGATAATGTTTTGTTACTACCTTTTCAACCCCGTGAACGTTTACCAGAGATGCTAGCGGCTGCTGATATTGGCTTAGTAGTACAAAAGAAAAATGTGATCTCCTTCAATATGCCATCGAAAATTCAAGTGCTACTTGCTAGTGGGCGAGCATTGATTGCATCTGTACCCGAAAACGGAACTGCTGCAAGAGCAATCAGACAAAGTGGCGGTGGAATTATCGTTCCCCCAGAAGATCCAGAGGCTCTTGCTCAGGCAATTTTGGACTTATACCAACATCCGAACAAAGTTCAAACTCTGGGTTATAACAGTCGTCATTATGCCACAGAGCAATATGCATTTGAGCAAGCTTTAACTCATTATGAGTCTCTATTCTATACAGTGACAGCAAATAACCCAGTTATGGATTCTACAGTAGTCTCAAAGCAAGAAGTCTAACCTATCTCAAGCTAAGACCACTGTCATCTTGATCAGCTACACCTAAACACAGTAGGCATAATTGTTGAATATAAGCCTTCGCTACAAAAATAGGCTAGATTTGGGCAAACAAACTTCAGATGACAACTCCGTTAGAATAGAAATATCTATTCAATAACATTTGTTGCCACAATCCTGAATTCAGGTGTTCAGCTATTATGCGCCAAAAAGTCTTAGCTTGGTTAGCAGAGAATGTTCCGGCTTCGCGGATTAACCACATTCTCAGGGTTGAGCAAATGGCAGTGGAGCTTGCACAGCATTACAATTTGAATCAACAAAAAGCTGCGACAGCTGGACTAATGCACGATCTAGCAAAATATTTTCAGCCACAAAAACTTTTGCAGATGGCAGAGGTTGAGGGATTGGAAATAGATGAAGTAGTAGCAGCGTCTCCTCATCTTTTGCATGCAGATGTCAGTGCCATTGTTGCCAGAGATACATTTGGTGTTGAAGATGAAGAAGTATTACAAGCGATCGCCAATCACACCTTAGGTAGACCAGGCATGAGTCCTCTGTGCTGTATCGTATCTTTAGCAGATACTCTAGAGCCAGGGCGTGGCAATACCTCAGAATTACAAGTATTAAGACAAATTTGTCGTGAAAATTTGGAGCGGGCTGTTTGGTTGACTTGTGATTACACATTCAAGTTTTTGCTCGAAAGTCCTCGCTTGATTCATCCACGAGCGATCGCTACTCGCAATTGGTTTTTACAAAAATCGAAAGCTAAACATACAATTGCTCAACCAACTGCATAGACATCTGTATTTTTTGTTAGTATTCAAAAAAACCTAATTATTATACAGTTGCAATTCCATGGTCTTTTGCCAACCAAGTAATTGTAAAAAATTGTCAAAAAAGAAAAAGCAGCTGAGGTTTAATGTCTGATTATTTCCAAGCAAACTTCCCATTACAATCAGTCGCTGTGAAAAAAGAAGCGGTAAAAAACCCGCAAATTGATATTAATGCAACAAGTCAAAATGTAGCCGAAACCGTTGCCGAAGCAGCATCAGACCGGAAAGCGGGTGATATTTTGTTACTGAGAGTAGCAGATGTATCTTATCTGGCTGATTACTTTGTGGTGATGACAGGTTATTCAAGAGTACAAGTGAGGGCGATCGCCGATGCGATAGAAGACAAAGTACAACAAGATTGGCAAAGGCGTCCTCTACGGGTAGAAGGTAAAACCGAGGGAAATTGGATTTTGCAAGACTACGGTGATGTGATTGTTCATATTATGATGCCCAAGGAGCGAGAGTTTTATAATTTAGAAGCCTTCTGGGGTCATGCAGAACATATCGAGTTTCCAACATCTGATGATGGTGGGGGTAAACAAACATGATTAAGTCCTCGGTTTCAAATTGCCCTGTTCCCTCCGAACAACAACCGCTAAATGAGTACGAAGAGCTAAAAACATCTTGGCTATTTCGTGATTGCACGCTAGATTGGCGCGAGTATATCACGAAATTAACTTGTATTTGGGGTTTGTCTTGGCCAATTGCCGCAGCAGTAGCAGCAGTCAGCTTTCCCCCACATAAACAAATTGCCCATTTTCTCCTCTGTGGTGCTGCCGGAGCAAGTTTAGGTGTCATACTTACACTGCTGCGATTATACTTAGGTTGGTCTTACATACAACATCGCCTAGCTAGTCCAATCATATTCTATGAAGAATCTGGTTGGTATGACGGCCAAACTTGGACAAAACCACAGGAACTGCTAACCCGCGATCGCTTAATTGTTACCTACCAAATTAAACCTATTATCCAACGGTTACAAATTAGCTTTGCTAGCTTGGCTGTGTTGTTCGTTGCTGGTACGATAGTTTGGCAATTAGTTTAAATTCTCATAAGTCATTGGTTAATGGTTAGTAACTAATAACTAACACATGACAAATGACTAATCACATCAAGACAAAATAGCAATAGATAATCACCCATGACAATGGGAAAACGAACTCAAGCCGCCGTATTGGAAGTTAGGTTGCTGCGTGAAGGCATAATTGAATCAAAGCACATAGTCCAAGCTGTTGTATGCGACGACCGAGGACGAGTGCTTTCTGTTGCCGGAAATGCTGAAACTGCAACATTTGTCCGTTCCGCACTCAAACCGTTTCAGGCACTTGCTGTTACCAGCACAGGCACCCTGGAACGTTACGACCTTAGCGATCGCGACTTAGCAATTATCACCAGTTCCCATAAAGGAACAATACAGCAAGTACGACAGGCATTTAATATCCTTTGGCGAGCTGATATTGACCCTTCGGCACTGCAATGTCCGATTCCTGAAGGCAAACGCAGTCCTCTAGAATACAATTGCTCTGGTAAACACGCAGGAATGCTAGCTGTTTGTCAGCAGTGCAATTGGTCTTTAAATAACTACTTGCAGCGTAAACACCCCGTACAGCAACTGATTATCGCTAAAGTAGCAGAAGTGCTGAAAATGCCAGCCGAGGAATTTATCAGCGTTCACGATGATTGCGGCGCACCCACCTATCTCATGCAGCTTGGGCAAATGGCGTCGTTATATGCTCAACTAGCTGCTAGCAGTAGTTTGGATATGGAGCGTATTGTCCGTGCTATGACTCATCACCCCACGCTGATAGCGGGAGACGGAGAATTTGACACAGAACTAATGCGTTTAGCTCCGGGAGAAGTGGTAAGTAAAGCTGGCGCGGAAGGAGTGCAGTGCATAGGCAGACTCGGTGAAGGAATGGGATTGGCAATTAAAGTTATAGATGGAGCAAAACGGGCAAAGTATGCAGCTGCCATTCATTTGCTCCAACAAATGGGCTGGATTAGTCCGTCTGTTGCCGAAGCCTTATCAGAAAACTTTATGAGCTTGGGTAGATACAAACGTTTAGAAGTAATTGGAGAATTATCGATTTTGTAGTTGCTAAATTTCTGACTTCTAGTTATACTAGAGAAGACGACGCGGGATAGAGCAGCCTGGTAGCTCGTCGGGCTCATAACCCGAAGGTCGATGGTTCAAATCCATCTCCCGCCACCAAATAAAAATTAAATTAAATTCCTATCATCTAGCTAGATGATAGGAATTTGTTTTATTTAGAGATTTGTTGATATCAAATATAAACAACGAACTAGCCAACAGGAACGTATTCTAATACCAATTTAAAAAATGATTGAGGGCAGATGGATTTACCCAACCCAGATACAGAAGATAATTTCCAATTCCATTTTCCAAAATCTAAAATCCAAAATGGTATGAGTCGAGTGCGATCGCTCGACTTTTAAGTCATTTGCCACGAGATTCCTTGACTAATATCCCGCATCCACGCTCTTGTCCGCCAAGAAATAAATTTTGAGGGCTTTTAGCTAAAGTCTACTAAAGTGACTGGGTAAGGTTTTCAGTCAGTTTTCACTGAATTGAACTATAAGTCTAAAACTTCAGTTCTAGGCGTTTTCGGAGTGAGGTGCAAGATAAGTGTTGAGCTATTCCCTCTACGGGTGTGGCAGGATGTTAATGGGAGCATTCCACTTTTTTAATTAATACCCTTCTAGGGTATTGCTACACAAACAAAGCCTGCCTCCGCAAGCTATAAAAACTCATAGTCTGCGTTTTGCGTTCGCCCTTGGCGTTGCCATAGGCTAGCAGTTCCCAAAGGGTAGGCAGGCTTCGTATTTATAGCCCCAGGCTTATAGCCTACGAGCATTTTATAAACTGAAACGCTCCCGATATTAATTATCTGGGTTTTCCTAAAGTGGTAACATACAGCACTGCTTCGTCAGCAGGAATACCCAAAACTTCATTGACTTGATCGTCAAAGAAGCCACCAATACCACTAACGCCTAAACCAAGGCGAATGGCAGCTAAATTTAGTCTTTGTCCTAAATGCCCTGCATCCATGTGTAAGTAACGGTAAACGCGATCGCCATATTGGGCAACAGCTGCTTTCAAATCTGCTGTATGAAATAAAATTGCTGCTGCATCCCTTCCTAAATCTTGTCCCAAGCAAAGAAAGTGTAATTCTTGGCGAAAGTTTTTAAAGCGAATTTGTCGTAATTCTTGGGCTTTAGGTGCGTAATAGTAACAACCTGCCTCTAATCCTTCTATTCCAGAAACAGCGATAAATGTTTCGATTAAATTTAAATCAAAATAATCTGGAGAAATATCTAAATTCTGCTCTATGTAATGTTGAGGTTGGTAAGTAAAGTCAAGTAAGGCTTTTAATTCATCAAAAGTTAAATAATCACCATTGTAAGCACGAGTAGAACGTCGTTTGAGAATAGTTACTTCTAAATCTTCTAACTTTTCGCCCCAACTAATTGGTGTGGTGGCAGTAGAAATCTTTTGACAAAAAGGAAAGTTGTATTTATCTTCTAAAGATTTTTCTTGTTTTACTTCCGGCAAGTTCAATTTGCCAGTTGTACCTGCTTGAATTTCAGTGGCTTGATGAAAGTACTGTAACAACTCACCATCAGGAATTTCAGGATAATTAGTTTCAGTAGCCGAGGGTAGGGCAGTTCGCCAAGTAGGCAAATTTTGTTTGATATCCAATAAATCCGCCAGGGCAACAACAGCGATCGCTCCCTCCTGTTGGCGATCAATATAAAGCAGTTCGTTTATTGCCTCATCCACAAAACCGCCGATTAAATGAGGGCGATAGTCACAAACAGCACTTGCTAATTCGATATTACCTAACAAATGTCCTGTATCCAGAAAAATGCGACGATACGCCCTATCTTCATAGCGCCATGCCGAACGATAGAAAACAGCTGTAACAATAATTGCCAATTGAGTATTTTCCAAGGCAGGATGCCAAAAACAAGCTTTTTGCAAAGCTTGCCAAACATCACTTTCCCAATAGTGCATCAAAGAATGAGTGCGGCACTGGTAGTTATATAAACCTGGCGGTAACAGTTGAGTACCACGAGAAACTACATATACTTCTGCTGGATATAAACCACCAGCACTAGGCGCTGCACGAAGATACACCGCACTTCCCATAGAAGGCATTTTGGCAGTCAGTCCATAACTACAAAATAAAAGTCGTGACAATCTTTGCCACCAATGAGCCTCAGGATTATTAGTAAAATCTTCCTGTTTTTCTTCTATATAAGGTTTGAGGTCAAAAGTGGAGCCAATCTTGTACTCTTTGAATGGTACCGGCTGTTTAGCCCAGTCTAACCTCTTACTTTTTGAAGCAATCGTTTGAGGATCGTATTTAGTGCGCTCGTGGTAGTGCTGTGCGATCGATTGGCGGAGTTCAGGCATAAGAGTTTAAATACGTTGCTGCTACATATCTTGGCATTCCTCAGCGCTATCATTTCGTCATAATTAGTACAAACCTTAGGTTTTTATAGAATGAGCGTCAGAGGTGCATCTATTTACTAAAATTAGCATTTCACAACACCACTCAATCGGATCAAAACTTAGCTATTTTTGAAACGTGAGGAAATTACCGAATACACCTATGGTTTTGAAGTTATATTGAGAAACTTTTGTTGTGTAGGCACTGAAAACAAAAAAGTTTTGTTGCTCGGTTGAATTGGCGATAAATTCTTTAATGCTGCTACTTTGAAAAGTCAGTCCTGTAGCTAAACCAGATTTACAGCTATTGCTTGTAATTTTACTAACTTCTTCCCAGAATAAACCCTGTGTTAGCTTCGGAGTGCGACAAATAGACGTTTGAATTTCAGTGGTAAGTCTTTTGGCAGCATAATCTACGTAAGTATCTTTTTTAGGATTGGTAAATAACATTGCACTAGCAATAGTTATAAATAGAAGTGTACTTTTACCTAAACGGCTTTGTAAAATCATCTTCATAATGTTTTTAATGTATAGTTTCAGGGAAGAATTGGCTATTTGACTTTGAACTACAGCAGCGTATATGTCTATTTCTGAAAATTTTGAGGTAATTAAGTCAACATCAAAACATAGATCTCCGACTTCTTTAAGAAGTCGAAGGTTTAACATAAAATTTTGAAAGAAGTACATTTTAGAGCTAAACAAGACAAGTATAAAAAGAAATAGATTTTTGTGAATTCCTAGTTGTTTATATTGATTTTGAGCAGACAATCAACCATATGAAGGATGGTTTCTGCTCAAAAGTCTGACTAGTTAGTAAATAGTTAATGCTGCTGAAAACACAAGCTAGAAACATGGAAAAAAAACAACTAGGAAACACGGATGTCTATGTTAGCGGTATTGGTTTGGGAGGAATGCCAATGTCACTAAGTAGACGTCCTTCAGAAACCGATTCTATCAATGTTATTCACCGTGCTTTGGATTTGGGGATCACTTTCATTGACACTGCTGATTCCTATTGCAAAGACGAATCTGATAAGCACCATAACGAGCGACTGATTCACAAAGCGTTGCAAACTTACAATGGAGATGCAACTGATGTAATTGTGGCAACCAAGGGCGGTTTGATGCGCCCGCAAGGCAGCTGGACACGCAATGGAAATCCAAAACACTTACGGGAAACTATTCGCGTCAGTTTTGAGGCTTTGGGTGGAAATAAACCAATTGATGTTTGGCAGTACCACGCACCCGATTCCGACTACACAATTGAGGAATCTCTAGCACCAGCTAAAGAAGCAGTAGCTGCTGGAATGATTAAATTTGTGGGAGTTTCTAACTTTTCTGTAGAACAAATTCAACAGGCGCGAGCTATAGTTGACATTGTCTCGGTGCAAAATCAATACAATCCTTGGCATCGTCAGCCGGAATTTGATGGTGTCTTAGAGTACTGTGAAAAAGAAGGTTTGACCTTTTTGCCTTGGAGTCCCTTTGGTGGTAGTCGCCGCCACGAAAACTTGCAAGATATTCCTGCGATCGCAAAGTTAGCTAAGGAAAAAAGTGTATCGGTTTATTGTATTGTGCTGGCGTGGTTGCGTTCCAAATCACCATGTATCTTGCCTATTCCTGGTGCTAGCAAGATTTCCAGCATAGAAGATTCGGTTCACGCTTTTGAAGTAAAATTATCTCATGATCAAGTGCAAATAATTGATCGAGAAACGGCATCATGATCCGGTAAAATAACAAGTCTGCGATTAAACAGGATGCTTGCTGACGGGAGACGCACTTATGGCTCGGATGTATTACGACACAGATGCAAATTTAGACCTTTTAGCCGGAAAAACAGTTGCCATCATCGGTTATGGTTCCCAAGGTCATGCCCACGCCCTTAATCTTAAGGATAGCGGTGTGAACGTGATTGTCGGATTATATCCGGGTAGTAAGTCAGCGACTAAGGCTGAGGCAGCAGGCTTAACTGTAAAAAGTGTGGCAGATGCAGCTAAAGCAGCCGACTTAATTATGATTTTGTTACCTGATGAGGTACAAAAAGCTGTTTATAAAAATGAAATTGAGCCTTATTTAGAAGAAGGAAATGTGTTAGCTTTTGCTCACGGGTTCAATATTCATTTCGGGCAAGTCGTGCCACCTCCTTTCGTTGACGTGATCATGGTAGCACCCAAAGGGCCGGGACATTTAGTACGGCGGACTTACGAACAAGGACAAGGAGTACCTTGTCTATTTGCTGTATATCAAAATGCTTCTGGGCAAGCGCGCGATCGCGCTATGGCATATGCTAAAGGTATCGGTGGTACTCGTGCAGGCGTTCTGGAAACTACCTTCCGTGAAGAGACTGAAACCGACTTGTTCGGCGAACAAGCTGTGTTGTGCGGTGGTTTGAGTGCTTTAATTAAAGCCGGATTTGAGACTTTAGTTGAAGCCGGGTATCAGCCAGAGTTGGCTTATTTTGAATGTCTTCACGAAGTCAAATTGATTGTTGACTTAATTGTGGAAGGTGGACTTGCCAAAATGCGTGATAGTATTTCCAATACTGCGGAATACGGTGATTATACCCGTGGCCCCAGAGTTGTGAATGAGCAAACGAAAGCAGAAATGAAGAAGATTCTGCAAGAAATTCAAACTGGGCAATTTGCACGGGAATTTGTCCTAGAAAACCAAGCTGGTAAACCTGGATTTACTGCTATGCGTCGTAAAGAAGCTGAACACTCCATCGAGGAGATTGGTAAAGATTTACGAGCTATGTTTAGTTGGATGAAGAAGGATTAATTAAATAAAGGCAGAGGGCAGAGAGCAGCGCACCCTTGCGGGTTAAGCGCGTCGAGTGCGATTGCCCAGAGGCAGAAGGCAGAAGGAGATCAATACAAATTGCAATGCCATAATACTACCCTGCACAAATCCGAGTAACAGACATCTACAAGTCTGGAAACTCGATTAACGTAACGATTCTTCTGCCACAAAATCTCAAGCCCCTGAATTTCTTAATGAAGAAGGTAAAAGGTTTTTTTGATATCCATAGTGCCAGACAAAAGGTGTTCTTGTTTGAAACTCCTGGATTTATCTATTATGTTCCTTCTGCCTCTTTGAAGCTTTGAGCCTCCTTGTAGAGGAGCAACGCTTTCGGAGGAAACCTCCCTCCGGGTACTCTAACGAGAACCCGCTTCGCGTGTACGCAGTCGCCACAAGTCGGGGAACCCGCCCAAGGCGCTGCTCACCGCACCCTTGCGGGAAGTCGCTCCGCGCCTACAAACTTCTCTCTGCCTACTGCCTTCTGCCTTCCAAACGTAGTAACCCAACCAAGTGAGGGAGTTCTGGCAAAATCAGTTTTTCCATTGCCAGTCGTACAGCATTGCTGGAACCAGGAAGGGAAAATATTAATTTACTTTGATAAATACCGCCAACAGCACGAGATGCGATCGCCCGCGAACCAATTTCTTGATAGCTTAAAAAGCGAAATAATTCCCCAAATCCAGGCAAAGTTTTTTCAAGTAATTTTTCTATGGCATCGTAGGTAGTGTCTCTAGGTGCAATGCCCGTACCGCCATTGAAAATTACAGCATCCAAATTAGAATTTTTACCCAGCACCTCTAACTGCTCCTGAATCTGAACTGGTTCGTCTTTGATAATCGTGTAAGCTCCTATCGTGTGGCTAGCATCACTGAGTAATTGCTGAATTAACTGACCACTTTTATCATTTTCTTTGGAGCGTGTATCACTGACGGTAACAACAGCACAAATGACTGTGATTCTTGATTGCTCAGGGTGTGGCTGGTACATCATAATCTTTTAAATATGGGGATAAAAATATAGAAATATAGGGAGAGATTTCTCCCCCTACTCCCCACTGTCATCTTAAACAGTGATAGCAGTTTATTAAGTTTTATTAAATCCCAAGCCATTTTCTTCTGCATATCGCTGCATAAATCGCATAAAGCGCTCCCATTCTTCTGGAGATTTCATTACATAAACGGCTTCTAATGCTTCTGGCTTACCGTTGATAAATCTACCTTTAACTTCGCGGGTAACTAGTTCGCCCTCTTCATCAATCAAATACATACCTGTGATTTCATCGGTGCTGCCGTTGCTTAATGCTTTAGGATTTTGAAAAATGAACGTCGCTGTACCACTGTTACCAGTTCGCGATCGCGTTAAACGTACTTCTGGAATTACTTCCTCGTTGACACCTTTAGAAAACTGAATTGTTGCCATGATGAGTGAATTTAAAGTTTTGTGATGGTTAAACTAATATTCTCTCATTATTTAGTACTAAGTAGTATTAAGCAGTCTTGATGCGGCTGAAATCTTTGTCTACGTAAAAATAACTAATTAGCTTCTTTTTCTAGTAACAAAGTTACAGGGCCATCGTTTTCAATAGACACTTGCATCATAGCTCCAAATTTACCAGTTTCTACCCTTAAACCACTTTCGCGTAACTTAGTAACAAAACTGTTATATAAATCTTCAGCTGTTTGGGGAACTGCTGAACGGTCGAAAGAAGGACGGCGCCCTTTGCGACAATCACCGTAAAGAGTAAACTGACTTATTACCAATAACTCGCCGTCAATTTCTTGTACAGATTTTTGCCAGCGCTCCCCACCTTCGCGATCAGGAAATAGCCGCAACTCCAAGCATTTACGTACCATCCAGTCAAGCTCGGCATCAGTATCAGTTTCGGCAATACCAACAAGTAAATTTAATCCTCGTCCAATTTTGCCGACAATTTCACCGTCAACGATAACTTGAGATGATTTGACTCGTTGGATGATAACGCGCATAACTAGGGATTAGGGATTAGGGAGCCAGCCGCTCAACGGGGGGAAGCCCCGTTGAGCGGACTGGCGTGATCGGGGGATCGGTGACTGGGTACTGGTGATTGGGTACTGGGAAGAAGAGGACACGGTGACACACAAAGGAGAAAGATTTCCCCATGTCCACGCCAGTCGCGACAACGGAAGAAACCTCTAAGGGCGCGCTGGCTCCCTTGTCTCTCCTGCCTGTTGTCCTCTTCAAGCGTCCCTAGTCCCTACTTCCCAAAGCCTTTGCCACGAGATGTAGAAGGTAAACATACGCAGTTTTCTAGTTGTTCTCGTAACTGCTCGTGATCTAGATTTTGACCAATTAACACCAATTGATTTTTTTTCTCGCCTTTCCACTCCTCATCATCGAGAGTAAAGCGCTTACCACATAGGTGGAAAATATGGCGTTTGGGACTCTCTTCAAACCACATAATTCCTTTTGCTCTAAAGACAGTATCAGGAAGCTGATTATCTAAGAAATATTGAAACTTCCTGATTGCCAAAGGTTGGTCACTTTCAAAAGATAATGAGGTAAAGCCATCATTTTCCAAATGATGGGAATGATGGTGATGATGGTGATGCTCGTGGTTATGATGATGATCGTGACCACATTCTGAATGGTCGTGATCGTGATGATGATCATGATGTTGATGCTCGTGCTCATGAGCTTCATCAGCATCAAAATACTTGTCTGACTCAAACAAACCAACACTGAGAATTAAAGGAAGCGGCACTTGCGATCGCTTGGTGTGGATAATTCTCGCTCCTTCTTTGATTTCCCGGATTTTGGCTTCTAGTGCTTGCAATTCTTCTGGCGAAACCAAATCTGTCTTATTTAAAAGAATTACATCACCATAAGCTATTTGACTGTAAGCTGCTTGAGAATTAAATAAATCCAAGCTGTAATTTGCCGCATCTACAACGGTAATAATCGAATCTAGACGGGTTAGATCGCGCAATTCTGTACCCAAAAATGTCAAGGCAACTGGTAGTGGATCGGCGAGTCCGGTGGTTTCAACTACCAGATAATCGAGATTTTCTTGACGTTCCAAAACTTTGTAAACGGCATCAACCAGATCATTATTAATGGTGCAGCAAATACAACCATTATTTAGCTCCACCATATTCTCATCTGTGGAGATAATTAGCTCGTTATCGATGCCAATTTCACCAAATTCATTTACTAAAACAGCAGTTTTTAAACCTTGCTGATTGCTGAGGATGTGATTGAGTAAAGTAGTTTTTCCGCTACCGAGAAATCCAGTAATAATTGTGACTGGTAACCCTTGTTTAGGAGAATCCATTGAATGAGATTCGGGGGTAACTGCTTGCATAGCGCTGCTGTTAAAAAAGTCAAAATAGAAATGTAGCGCAGAGAGTCCAGAAAACTCTAGCATAGGGATACTGGACATACATCCTAGCTACTCTAATTTATTATTGCGTATATCATTCAGTATTACTGTGTTATGACCCTAACTGTTTACAATACTCTCACTCGTCGCCAAGAACCCTTTGAAACTGTCGAACCAGGAAAGGTAAAAATGTATTACTGCGGCGTGACGGTGTACGACTATTGCCATTTGGGTCATGCTAGAGCTTGTATTGTTTGGGACGTTGTGCGTCGCTACCTACAATTCATTGGCTATGACGTGCGTTTTGTCCAGAATTTTACCGATATTGATGACAAAATCCTCAATCGAGCACGGCAAGAAGGCTCATCAATGAAAGCTGTCGCCGATCGCTTTATCAAAGCCTATTTTGAAGATATGCGGCAGTTGAAAATTAAAGACGCTGATGAGTATCCCCGTGCAACTCACACGATGAATGGCATTCAACGGCTGATTCACGATCTAGAAAACAGAGGTTACGCCTACCCTGCGGAAGGTGATGTCTACTACGCTGTGCGCCAATTTCCTGAGTATGGGAAACTTTCTGGACGCAAGTTAGAAGATTTACAGGTTGGTGCTAGTGAACGAGTAAATGTAGACGATCCAGATTATCAGAAGAAAAGAGAGCCGTTTGACTTTGCCTTGTGGAAAGCAGCAAAATCAGGAGAACCTTATTGGGAGTCACCTTGGGGTAAAGGACGTCCAGGGTGGCATATTGAGTGTTCTGCGATGGTACGCGATCGCCTGGGTGAAACTATTGACATCCACGCTGGCGGTGCTGATTTGATTTTTCCCCACCATGAAAATGAAATTGCCCAATCTGAGGCAGTGACGGGTAAACCATTAGCTCGTTACTGGCTGCACAACGGCATGGTGAAAGTCGATGGTGAGAAAATGTCTAAATCTTTGGGTAACTTTATCACCATTCGCGAATTACTGGAGCGAGGTGTAGATCCAATGGCATTGCGATTGTTTGTGTTGATGGCACATTATCGCAAACCGATTGATTTTACCGATGAAGCGATCGCTGCCGCCACCAACGGTTGGCAAACCCTCAAAGAAGGCTTGCTTTTTGGTTATAAACATGGGAAAGAACTAGGGACTAGGGACTGGGGACTAGAGACTAGGAAAGAAACTAATCAACGTGAACTAGACTCTTCCCAGTACCCAATCACCAGTACCCAGTCCCCAATGCCCGATCCCTACATAGAGCGTTTCCAAAAAGCCGTGAATGATGACTTTAATTTTCCTGGTGGGTTAGCTGTGTTGTTTGAATTAGCTAAAGAACTGCGTCGGGAGGGGAATCTTTTGGTGCATGAAGGAAAAACCGACACACCACCAGAGGAGTTATTTGAACAATGGCAAACTCTACTAACCTTGGCGGGAGTTTTAGGTTTAGAAGCTCAAATTGAGGAGGAAAAACCAAATAGTGATGGTTTAACTGATGCAGAAATTGAAGCCTTGATCCAAAAACGCCAGGAAGCCAGAAAAGCGAAGAATTTTGCTGAAGGCGATCGCATTCGCAATGAACTACAAGCCCAAGGCATTACCCTCATAGATAAACCCCAAGGCACGGAGTGGCATCGAAATTGAAGGATGAAGGATGAATTAATACAATATTTCATCCTTCTATAGCTGTTCCCTATCCCCTATCCCTAATACTTTTATGTCCGAAAAGCGTCAGGTGATATCTTTACTGAATCTCCTGTTAATTATCGCGACTTTCTTTTTAGTCGTACTATTGTGGCAACTGCGGAGCTTGCTGTTGACATTAATGATTGCAGTCGTTCTAGCAGCAGCGATCGCCCCCATAGTTGATGCTGCGCAAAGATTGCGCTTGCCACGTTGGTTGGGTGTAATTTTGGCTTACATGGGTTTAATCGCTAGCTTAGTTGGGCTAGGTTTAATTATTGGCCCCTCTGTTGCCGATCAAATTCAAAGATTGGGTAGTAGACTACCAGTCTATCTGGACAATTTACGGATGGCATTGGAAAATTTAGCCGTGCGGATGGGAATTTATCAGCTAGAGTCCATAGATCAATTCTTTGATATCCAAGCACTCACTAATTGGTTGATTCGTTCTAGCCAGCAGTTGTTGGTGCGTTCTTTTGGATTAACTCGCGGTATCGTTGGTGGTGTCGTAAATTTGATTTTAGCTTTGGTAATTTCTGCCTACATGGTTGCTGGTAGCGAAAATTTGATTAAAGGATTGGTGGCACTGTTTCCCAAGCCCTGGGATGAGCGCCTTGCTGCCCAAGTTGTACCCATTTCTCGCCGGATGGGAGGTTATATCCAAGGTCGAGTTTTGGTGTCCGCTATTTTAGCCTTTGCTATTACACTGGGTTTAGGCATTTTGGGACTTTCGGAGTTTGCCTTAGCATTGGGTGTAATTGCTGGCTTTACAAATTTGATACCATTTGTCGGGCCGATATTAGGAGCGATCCCAGCTTTAATAGTCGCAATTCCTCAAGGAGGGTTAACTTTCCTCTGGGTACTATTGTTATTTGTCATTATCCAGAATTTAGAAAGTTACGTACTCGATCCTTTGCTGGTAGGTTCTTCAGTGCGAGTTCATCCGTTATATCAACTTTTAGCAGTACTAGGAGGAACGCAAGTTTTAGGAATTATTGGTGCTGTAATCGTCCCACCTTGGATCGCTGGTTTGGCAGTGTTACTAGAGAATCTTTATCTACGTCCAAAATTAATCGCAGAACAGAAAGATAATCTCTCAGAAGCTGTAATTTGTTCAGATAACCAACAATTGTCGGATGGAGCATCTAAATTATCTGGGAAATAACCCCGTTCCCTGTTCCCTATTCCCTGTGTTTCTTGAGAGGTATAAGGTTAAGAAAAGGTTATTTATTGATAAATGTAATTGATTTCCACTTATATTTACTGGAATTTTAAGAAAATATGTGGTCTGAACTAACAAAAGCGATCGCCAATATCAACATTCCCGCAGATTGGATTGGGATCAGGGTAGTTAAAGAAACTTCTTCCCACCGTTATTTCCGCGATGCCTTACCGCAAAGTAATGGCAAATCTTTCACAATTGGAGCAATGCTGGAAGTAATGGTAAATGGCTGCATTGGCTATGCTGCTACCAATCATCTAGAACTTGCGAGTTTGCAAGCTGCTGCCGAAAAAGCTTATAAACAGGCACAAGCAGCAAGTCAGTGGTGGATACATCCATTTCAACCAGCAACTGAGCGTCCTAAGGTTGTTGGTGAATATATTTCCCCCTTTCTCGAACCATTGGATGCTCTGAGTGCTGCTGAAATCAATGATTTGCTAGTCCGTACCTGCCATACTCTGAAAGTATCCGAACAAATAGTCCAAACTACAGCTAGTGCTACCACTACCGAAAGAGAAACTTGGTTCACAAGCAGTAATGGCTCTGAGGTATATCAAAATTTTATTTCCTTACGTCAGCATTACGGAGCGATCGCCCAAGAAGGAGCGATCGTGCAGCACCGTACTAACAATGGTTGGGAAGCTAACTGTTACCAAGGTGGCATAGAGCTATTCAAACAAGAAGATATATGGCAACGGGTGCAGCACATTGGCGAACAGGCAGTCGAACTTCTAACAGCCCAAGAGTGTCCAACTACACGCACAAATCTGGTATTAGCCCCAGATCAAATGATGTTGCAAATTCATGAAAGTGTCGGACACCCTCTAGAAATTGACAGAATTCTAGGAGACGAGCGCAACTATGCCGGAGGTAGCTTTGTTAACAAAAGTGATTTCGGCGTTTTGGTATATGGTTCTCCCCTGATGAATATTACCTTTGACCCTACCGTATCTGGAGAATTTGCCAGCTATGGCTTTGATGATACTGGTGCTGTGGCAACGCGGGAGTATTTAATTAAGGAAGGTGTATTACTGCGGGGCTTGGGCAGTTTAGAAAGTCAGAAAAGAGCTGGGATACCAGGAGTAGCTTGTGCGCGTGCTTGCTCTTGGAATCGACCTGCTATTGACCGGATGGCAAACTTAAATTTAGAACCAGGAAAAGCATCTTTTGAAGAAATTATTGCTGGCATAGAACATGGAGTTTACATGGAGTCTAACCGCTCTTGGTCAATAGACGATCGCCGCTATAAATTTCAATTTGGTTGCGAGTATGCAAAATTGATTGAAAATGGCAAATTCACCAAAACACTCCGCAATCCTAATTATCGAGCTACAACTCCAGAGTTTTGGCACAGCTTAATTAAAGTTGGCAACTCCTCGACTTGGGAAATGTACGGTACCCCTTACTGCGGCAAAGGAGAACCAAATCAAGCTATTTGGGTAGGACATGGTTCACCCGTTTGTGTGTTTGCTAATGTCGAAGTATTTGGCGGCGGAACTTGAAGAGGACAAGGGGACAAGGAGACGCGGAGACACGGAGACAAGGAGGTGAGGGAGGTGAAGAAGGTGAGGTAGTTGAGGAATTAATAAGAGTAAATTCTTCCCCATCTTCTCTATCTCCCTCATCTCTTCCTCCTCCACTCTCCCACTCCTCTTACTAATCCCTAGCCCCTAGCCTAAGCGCCTCTAGCCCCTTTTTTCTAGATAGGAAGATAAATGAAACACCAGGAACCCTCTGCTTTTGAAGCCAGCTTTAACCAATTAATTGAAACTCTTTTAAATAAGAAAGAAGAAAGTGAACAATTCACTGTGAAATTGAGCAGTGAATATAGTCAATTTACGCGTTTCAATCATGCCAAAGTGCGACAAACAGGTACTGTTGCTGATGGCTGGGCTGAGTTGACTTTAATGCAAGATCAGCGCAGTAGTTTTCGGCTAATTCCTTTCACCGGCGATCGAGAAGTGGATTGGCAGGTGGCATACAAAGCTTTGCAAGAACTACGTGAAGAGGTTCCTCTGCTACCTTTAGATCCCTATTTAGTTTTACCATCAGGAACTAATGCCAGTAGAGAAATTCATATAGGTAATTTGTTACCGGAAGAAACTGTAGTGCCAAGGGTACTCGAATTGGTGAATGAATTAGATTTTACGGGTATCTATGCCGGAGGAACTGTAGTTAAAGCCTATGCTGATTCTAGTGGTCAGAAACACTGGTTTGCTACAGATTCTTTTACTTTAGATTATTCTATATTCACTCCCGAAGAACAAGCTGTCAAAGGTACTTTTGCAGGCAGTAATTGGCACCAAGAAGCTTACACAGCCAAAATTGATGAAGCTAAAAAGCAACTAAAATTACTTTCTCGATCTATTAAACAATTACCACGAGGAAATTATAAAACTTATTTTGCGCCCGCAGCAGTTGCTGATTTATTAAGTATGCTTTCTTGGGGAGGTGTGAGCGAAGCTGATTTACAACAAGGAAACAGCGCTCTAGCAGCCCTATCTCGTCAAGAAAAATTACTTTCTCCTACATTTAATCTTAAAGAAAACTTTCAACTGGGATTAGTACCGCGCTTTAATGAATGGGGAGAAATGGCAGCACCCGAATTACCAATAATTACAAATGGAATTTTGGTTAATACTCTAATCAATTCTCGTACTGCTAAGGAATATCAAAAAACTGCCAATGGTGCTAACACTGCTGAGTCTTTGCGTGCGCCGGAATTAAGTCCGGGAAATTTAGCATTTGATCGGATTCTGCCAAGTTTGGATACTGGATTGTATGTATCAAATTTGCATTACTTAAATTGGAGCGATCGCCCCACGGGAAGAATCACTGGTATGACTCGTTATGCCTGTTTTTGGGTAGAAGGTGGCGAAATTATTGCTCCAATAGAAAATTTGCGCTTCGATGAGAGTCTTTATCGGTTTTGGGGAGAAAATCTGGTAGATTTGACTGATTTTCAAGAATTTATTTCAGAAGTTGGAACATACGAAGGTCGTCAACTCGGAGGTAGTATAGTTCCTGGTATGTTGGTTGAAGACTTTACATATACGCTTTAGTACGAAGATGTATATTTAGGCAAAATTTCGCTTTATGTCAACAGTAAATTTTGCCCATTCCAAAATATTGCATATTTTTACAAACATCTTGACAAAATACCCATATCAATATCCATGAGATAGACTAAGTAAATAGGTGTATATAAAACAAACTAAAAATAAGTATTCAAGAGTTTTTTCGCCTATACCCAATGCTCTATAGCCTAATGCCTGGGTTTAACGAGTAGAAGTTTTTGCTCGCAGATTTACCGAGCAAAAAACTCTATCCAGGTATTAGGGGTAATGGCTATGGGAGTGAAATAGTATGTTTTATTACCCACATAGTTGAATATGTGAGGTTAACGATGAGCGAACAATTACAGATTGACAAAAAAACTGGTTCGTTCACTTCTGCATCAGGAAATAATAATTCTTCTTTACCTGACTCTAGTGACAAAATTCGCCTAATTCGTGATTTTGCTCAACTTTTCCGATTACCAGTTGCGATCTTGGCTGCTTTAGTAGGTTGTGCTACTATCTATGCGTTAAATTCAGCAGTTCCATTATATAAATACCTGCTGACGGCAATTATTTTAGTTTGCACACACTCTGCCGCCTGTGCAATCAATGACTATTGGGATGTAGAGAAAGATAAAATAGATCATCCACAAAGACCTTTACCATCTGGGCGTCTTTCTCTGCAACAAGTTTGGTGGGCTGCTACTATTCTGTTTGTCTGCGCTCTAATCGCAGCAATTCCTCTTGGGATCTATTGCTTGATCCTAGTAGCCGTGAGTTCCATCTTGCTATGGAATTACTCCCATCTGTTAGCCCGTAACGGTATTTTTGCGAATTTTATTGTGGCAGCGATCGCAGGTGCAATCATTTTTCTGGGTAGTTTAGTAGTAAATCGCCCTTTGGCGCTACTGTATCCTAGTGCTTTTGCATTCTGCTACACCCTCGCCAAAGAAATCATCTGGGATGTGCATGATGCAGCAGGCGATCGCGCCCAGGGAATTATCACCGTTGTCAATTCTTGGGGAAAGAAAAAGGCTTTCTCAATTAGTTGGGGATTAATTGGTATGTTGCTTGTGTCAATTCCTCTTGCAGTATTACTGCTACCAATGGCACATCCTCTGATATTTGGAGTTTTCTCCTCAGTTATGTTGCTGATGATGGGAATGGCACTGGCACGTTATCAATATCAAGATAGTGTGAATGCTTACGAAGGATTTGTGTTTTGGGATCGCATAGGTATGCTTGTGGGAGCAGTAGGTTTGTTGGGGGCTGCTCCGGCAGTTTAATATCAGATGCAGATGAACGCATAAATATAAATCTTGTGGTGCGGACATCTTGTCTGCACCGGACGGACTAGAAGCTCATCCCACAAGAAAGCTATCATGCACAAAACTAGCTGTGATAGACATATGAGTGATGTAGATAAACAGTGGGAAGAGTTGAAGCGTAACTTTCCTATTGGACACAAATTTTATGGCGAGGTTGCAAGCATCAAGCCTTTTGGTGTTTTTGTGTATCTGGGCTATCAAGTTGTGAACGGTTATAAATTCAGCGGAATAATAGATATTGCTACACAATCGGATAGTGATTCATCTGGCTTACCGACGGATAATTCTTTGTGGCCGCAGGTTGGTCAACGAATTCATTGCAAAGTAATTGCTTATCGGGAATACAACAAAGAAGTAGACTTAAGATTGGTTCAATAGAAAAACAAACATAACTATGCTGTTTGGCAATGCTAAGAACTGTCGGAGGCATTTATAAAAATGGGCAAACTGAACTGAATTAGACACCGCAGGATGTGAGCGATCGCGCTAAAGTTCTTGTTACTTTCTTGTTACTTTTATTAAACCTGGCAAATTGAATAAATAGTTAGACCAATTCTCTATAAAAGTAAGCTTAATTAGCCTGCCTCCGCAGGCTTAGTTTGTATAGCCGCACCCTTCTAGGGTGTCGGAATATTAGGATTTCAAAGAGCGAATGACGCGACAGGGATTGCCAGCAGCAACGACATTAGCAGGAACGTCTTTGACAACAACGCTCCCGGCACCAATAGTAGTATTGTCACCAATCGTCACACCCGGACAAATAATTGCACCACCACCAATCCAGACATTATTACCAATCGTGACAGGAGCAGCTAATTCTAGCTCTCTGTGCCTAAGTCGTTGGATCGGATCGGTGGGATGATAGGCAGTGTAAATCTGCACGTAAGGAGCGCAAAGAAGATTGTCGCCTATATGCACGGTGTTACAGTCTAGAATTACGCAGCCAAAATTCATATATAAATTTTTACCAGCATATATATTGCTACCGTAGTCACACAGAAATGGTGGTATAACCTCAAAATTTTGACCTAGTTTGCCAAACAGTTCTTGGAGAATTTGCGATCGCTGTTCTAATTCTTCTTCGGTAGTAGCATTGTAAAAACGAGTCAGCCGACGCGCTCTTTGACGCTCAATCACTAGTTCAGGATCGGTGGAAAGATACAGCTCTCCTGCTAGCATTTTTTGTTTTTCAGTCTTTTGTGAATCTTGCATTGATCGCACAGAGAATCAAGTCCGGTTGAACACTTATCATTAGGGCTGACGCGGGGACACGGTGACGCGGAGAGTTTTTCTGATGAGCAATTAGGTAGACATGATTAATTATCAAATAATATCTAACAAACTCTTCAACATTAAATAACAAGAGGTTGCCCCTGGATCTTGATGCCCTACACTGCGTTCTCCTAAATAGCTAGCCCTACCTTTTTTTGCTTGCATGGGAATAGTTTCTTTCATACCCTGTTCTGCCGCAGCTACAGCTTTTTGCATTGCTTCCAGCATGAGTTTACCTTCTTTTGTCGCTTGCCCAAAAGCCGCTACAGCCGGAGATAAAGCATCCACCATTGTTTTATCATCTAGTTGTGCTTTGCCGCGTCCGATTACGCCTTCTAAACCGACTTGCAGCATTTGAAGCACATCTTGCTCGGTTAGTTCTTGTTTGCCTGTAGTTACTGTACTGGCTCGTAAAAATAGAGTGCCATAGAGAGGCCCGCTCGCACCACCCACTGTGGAAATTAGAGTCATGCTCACCGTTTTCAAAATGCTGCCGATATCTTTGTCTGCTGCACTCGGCAGTTGAGTTATCACCTTTTGGAAGCCGCGAACCATGTTGATACCATGATCAGCATCACCAATGGCTGCATCTAATTCTGTTAAATAGTCTTTGTTCTCCTCCAGTACAGTTGCAAATTTCTGCAACCATTTCACAACCTGCTCCTTGCTCACCATAGTTAACCTTACAGCCTTAATATGTGTACTTTAATACTACGGAAAATTATCTCAGGTGTTTTGAGAATGGTTAAAGCCTGTAATTATCGAACCATAATAATTTTAGGCTTCATAGACAGATAAAAAGCATCTCTTCAAAACAGCCACACTAAGCGATCGCATTGCTTTCCTCACGTAATACAATTGCAGAGAGGTGCTACATAGCTGAGAAAACGAAAAACAAAATCGAATCAAAGGAATGGAATAATGCCGTTTCTCACTGCTGATGATGGTGTTCCTATCTACTACACAGATCAGGGGCAAGGTATCCCTATCTTCCTCATTCACGGCTGGATGATGAACCACCAATTTTTCAAATACAACATTCCGGTACTAGCCCAAACCCATCGTGTGGTAACTATGGACATTCGCGGTCATGGGTATTCGGGAAAGCAGGAGATTAACTGGACATTGCAGCAGGCGGCTAGGGACGTGCGCCAGATCGTCAATTATCTGGATTTGAGTGAGGTGATCCTCGTTGGCTGGTCAATGGGAACTACTCTTATTCACAATTATTTTGACCAATTTGGAGGCGAGAAGCTTAAAGGAGCCGTTTTTATTGACATGACACCCTATCTGCTCAAGACGGAGGATTGGGAACATGCCGTATTTGGTAAAATGGATCTTCAGGCAGCTGTGAATCTAGCATCCAGTATCATTAAAGACAGAATGCAAATTGCGGAAAAGTTTGTCCCAGGCTGCTTCAACGTTAATCAAGTAGTAGATCCGGCGCTTAGGGAATCGTGGATGCGAGAGTCGATGTTGACACCAAACAGTGCGATGGTCGCTTTTTGGCTGGATATGGTGACCTACGACTGGCGTTCCCATCTCGCGCAAATCCCAGTTCCTGTTTTACTATGTTATGGCGCACATAGTGCAGTTTATCCCACTCAGTTGGGCAAACATATGCACGAACGTATCCATAATAGTCAGCTGATTATGTTTGAATACAGCGGTCACTCTCCATTTTGGGAAGAACCAGAGCGTTTCAATGCTGAAGTGGCACGCTTTGCTGGCTAATTTGCAGTTCAAATTTACTGCGCTAACCAACCTGCATCAATTGGCAGTGCTGTGCCAGTCACAGTTTTACAGGCATCGCTGCATAGATAAATGGTCATAGCTGCAATCTGTTCTACAGTTACAAACTCCTTAATGGCATGATGCGCCAGCAGAACTTTAGGAATCACTTCATCCTCTGACAGGTGATGGGCTTTGGCTTGTTCGGAAATTTGCTGACGTACCAAAGGAGTATCAACATAGCCAGGACAGATGGCATTTACGGTAATGCCAAACTCGGCTAAATCTAGCGCTGCTGCCTTGGTCAATCCTACTAGTCCGTGCTTGGCAGCTACATAAGCTGACTTGTAAGCTGATGCTACCAGACCATGTACAGAGGCGATGTTGACGATCCGTCCCCATTTTTTCTCTTTCATCAACGGTAATACAGCACGGATGGTATAAAACGCCGAAGAAAGATTGGTGGCAATCATCGCATCCCATTTCTCGATGGGGAAAGTATCTATCGGCTCGACATACTGAATACCAGCATTATTAACCAGAATATCAATGCTACCTAGTTTCTTTTGTGCATCAGTAATCATTGTCGTAACTTCTTGCACATTACCCACATCGGCCTTGTAATATAAGATTCTTTGCCCCATCTTTTCCAACTCCTGACGGGTATTTTCTGCTTCTTGTGGCGTATCGATCCCATTCAAAATAATATTCGCCCCTTCTTGCGCCATTGCTGAGGCAATACCGCGACCGATGCCAGTCAGCGAGCCAGTAATTAGGGCTGTTTTACCTTGTAATCTCATCATGCATTGTCTCCTTTACCTTAGAGACTTGTGCTAAGACCTTTCTAGTTGGCTATGCTGAAGAACCGAAAAGTGGTTAAATTGACTCTAAATTTAGAGACGCGATATTTCGCGTCTCTTCTCTACTGCGATCGCTCACGAGTGAAATATCACTGTCACCAAGGGCAAAAATGCTAACAGAAAGCTATGCCAAGAGGTGAGATTAAATTCTGGCGTAGATTGTGGTTGTTCTAAAAGAGCTTCTATCCTCTGTTCTAAGCGATCTGTTGCACTGGAACCTAAAGCTGCACAGCAAATTAGGGAGGTTACGGGTGGAGTGCTAGCTACCAATAAAAGTGACTCTGCCAGCAACAAGGGATCTACTTTTGATGCCGCGTGGGCATCAGCACGTAGTTCGCGTAAAATTAACAGTTCTTGCCATAAATTTTCTGTATTCGGTAACCAATGAGTGCAAGCACGCACCCAACCCAGCCAGAAAAACCAGAATGTATCTCGGTAATGGCAATGCCCTTGCTCATGAGCTAAAACTGTTTCTAAATGAGCAGTTGAGAGAGTTTTTACTAATCCTTGACTGAGAACGAGTTCGGGTTGCCAAAAACCAATCGAAGCTGCAAATAAGGCTCCTGTGTTCAATAGGCGCACTTGTCTACCAGCAAGATTTACAACAGGGCAGTTGCGGGTAGATTTTACAGACTGCCAGCCTTCCCATAGCAGCTTGATCCCCAAAATGCCAGAGAATATTAGGTAGCTTAACGCCAATACATAGCTAAACCAGCCTGTCTGTAAGCCACCCATTTGCCCTTGAGATCCCATACAAAGCAAGGCGATCGCTGTCATTAAAATCAACAATGGAGGAAAAAGAAATAAAAATAACGTTCGTTGCCACCGTACAGCCCAATTGCCTTGGGGCTGCTGCCAAGAGAATCGAAGCCAACAACAAACTGTAATGACGGCGCAAATCATCAATAGATGCATCATTTTTCCCCCCTCGCTTGCCGTGCAGCTTGAATGCGTTTTGCTATTGCTTGTATTTTCTCACTTGCTACTTCATCTAGACTATCGGCAAAAGCGGCAACAACATCAGGATTGCCTACTGCCAGAAATTGCTGCAATTGTTCATGCGCCTTGATTACTTGGGCTTGTTGCTTTGACAGCAAAGGACGCCAGTAAAATGCTCGTCCTTTTTTGTCGCAGGCTAGCCAACCTTTTTCGGTTAAGCGGCGCAGCACTGTAGTCACTGAGGTATAAGCTAATTCTCGGTTGGGATCTGCCAGAATGCGATCATGTACATCCTTAACTGTAGCCGAACCAAGCTCCCAAATCAGGTTCAAAATTTCTGCTTCCAAAGGGCCTAAAGACATTTGTTTGGGGCGGTAGTCAGGTAAAGGTGCCATTGTCTACTGTTAGTTGTTGATATTTGGTAGTTGGTAGGAACAGGTTATACTGATGATCTTTCGCTGCAAATAACTTAATTTCTGATAGATTTGATATTTTTACCCGATGAAGAGAGCAAACACAACTTCTTCAATCTGTTCTTTTTTCAGATTATCGTTGATTTACCTGTTTTGTAAGCGATCGCATTATTAATTATCATGCCACTTGCCATCACACTACTATGCTTGGTGGCATCAACCTGGTTAGAGTCCCCAGATGAGTTATACTATTTTGGATTTTGGATACTTCGGCAAGCTCAGTACAAGTTTTCGATTTTGGATTGGAAATTACCTTCTGTATCTGGGTTAGGTAAATCCATCTGCCCCTAATCTTTTTTTTATTGGTGTTAGTATTTGTCATCCCGAATTTTAAAAGCTTGATTATTCCTCTTTTGTTACTCTGGGAAAATAAAAATAAGAGCCAAATTTTCAACTGTAGATACAAGGGGCATTTGAGGTTTATTTTCGTTCCAGAATGCTTGAAATCAATGTTTTTGGTAAAAGTCTTATGCTGTAGGCATTCCAGATTATTATCTCCCGAAAGCGATAAAAGAGGATTATTGATATTTGTATTTGGCTATCTGCTTTACTCAATCAACAGAGTACAATAAGCTATTTCTTACTAAGTAGGGGTTAAATCTACAAAAGTTGTGATTAGATTTCAGTGAGAAAGACTTTGTATACTCACATCACTTACCAATACAAAACCTACTAAAAATCCTATCAAGAACCGATTCTGTTACTTCTTCTCCCGTAATTTCTCCGAGAGCATGAACCACACCGCGTAAGTCAATTGTCCAAAAATCAAGAGGTAGTTCCTGGACAATAGTTGCTTGCACCTGTTCTAAAGATGTTTTCGCTTTTACCAATGCAGCTGCTTGTCTTTGGTTAATTGCTAAATCCATATCAGCAGCTTGTACTTTTCCGATTTGAACTATTTCTAAAATTGCTGTTTCTAAAGCATCAATTCCTTGATTTTGTGCGGCAGATGTTCTGACAAATTGATTAATCTCATTTGGATAATGGACTATTTCTACTAATGCAAGGTCGATTTTGTTGATAACTAAAATTAACGGACGGTGTTTTACTTGTTCGTAAATTTCTTGATCACCTGCCGTCCAGCCTACAGAAGCATCAATAGTCAAAAGTACCAAATCGGCTGCACTCGCAGCACGGCGGGAACGTTCAACACCAATTTTTTCTACTTGGTCTTCTGTTTCCCGAATGCCTGCGGTATCTAGTACTTGCACGGGTATTCCACCCACTACTAACTGTGATTCAACGACATCACGGGTTGTACCAGGTAAATCGGTAACAATAGCGCGATCGCTTTTACTCCACGCATTCAACAAACTTGATTTTCCGACATTTGGACGCCCAACAATTGCCACTTTTAATCCAGTGCGGAGCAGTTCGCCTTGATCGGCGGTTGCAAGTAGTTTAGTAATTTCTGCGGTAATTCTCTCAATTTCTGAGATAATACTTTTATCATCCAACGGAGGTAAGTCTTCCTCAAAATCGATCCGCGCTTCAATTTCTGCCAAGATATCCAAACATTGAGCGCGTAACTGTCGAATTGGATGAGCTAATTTACCTTGCAAACCAGCCAAAGCAGACGTTTGCGCTTGGGGCGATCGCGCTCCCACCAAATCGGCAATACTTTCTGCTTGCGTTAAATCTAATCTGCCATTTAAAAATGCCCGTAAAGTAAATTCTCCTGGTTGAGCTAATCTGGCGCCGTTTTCTAAGCATAGGTGCAACACCTGCTGCACTGCCATAATTCCACCATGGCAATGGAACTCCACAACATCTTCACGGGTATAGGAACGGGGTGCTTTCATAATTAACAGCAGTGCTTCATCCACCAATTGTTGTGTCTGGGGATGACGAATATAACCATAAAGAATGCGATGGCTTTCCCAGACTTGACGCCCAGGAGCATGGAAAAGAGTTTTGGCAATCGGCATTGCTTCCGAGCCGGATACGCGGACAATCCCCACACTACCCTGCTGGGGAACAATGGCAGTGGCGATCGCAGCGATAGTTCCAGTGGTAGCAAAGATTTCTGACATGAGCGCTTTCTTTTAAATATCAAATTATGTCTACTGGCCAGGTTAGCAATATAGCTTTTTGATTAATGAATAGAATCAAAGAGACGATAACATTTATCTAGGAAAAGTATTTGTACTTAGCAGCCGTAATTGCTGTCTGCTGGTGTCCGAAGGAGAATCACACAAGGAGGTTTGCATGGAAGACAGTAATCTCAACATCAATTGTAAAGAAGCCTGTGTTAACGGCTGCGTTTTGGGTGATAAATGTCCCAATATTGAATTTAGAGAAGCCGCAGCCAAGTTTATTGAAGAAACTTCTTTAGACAAGATGCTAGAGATGGCTGAAGAAGCCAGAATGAGAAAGTTGATGGAACCACCAAAATGGGTTTTCCCTGACGATAACTAAAGTTTTCAAAAGCTTAAGCTCATTCTCCTATCACTCATAACTTTTGTAGGGGCAAACGTTTCCAAGCCCCTCATAAAAATCTAAAGGCTGATGAAGATTTAAGGACAATTTGTTACCGTTAACTCGGAATTGCTGTTGGGTAGGCATTCTGAGGTTGGAGTGCAGCAGTACTCAAAAGCAAATTGATCGTTCAACTTGATCGGCACGAGGATAATAATGAGTACCACCATTGAGCTAAATACTTTATTCAATCTCGATACATTGATTGAACTTCTGCTGGGAATTAGCTTGAGTGCGGCGGCTGGCTTTCGAGTATTTGTACCACTGCTGGCATTAAGTATGGCATCGGTTTTGGGACATATAAATTTGCCAACTGATTTGGATTGGGTAGAAACGCCTCAAGCCTTAGCTGTATTTGCAGTTGCTTGTTTGCTTGAAATTATCGGCTATTATATTCCCTGGCTGGATCATCTGCTGGATACTGTTGCCACACCTGCGGCATTTATCGCTGGAACGATTGTCGCGGCATCCTTTGCCCCGGAAATGAGTCCAATAGTGCAATGGACGTTAGCTTTAGTTATAGGTGGTGGAACTGCGGGGTTAACTAAGGGATTGATGAATATCTTACGAATAACTTCTACAGGCGTCTCAGGTGGATTAACCAATCCTGTTTTGTCAACGATTGAGCTAGTCATTGCCATTGGGCTGTCTGTACTTGCGATCGCAACCCCAGCAGTAGCAGGAATCATTGTAATTGGTGTTCTAATATTTGCTCTTCAACGAATCTGGAAGTTCTTTACAAGCAAGCCATCTTCCCAACCAAACTAATACTTGATTGCTTTTGGCTTCCTAATCAACTGAAACTTTTGTCTTCATCAAGAGTGCTACAAGCAAAGCAGCCACACCGCAAAAAAGACCTAAAAATATCCACAGTCCTAAAGGACGGCCCTTACGCCAAGCAATAACTGCTGCTATGCTACCCACAAGGCTATGAGTGAGCAGTAGTAAGTAGAGAATTTGTTCGCTGCTAAGATTTGACATGACCTAAAAGCAGACATCTTTAATGTAGGTGAAACTGCGATCGGTGTGAGGAAAATTGGATAAATTAATATGTCTCGTTTTTTCAAGTTAATTATAAACATAGTAGTCTTAGCAGCATTATTACTTTTATCCCAGCAAGTTTGGGCAAAAAATTGGCGTCCTGTTCGTGGTGGTATTCCTTTCGGTATCAGTGGTATGGCTTTAGTTGGGCAGCAAAGGAATTCTCTAGATTTTTTAGTTGTTCATGACAACAAACAAAAAAACCAAGGACGTTTAGCAATCATCAGTATTAAAGGTAAAAACCAACCTGAGTACTTTCCTTTAAACTGGCAAAACAACATCGAACTACCAATCGACTTAGAGGCACTAACATCTATTCCAGGGACAATAAACTCCTCTTTTATAGCTTTAAGTAGTTCGGGAAAAGCTTACCACATTAGACTAGAGCGCACAAAAGGGGCAATTTCGTTAATAAGGGAATTTAATTTACCAGAAATTCCCAAAGGAAGTAATTTTGAAGCATTTGCCCTGCAAAATATCGAGGGTAAATTAGTTGCTGTTTGGGCGCACCGAGGCGAAGGGGAACAACCAGCAGTTATTTACTGGGGAACACTTGACATAGCTACGTATCAAATTACTTCTGTTGGTTTTGCCAATCTAAAAGTACCGTTTCCATCTGGAAATATTCGCCATATTTCGGATCTAAGGGTAGATCCTGCTGGAATTGTATATATCACTTCTGCAAGTGATCCAGGAAATGACGGGCCGTTTCAGTCGGGTGTATACGTTGCTGGTTACCTGGGATTTCGCGGTAACAAAATTGTATGGCGGCAGAATCCTCAACTTTTTCCTCTCTACCGTTGTGATTACCACAAGATTGAAGCTATAGAAATTGTTCCAGGTGCAGAAGGTGGTGCAATCGTCGCTACGGATGATGAAAATTTGGGTTCGTATGTGTACATTTTGGGTGGAAGTAGCTGAGGTTGTTGGTTGCAACTGCTATTTCTGTGTATACAGGCTTTTTAGTAAAAATAATCATGTCTAAACAAGAAATAGAACTACCATATACCAAAGAAGAAGTAGGAAGTTGGTATATCAACAAAACTGTAAACGATCAACTTTTAGAAAATATTCAGGAATTAAAAAATAAAAAAATCAGCGTTATGGGAGGCTGTGGTCAAGTTGGTTCCCATGTCATAGCAAAATTATATGAATTTGGCTTTCCAATTGAAAATATTTACATCAACGATGATTTGCGATTAGGCAAGCGAGAAAACCTGCCAGAACCTCTACGCGATCGCCTAGATACAAGAACCCATCTTGAATACTCACAAAATCCTCAACACGAGTCAGATATAGTCATTTTTGTAGGAGGGCGATCAAGCGCTCCTCACTTTGAAAATTTGAACGATGTTATGGAAGAAATTGAAATGTGGAGGGCAACTTTAGAATGGTGTGTTGCTAAAAAAATTAGATTAATATTTGCAAGCACGAGCAGTTTATGTAAGCAGCGTCCTTCTGTTGAAACACAAAGAGTTTGGCCTGGTTCTCTTTACGAACTCGCAAAACTGATGATGGAAGAAATGGCTATTCAACAAGCTCTTTGTAATGATTTAGTAGTGCAAATTTGCAGATTCTTTTCTGTTTATGGTGTCACAGAGCAACACAAAAATAATTTTGGCAATCTGTATACCCAAATTCTCTGGTATGCCATCAAAAGCAAACCATTTGAAATCTGGGGACAATCAAATTATTTTGCACCAGGTGACCAGACAAGAGATATAATTTTTGCGCCTGAAGTATCACGCGCAATTTTGCATTTGCTGACTTTACCTGCTCCTAGTCCGAGAGTTGATGATATCTCCAGTCTTACATATAACATTGGACAAGGTAAACCCGTCTCCGTTCGAGAAATGATAGGACAAATAGAAGAACTTGTGCCATCAACAATGAAACCTATTATTCTTGAAACAGAAGTTCCTCAATATATGAAAAACTATGTTGTTCATACGTGGGGAAATCCACAAAAGCTACTTGACTCAGGCTTTAAACCTCTGTTTACAAATCACATAGAAAACCTAAAATTTATCATTCATGCTTTATTAAATGAGAAGAATTGGTATTGGTCTATTGTGGAAAATATTAGAAGAAAAACTCTAAAAACTTAACCTGTATTCATTACTAAAATATCCAATTCCCGTTGCATTTGCGTATAAACTAAGTCATAACAAGCATTCACGTAGCCGCGATCGCGTGCTGCCTGGTTACCATAACGTTCAAAAACAATCGGAGCACAAACACGGGTATGGATTTGTACAGGTAAAGGTATATTGGGTAACGGGCCAATTGCTAAACCCCAAGGTAAACCTAGATATATGGGAAACACACCTGGATCTATGCCGTATAACCAAGGTAATCCCAAATAATGTAGTTGTTTTACTTGTTCGTAGCAATCACCTAAAACAATCAAAGTGTCATGTGCGCCGACAGAAATCACTGGAATAATTGGTACTGATTTTTTTAATGCCAGCTTAATAAATCCTTTGTGATTGGCAAAGTGAATTTTGTAACGCTCTTGATGGGGACGAAACATATCGTATTGTCCTCCCGGATAAACAAGTACACTTGCACCAATATCAAAAGCTGCACTTGCCATTGTTGGATGGGCAGGAATGGCTCCAAGTTTTTGTGCCAGGTTGGCAATGGGGGGACTTACTTTCCACGCATAAGGGTGCATTAAACCATACACCAGACGTTGCACTCCAAAGCGACGGAACCAATCGTACATCATCATGTGTAAATCAGGAGATGCCATGCCGCCATTATGCGAACCAACGAGCAAAACTTGTCCATGATCTGGAATGTGATGCCAACCTGAAGTCTGTACCCGAAAATAGTAGCGATAGAGCCACTCCCATATCGGCATTAAGGATTCGATAAATTGGGAATCTCGCGCTGATAACGTCCAACCTGGTAATGATGTAAATGATGTAGCTGAATTTTGATTAATCATAATTCTGATGTAGACTACCTACGCGCTGGTAGATATACGAATAGACTCAAAGGTAAGGGGAGCCACTTGCACAGGAAGGGTTTCCCGACTTGTAGACGCGCCTTCTTCGGCTTCGGTGCAAGGTACAAAGTGGCGTGAGGTTGGGAGGGGTTAAATATGTATTATTGCAAAAAGTTAATTGGTATTAGTACCATGTAACAGCAATCAATAATCCTCCAGAAATACTTCGCACTTAGTAGAAATCAACTTTTTTTAACACAACCTCATCCACTAGACATTCAATAGAATAATCTTTTGAGTAGATGTCTGCACTTGGCACTAGTCATATATTGAAAGTATTAATTATTACGATTATCAGAATACAAAGAGGAGTTTTATATGTTTGCTGCTGTTATTTTTTTAGCTAGCTACGCTGTAATATCTTCAGTCTTTATTTCTAAAATGGAATAAAAAATAGTTGATTATTTTGGGCGTCAGCTAAGATTTTCTGCATCTTGTATCGGTATCTCTCATCGTTATTCGTACCTCCATTACCTCGGTTGATTTCACCGGGGTTTTTTGTTGTGGAGTGCGATCGCATTTTTAAACTCTTATAAGGACACGAAATCTCATTTTACATACAATTGGCATAAAGGCTAAACCACGATTTTGTGAGCAATTAGCTATTTTTTAGTTTTTTTTAAAATTACAATTACTGTACCGTAAACAATCAAAAAAAGCTATTTTAAAACTTAAAATCAAGATTTTCACTTTTCATGCAAGTCAAAAAAGCTTATTCTTCAGGAAACAGGTGCAATATTGACTCAGACTAAATCCTGTTAATTTAACTCCCCGAACCCACTCCCAAAAGTGGGCTTTTTATTTGCAAATTAAATGTAATTCTAATTTAGAAAATGATTGCAACAGATGGATCATATCGTGTTCAGTTAAAGACTTATCATTAAGTCAACAGAGGGGGCAGAGGAGAGAAGTTTTCGCTTTCTGCACAGATGCACGCCCATCATAACTGGGATAAACTCATCAAAGAGCTTGCTAGGAAAAGTACCCAGAAAAAACCCACACAGGAAGATTTAGATTTACGAGTCAAGGAAGTAGATCGGAAGTTCCCTATCCCACAAGCACCGATACAAGCAGTTGGCGATCTGCCTGTCACAGTTCACCCTTACATCGCCGAGGAATGGGCAAATATGGTCAAGCATGGTGGCTCTAACTGGGGAGGGGCAATGAATCAAGGCAATGAAGAAATTCTTCAACGGATAAATGAGAACAAAGGCAAGTTACCAATTGCCGACCAGCGAGAGATGTACTTCAAGATTATGACCTACAAGGCAACTGAGGCACAAAAGCAAGGAGAAACAGTCGTCGATTTTGTTCCGCTTAAAGATATTATGAATGACTTACAAGTATGGCGAGGAGAAGAAATTCGGCAGCAATATACCCCTACTGAACACATACCCTCCCCTCAAAAGCAAACTGTCGCTGCTGCTGCACCTAAAACCAAGTCAAGAGAAGTTGAACTATAAATTACCCGTCACCAAAAGACGACGGGGAAGCCCGTTCCTTTAAGGGGCGGGAGGAATTGTCGTCCGTCGTCTTGGGGCAAGGGGCATTCATGCATTGGCCAATGCCCAATTCCCAATTCCCGATGCCCGCGAAATCCCCCAGACTTCAGTCGGGGGATGAGCTTAACAAGTTTGCAAAGTTGCATTGGCAATATAAAAACTTGGGTTTAGAAGTTACGCAAATTTACATCAGTTGCAAATTTCAAATTCAACAAGCTTTTCATTTATTTAAATGATTAGTTCATTGTTTTAAATAACACTAATTAAGGAGAAATTACTACGTAAAGCTCACGCAGATACTCAATGTACTATTTCAAGCGAAAAATCAAAAAGTGAGCTTAACATCTGAATTAAAAAATAGAAACTCACCTATCAGGGGATGGTTTGACTCTAGACTAAACCAAATAGTTATTAAAATGATTACTAGCCATAATCAATTATTAGAAAATCAAGAAATTATCAGGCCAGTTGATGGTGTAAATTTTCCATTGGTAGGAAATGCGATCGCCAAAGCACTTGCTAAGTATCTAGGAAACATCTATGAAGATAAAACATGGTTTACTAATTGTCTTGCTCATGGTTTCCCCAAAATGAAATCAAAAAAACGGGGTGACAGTTTCACAAGCAACTATCAAAGAGACTTTACGGACTTTACCGCCTAGCTCTACTGCTAAACGCCGCCTCACCAAATCGGTGATTTTGGATGGAGTACTCTATGCCAAGGGTTGTAGTGTTATGGCTGAACCACGACTAGCGCACATGATGACAGAACATTTTCCGGAGCCGGATAAATTTGAGCCAGAGCGCTTTTTACCTCCGCGTAATGAAGGCAAAATGTACGAGTTTATCCCCTTTGGTGGGGGTGTACACGCCTGCTTAGGAGCGGAGATGGCGATGGTGGTGACTAAAATCTTTGCCGCTCATATTCTGCATTTATTTGATTGGCAACTGACACAAGAAGCAACTTTTGTACAGTTTCCGCTTAAGAAACTCAAGAATGATTATGAAATTAGTCTGCAAAAATGTGAGAGCTTGATGTAAAGATTTTCTAGTCAGGTAGAGACGCTTAGAATAACGCGTCTCTACTATCACTACGCGATATTGTTGATGGCTTGGTTCACAGCCGCTGCTGTTTCATAGTCTTTAATCGGTATCTGCTTCAAAGTCCGAAGAACTTTCTCATCAAAACCTTTTTCTTCAGCACGCATAATCAAGTCTTTTTTGCTGATTGGGTAGACAACTTCGTTCAAGTTTTTCTGTAGTTGGCTCAGGTTCAAGTCTGTCATGATTTTTCTCCTTAGGGTACGACTCTGTGTACTGCTAAAGGGAGTACTAAATCAGTTAGTCCTTTGTAATCTCCTATACTATTTTGGAGATATATAGCTTCTTGACATCAGACTAAAGGTAGAGATTTGACTTGCTCAAAATATAAACAGGATGGGTAAGCTTTTTACAATACAACTGAACAGCCTGTACTTGGAGAGTATTTAGACTTCTCTAACCAACATAGTAAGAGTATTCAAAACCTGCTCCTATTGTCAGAGTCATTGATTCAAAACCATTTTTCCCCGATCGCATATATTCCACGTAAGGGCGGAGAGTCTTTTTAAAAGTAAAGATATTGTCGGCTAAAACAACGGAACCAGAACGTAATTTTGGTTTGAGTAGCTCAAGAATTGGTATGTACAAATCTTTCCATCCGTCAAGCAGAACAAGATCTACAGGTTCTGGCACATCCCTTAAGGTTTCGAGCGCATCTCCCAAACGGATATCTGTAACTTGAGATAAACCTGCTTCAGCAAGATTGGCAACTGCACGCTCATGTTTTGATGGCTCGAATTCAGTGCCAACTACTACCTCTCCTTGATTGTCGCGAACAGCAGCAGCAAGATAAATTGTTGAAACTCCAAACGATGTGCCAAACTCAACCACTCGTTTTGCCCCAACTGAGCGTGCCATCAGATACAGAAACTTACCTTGCTCCCGTGAAATGGGAATATAAAGGTTTTTGGTTGTTTGAGGAGTAAGAATTTCAAACATCTGTTTGCCTGCTAGACGTCCAGCAATAACTTGGGGTAAAAGTTGTAAGAAACGCCAGCGATCGCCCCGTGCTGCGTCATGGAGACGACTGAGAACTGTGTATACTTGTTGACATCTTAGTGAGCAAACCTGTTGTGTTAGATATTCCATTATGTTTCTCCCTGTCTTTGCCTTAAAGATAAGATGTTTGACAGGTTGATGTCTGATAGGTTCTTGCTGGCTGCAACAGATTCTTGCTATTTTCTGAGAAAGATTTTGGGTGTGACACCAACCAGTCGTTTGAAGTGATGGCTGAGATGGCTTGGATTAGCAAAACCAGCTTGAAAGGCTACTTCAGTTACATTCAGGTTACTGTGCAAAAGTAATTGTTTGGCATACTCCACACGTTGCCTAATCACGTATTGATGAACCGAAACCCCCATTGACTGTTTAAATAGGTGTGCAAAATAGTATCGACTCATGCCAACTTGAGAAGCGATCGCATCCAATGACAAATCCTCTGCTAGATGCTCGTTGATATATTCAACAGCCTGACGCAACTTGTATTTAGGAAGTCCTGCCGCGTATTCTTGAATGCAGTGTTGTTTGGCAGAATAGTGTCGTAATAAATGCACTGCTAGCATTGTTGCTGCTGATTCAGCGTAAAGGCGGCTACCTGTTTTGTCTGTTTCCAATACTGACTTGAGTGCTAGCCCAATTTGATAAACAAGCGGATCGGCTTTTGCAAACTGGGGTGTAATCTCGACGCGATCGGGATCGATTGACTCGTAAGCGGTAAGGGCAATTAGAGCAGGTTCAACAGAGAGTGTGATGCACTCAATTTCCAAATTCCAAGATAAGCTGTGAAACACCTTTGCAGGCACGATTGCAATTTCACCACTGCTAATGCACTTATTGTAGTGGTGTCCATCAATCGCACACTCTATTTGCTGTGGATGCTTAAAAATAGGAATATTAATTTCGTGAGCGGCATCGATGTGATTGGGAGTTTCATGGGGTGGTTGGCAGTGATATTCAAGATTAATTCCACTCCAACCAACTGGCTGGCTGGAAATCAAGGGTAAGCGAGGGAGGTGGTATATATCTTTAAACTTAGAACTCAGAAAAGATTTTTCCTTTGGCATCTTTGGTTACCCCTGATTTTTCCCCTCGCCCATTATTCTGCTTTCAAGCGATGAGCAAGTGCTACCCACTCGTTGATTCGTTCACAATCAATCACTTCAAATCCTGCCTCTGTTAAAGCTGTGACAACATCATCTTCGCGATCGCTTGTAAACCCAGAGGTAATTAATAGTCCTTGGTGTGCATGAGTATTACGTAGTGCACGCTGAAAATCACTAGCGAGGGCAATATGCATTCGTGCCAGAATATTGGCAACAATCAAGTCAAATGTCTCTGTAACTTCGATTTTTTCTACATTGCCGATGGTATCTCCTCCCATCCAATGCCCAAAGTCGCTTCCACTTCCCAGGCTTCCTTCTATAACTGTCACCTGTTGTTCTACTCCATTACGACGTACAGCATCCTGAGTTGCATTCACAGCAGTACTGTCGTTGTCTAGCGCCAAAACTTTAGCTCCCAACTTTGCGATCACTACACTCAAAATACCTGAACCTGAACCCAAATCAAGGACATTCATGTTAGGGACAATATACCTCTCAAGTAGTCGCACAGAGACAATCGTTGCTGGGTGTAAACCGCTACCAAAAGATAGAGTTTTCTTTAATCTCAAGATGACTTCGCCTGCTACCTCAGATTGATAAGGAGTATCAGGAGCAAGGACAACAAATCGTTTACCAATTCTATTTACAAGGGGGTTGAGTAAATCTGCATCTGTAGTTTTTTTTTCAACCACACTCATCTGCATCTCAGTTGTTAACCCCGTGCGGTGCAAAGGCGATAGTAAATTTACAATTTTTTCTACACGTATTCTTGAAGTGGCATCATAGGGTAGATATATGTAAATTGTAAATGTCCATTGGGAGTGTTCTAAATCCCGATCAATATATTGTGTAATCTGAATATCATTAATATCGACAGTCTCAGCAAGCAGCGTACAAACCCAATCAACCGCCTCATGTGTTGTATCGAGGCTCAATTCCATCCAAGGCATATTTCTCCCCTGTTGTAGCTGCATCACTATTGCACGAATACCAACCTGACAGTGAGATTAGTTGGTGACAAACAGCTTTTCAATAGTAGCTCATGCTTAAACTAAATTTTTGAAAATTTATTAAGATAATGTTACTTTTTGATAGATATCTTGGTATTTTTTAACACTTTTATCTACTAGTAACAAAGTCTTCTATGAAGCCTCTATTAAAGCCTCTTGTGGTTTATTTGTTGGCTGTAATTAAAAGATAAAATGAATACTATAGATTTTTTGTTTAGTTACGATATACCTTCCTTAAGTTAGATTAGGTATATATACTTTTGTATAGTAATATAAAATAAAAGATAAAAAGTAACTTTTAGTAAAGTTTGACTACATTCCACAAAGCAGTAGGGGAATAGTCTAACTGAGTTTTGTTGAGCTGATAGGATGCCACACAGCATCTGTGTGCAGCGAATTTTGAATTTTAAATGAAAGAGGTAAATAAGGGAGTGACTTCGCAAACCCTTACACAAAATAATCGACGCTACGATCCAGATGTGATCGCTCGCTACTACCGCTATCGTCCTTGGCTTGCTTGGGCGCGAGCACTGGTGATTATCTGGAATTTTACCGGATTTGTTCTCGGTCTCAAGTGGGACGAATGGCTAAATCAAGTCGAACAGAACAAGTTAAAACGAGCTGTTCAACTGCGACAGATGCTGACACGTCTTGGCCCTACTTTTATTAAAGTTGGTCAAGCCTTATCTACGCGTCCAGATTTGATACGTAAAGATTTCCTAGAAGAACTAGTAAAACTGCAAGATCAATTACCGCCATTCGATAATGCGATCGCCTATCAATTGATTGAAACCGAACTAGGGCGTTCATTACAGGAAGTATATAGCGAGTTGTCTGAGGCTCCTGTTGCTGCTGCTTCCTTGGGTCAAGTATATCGCGGTCGCTTGCACAGTGGCGAAGAAGTGGCGGTGAAGGTGCAGCGCCCCAATTTACGCCCACTTCTCAGCCTCGATCTTTATTTAATGCGTTGGGCTGCTAAGTGGCTATCTCCTTGGTTACCTCTCAATCTCGGTCACGATCTAAGCTTGATTGTGGACGAATTTGGGATCAAGTTATTTGAGGAAATTGATTACCTCAATGAAGGGCGCAACGCTGAAAAATTTGCCACTAACTTCCGTAACGATCCGCGTGTTAAAGTTCCAGCTATTTACTGGCGTTATACTTCCACCCGTGTTTTAACACTGGAGTGGCTGAATGGCTTTAAGCTTACTGATACAAAAAGAGTTCGCGAAGCTGGCTTAGATCCGGAGTCTATTATCGAAATTGGGGTAACTTCGGGTTTACAGCAACTGTTGGAACACGGTTTCTTCCATGCCGATCCCCATCCAGGTAATTTATTTGCCATGCCTGATGGGAGGATGGGCTACATCGATTTTGGCATGATGGATCAGTTGGATGAAACCACCAAAGAAACACTGGTGGATGCGCTGGTGCATCTGATCAATAAAGACTATAACGACTTAGCACAAGACTTTGTGAATCTGGGTTTCTTGACACCAGATACAGATATTCGTCCCATTGTGCCAGCCCTAGAAGCAGTATGGGGAGATGCCATTGGCAAAAACGTGGGAGATTTTAACTTCAAAACAATTACAGATAAGTTCTCGGAATTGATGTATGATTATCCTTTTCGAGTTCCTGCCAAATTCGCTTTAATTATTCGTTCTTTGGTGACGCAAGAAGGTATTGCCCTTAGTCTCAACCCAAATTTCAAAATTGTAGAAGTAGCCTATCCCTACGTAGCGCGGCGGTTACTAACTGGCGAATCTCCTCAATTACGCCGACGCTTGTTGAATGTGTTGTTCAAAGAAGGTAAATTCCAGTGGCAGCGATTAGAGAATATGATTGCGATCGCTCGCACTGATGGAGACTTTGATGTATTGCCCACAGCTAAGTTGGGGTTGCAATATCTCTTGTCTGATGAAGGTAAGTTTTTGCGCCGTCAGTTAATATTAGCTCTGACTGAAGATGATCGCTTGCATACTGAAGAAGTGCAACGTTTGTGGAATTTGGTGAAAGACGACTTAACACCAAATCGATTGTTTGATGTAGCGATCGGAGTTTTGACAGAATTATCTAGAGAAGGAGTGGCGGCAATCTTACCATCAGTTACTGCTTTGACTTCTTTTCATAGTAAAACTAGCTAATGGTTAACAGCTAATGGTTAAATAAAAAACAATGAGCAGTTAGCAATTAGCAATCTTAATCAGGAGATTCATGTACTACTATCAGCTACAACCGCCGTATTTGCTTCTAGTTTTCGGTTTGTTTGTTGCCTTAACATCTGGTTTAGCGCTAGCTGGAACACTAAAATTAATCGCAGCAAAATGGCAAAATAAGGGTGCAGAAAACTCCGATGATCAGTTGTCGAAAAGTCAATTAACTTTGCCTTTTTTAGGTATAACTGGTGGTGTAGGTTTTTTTCTCTGTTCAGGATTTGAAATATTTGGTTTCCCACCCTTGCTTTCCTATGGAATTGGCATACCATTGGCGATTGTGACTTGCTTGTTTGTGTGGTTGCAGTTGAGAAGTATGTTGGTTTATGCGGAAGAAAGAGGAATCGAATCTTTAGATTTAGATTCTTGGAGATAGAGTTGCAGCAAATTAAAGAATTCAGAATTCAGAATAAATTACTCTGGATTCTGATTTCAGATTGAAAAAATTAATACTGGTAGTAGTGTATATTCTTCATAGCTGTCATAATTAGGTAAGCTAAAATTAGAGAAGCTTTCAGTCCCTCTTGTTTTTCTATATGCTTCTAAGCGAAATTTTACCAACCGTCAGTCAACTTTCTCATCAAGATAAACTTCGGTTGATCCATTTTCTTCTTTTAGCAGTTGCAAAAGAAGAAGGATGTAGCTTAGAACCTGTTGCAGATATTGAATCAGAGAGCGCACTTCTAAATCAACTATCATCAACTGAAGCTATTGTATGGTCTCCTCAAGCAGATCGTGAGACAGTTCAAGCCTTATCAGATATTCTGCAAACAGCACAGTCGTAGTTTAGTTGACAGTCGTTAAAATAAAAACAGTTTACTTTGTTTCCAAAAATGTTTAAAACAGTTGAAGGAATATATAAAAACGGTAAAATTGAGCTTGCCGAAACGCCACACGGTATTACCTAAAGCCGTGTATTCGTTACTTTCTTAGAAAATAAACCCACCACTTGGCCAGAAACAATTATACAACATCAAGGTGTAGCAGAAAGTATCATTTTTGAATCCTATCGGAATGAGCTGCTACCACCTAATGAAATAGAATTTTAATCATGGGTTATCTACTCGATAATTAACTACTTAACAGGAGAATGATGTTATGACTTCCCAAGTTGTAGATACTAACTCCGAATTAATTATAAAGCTGCAAACCCTACCACCAGAACAGCAACAACAGGTGTTAGATTTTGTAGAATTTTTAGTACAGAAATATGTTCAACCTCCAGAAAAACCCAAAAAACGGGTATTGGGTTTACATAAAGGTCAAATTTGGATGAGTGATGATTTTAATGAACCTTTACCAGATGAATTTTGGTTAGGTGAAGGTGAAATATGAAATTATTGTTAAATACTCACGTACTGATTTGGTGTACTGGAAACCCAGAAAAACTTTCAGAAAAGGTTACAAATTTGCTGACTGATACCAATAATTATTGGCTTGTCAGTATTGCTAGTATTTGGGCAATGCAAATAAAACTTCAGATTAAAAAGCTAAATTTAGCTCTACCGTTATCAGAATTGATAGAAAGTCTACGTCAAACCAACGATTTACAAATTTTACCTATTAAATTAAATCACATATATACATTACAAGATTTACCCAATCATCACCGCGACCCTTTTGACAGAATTTTGGTTGCTCAAGCGATTGTTGAAAATATACCCTTGGTAAGTAAAGATGAAATTTTTGATGCTTACCCCATTAAAAAATTCTGGTAATCAAGCCCTGAGTTATAACACACCTCACCCCAAACTTCACTAAACACTTTTACGGGTGCGATCGCCCTTTTTTCCCTCACCCAATTAAGAAGCGCTATCAGTGGAAAATTTTATCCCTGAAATTGCGATATTTGAGTGTAATATTTCTAGCTTTTTGCCTGAAAAAACTATTAGTATATCTTTGCAAGCGTACTGGTAGACTAGGACGAGTATAGCTTTGAGGTTTAGATTCCGGAGACTTCAGATATCGATAATGTAAAAATGTATCTCTATAGGGTATATCAACATCTTCACCAGCACATAAACGTGTAAATTGTGATGCTAGTATACTCATATAATGCAGGTAAGTCAACCGACGCCCTTGATCGTATAAAACGTTGTCTATAACATCAAATTTAGAACTCCAGTGATTGCCAGTAACTTGTTCTACTTCACACTCGGCAAAGTTATAATAAGTAATTCCACTACGGCAAACCATATAATTGAATAAAGATTGATCTGGGCCTCCTAATGCCATAATATCAGCTTCACCAGCTTTTAATGTATCTAGTAAATCTGCTAAAATAGCTTCAGAAAAAATATTCTTTTTAGCTGCAAACCAACCAGCACAAAATACTTTAAGCTGCAAATTATCGTCATTGAAAACTTGTTTCTGAAGCTCGTAATTACCATCAAAAATATATTTCAAGTCAGACTTATATTGAAAATCATTTGTCACCCAATCATAATCATCTAACTTTTGATATATATAATCTACAGGCCCCATTAATAAGGTATCGGCATCAAAGTAAATAAACTTGTCAAAAATACCATGCAGCGCACAGAGCTTCCGGTGCATAGCTAGACGATAGACTTGCGGCAAACCTCGTTCTCGCCACACTCTTTGCGCTCGATGATGAGCTTTCCATGCTTGGGTGGCAAAGTTTTCCCAATAATGTATCGCTGCTACATCTTCTAGCAGGGTGACATTCTTTCTAGTTGCAACTTCTGTACGGATTTTATCTAGGCGATCGTCATAGGGAATAACGCAAACAGGAATTTCTCTGCCAGCATTAACTTCTATGCTATTGAGCAAAGCAACTAATTGATCGTAGACTACATCATTGGCTAGCGTGTAAATGCCATCTGTCATTTTGCCCCTCCATTCGAGGAAATTAACGGTGAAACAGTCTTTGCAGTAAAGGAACTTTATCTTCCCTAACTTCGTGGAGATAGCGATAGTGTTCCCACAATTTCCAATAGGAGCCACCAGGTTTGATTGGAGTGCCAGCCCAATGCAGATACTTCAGCCTGCGATCGCCATCATAAAGAACATAGTCTTTTTCTTGAAAATGAGGGGAGCCTGCCCAACTACCGGGTTCTCCCTCCGGAGTTTTGACAAGATTACGACGTTTGGTAATGTGTTTGAGAACTAAATAGTTAAGAATAGGCTGATCTGTGACTCCACAAGAAAAATCAAAATACTCTTTATGCATTGCACATTCGCGCAATGTCTCTCCCATCATCTGTTGTGTAATGATTCCTTTTTTAGAAGCCCAAAAGCCACTATTGAAAACGTCTTGAAGTTGTTCTTCAGTAAAAATTTGCTGTTCTTTCACAATTGATGAAAAGATATTCCGCAACCCCTCACTACGGTGATGGTAATCGCAACAAAAGAAATCTACTTCTGCAAGTTTATTTAAGTTATCAGCTATTTTTTCAAAAACAATAATATCAGTATCAATATAAATAAATTCATCTAAAGGGCCAAACCAAACTGCCAATTTTCGCATTTTGTTGGGTAGAGCTAAAAAATCTTTAGGAAAAATTTCTCCTATAGTTTGGGTAAATTGCTCTAAAAATTCTAGATTGGGAAAAATTTGTACTTGATGGAAACAAGTCAGAATATCAGCTACATTTTGGTAATTTTCATTAAATGGGATGAGATAAACCAGAACTTTTTCGTCATAAAAACGAATACTATTAAGTAAGGCGATCGCATTATCGATAACGCGGTCATTAGCAACAATATAAATGCCCCTTTGCATAAATAAATTATCCTTGATTAACTAATTTCAACTTTTTCAATGCTCTTTGTAACAAACTTGGTGGAGGAGCATTATATTTTTTGGCAGGTTTTGTAAATACTGGGCATTTCTCTGGTTCGTGGAGATAACGGTAATAAAGGAACAAATCTCGATAGGGAAATTCAATATTTTCTCCGGCGCACACTGCTGTCATGATCCGAGGAGGAATACCAATATAATGCAGGTAGGTGAGTTGATTGCCTTTGTCATAAAGAATTCGATTTTTCTCTTCAAAATGATTGGAAGTCACACAGCACCCTGTTTTCTGGCTATCCGATAGGTGATGGGAAAAGTTATAAATAGATAAGCTGGATTTCATAAACATATAGTTGAGAACTGGCTGATCACCTGTAGAATAGAGAATTTCCCTCTCACCTGCTCTGAGATAAGATAATAATTCTGCAATTTTTTCCGGATTAAATAAGCCTTGTTTGGAAGCATAGAATCCAGAACAAAAGATTTCATTTTTGAGTCGGTTTTCGTCAAAAGTTTCTAGTAATTTATTTGAATTTATGTTATATACTTTTTCTGGATATAAAAATTGAAAATCATAAACAATACAGTCATATTTATCTAATTTATTAAAAACAAAATCTAGTGAATTCATCACTAGAGTATCGGCATCCATATAAACAAATTTATCAAAAGGGCCGTCAAAAGCACAAAATCGCCGATGTCCGCCATAAATTCTATACTTATCTCTATTCATGCTAGCAGGGCTAGCCTCTAACATAAATTTATCCCAACGATTTATTGATTCTTGATTATTGTAAATCAATACATTAGGACGCTTAGTAATTTCTTCAGTAATACGCTCTATTTGTTCATCAAAAGGATAGATACATACTGGAGTATTTCGACCTAATATGACATCAATACTGTTGAGTAAAGCAATCAGTTGGTCGTAAACGTAGTCATTTCCAAGGGTACAAATACCATCCATAATTTATGAGTTATTAGCAATAAATTTTGACAGCCAGTTAATGAGATTGAGTTCGTGTAAGATAATTTGACGAGCTTCTTGAATTGCTTCTTTTGCTGCATACCAAGCATCAGGAGAAGCTGTGACTTCTTTAATATAAGCAATGCCTTTTTCATCCAAGCTAGGCAATCGTAAAAAACTACCAGCAGGCAACAATTTATCAGCTGCCGATCCGCCATAATAAATTGGCAGACACCATGCCAAGAGTGCATCCCATAATTTTTCACTGACATACCATTTATTACTGCTGTAATTTTCAATTGCCAGGTTGTAATAGTAGGGTGCCATACCATACCATTTATTACCTAATTCTCCCAAGGTTTTTGCTCGTGCAGGTAAGCCGCGCCCATACAAATCAAATTGAATTTCGCTAGCTTGCAGTGCATACAAAAACTCTAACCTCTGGCGATGATTGGCAGTACGATTAATTCCAGAAGTAATCCAACTGCAAGGAGCAACTTTTTTGGATGGAGGCATTTCATTTAAGTCTTGAAATGAGTTAGAGTGATACCAAATTGCAGGCATATAGTCAGGATTGGGAGCAAAATCATCTGCCCCTGAAATGTAGCCACAATACTGCTGTGCTTGCTGATAGTTGTATTTATTTATCTCAATAATTTCTTCTAAAGGTGGTTCTCGTAAAAGATAAATAACTTTTTCTTTGGGAACATTACGTAAGAGAGAGGTAATATTTACGTCTGATTGTTTTTGTTGTTTACTAAATCTTTTTAACCAGGATTGTTGCTGTTTTTGAGGTTTGGGAAAATCAAATTGATACATTACTAAGTAATCTGGTTTTTCTGCCAAAGCTTGTAATTGTATATTGTTCCAAATTCCAAATGCATGAGGGGTTTGTTGCCACAGCCAATCAGTTCTATTTTCTAAACTGCGATAGCTGCTAATCATGCCAATGGTTTTAATAGTCATTTTTTTATCACTCTAATATGAAGGCAGAAGGCAGAGGGCAGGAGGCAGAAGGAAGGAAAAGGGTATACGCAGTTAATGTTGGCTAGTTATTTCAAGAGTTCTTTTCTTTCTTGTTAAGCGACTAGTTGAGGGTGAAAAGACTCATCAACGTAGCTGAGAATTTTTGCTGCTCGATTTTCCCAAGAAAACTGTTTGACAAATTCAATGCTGTTAGCATAGCCTTCGATTTTGCGAGGATAATTTTCTAAAACTTGCCTGAGAGATGCAGCAAATTTAGTTGGGTTATCAGGTTCGCACCAAGCAGCGATCGCCTGAGTATTTTTAAACTCCATTAAAGAGGGAATTTCTGTTGCCACAATCGGAGTGCCAGAGGCGAAGTAATCGAATAACTTTAAAGGAGATGTAAAAGTTGCTGCTTCTCCCCAACAATGAGGGTGAGCTAAAACATCGGCTGCTTGGAGCAGAGATGGTAAATCTTCATGTAAGATGTAGCCGAGAAATGTAATGTTACTAACTTGCTTTTCTTGAGCTAATTGCTGATAGTTTTTTACCTCTGTTTCATTACCACCTGCACAAACAAATTGAATATTTGACATTTCCAAAGCCACATCAATTAGAACATCAATACCTTTAAATTTTCGTAGCGCTCCTGCATAGACAACTAGTTTTTTTCTCCCATTTTTGAGCAGTTTTTGACGCCATGCTGTTGCTTTTTCTGGTTGTCTTTGCATAAATAAACGATTATAGCCATTATGGATTTTAATTACTTTTTCTGGTGGCATTCCATGTTGAATCATGGTGTCGCGAATGGTATCGGCAACTGTGACAGCAATTTGAAATAGTGGATGTTTAACTATTTCTTGTTCAAATGGTTTATCTTCGTGGTGATGATGTTCGTAAATTGCTGGTACACCATTTTTAATTGCAGCTTTGATAAAATTCCAATTGCGACTGTGAACAAGTTTAGTAGTAGGGAGTATGTAAAATGGAAAATAATATTTTGTGGTAATAGTATTTGAGTTATTAAATTTACTAGGAAAATAATCAACAGGCCAAGGCATCGCTAAGGGAGCAACTTTTAGTTTGTCATGAAGGTTATAATATTTAATAAGTGTTTCTGGAACTTGTTGAGGATAAAAAGGACGAGCTAAATTAATTGGATTAAGTGCTTTAAATCCTTTATAAGGATATACCAAAACTGTTGAATAACCTAAGTTTGCGGCTGCATTAGCTGCATTTGTAGATTGTACTAAATGGGCTTCTGGCTTTGGTAAATCTTCTTGGATGAAAAAAATGTAGTGCTTTTTAAATTTAGTATTTTTCATAATTTTAAATATTTAATTTTATCTTCAAAAACTTCTAGACTATTGAGTAAATGTATGGCAGATTTAAAAGCACTTTGAATAAATTGATTTTCTTGCTCAATGCTTTCTGTATAATTGTCAGAAATTAAACGCATTAAATTTACTATTTCATTGGTATCTGTACGAAATTCACTCGATATACTGCTATAACTTGGATGATTAATAGTAGCATCGGAATCTAGCTCTCCCGTAAGAGAGGGCTGCCATTTAATTTGCAAGTTAACGATGTCTTCAAAAATATCAAGAATATTAATAATACCTAAAGCAGATTTATAAGCATCTGTAATTAATTCCTGCCGTTCTTGGGGATTATCTTTAAAGTTATCAATTAATAATAGTAGGAAGCCAATCATTGAGTTTAGTCGCGTGCGAATTTCGTGAGAAATTTGGATTAAACTTTGCTGACGTTTGCTGGCTGTTTCTTCTTGTTTACCAAATTGGATTGAGTACAAACGCGAGTAATAACCACCTTTTTGTAAAAGTTCCTTATGGGTTCCTACCTCTACCACGCATCCTTGATCTAATACGGCTATTTGATCGGCTTTTTGCACTGTGGAGAGACGATGGGCAATGACTAAGGTAGTACGATCGCGACTTAAATCGTCAATCGCCGCTTGTACTAAACGTTCAGAAACGGTATCTAATGCGCTGGTAGCTTCATCGAGAATCAGGATTTCTGGATCTTGTAGCAGCGCCCGCGCTATTGCCAGACGCTGTCTTTGCCCCCCAGATAACATGACGCCGCGATCGCCAATTAAAGTATCAAATCCTTGCGGTAATTTGCTGATAAACTCGTAAGCATTTGCTCTTTTGGCTGCGGTAGTTATTTCATCTTCGCTGGCATCTGGTTTTCCGTAGGCAATGTTATTCCGCACCGAATCGTTAAAAAGAAAGGTATCTTGACTGACAATTCCCATTGCTTTGCGCACAGATGTCAGAGTAAAATCCCGCAGATCGATGCCGTCAATGGTAATCGAACCAGAAATCGGATCGTAAAATCTGGGTAAGAGATCTGCTATTGTCGATTTACCTGCACCAGAGCTACCTACTAAAGCTAAAGTCGTTCCCCGTGGCAAATATAAATCCACATCCTTGAGTACCAACTTTTCCCGCTCTGGATAGGCAAAAGATATATTGTTGAAATGGATACCTTGATTTAATTGGGTATAAGGGATATTACCCTCATTCATCCGAGGTTTATTATCCCAGCATAAAAAATCAACAGCTAATTCCATGCTGGTAGATGTGTTGGCAAAGTTATTGCGAAGAGTATTTAACTGAGAAATTAGAGGTAGTAATCTTAGTAAAAGTAATAAATATGTCAGGAGTACAGTTGATAGCGAAGCGATTTGCTCTTTAAAAAACGTGCGACTTAAAAAGACAATTAGCATTAAAGCAGTAATTCCCATTACTTCACTAATTGGTGCGATCGCCTCTGAATTCATTTGCGATTGGAAATCTGCTTTTTCGCGATCGCGAATCAGCTGTTTAATTTTTAGGAATTCTTTCTCTTCATTAGCTGTTGCCTTTACGAGTCTAATTCCACTCAGAATCTCTAATACAGCTATTGAATATGCTTTTGACATTTCGCTGAGTTGTTTGCCAAATCTGCGAGAACGCCCAATCACATATTGATTAACTAAAGTTACAAAAAACAGCAAAACTGTAGTTGCGAGCGTCAACTGCCAGGAAATAGATAATAGCAAGCTTACAAAAACTAAAATTGTAATTCCTAAGATAATTAATTTCACACTATTGCCAATAGTACTGGCAGCACGTCCGATTTCTCCCCCCAGGCGATTGATTAAATCACCAACTTTCATTTTGGTGTAATAATCTAAATCAACTCTTAGTAAGAGTTGCACACCTGTTTCACGCATATCAGAAGTTAATCGACGCGTTAAATAACTAGATGACAAAGTACTAGAATAAATCGCTATATTTTTTAAAAAAATTGTCAGTATAATTGCCCCAGCCATTACCCATAATCGATGATTTTCCGGTAATTGCTCAAACGGAGATATAATCGCTTTGAGACTGGGAGGAGCACTGCTAAAGTCTACCTCTTGTCCCACTATTTTTAAAATTACTGGCACAATTAAAGCTGTACCAACCCCATTAAACAAAGCTCCAGAAAATCCCAATATTATCGTGATAAAAATTAAGCCTGGATAGGGTTTGGCAAATCTTAGTAGTAGCTTTTTGGTAAACATTGGGGACAATTATGACTGTTTACTTATTCTTAAAAATATTCATCTTTGTCAGGCTCCATGCAAAATTAAACTAAAAAATTATCATACTGGCGAGCCGTTATAACACGTATACATATCTATTCAGCTTGATTATAAAAACCAAGTGAATTACATCTAACTAATCTTTAATTTTCAATACTATATATGTATATTCACAACCGAGAAATTACCGACTTTAGACTAGATGCCATTGCCTCTAAGCTATATTTTTCAATACATCTTTCTCTAGCTTTTCTGCCAAGTTCATTTGCTGCATCTAAATTTTGAAATATTGATTCAATTTGCTCGGCAATTTGTGCGGGAGAACTAGGTTCAACTAAATATCCAGTTTCACCTAAAATATCGGGAATGTCTCCTACTTTTGTTGATAGTATAGGTTTAGCCATTGCCATTCCATCTGTTAACTTTAGAGGAAATTGAGCACGAGTTTCGGGAGTATCTCGCTGTGGAACAACAATGACATCAGCAGCAGCTACCACATCAGGCATTATATCAACAGGATACTTTGGTAATTTGACGATCCAACGTCCCCACTGCTGTTGAAGTTCTCGATCATAGTCATCATAGGGGCTGCCACCCACTATTACTAGTTTTAAATCAGGCTGATTAATTTTATCTAACGCTATCAAAACATCTTCTAAACCTTTATATGGTCTTGGCGCACCAGGAAACATTAAAATTCGATATCCAGATAAACCATAGCGATTTTTACTAGCATCACTGTCATATTGAGCAGGATTAAATAATGAGGTATCCTTACCATTAGGGATAAATGTGCCTCCAAAACGCTGCTGCAAAAATTTTGTATTTACCGTTACTGCATCAGCTTTTTTTACTAAATTATCTATCCATTTTAAGTACAAAGGATGATTAGGATTTCTCAAAGCACCATCTTGTTTCAATAAATCCCTAGCAAACTGTTTGAGTGTAGGACGGTAATACCAATTATCGCCACCATGCCAACTCATTTCCCAGTCATCTATGTCTACAATTACTGGACGGTGAGTATAAAATCTATTTAAAAGCGCAACGCCAAAACTGGCTGGTTGAGGCTTAATTGCATAAATAATATCTCCTTGAATATGCTTGAATAATTTTCCAATAGATTTGAAAAATTTGGGATAACTTGCACCTTCTACAGCGTAGATATCAGTATTTTTAGGAATTGCTTCATACAAATTTTTACCAAATAAAAATCCCAGGACTTCTGTTTTATATCCCAGCTTTTGCAAGGCTGTTTGTAACAAAGAAGCACGAATAAAGCCATCATTGGTTGATAAATTCCAGACAAGTAATGATATTTTTAATTTTTCTTTGCTTTTTACCATATATAAATAATTATTTTTTCCGCCAAGGATTTTTAATTTGATTTGGTAAAATCACTTTAGCTAATTTATCAATTACTTTGGTATAAATTGAGCTAGTAATATCTTTGGCATATTGAGGTCTATAAGGGTAAGTACAATGCAGCACTTTAATAGGCTCGTCATTTTTTTGATAGCAATCTTTCCATTTACTCAGATAATTATAGGTAGGCGATAATATTTTTATGCTTGGCTTCACGGTAGCGATCGCAGAAGCAAAAGCCCCTTGATCCTTTAACAGCAATTTATCTTGATTGCTTCTGACAATTTCAAAGTAGTCTTTAAATTTTTCAAAAAATACTTTAGTTGACTCTGTTTTTTTAAAAGCCATAAAACCACCATTATACTGAATGCTATCTTCTTGTAGTGGTAAACCGACAGATTGCAGTATCGATAAAACATTCGGTAAAGTATCTTCTTGTTTGCCTCGCACTAAGTTTGTAGCTTTAGCAATTGAAGGTTGTACATCTTCAGTTAATAAAAAATCATATTCATCTAAATACTCAAATACATCGTTAATATCAGAAAGCAAGCAAATATCGGCATCCAAGTAGATAGTTTTCTCAAATTCATTAGACGCTTCATATAAAGCTAGCTTTGCTAATCGCGATGCCAAAACTGTATTTTCATTTGCAGGAGCAGGTTTGAGAATTACATTTTTGAAAATGGTGAGCAAAGGGTATAAAATCTTGGGAACACGGTCAATTAAAACAATTATTGGTTCTTGATGAAATTTTCTAACTGATGCTAAAAAATGAATACAATCTTGAAAAGAGTAAAGACCTGTCAATATAGTAATAAATCCTCTACTTTTTAATGTCATATATTTCTTAATTTTTTATTGTTAATGCGTCCATTCCCAGTAACTCTTACTCCAGTCTTCGTTATGGTGAAAAATACCCTGCCATTCATAAAATTGAATAAAATCTTTAATATTTACATTTTTGTTAATATCCCTAATCATGTAGAGAGGACGTTCCCCATAAAAAGATGCCCACATAGTATAACTACTAGGAGGGCCAATAATATAATCACATTCAGCTAATGAATACAAATCCTCTATTATATGATTATTGCCAAATACATAAGATAACTTCTGAAAGTGATGATATTGTTGTTGTTCATTAGAACAAATCAAAAATGTAACTTTTTGATTCGGAAATAGAGCTTGTGCCGATTCCATTACTTTTACGTACTGCTCCACTTCAAAAAAATATCTGCTATCTTGATGCTGGCGATAATCTCCATGTCGAATATGAACGCCAATTACAATATCAGTTTTCTGACGAATACTAGATATTAGATGTGATACATTATCTTGATATTTTTTTAAAGGATGGAAGTAGGTACGAATAGCTTCTTTATATTTGCGGAGTTTCTCTACTTCAGCTACAAACCATCCATCACGAAATAACCATCCTTGGAAAAAAGTGAGCTTTCCTGGTTGCAATTTTTCCACGACATTGGAATTACTCCAATTAAATGGTTTATCTCGCTTAATATCGATAACTTCAAAATACCTACTATCAACTAAATAGCGATTTAATTTATAGTATAAATTGCGTAGAGTTTTATTACCAATAATAGGAAATTGCGAAGCAGGATAAGAACAAAGTAAATCTCTAGCTGTAGCTGCAAAAAACTCCGCGTAATCCTCAAATGCTGGGTTCAAAACTGTCAAATTATTTTCCAGCGCAAATGCTATAAAATTAGCAAATAGTAAGAGCCTATTTCCCAATTGCCCAGACTTTGCAGATATTACCAACATACTTATAACTTACAAAAGAGCTGTACTGGCTTGATATAAATAACTGAGCAATTGTGTAGTTATTCATTCTATATCTTACCAATCAACTAATTTCAAACGACTTGTCTGAAGATAGTCAAATACACGATTAATTTGGCGACGACTTTCGTCACTAATTTCACCATTAGCAAGTGCGCTTGAAGTTAGCAAAAGATGGTCTTTACGGCTCATCTTTCCTGATGCGATAATTCTGTTAACAATTTTTTCAACAGCTAACTCTGCTTGGTTTTCAATAGTTTTATACATTAAATTTTGATTACTCATATATCTGATAATGTGTGTAAAACTCTCATGCCAAAATTTCCTCAACCTTTGCTTACAGGAGAAAATTATTGTCATAATAAAAATTATGAACATTAACATCCGATAGCAAGTTTATTGAAGCTGTTTAACTAAAATTTATGAGCAGATTTTAGGTGCTCACAATACTAAATCTATCTTTGTATCTACTTTTACACCCACAGAAGTTTTACGGATAAATTAAGACACTTTTACTGAGTCGGACAAACTTTCAGTAAAATTACAGTTATTAGTTAATTTTTTTTAACAATAATGCGAGATCTAATCTCAACAATATAAACCTTATTGATTTATCAGGGAGTACAGAAAATGCAAGTACTTCGTCTAGAAGCACTTTCTGACAATTATATTTTTTTGTTGTGTGATCGCCCGAACAGGGGTGACTGTGGTTGCTATACAACCACAGCATCGGCGGGCGCGTACGGCGATCGCCAAAAAAATATTGCTGCTGTTGTCGATCCAGCACAAGCACAGCCAGTTTTAAAAAAACTTCATGAATTAAAGTTAAATCTAGTAGCAATATTTAACACACATCATCATTCAGATCACGTGGGTGCCAATAAAGAATTGATACAACTGTTTCCGGATGTGAAAGTATACGGTGGAGCAGAGGATCGAGGAAGAATACCCGGACAAAAAGTATTTTTACAAGAAGGCGAGCGCGTTAAGTTTGCAGATAGAGTTGCAGAAGTAATCTTTGTACCTGGGCATACCCGCGCTCATATCGCGTACTACTTCCCTCCTCAGAACCCAGAAGAGACAGGAGAATTATTTTGTGGTGATACACTTTTTGCTGGCGGCTGCGGTCGTTTATTTGAAGGCACACCAACGCAAATGGTAGAATCTTTAAGCAAACTTCGTTCTCTGCCTGAGAATACACGAGTTTGGTGTGCTCATGAATATACATTAAAAAATTTACAATTTGCTCTCACAGTGGATGGTAATAATCCCCACTTACAGCAAAGATATGATGAAGTGAAGGCATATCGCAATCGAGGAGAAGCTACTGTTCCCTCACTGCTAGAAATTGAGAAACGTACAAATCCCTTTTTACGTTGGGATCAGCCAGCATTACAATCAGCAACTAAGAGTAAAGATTCGGTGCAAACCTTTGCCCGCCTGCGAGGAATGAAAGATAGATTTTAATGAAGAAGGCAGCTATGCAGAAGGCAGACGGCAGAAGGTAGTCCCTATGAACTTAGTACACCACCAAGTATGAAAAAGGGCATTGGGCAGTAGTTATACAGATTTCTTCCCCTACACCCCTAAACCCTTACACACGCCAGATGACGCCACGTGCTTTATGCCGGGAGACCCTTTCACCAGTCACCTGTGGAGGAGGACAGTCCGTTGGGGGGGTCTCCCCCGTTGTAGGAACTGTCCGTTGGAAACCCTCCCGCAGTGCTGGTTCACCACCGCAGTGGCTCCCCCACACCCATTTTCAAGACAGGAGGCAGCAAGCACAGTCAGAACCCATAAATAAAATTAGGAGTTTTAAGACTTGCGATCGCACCCTATATTTCGCTAGGATCTCTAGGTTGATTGGCTATAAGCAAACGCTCCTGGGGATAAAGCTACACTTGTTGTGAACTATCTTGCTGAACCCCAAGATATTGAGATTTTACAAGCAACAGAGAAAAAAGAAAAACAATGGCGAAACGCGTGCAGTTAGTTTTAACTCAGGATGTCAGAAAGCTGGGCAGATCCGGCGACTTAGTAGAAGTAGCACCCGGCTATGCTCGTAATTATTTAATTCCCAAGAGTATGGCAACTTTTGCTACTCCTGGTATTCTCAAGCAAGTAGAACGTCGCCGAGAGTTAGAACGTCAGAGACAACTAGAACTTAAACAACAAGCTCAAGAACAAAAAGCAGCTTTAGAGAAAGCTGGCACCTTCAATATTGCCAAGCAAGCTGGTGAAAAAGAAGCCATTTTTGGTACAGTTACCACCCAAGACGTAGCTGATGTGATTCAACAAACCACTGGGATTGAAGTGGATCGGCGCGGTATCACCATACCTGATATTGGCATTCTGGGAACTTACGAAGCAGAGATTAAGCTACATTCAGAAGTAACAGCTACAGTCAACATTCAAGTTGTAGCCAGCTAAAAATCTACTTTTGTGGAGTTGAGAACACAGAATCAATCTTCTGTGTTTTTTCAATTTTTAGTTCTTTACAAAAAATATCTCTGGTTTGTAGAGACGTTGCACTGCAACGTCTTTATATATTGGAAGTGAAAGTAATACCAATGCGTGGATTTTGGAGCCACTGCGCCTTTACGGGTTTCCCGGCATAAAGGAGCCAGTGCGGTGCGGAGCCAGTGCGGTGTAGACGCCCTCCGGGCGGCTTCCCGCAGGGTAGCACCTGGCGTCACGTGGCGTGATTTTGCGAAAAGTTTGTAGACGCGGAGTGGCTTCCCGTAAGGGTGCGGTGAGCAGCGCCTTGGGCGGGTTCCCCGACTTGTGGCGACTTCGTACACGCGAAGCGGGTTCTCGTTAGAGTACCCGGAGGGAGGTTTCCTCCGAAAGCGTTGCTCCTCCACAAGGAGGCTCAAAGCTTTTCAAGACGGATTTTGGATTAAAACCATGATGAATAGACTATTCCAGAATTTTGAAACCAGACTCCCGCGTGCCAATTTGGTATTATGCACTATAGGAGTAATAAATTATTACTCTAATCTAAAATTTTTATATGTCTGAAGAACTAAATTTTCAAGGGCTAGGCAGCGATCGCCTACCTCCCCAAAATATCGAAGCAGAAGAAGCAATACTGGGAGGTATATTGCTCGATCCAGAGGCAATTAGCAGAGTCAGCGATCGCTTAGTACCAGAAGCTTTTTACATTAGCGCTCATAAAGATATCTATCAAGCGGCACTGCGTCTTTACAGTCAAGGCAAACCTACAGACTTGCTTGCGGTGACAAGTTGGTTAAATGACCACGATCTGCTTGCTCGTGTTGGTGGTAGAAATAAATTAGCTTCCCTTGTAGACAGAACAGTTTCGGCAGTTAACATCGACGCTTTGGCAATGCTGGTGATGGAAAAATACCTGCGGCGTCAGTTAATTAAAACTGGTAATGAAATTGTTCAGTTGGGTTATCAAACAGAAGATGAGTTACCACAAATCCTCGATCAAGCAGAACAAAAAGTTTTTGCGATCGCCCAAGAACGTCCTCAGTCAGGTTTAATTCATATTGCTGATACCTTGGTAAATACTTTCCAAGAAATAGAGACACGTCACCAAGGTGTAGCTTTACCGGGTATCCCTTGTGGATTTTACGATCTAGATGCGATGACAAGTGGCTTCCAGCCTTCTGATTTAATCATTGTTGCTGGCAGACCGTCAATGGGGAAAACTGCCTTCTGCTTGAATTTAGCTTATAACGTTGCCGCTTTATATAAATTACCAGTTGCGATTTTTAGTTTGGAAATGTCCAAAGAACAATTGGTACAGCGTTTATTAGCAAGCGAAGCAGAAATTGAATCTGGTTATTTGCGCAGTGGACGTATCAGTCAATCTCAGTGGGAACCTTTAAGCCGTGCGATTGGTATGCTCTCGGAAATGCCAATTTTTATTGACGATACACCGAATATTACAGTTACAGAAATGCGGAGTCAAGCACGACGTTTGCAAGCAGAAGTTGGAACGAACTTGGGGCTAATTGTGATTGATTACTTGCAATTAATGGAGGGAGCAGGTGACAATCGCGTGCAAGAATTATCTAGAATTACCCGCAAAATTAAAGGTTTAGCGCGTGAATTATCTGTGCCGGTGATTGCCCTATCTCAGTTGAGTAGAGGTGTAGAAGCACGTACTAACAAGCGTCCAATGTTATCTGATTTGCGAGAATCAGGATCAATTGAGCAAGATGCGGATTTAGTAATAATGCTCTACAGAGACGAATATTATAATCCTGATACTCCTGAAAGAGGTATTGCAGAAGTAGTCATTGCTAAACATCGTAACGGCCCAACAGGAACTGTTAAACTTTTATTCGATCCGCAATTTACGAAGTTTAAAAATTTAGCTAAACCAAGTAATTATTAATGAAAGTAGTTAGTAGTTAGTAGGTAGTAGGTAGTAGTTAATAGCCAAAATGCCCTCACCCTAGAAGAGTAGGGCTATACAAACGAAGACTGCCTTCGCAGTCTCTAAGGATTTTAGCCCACGGAGGTGGGCTTTGCTGGTGTAGCCCCAGACTTCCAGTCTGTAGGGCTATACAAACGAAGACTGCCTTCGCAGTCTCTAAGGATTTTAGCCCACAGAGGTGGGCTTTGCTGGTGTAGCCCCAGACTTCCAGTCTGTAGGGCTATACCTAACCAGCTTTCAACAACTCCACATCAAAAATCAGCGTCGCGTTGGGGGGAATCACACCACCAGCACCACGAGCACCGTAACCTAACTCTGGGGGGATAATTAACTGACGACGCCCGCCTACTTTCATAGTACTAAGTCCCTCATCCCAGCCTTTGATCACTTGCCCAACGCCAACTTTGAAATCGAAGGGACGATTGCGATCGCGTGAACTATCAAACTTAGTACCATCCTCTAGAGTACCAGTGTAGTGAACCGTAACCTTTTGCCCTGGTTTAGGAGTCGCCCCATCTCCCTCAACTAGATCGACGTATTTTAACCCAGAAGGGGTAGTCACGACATTTTCATCTGATGAGAACATGGCAATGTTTGTAATGAGAGTTTTATTTTCGGTTATAGAAGTGGGAGCTTGTGTCGTTTCGGTAATCTGGGCAGCGATCGCAGATTCTTGTTTGCCACCGCCAACTTGCGTTAATACCAAAACTACAACACAAACCAGCATGAATCCCACGCTGAGTAAAATCGCTTTCAAAATTAGTCCTCCCTACTTAGGTTGTCTGGATATATATATAGAATGACCTGTAGGACAAAACTTAGTTTAAATCAGAAAGCGTATCCTTATGGAAAATTTGAATTTTAGATTTTAGATTGGAGATTTTAAGTTAGGTGAACATTAATTATAAATTTTTAGCGCCAAAGCTTATTTTCTAAATCACGCACTTGACGCTCCAACCTGTCAATTCTACCTCGCAGTTCATCAACTTCTGACTGGCGTGCAACCCCTAAATCTTGCAGCATATTTCGCATCTGCCGTTGCATATTGCCTTCCCAGTTGCCCTGTTCCGATTTTAACTGTTTGACCATATCATCCATCACTGCCTTGGCTTGCTCAGGATCAAGCTTGCCATCCTTCACCATCTGCTCGCTTGCTTCCCGTATTTTGTCTGCCACCATAGAAGTTGTACCAATACCGAGCATCAATAACTGCTGCATCCAGTTGTTACTGTCCATACTGCATTCCTATCACTTAATCTATAAACCAGACGAACCTGATTTTGAAATCTAAGGCAATACACCAATGCTGAAAGGTTAATTACTCTAGATTACAGCTCTATTCTGACAGACGTATACAGGAAATAATAAGGTGTGATTATCGAACTTGAGGATGGAAGATAAGGCAGATGGCAGAGGGCAGATGGCAGATGGGAAAATCCTCTTGCTGAATGTATTTTCAAGGTTAGTAGTTTAAGTTTAATTATGTCTGCCTATCTTACTTTCAGTTTTATGTCTTCTATTTTTTACCAATTTTGTAGTAATAACCGTCCATCATCAGACTTGCGATCGCAAGTCCTCTGGTAAGGCAAAGCAAATTTATATAAAGAAAGTTATGCTGTATCGCTTGTATAAGCCACCAGAAGTAAGCTTTTGATCTATTCTAAAGTAGAAATAATCCAAAAAGCGCGGTGAATCATGGTTGTGAAGTTGCAACGACCGATCTTAGTGGGAGGACTGGGACTAACATTTACTCTCTGGATGTTACAAAGTTTGCATCATTCTATGGTGCAGCTAGGTGAATTTAGTGTCATGAGTTTGTTGCTAGTTGGTGGCGGTTTGTGGTTATTGAAGCAAAATCGCCCTAAAAACGATTCGCAAATGCTAGAAATGCCTGTAGATCGCGCAACTGTTGAAAATGCGATCGCTAAAGCCGAAGTTGTGGTGAGCCAACTAGCAAGTGAAGCAGACAATCACCAAGCTTTAGTAACATTGCGAGAAAGAATACCCCAGCTGTACTTGGAGTTAGACAGAGAAGACATTCTTGTGGCTGTTACTGGTGGCAAGTCAGTGGGTAAAACCACTTTGATTCAGGTTTTAGAGTCTAACTGGCATCCACAGATCCGGCAAACAGTCAGCTTGCAAGAGACACCGCCTTTGTTTGCACAAGCCGAAGAAAACTCAGATGCCACTGCATTAGCACCAGCAAAGACAGCTGATTTTGTCTTGTTCCTCACAAACGGCGATTTGACAGATACAGAATTTCAAACAATACAGCAACTAAGAGCAGAGTATCAGCAATTAATGCTGGTTTTCAACAAACAAGACCAATATTTGCCAGATGAACGCGCTAACGTCTTGCTGTCACTAAAACAACGGATGCTGGGAAACGTAGTGGCAACTGCTGTTTCTCCCCTGCCTGTCAAAGTTCGCAAGCATGGTGAAGATGGTTCGGTGCAAGAATGGATGGAACAACCAACACCAGACATCCAGCAGTTAACACAGCAGTTGGGTGAGATTTTGGCACAGCAAGCACAGCAATTAGTGTGGGCAACCGTGATGAGAAAGACGCTGTCGCTCAAAGCCGAGGCGAAAAATTACTTGAATGGAATCAGACGCGATCGCGCTAACCCAGTGATTGAACAATATCAGTGGATAGCTGCTGCTGCTGCCTTTGCCAACCCAGTACCAGCACTAGATATTTTGGCAACTGCGGCAATCAACGCTCAGATGGTAATGGATTTGGGTAATATTTACCAGCAAAAATTTTCCATAGAACAGGCGAAAACCGTAGCTGGCGAAATGGGAGGTTTAATGCTGAAGCTGGGTTTAGTAGAACTTTCTAGTAAGGCGATCGGTACAGTTCTCAAGAGTCACGCTATCACCTTTGTTGCTGGTGGTGCAGTGCAGGGTGTAAGTGCAGCTTATCTGACGCGCTTGGCTGGACTTAGCTTAGTAGAATATTTCCAACAGCAGGAAGTAACTGTAAATTCTACCACTGGATTTAATGTGGAGAAATTGGGGCAAACTCTACAAAAGGTATTTCAACAGAACCAGCAGATTTCATTCCTGCAAGGGTTTGTCAAGCAAGGCGTGAAGCGTTTGTTGCCAGAAGTTGCTGAGGGTGAAATGATTGGTGCAGAGAAGGCGGTGGGATAACGCAAAATTTGTTAATGATGTTTGGTAATAGATGTAGCAGATGGGTAATCTTTTTCCACAGATAACTTATTTGCTACATCTATTAACTGAGTGTCATTTGTATGAAAAATAGCTGTGCTATGAATGCAATTCAGGGAAACTTACTCTCTGGGTTTGACTCTGTGATAGATGAGTCACCGAAGAGTGATGAGAAAGAAGTTCTATCTATGCCAGACGCTGATGTGATTTTCTATCGCAATTTTTATAATCAGCAAGAGAGCGATGAGCTTTTTCAAACCTTATTTAACGAAATCAAATGGCGACAAGATAAGATGAAAATTTACGGTAAGGAAGTAAACTTACCGAGAAAAACTGCTTGGTATGGAGATAAAAACAAGTCATATACATTCTCAGGTATTCATCTTCAGCCAGAGCCTTGGACACCTAGACTACTACAAGTAAAAGAGAAATTAGAGAAAATAGCAAAAGTTCAGTTTAATAGCGTCTTGCTAAATCTTTACCGAGATGGAAATGATGGAATTTCCTGGCATACTGATGCTGAAACAGAATTAGGTAAAAATCCTGTAATTGGTTCTGTTAGCTTTGGTGGAACAAGAAGATTTATGTTTAGACATAAGTACAATAAGGAATTGAAAGCAGAAATTGAGTTAACACATGGTAGCTTCCTACTTATGGCAGGCACAACGCAGCATTTTTGGCAGCATCAAATTCCAAAAACATCGAAAAATGTTCAACCAAGAATTAATTTAACTTTCAGAGTTATTGCTCATTCCCCTTAATAGTACTTGAATACTAAATTATATTTTTACGATTATTCTGGCGTTTTTATTTCAACTTCTAAATTTTCCAACTCGGCTTCTAACTGCTCAATTGTTGGTAACTTTCCTTGTAGTGATTCCGGCAAAGTATTCCTTAACTGATAAACTGAAACACCAATAGGCTTATTCATATCCCGCAAAGAATATTCAACAACTACCCGATTTTTGCTCTTGCACAAAATTATCCCAATAGTTGGCCGATCCTCTGGGTGTCTTAATGAATCATCTACCGCACTTACATAGAAATTCATCTTCCCAGAAAACTCTGGTTTAAACTCTTCAATTTTAAGTTCAATCACTACATAGCAGCGCAAACGCAAGTGATAAAACAATAAATCTATATAAAAATCTTCACCGCCAACCTCAAGATGGTACTGGCTGCCGACAAAAGCAAATCCAACCCCTAACTCTAATAAAAAATCACGAATGTGTTTGATTAGAGCTTGTTCTAAATCACGTTCTTGAACCTCTTCCCGCAAATTCAGAAAATCAAAGGAGTAAGGATCTTTCAATAGTTGCTTTGCCAATTCTGATTGCGGTTGGGGAAGAGTACGGTCAAAATTAGTGACAGCCTTACCCTGACGGTGAAACAACTGACTTTCAATCTGATGGACTAACACATTCCGACTCCAGCCATATTGTATGGCTTGTTGTGCATACCACAAACGTTCTATTGGATCTTTAACAGCATCCAGAATACGGATATTATGACCCCAAGGAATTTGTCCAACAATCTGTTGGACAAATTGCTCGTCTGGGTAAGCTTCAGCAAAGGCTCTCATGTACATTAGATTAGTACGTGAAAAACCCTTCATCTCTGGAAAAGCTTGCTGCAAGTCTGCTGCCAGACGAGTAATAACCTTTGCTCCCCAGCCTTGCTGTTGTTGTCGCTGGAGAATATCTCGTCCAATTTGCCAGTAGAGCAATACTAGCTCTTTATTGACTGCTAACGCTGCTCGAAGTTGAGCGTGAGAAATTCTTGTTTTTAGTTCTAGTAGAAAGTCGTCATAACCAAGAATATCAGAGGCACGAGCTTTTGATAGATTGCTTTTATCGTTTTTTGGCATCATGCAACTACAAGCAGCGGAAAAAGGCGCTAATATACATTAGTTTAAAACACACAATTCTGCTTGCCGCTTGTCGAATTTAACAATGAGCGATCGCCCCAGTATTTTCTCCTTTTTTGCTGGTTCGGGATTTCTAGATTTAGGCTTTGAAACCAGTGGTTTTAATATTGTTTATGTGAATGAGATTTCTTCCTCATTTATGGAAGCATACCGCTATTGTCGAGCTAATTTAAATCTACCGTTACCAGCATACGGATACCATTTCGGAGAAGAAGCAGATGTTACTAAACTCACTGAAAAATTACAAGCAATCTACTTACAAGAATTAGTACAAGACTGCCGCCAATTTAATAATATTATTGGATTTATTGGCGGCCCTCCCTGCCCTGACTTTTCAATTGGTGGTAAAAATAGAGGATACTTGGGAGATAATGGCAAACTATCAAATGCTTACATTGACTTAATTTGTCAACAACAACCCGATTTCTTTTTATTTGAGAATGTTAAAGGTTTGTGGAAGACAAAAAAACATCGATTGTTTTTTGAAGCAAAAAAACGGCAGTTAATTCAAGCTGGTTATTTATTAACAGAGCGTTTAATTAATGCTATTGAGTATGGCGTGCCTCAAGATAGAGATAGAATTATCTTATTGGGATTCAAAATCTCTTTAATTAAAGATTTAGGGATAAAAATATTAAATTATAATCAATTTCCTAGAGAAATTTTTCCTTGGGAAAAATACGTATCATTTAACAAAGAAAAAGTATTTACTTATCCTTGGAGTAAAAGTTCACCTTTTCAAGAAGATTCTATTTTGCCTTGCCCTCAAGATATTCCTGTGGAGCTAACCGTTGAATACTGGTTTAGAAAAAATGATGTGCTCCACCACCCCAATGCCAAACACTATTTTCAACCAAGGGCAGGTATTCAAAAATTCGCCACCATTGATGAAGGAGACGATTCCAGAAAATCTTACAAACGTCTGCACAGATGGCGTTACTCTCCTACAGCTTGCTATGGCAATAACGAAGTACATTTACATCCCTACAAAGTACGGAGAATTTCTGTAGCTGAAGCTCTGGCAATCCAATCTTTACCTACAAAATTCGTTTTGCCAGAGAATATGTCACTAACTAATATGTTTAAAACCATCGGTAATGGTGTGCCTTATTTAGCATCTAAAGGATTAGCTCACACTATCTTGGATTTTCTTGCAGGTGACAAAAGATAAATGCTATAATCTATACCTTAAAATAACAATTTTTTAACCAAAACACTTAACAAGAATAATTTGATATTACATAGAGATTACAACTTAAACTAAGCAAATCAGCTAAGTTTCAGGAAAAATCCTAAATATATAGTGGAGTTATTTATTAAAATAGTCTTAAGTTTATATAAAGATAAATAATCAATCACTATATAGAAGAAGCGATGGCAGCAGATTATCCAGATATTGATATTGCGCCATATATAGATCACTCCTTACTGATTCCAACAGCTACAACCGAGCAGGTGGAACAATGGTGTGAACAAGCAGATAGATTTCACTTTGCAGCGGTTTGCGTGTATCCTGCTCACGTGCGCTTTGCAGCAGAATACCTCTACGGTAAAAAGCCAAAAGTCTGTACGGTGATTGGCTTTCCTACTGGAGCCACAACTTCAGCAGTGAAATTGTATGAAGCTCAAGAAGCAGTGGAAAATGGCGCTACTGAGTTAGATGTGGTAATTAATTTGGGTTGGTTAAAAGCTGGTAAAACTGATGAGGTGCACAGGGAAATCGCAGAAATTTGTGAAGAAACTGGGCAAACAGTAAAGGTAATTTTAGAAACCAACCTACTGACGGATGCTGAGAAACGACTGGCTGCGGAAATATGTATGGATGCAGGGGCAGCTTTTCTCAAAACTAGTACAGGTTGGAATGGGGGTGCAACAGTGGCAGATGTGCGACTTTTGAAGGAAGTTGCTAAAGAAGCGGTGGGAATTAAAGCATCAGGTGGTATTCGCAGTATTGACCAAGCTCTTGACTTAATTTTGGCGGGTGCCACACGATTAGGCACATCTCGTGGTGTCGATTTGTTGCGACAGCGCGATACGCTGGAGAAAAGAGAGTAGTCATTTGTGATTTGTCACTTGTCCTTTGTCCTCTGTAAGGACTAACGATCAATGACTCATGACTAATGACCAATGACTAATAACTAATGAGTAAAACTTATAAAGCAACTGGAATTAATCTTAGAACCCAAGTTTTTGGCGAGTCAGATAAAATTGTTACGATTTTGACAAAAGAATATGGACTGATTCGAGCGATCGCCCCAGGAGCACGCAAGCATAATTCCAGCTTAGGTGGCAGGAGTGCAATGTTTGTGGTTAATGATTTACTGATTGCTAAAGGGCGATCGCTAGATAAAATTACGCAAGCCCAAACTGTAAAATCTTACTCAGGACTTGCGAAAGATTTGGGAAGGCTAGCAGCCAGCCAGTATTTAGCAGAGGTAGTGCTATGTCAAGGTTTAAGCGAACAACCTCAAGAAGAACTATATGAATTAATAAATGAACATCTGAGGCGGTTAGAAGTATTATCCAGCCAAAAAACACCCAGTGTCATGGCTCTTTTAGCTCATGGTTTGTTTCAACTATTAGCTTTGGCAGGATTTACGCCAGAAGTACATATGTGTTGTTTGACTCAGCGTCCTCTCATACCAGATTTTACAGACCCTAATTGGCAAGTAGGATTTAGTATTAACGCTGGTGGTATCGTTTGCTTGACAGCTTGGGAACGCCTGAGGAAAGAGGACACGGGGACACGGGGACACCCAGACACGGGGAAGGGGAATGAAGAGGACACGGGGAATATGAATAAAAGATTCTCCGCGTCACCGCGTCACCCCCTCTCCGCGTCTTCTCAAACCGCGTCTCCCTCACCATCTACTCGTAACCTTGATTACGAAACTATATTCCACAGGCAAGAAATGCCAGCACTTTCCAAACGTTTGAACGCAAGGGAATTGACTATACTCCAACATCTGTCGCAATCAGAGATAATGCAAGATACGACCCAAGATTGTAGCTGGTTATCTGTGGAGCAAGTTTTGCGTCAGTATGCCCAGTATCACTTTGGTCGCCCTATTCGCTCCGCTGCCTTGATTGATTCTTATTTTGCTGCAAACCATGATGCATCACTCTGATCTGGATCACAAAATCCTGCCACTGTCACCAAGTCATATCAAAAAGCAGAAGAGGGCATCAGTGGCTAAAGCACCTAGTCACCTCAGTGCTGTTCCAAAAACTACACCTGATTCAGCCCATGCTCAAGAAAAACCTGCCAAAAATCTTTCTCAAAATGAGCAATGGACATCAAAATCACTACCTGAAAAAAACTCTAATCATCAATCAACTAACACAGAAGTAAATACTAAAAATGAACCTAACGGTCAAATTGTGCCATTAGTAAATGGTGCTGTACCTGAAAAATCAAACCAAAACAAGCCTGATGATGCTAAAGAACATGGATTTTTGCCAGTTCTGAGAAATCCCAATTTTTTAGCACTTTGGGGAGGACAAGTTTTCTGTCAGTTGGCAGATAAAGTGTATTTGGTGTTGATGATAGCCCTAATTAATACTCATTTTCAAATAGGCGATCGCACCATTAGCACTTGGGTGTCAGCATTAATGATGGCTTTTACCATTCCCGCCGTCTTATTCGGTTCCTTGGCTGGTGTATTTGTAGATCGCTGGTCGAAAAAGATGGTACTAGTAGGAACAAACATTTGGCGGGGTATCTTGGTTTTGGTAATCCCCTTCTTACTTTGGCTCACCCATGATTGGCAACCGATAGGAGTCTTACCTGTAGGTTTTGCCATCATTTTGGGAGTCACTTTTTTAGTTTCCACCCTGACACAGTTTTTTGCACCAGCAGAACAGGCAGCAATTCCTTTAGTAGTTAAAGAACAGCATCTACTCTCAGCTAACTCTCTTTACACTACGACGATGATGGCGTCGGTAATTATTGGGTTTGCCATCGGTGAACCACTTTTAGCGGCTGCCGATCGCCTTTGGCTTGTAGTTGGTGGCAGTGAGGGGTTAGGTAAAGAAATTATTGTTGGCGGCAGTTATGCGATCGCCGGCATAATCTTATTACTACTGGGAACTAACGAAAAACATTACTCACCTAAAACAGAATATCCACATATCTTTGCTGACGTACAGGATGGTTTGCGTTATCTCAAAGATAATCCTCGGCTTCGTAATGCCCTGATTCAACTAATTGTCTTATTTTCTGTGTTTGCAGCATTAACTGTTCTTGCCGTTCGCATGGCAGAAGTAATTCCTAACCTAAAAGCCGAGCAGTTCGGATTTTTACTAGCAGCTGGCGGCGTCGGCATCGCTGTTGGAGCAACAATACTAGGACAGTTTGGACAACGCTTCTCTTATACACAGTTAAGTTTATTTGGCTGTGCAGGCATGGTCGCATCTTTGATTGGTTTATCTATATTCACACAGCAGCTATTTATCATCCTGTTGTTGGTAATGTTTTTAGGTATCTTTGGTGCATTAATTGGTATACCCATGCAAACAGCAATCCAAACAGAAACACCCCCAGAAATGCGTGGTAAAGTTTTTGGTTTGCAAAACAATGTGATTAATATTGCTCTTACCTTACCTTTAGCATTAGCAGGTGTAGCAGAAACCTTTATGGGATTGCAGGCAGTCTTTTTGGGATTAGGAGCGATTGTCTTTTTAGGTGGATTCTTGACTTTGTGTACTTCTCAAGAGTAAACACCTGTTCAAAGGGATTTTACCTATTCCCTTTGCACAATCAATTATTATCAAAAGTATTTGCTTTCATGGTAAACTTAAAAAAATAACAAAATCCCATAATTATTAATATTAGGGATAAATCCTAATTTTAGCTAGAAATAGCTTCTGGCTCGTTGTTGCTTTTTGATATTGACACAGTCCAATAACAACTTATAAATAAAACAAATAAATCTATAATCGACTTAGTGAATACAACATAAAAAAAATTGTTTGAAGTGGGTACTGGCTGTATTTTATGATTAGCAATAAGCCACGAAGTACAAAGAGCAAAACAGTACAAAGAATAAAAACTGATACACTAAACCCGCTTTTGTAAATAGTTAATCTAAAGAATGCACATAGCTTGGATTGGAAAAAAATCACCCTTTTGCGGTAATGTAACCTACAGTCGAGAAATTACAAATGCCTTACTAGAACTGGGACACCAAGTTAGCTTTCTGCATTTTGCCCAAGAAGAATCTGAACCAGACAACTGGCCGAAATTTCAAGAAGTTCCTCTGCCTTTCATTTACAAGTCCCAGGTTTACACTATCCCCACTTTTAAAGCAACTAAAGTCTTAACCCAGTCTTTAAAGAGCATCAAGCCAGACATAGTCCATGCTTCCCTCACCCTATCTCCCTTGGACTTTGTTTTACCAGAAATTTGTGAAGAATTGAATTTGCCCTTAATCGCGACTTTTCACACACCCTTTGCAGGTAAAGGGGCAAAACTGGTATCGGGAACTCAACTTTTGGCTTATCAACTCTATGCGCCTTTTTTGGGTAATTACGATCGCGTAATTGTATTTTCCCAAATTCAACGCGAATTATTAGCGCGGATGGGTGTGCCGCCAGACAAGATTGCGGTAATACCCAACGGCGTAGATATAACTAAATATTCGCCCGGTTCATCTGAAATTAAAGCCGACTTTGACGCCGATCGCTTATTTGTTTATCAAGGGCGATTAGCTCCAGAAAAGAACGTTGAAGCCCTCCTCCGCGCTTGGAAACAAGCGGAAATGGCTCCAGAAAGCAAATTACTTATAGTTGGCGACGGCCCCCTAAAATCTTCTTTAGAACCGTTTTATGGCCCCGAATACGGGATTATTTGGTTAGGATTTGTTGCCGATGAAAACCGACGCATCGATATCTTAAGAGGTGCAGATGTATTTATTTTACCTTCATTGGTAGAAGGTTTATCACTCTCCCTTTTAGAAGCAATGGCTTGTGGAATAGCGTGTATAGCTACAGATGTGGGTGCAGATGGAGAAGTATTAGAAAAGGGAGCAGGTGTAATTCTCAATCCTAAAACAGTGCGACCTCAACTGAGAACCCTCCTGCCACTATTTCAAGATCATCCTGAGTTAACAACTCTGCTCGGACAAAAAGCAAGAAAACGAGTATTAGAACGCTATACCCTCAGTAATAATGTGGCTGAATTAGAAATACTTTATAAAGAAGTGATCCGGCAGCGAAGCGTACAATTTACTTGGGGTGCGTAAATGAGACGGCATCAGTAGTGTCATTTCTAGTATAGTAGTTTTTCCAAAAAGTTTGAGACGAGCGATCGCATCACAGTATCTGGCATGATTCTGATTAGTGCGATTAAATTTTTTGCTAGTCAATAATGCAACATTTTAGCCTTGCCGCACCAATAATCATGTGGTGCGTTACTATTAAACTCTCAAATCATTACATAGCCGTAATACACCTACTACTGTCCCCTTCCTCTTCAAGCACCCCTACTTTTAGATTCTGCATCTTGGGGTAGAGGTGGTAAGGACTATGCCACGTGGTATATTCCAAAAATTAGGATCTCATGCGGTGTAGTCCAACCGCCAGTAGAAATCAAAAGGTATACGCACTCATGCCTGCAATAGAACAGCCAAAGTTTGCAGAGTTGATTCGACAGACAAGAGCGCGTCTTGAACTCTCGCAATTTGAATTTGTATCTTTGTTTCAAAGCGTTAACCGATGGGAGAAGGGGCGGACAAAGCTTTTATCGTTGGCTTTAAAACAAATTGAAGTGCTAGTGCATCCAATGGACGATCACGCCAAAGATCTGCTAGAAAAATACTTTCAGGGACAAGGAGTTAAAAACTGTGAACCCTGATGTCAAAGCAACTGTTCCTGAAGATTTATTTATAGGTGGTGGAGAGATGGGAACGTTGATGCGATCGCACGATTGGTCGCAAACGTCCCTTGGTTGTGTTGAAAACTGGCCGCAAAGTCTGAAAACTGCTGTACGCATTATGTTAACCTCTCGCCAAGCCATGTTTGTCTGGTGGGGCGAGGAACTAATTAACCTTTACAATGACGCCTACAAAGCGATCGTTGGCGGCAAACATCCACAAGTGTTGGGGCAACCGGCTTCCTACGTGTGGCGTGAAATTTGGGATCAGGTTGGGCCTCGTGCCGAATCGGCGATGCTCACAAATGAAGGCACTTACGACGAATCGCTGCTACTGATCATGGAGCGGAACGGCTATCCGGAGGAAACTTATTACACGTTCTCCTATAGCCCGGTTCCTAACGACGAAGGTGGTACAGGTGGCATCATTTGCGCCAATACAGATGACACACAACGTATCATTGGTGAGCGCCAGTTGGTACTGCTGCGGGAATTGGCAGCTATGATGGCAGATGCACGCACGTTTGAGCAAGCTTGTACACTGAGTGCGAGTTGTCTAGAAACAAACCCCTACGACCTCCCCTTCGCGATGATTTATCTGGCCGATCCAGATCAGCAGCGCGTCAATCTAGCTGCTACTTGCGGTATCGGACGGGAACATCCAGCAGTGCCTGAAACTGTCGCTGTTGATGCCGATGCAGTTTGGCCCTTTGCAGAAGTTCTCAAGAAGAATAAACCATGTTTAGTTTTTGATTTAGGATCATATTTTACTAACCTACCCACAGGTGCTTGGAAGCGGCAACCTCATCAGGCAATAGCTGTGCCGATAGCATCATCAGGTCAAAAAGGGCGAATGGGAATATTAGTTGTCGGGCTAAACCCGTTCAGGCTCTTTGACGATAATTATCAAAGATTTGTTGAGCTAATTTCAGCTCAAATCGCGGCTAGCATAGCTAATGCTCAAGCCTATGAAGAAGAACGTAAACGGGCAGAGGCACTAGCAGAAATTGATCGGGCGAAAACTGTCTTCTTCAGCAACGTTTCTCATGAATTTCGTACCCCGTTAACTTTAATGCTAGGCCCTTTGGAGGATATTTTAGCTGCACATGGGGAATTGTCGAACGAACACCGACAACAGCTAGAACTAGTACATCGTAATAGCCTCCGCTTGCTCAAGCTTGTCAATACCCTGTTAGATTTTTCGCGGATTGAAGCAGGTAGGATTCAAGCGAGCTATAAACCTACTGATTTGGCTACATTGACTACGGAGTTATCGAGCGTATTTCGTTCTGCGATCGAGCGGGCAGGTTTGCGTTTAAATGTGGAGTGTGAACCGCTCCATGAACCTGTTTATGTTGATCGAGATATGTGGGAGAAAATTGTACTCAACTTGCTCTCGAACGCCTTCAAGTTCACCTTTGAGGGTGGAATTACGGTGCTGTTGCGTAATTTAGATAATAGTGTTGAACTAATTGTGCGAGATACGGGTACGGGAATTCCTGCTGCTGAGTTGCCGCATCTGTTTGAGCGTTTTCATCGCGTCCAAGGAGCAAGAGCGAGGACATACGAGGGTTCAGGAATTGGACTGGCTTTAGTACAAGAGCTAGCTCGCTTACATGGTGGGAGGGTGCAGGTTGAAAGTATTGAAGGAGAAGGATCTACATTTACGGTCATAATTCCTACTGGTACTGCTCATTTACCGCCCGATTCTACATCCAATCGTGTCCAAACTAACTTAACTCCTGTCTCATCTGCACTTGGCGCGGCTCCCTACGTCGAAGAAGCCTTAAGATGGTTGCCAGAAGAGGCGGGAGATAGTGAACATATCTCCGTGTCCCCGCGTCCCCACCTCCCCGTGTCCTCTGACTCTGCCCGTATTCTCCTCGTTGACGATAATGCTGATATGCAGGATTATGTCAAGCGGTTGTTGAGTAGTAGTTATCAGGTTGAGGCAGTAGGTGATGGCATGGCAGCCTTGCAGGCGATCGCTGATTGCCTGCCAGATTTAGTTCTCAGCGATGTGATGATGCCCGGCTTAGATGGCTTTGGCTTGTTGAAGGCGCTGCGGAGTGACGCTCGCACTCGCGAGTTACCCATCATCCTACTTTCAGCAAGAGCTGGAGAAGAGGCACAAATTGAAGGATTAGAAGCTGGTGCGGACGATTATTTGATTAAGCCTTTTAGTGCTAAAGAATTATTGGCTCGTGTTCGTGCTCATCTAGAAATGGCTCAACTGCGTCGGGAGGCAGCCCAGCGAGAGCAGGTTTTACGCACTGAAGCTGAAACGGCTCGCGATCAAGTTCATAATATCTTAGAAAGCATTACTGATGCGTTTGTGGCGTTTGATAGCCAATGGCGTTATACCTATGTGAATCAGGCTGCTGCCCAACTGTTAGGGCAATCGCCACAAGAATTGATTGGCAAACAAGTGTGGCAGGAGGTATTTCAGACAGAAGTTGGGGGGCTGGCATACCGGGAACTGCACCGAGCAGTGGCAGAACAAATTCCTGTCTGGTGGGAGGAGTTTGGTGAACCGATTGGGCGCTGGTTGGAAGTCAACGCTTACCCTTCTGCGGATGGAGTTGCGGTGTATTTTCGTGATATTTCCGATCGCAAACAAGCAGAGGCAGCTTTAAAGGCAAGCGAAGAACGCTATCGGTGTTTGGCTGAGTTAATTCCGCAATTGGTGTGGACAGCCAGCCCAGAAGGAGTGTTGCTAGATGTCAATCAACGCTGGTTGGATTTCACTGGTTTAACGCTTGCCCAAGCAAAAACCGCAGGTTGGCAAGTGATTATCCATTCTGATGATATACCAACTCTCAGCCAGAATTGGACAGCAGCGCAACAAACAGGTACAAACTATCGAGCCGAAGGGCGGATGCGGCGGGCAGATGGTGTGTACCGATGGCATTTACACCAAGCTGTGCCGCTAAAAGATGAGCAAGGGCAAATTATCAAATGGTTCGGCACAGCAACTGATATTGAAGAACAAAAACAATTGCAACAGCAGCGCGATCGCATTCTGCAACGAGAACAAGCCGCACGGGAAGAAGCCGAGGTAGCGAATCGGATCAAGGATGAATTTTTGGCAGTATTGTCCCATGAGTTGCGATCGCCCCTAAATCCGATTTTGGGCTGGGCAAAACTACTCCTAGCTGGCAAGCTGGATGAGATAGCAACTCGTCGTGCTTTAGAGACAATCGAACGTAATGCTAAATTACAAACCCAATTAATTGAAGATTTACTCGATGTCTCCCGCATTCTCCAGGGCAAGATGGTAATATCTCAGGTGAACTTGGCAACTACTATTGAGGCTGCTCTAGAAACGGTACGCTTGGCAGCCCAAGCCAAAGGTATTCAAATTCACAAAAACTTTGCCACCGATGTAGTAATTGTGTCTGGGGATTCTGCTCGTCTCCAGCAAATTGTCTGGAATTTACTCTCAAATGCCATTAAGTTTACTCCCTCAGGGGGAAGAGTCGAGATTTGGCTAGAGTGTATTGATTCATTTGCTCTGATTACGATTAAGGATACCGGCAAGGGCATTAGTTCAAAATTTTTGCCTTATGTTTTTGAATATTTTCGTCAGGAAGATGGTAAAACCACTCGAAAATTTGGGGGTTTGGGATTGGGATTAGCAATTGTCCGTCACCTGAGTGAGTTGCATGGAGGAACAGTTAAGGTAGAAAGTCAGGGTGAGGGAATGGGTGCGATATTTAGGGTGAAATTACCGTTAATGAAGGTTGTTGAAGAGAAAAATCAAGATAATCTCACCTCTATCAGCACCTTTGATTTTAGTCAACTGCAAATTCTTATCGTTGATGATGAAGCCGATATGCGAGACTTGGTACTCACCATTTTGGAACAGTATGGGGCGCGGGTGAGTGTTGCCGCATCAGCAACTGAGGCTTTGACTCTGCTGGAGTGCTTCCAGCCTGACATATTGATTAGCGACATTGGAATGCCCGATATCGACGGCTATATGCTGATGCAAGAAATTAGGAAGCGATCGCCCAAACAAGGAGGATTAATTGGGGCGATCGCGCTGACTGCCTACGCCGCAGAATACGATCAAAAGCAAGCTCTGCAAGCAGGTTTTCAACAACATCTAGCAAAACCTATTGAACCAGAGGAATTAGCTCAGGCGATCGTGGCATTGATTGAAAGAATGGATGAGCAAAAAGAACGTGGCAATATTTGAAATATAACAGCGTCATACCTTGAAGGGATATGGCGCTGGGCTTACGGCAGTTAAGCTACAGGAGTAACTTTAATAGCCGCCTTCTTCTTCGTATTCTGGCTGTCTCTCTTTAACTTTCTTCGGGATGTTTATCGGTTTTGGCGGTTCATCATCCCAAGCGTCGCGATTGAGATCGTCGTCGTAGTCGTCGTAATCTTCGGCGTATGACTTATTGTTGTAAGCCGGAGGTTCGTAGGGTTGTGCCTGGTATCTATCTTTACCTGTTGCCTCACTCCAATTGTCTTCTTCTTCCTCTTCGTAGCGAATCGACTCGTAGGCTCTCGCTTCCATGACTCGCCGTTGAGGAGGGCGTTCTTCTTCATAATAATCTTCGTCCCATTCTTGGGCGACGGGTTCGGGTGCGCGAACTTTTGGCTTAATTGGCTCGATTGGTACTCCACTTGGTAGTTGATTTGGTGGTGCAATTGCACGGGGAGCATAGTCGTATCCTTCAGCTTCTTCCCGCTCCCACGGCGCTCTGCCGATACCAAGACGCTCTAGTATACCAACAGTCAATTGGACGACACGCTCTTCGGCTCCTTCAAATACAATTAACCTGTTGGGACCTGTACTGACAATCTCATCTACTGATAACTCGTAGGTACTCAAGAAAGAGTCAGGAATTTGCGGCACTCCCAAAGATGCAACGACAATGGAGTAAATCTTACCTGTTTCTCCATTAAATTTGAAACCTCGGACTCTACCTAATACTTCACCTGTTTCGGTAATAACTTCCCAGTTGATCAGGTTACTGTAGGCTTCAACTTCAATATCTTCGATGACATCCTCGTTATCAACCAGAATTACATCCCCGATCTGGTTGATGTTGCTCAGGTACATATAGCGCGGTATGCCAGAGACGGAGATCAGGCTATCTCGCAAACCAAGAGCCACAACCTCTCGCTGATCTACATCTACCCAGACTTGATTGACTATTCCCAGTCGCTTGCCATTGTCACGGGTGATTACCTGAGTATTTAAAATATCGGAACGCCTAATTACTTGTTCAGAGGTCATTCTATACGGAGTCCTGATCTCGAATCCGGTTTATCTATACACTATTATTAACAAAAATTCAAGCAGATGTATTGGAGGATTGTAACTTGATACCCAAAACTTGAGTAAAAGCTCCTCTCGCTTGAGTAACGCCAATTGTGCGTTCGGCTGATTCTATCATCGGGCGGCGCAAACTCACAACTATAAATTGTGCTTGTTGCGCCTGTTGTTTAATCATTTTAGCTAATCGTTCCACATTTGCCCCATCCAGAAACATATCTACTTCGTCAAACGCATAAAATGGTGATGGACGATATCTTTGCAGGGCAAAAATAAAGCTTAAAGCTGTTAAAGATTTTTCTCCTCCAGACATGGAAGCCAGGCGTTGTACTGGTTTGCCTTTAGGGTGTGCAACTAAGTTAAGTCCGCTATTAAACGGATCTTCTGGATTGTCGAGTTGTAAATAACCGTCACCTTCAGAAAGAGTTGCAAAAATTGATTTAAAGTTTTCATTTACAGCGTCAAAAGCTTCTTGAAAAGCGCGTTGTCGTAAAGTCGTAAAATTCTCAATTCGCAACAATAATTCTGTTCTTTCTGCTTCTAGTGTCTGTAATTTTTGACTGAGTTCTTCTAACCGTTTTTGGGTGCGTTCATATTGTTCTAACGCCAGCATATTAACTGGTTCCATCGCTTGCAAGCGTTTGGAAAGCGATCGCAATTCTTTTTGCAATTCTTCTAAATCTACTTTATCTGGCACCTCTGGCAAGGGAGATGGCAAGTCTGCCGCGACTGTTTGCAATTGTGCTTGCACGTTGGCTAGTTCTTCTCGTCTTGTTAGCTGAGTTTCTTGTAGTTTTTGCAGTTCCCACTCTAATTGTTGCTGACGCAGCAAGTTGGAGCGTAATTCAGCTTCTGTGCGATCGCGTTTTTGTTTTTCTTCTCCCAAATTCTGTTCCATCTGCGCCAAGGCAGCGCGGGTTTGGATAATTTGCTCGTCAATTTTATTTATTTCACCACAGACGCGAGCAATCGTGTCTCTACAAGATGTTTGCTGCGTTTGATATTCTGCGATTCGCTGTTCGGCTTCTTGAATTTTCTCTTGCAATCTTTGTTGTTGATTTTCCAGGTTTTTGAGGTGTTGTTCTGCCTCTCGTAAAGCTTGCTCTTGCTGTTGCAATTGTTGCTCTTGAGTTTTAATTGTCGCTTGGATTTGTTGCCATTCTTGGGGAGTTTGGGAAGCTTCCAATTCTGCCAAGGTGTGGCGTAATTGTTGCAATTGCTGCTCTTGAGTCGGTAATTCCCGGTCTAAAACTTCGAGGCGAGATTGGGCAGTGGCAAATTTCTCGCTGTTTTGAGCAAGTTGTGATCCCGTTGTTTCTAATTGAGATGTCAAAGTTTTAACTTCTTTTTGCAACTGTTCCAGCAGCAATTGCTGTTCCCGTCGTTTGCCTCGTGCTTCTGTCACCTCTTGCGATAATTCTTTTGCTCTAGTCGAAAGAGATGCGATCGCCTCGGTACAACGCTCTAAAACTCTCTCAATATCTATCAACCGCTTTTTCAGCGCCCCTACTTCTTCAGATTCCGCCGCTTCCACACTGCCAAATCGCAACGCCGAACGCTGGGTAATGCTACCACCAGTCATGGCGCCGCTAGTTTCTAGCAATTCTCCATCCAAAGTCACAATCCGATATAAGCCCAGATTGCTACGTGCTTGTTCCAGATTGGCAAATACGACTGTGTTACCAAAAACGTAATTGAACACGTCTTTATAGCGGCGATCGCAATCAACTAAGTTAACAGCATAATCTACGAAACCCTTAGCATAACGCAGCGTAAAATCTTGATTAATTTTCGGGGCATGAATCTTATTTAACGGTAAAAAAGTCGCTCTCCCCGCCCGTTTTTGTTTAAGCAGTTCAATTCCGGCAGCGGCAATTGAATCATCTTCCACAACAATATGCCCCAACCGCGCACCAGCAGCAATTTCCAACGCCAATTGATAGCGGGGTTCCACCCTTCCCAACTGAACAACTAACCCACAAATACCAGATATTCCCGCTTGCAGGATGACTTTGCTGGCACCAGTTCCTTGCACTTCTTGCTGTGCTTGGGCTTGCGCTTCTAATTTATCCAACTGGCGTTGTTTCTCTCGCTGTTCTTGCAACAAGCGTTTTTGAGTATCTTGTTGGATTTGCAATTCTTGTTCTGTAGCAGCTAAATCTTGCGCTAAATTCTGGATAGGTTCAGTGGCAGCATTAAATTCCGTTTCTAAGCGAGTACACTCAGCTTGTTTTTGGGCTAATTGCGGTTCTAAAGTTTGTATGAGTCGAGTTTGTTCTTGAATTTGCTCCTGTAGTTGGCGATCGCGTTCCCGTAGTTGGGCTTGTTCTGTGCGCTGGGGTTCGAGTGTTTGTAGTAAAGCTTCGATTTGGCGGTTGAGTGCAGTTTGTTGTTGTACCCAAGCCTCGGAAGCAGAAGCAATTTCCGCAGCTGCTTGGCGAGAACTTTCTAAGACTTGTTGGGCTTGATCCCGTTGTTGTTGGTAAGAAGCGACATTTTGCGTCTGCTGCTGTTGTTGTTGTGCCAGTTGTTCTATAGTTTGCTGATACTGTTGGATTTCTTGCTGAGTTTGAGCCAGACGCTTGACTGTTTCTTGAGAAGTAGTTTCTAGTTCCGATTGCTGACGCTGGAGTTGTTTGCGTTCTGCTTCTTGATTCGCAAGAGCAGATTGTACCGCTAAAAGTTCATCTTCTCCCAATGCTTTGACACGGGCATTAAGTTGATCTAGTTCAGCAGTTTTTTGAGTAATTTCTGTATTTAGGGATGTGAGTTGTTCTGTAAGTTCTGTGGAAGTGCGATCGCCTGCTTGAATTTGGGTAGCTAAATTTTCTTGTTGATTTTGCAGGGTACGCCACGACAAAACAGCTTCCCACTTTTGTTTTTCCAGAAATTCAGTGCGGAGTTTTTGGTATTTTTCGGCTTTAGTTTTGTCTTGAGAGAGGCGATCGCACTGGGCGGTTAATTCTGTCTCAATAATTCGGCAGCTATCTTCTTTTTCTTTAACTTCTTCTAAAGTTTCTTTCGCTTGGTTAATTTTACGGTCAAATGCTGCTACTCCTGCCAATTCATCAATAATTTCTCGCCTCTCGCGCTGATTCATGGAAATAATGCTGGTGACGTCCCCTTGGAGAACAACGTTGTATCCTTCAGGGTAAACACGCAGACGCTCTAGTTCTCCATGTAACTCACTTAGCGTACAAGAAACACCGTTAATAGAATAATTTGATGTGTAAGTACCTTGGGGAGTCACTCGCAGCTTTCTAGTAACACACCAGTCATTACCAGGTGTAGCGCGGATTTTCTCGCGGCGATTTTTTTCGTCTTCCGTCTGTTGCTGTTCTTCTTCTGTTTCTACTTCAGGGGTATCAATCTCTACAGTAGAGACAATCGGTTCGCTGTCTAAAAGTTCATCTGGCTCATGATCTGATAAATCAAACGTCACCGTCACACTAGCTTCAACAGTGGCGCGGGATTTACTAGTTTGAGTAGTGTTAACCAAGTCAGGTAAGCGATCGGCTCGCATTCCCTTAGAGCTAGCAAGCCCCAAACAAAATAGTAACGAGTCTAGAATATTCGATTTGCCCGAACCATTTGGCCCAGAGACGACAGTAAACCCCGGCAGTAGTGGCACAGAGGTTGTACCGCCGAAGGATTTGAAATTTGTGAGTTCAACGCGCTTTATATGTACCATAGGCGCTGTTTTTCTGGGCTAATGAGTTCAAGTGTACCAATAAAGATATTAAGCGATAAGAAAATCAAGATTATAACGGTTTTAGATTTGGTTAAGCATAGAATTTCATAGAAGGCTTTGTGCTTCTACAGCGTAATGGACATAATCGAGAATCGCTATATTAATCGTCAAGATTTAATATCAATTCTCCAAAATCGTTTTATACAACATTATTCTCCGCGTCAACTAAATCACATCACCAGCGATCGCTCCTCACTCAGGCATAATAATCTCGTCAAAATTCACGCCACTCAAGTTAGCCCCTGTAAGATTTGCTCCTATGAGGTTTGCTCCTGTGAGATTTGCTCCTGCCAAGTTTGCTCCTTTGAGATTAGTCCATCGCAAGTCAGCTTTGCTCAAATCTGCTTCACTTAAATTAGCCCGCACCAAGTACGCACCACTCAGGTGAGCCTTGTTGAGATTAGCTTTGTACAAGTTAGTTTTGTAAAGGTACGCCCCGATCAATTCCGCCTCATACAGATTTGCCTCACCCAGATCTGCTGCAATTAAGTTAGCTGCAATTAAGTTGGCAAAACAGAGATTAGCCCGGATTAGCTTTGCTGCACCCAAATCGGCTTCTTTGAAGTTAGCGCCCTTCAACTCAGTTCCAATTAAGTTAGTATCAGCGAGCCAAGCGCCTTTGAGATTTGCCTCACTCAAATCAGAACCAATTAGATTGGCATGAGTCAGATTTGCTTGTGTAAGTGTAGCACTGCTCAATTTAGCAACGCTCAAGTTAGCCGCACTCAAGTCAGCTTCAATCAAAATTGCTCCGTGGAGGTTCGCACTACTGAGATCGGCTCCACTGAGGTTGGCTCGCACTAGTAAAGCATGCTCTAAATCCACTTTGCTCAAGTTTGCCCCCTGGAGGTTGGCACCTCTGAGGTTATCTCCAGATAGGTTAGCAGCACTTAAGTCTGGTTTAATTAGGGGATTTTGCCTTCTCCAGTCAATCCAGGTGACTGCACCTGCTTTGAGTAAAGCCAGATGCTCAAGATTTGTCATCTTCTCTCCTTTATTCCTGACGCCCACCCTGGGGATTTGTCCTACCAGCTACGCTTTCAATCGCTGTTCGTGCTCCCTCTGCACCTGCAAGAATATCCCGTTCTTGCCCACCTAAGTACAGTCTTCCAAAGCTGCCTACAGCTTGCACCTCAAGGATGTTAATCGCTGCCGCTTTCTCTGCTTCATTGGCAGCTAGTGCGGCGTAAGCAGCAGGCTCCACTTCTAACACATACAGCGTTTGTCCCGCTAGTAGTAGCTGTCCCCTTCTTGTGCGATTGATCAATTGTGCTTGGTAAGCATCAATGTTGCGGATAATTTGGCTAGAAACGACACGCGGTTTAATACATTCCTGTTTTTTGACTCCTAACATTGCCAAAATGGCTTGACCAGCAGCTCGTGTTTCACCTTGAGAGCTAGAATGAACTTCTAGTAAACCGTAAAGTCTTTCTACTACCTGTACTCCAGGACGTACAGAGGCAGCTTTGAGTGCTACATCTGTAATTTTATTAATTTCAATTCCAGGAGAGATTTCAATCCACAGCGATGTATCGCCTGGCAATGGCAAGAAACCTTGAGCTACTGTTCCTATATATGCTGCGTGTTGAGGTTGCAAGCTGTCGAGAAATACGAAACTACGTAGTTCTATTCCCAAGGTTTTGCTCTCCAGTCATGAGGTTAAAAGTTAACAATTGCAATATATGAGTCTAACTTTTTACTGCTAGACATTACTATTATTCAATTCCAGTAGCCTGAGAATTGACTATATTTTAATTTACAAAACTTTATGAAACGTAGACAAGTTATTCAAAATACTGCGATCGCTACAGTCACTACTGCTACCCTAGCATCTTGTAGCAGACCTGGTAAATCTCCTGGTGTGACAACTGGGCTGCCAAATGTCCGGTGGCGGATGGCGACAAGTTGGCCGAAATCTCTAGGTACTTTTATTGGTGCGGAAACTGTATCCCAACGGGTAAAGGAAATGACTAATGGACGTTTCCGAATTACACCCTTTGCTGCGGGCGAATTAGTGCCGGGATTGCAAGTATTAGATGCCGTGCAAGGGGGAACAGTGGAATGCGGACACACATCCAGCTATTATTACATCGGTAAAAGTCTGGCATTAGCTTTTGCTACATCCGTACCCTTCGGTTTAAATGTCCAACAGCAAAATGCGTGGCTTTATCACGGTGGTGGCTTAGAAGCTATACAGAAAATTTATACCAGCTTTAATGTCATTAACTTTCCTGCGGGTAGTACTGGGGCGCAGATGGGGGGATGGTTTAAAAGAGAAATTAAGTCTGTTGCGGATCTCAAGGGATTAAAAATGCGGATTCCTGGATTGGGAGGACAAGTTATGTCTCGCTTGGGAGTGAATGTGCAAGTTTTACCAGGGGGCGAAATTTTCTTGGCATTGGATCGGGGTGCTATTGATGCGGCTGAGTGGGTTGGCCCTTATGATGATGAAAAGCTGGGTTTGAATAAAGCTGCGCAGTTCTATTATTATCCCGGTTGGTGGGAACCCGGCCCCACCTTAGATGTATTAGTTAATTTGAATGCCTGGAACCGCTTACCCAAAGAATATCAAGAAGTATTGAAAGCGGCAACTTATGAAGCTAACGTCAATATGCTCACTCAGTACGATGCCTTGAATGGGCAGGTACTTTCAAAGTTGGTTGCTGGTGGTACAAAGTTAGTTCCCTACAGCCAAGATATTCTGCAAGCGGCTGAGAAAATCTCTTTTGAGATATTTGCAGAAAATGCCAGTAAAGATGCGAATTTTAAACAAGTTTACGAACAGTGGAAAGGTTTTAGAGAGCAGATTTATAACTGGAATCGAGTCAATGAATTGAGCTTTGCTAATTTTGTGACATCTAGTCAAAGATAATGAAAAATTGCTCATTGCTTGTTGTTTTAGTTTCTATCCCGCAAACGGGATTGATATCAAATCTGTTGGCATCGAAATAATATATTCAGGACTTACGCAAAAACTCTCTAAAACTCTTATTTCTTTGTGCTCTTTGTGTTCTTTGTGGTTCGTTTTTCATTACTGCTACCTAATGCCTAATATTTTTTAACGCAGAGGAACGCAAAGGTGAGCACGGAGGAACGCAGAGCTTTTGGACTCATATATTGAGTAATTTCGATGTAAGCGGAAACGATTTCATTTATTTAAAAGGCAAATATTCCGCTTTTACATAAAACTGGAAGATAGTTTCAATCCCGCGAACGGGTTTCATTTATTTGAAAGTCGAAGAGTAGCCGGAGGAAATTTTGCATTTAATTCGTAATTAGGTTTGAGCGATCACTTCTCCATATCAATCAGCTGTGGTTTTTGTTAGAATCTGCACTTATTCTTGCGGCATAGCCTATAGTTACGAATATGCCCAAATGCCAAAGCATTGCTCCTGAAACTGTAGCCAAGCGTTCACCTTCTTCACCTACGACTTCATGCCCAACAATTGCGGTTGCCATTAAAAGCCCCAAGCCCAAGATGCCAAAGGCGAGTACTATTCTATCTTTGTGACGACGGCACCCCTGCGTCAGAGCCAATGCACTGATGGGAAAGACAAACCAGAGCAGAAAACGGTGAAAGCTTTCGTTACCAAGAGAAGTCGTAGCTAGTGCGGGAAGCAAAACGATGAAAACAGGTAGGAATAAACAATGGATTGCGCAGGCGGTAGAAAGTGCGATCGCAGTCCTATCCATCAACATCTGCATTCTTCCGCTATGCACAAGTTCTACTCCTTATTCTTTGATCATTTTGTGACTTACTCTTGTTAAATACTCGTTACCAGGTTCAACCTGGTAACGAGAAATAAAGCCTCTGGCTCTTGCAATCGGGGTGCAAGACATCAAAAATCTTACTTCAAATTTGCTAAAACAGGAGTTACCTCAGCCTTTGCAATTTCAGGAATCAACACTCCATGAGCATAGACACCAGGATGCTCTTGCGAAATGATGGTGTATGATTGACGGACTTGAGCGTTTACCGCAACTGTCTTGACATCGTACATCTGCATTGCCATCTTAGGATATAATCCAATACCGATAATTATTACCAAGAAGCAGGCAGCGATAAACACTTCGCGTGGGCTGGCATCTCTATATATTGCCTCATTAGGCAAAACACAATCTGTGCCAAAACAAACCGCTTCTTCAGCCTCCTGATTCTGCAAACCTACGTCTGTAAGGCTGCATTTTAGTTCTGCACCAGTGCCATAAAATACTTGTCGCAGCATGGACAGTAAATAAATCGGTGTGAGGATCACTCCTACGGCTGCAAGGAAAACTGTTACAGTGCAGAAGGTTGAACTGTAGATATCACTGGTTGTCACACCAAGAAAAACCGAGAGTTCGCCAGCAAAGCCGCTCATCCCAGGGAGAGCCAAGGAAGCCATTGAACCAATGGTGAACAGGGCAAATACTTTGGGCATGGCTTGTCCGATACCACCCATACTTTCCATCGCCATCGTGTGGGTGCGGTCATAAGTTACCCCTGCTAAGAAGAATAGCACCGATGCAATTAAGCCGTGGGAAATCATCTGTAACATCGCACCGTTGATTCCCAAATCAGTAAACGACGCTATACCAAGCAATACAAACCCCATGTGGGAAATCGATGAATACGCTAGGCGGCGCTTCATGTTTGATTGGGCAAAGGAGTTCAACGCGCCATAGATAATGTTAACAATGCCCAGAATTGCTAAAACAGGTGCGAAGTAAATATGTGCATCGCTAAGAAGCTCAAGGTTTAGGCGTATTAATCCGTAACCACCCATTTTCAGAAGCACGCCTGCCAAAATCATTGACACCGGAGCCGATGCTTCACCGTGGGCATCAGGCAACCAGGTATGCATGGGAAACACAGCCAGTTTGACGCCAAATGCAATCAACAATCCCGCATAAAGCAGCAGTTCCAGAGCAAGTGGGTACTCCTTCATGCCCAGACTTACTATATCAAAGGTCATGGTGCCGCCACCGTAGAGCGCCATAGCCAGTGCCGCTACTAAAATAAATATAGAAGCCGCTGCTGTGTATAGTAAAAATTTTGTTGCCGCATAGCGACGCTTCTGCCCACCCCAAATACAAACGAGTAGGTAGACAGGAATCAGTTCGACTTCCCACATGATGAAAAACAGCAGCAAGTCTTTGGCAACGAATACCCCTATCTGTGCGGCATAAAGCACGAGCATCAGAAAGTAAAATAGGCGAGGTCTACGATCAACTTGCCATGCCGAAAACATCGAGAGTGTCGTCACAAATCCTGCTAGGAGCACAAGCGGAACTGACAGCCCATCGACTGATAATGCCCAGTTTAGACCTAACTGAGGTAGCCAGGCATAATTTTCCACGAGTTGAAAACTAGCACTGCTCGGATCGTAATGCTTCCAAAAGGCATAGCACATCAAGACAAAGTCTGCGATACCTACACCCAAGGCATACCACCGCACGCGCTTACCATTTTTATCAGGCAGCACAGGGATGAGCAGTGAAGCAACTAATGGAAGTAGGACAATCGCGGTAAGCCAGGGGAATTGCTCCGCTATCATGTCAATGAGAAAAAATACTTACTTTTGTTAATAGAATCATTCTACTAGAGTTTGTAAAGAGTTGTGAATAAATATTTACTTCGTTAGGTATAGATAAATTTCTACTTACGATGGGCGATCGCTACTTTTCGCAAAAGAACCCAAAACAGAAAGTCAATGCTGCCGATGACAACATTGACTTTTAGCTTTTTTTGGAAGTTTCTTACTCCCTGATTGGCACCCTGAGCATGAGCGCACCTACCCAATCCGATGTCGGGCCAGTTGGGAAATTGGCGTGGCAGAGCGCACACTCCGCTCTAAAATTGCTGAGGGGGATCGAGCGTCGATAGTACCACTGATTGTCTACGCGCTGGACGGATGTGTATGCCTCCCCCGCCAATGCCAGTGCGTGTGCTTGACGCTCGAAGTTGTCGCGGGGGCGATCGCTTTCCTGGAGTGGGTTAAGGGTGCCGACTAGCCGCATATCCCTGTTTTTATCGTTAAATATCAGCGAGATAGACTGTTTACCCTGCTCCACATTATCTGGTGTAGTTTCGTCGAACTCCTGTGTGAGTGCTGCAAACAAGGTGTTGAGCATCAAATCGCTCGTCTGTTGGGCAAACTCTATATTTTGACTGGGGGGTGGATTGTTAGAGCCACGGGCGATTGCTGTGAAACTGAAACCGATGATAAATACTATGACAAGAATCCCATAGCTGACTAGCTTTCTCAGACGCATTCTTTATATCCTTTGTCTTTGTGTTGTTCCTTACTTAGCCACTCCGCATCATGGATAAAACTTTTACCCAGACGATTCTCACTCAGCCTTCGCCAGCGTATAAGTTACTACTACCTTTCATTTCACGGCAGCTTCAATAATCCATAGCAAACCGCGATAAAAGGAATAAATATTAATATCCTGGTGAAAAAGGCTTATATTCCCTTGTTAAGTTCAAATTAGAGGCTTAATATCCAGAATCGTATCAATTACTTATGTAAAATACAACTACTTTATATGTCTATTTAAATACTATTAATCAAGTTATTACCGGGTTATTACGAGGTAAAGTTATACCATTTTGGATTTTGGATTGAAAATTGCCTTCTATGTCTAGGTTTAGGAGATATATTTGTGGCAATCATTTTTTAAATTGGTGTTAGTTTGTATAGATTCTTAAATATTGGCAGCAGAGCTTCTGATGGGAAAATTATCCGCTAACATCAGCAAATCAATTGCAATTTTGCCACCATCTCTGCTCGTGCAGTGACATTGAGCTTCCGAAATATTTTTTTCAATGTCTGCTTAACTGTGTTTTGACTAATCCAAAGTTCAGATGCGATTTCTGCATTAGTTAAACCATTTGCTACTAAGGAGGCAATCTGCAACTCGCGTGGAGTTAAGCAAGTCACTTTTTGCGATCGCCTGAATTCTTGTTCTGTTCTCAAAAATGCTAGTTGGGCAGAAATATGAGCACAAAGCCCACTCAAATGCATTAAATCCACTGTATTAAAGGCTGGTGTTCCACTAGTTCGGGCAAAATGTACTGTACCAATTAGTTTTCCTTGCCCAACAATCGGCCCTGTCATAATATGTTCATGGTCATATTTTTTACCACAACCACTTTGATATAGTTGGCTGTGCTTCCAATCTGCTTCGGTAAAAATAATTTGCTCGTGAGCAGGTGCATGATTTTCGCTCACATACTGCATGATCGGATCGATTGCTGCACCAATACTTTGGTAGTAATCGATAAAGCTATCTGGTAAGCCTTTAATATCAATGGTAGTGCGTTGTCCTTGGCTGTCATGCAAATAAATACTCCAGTGTTGGCAAGCAAATAACTCTCCTGCTGCATCCATATAATGTAGGCGTAGTTGGAGTTCATCGCGAGCGATCGCTATCTTGTGAATTAATGCACGAAAGCTTTCAGACATGGCGAAAAAGTACTCAACTGGGTAATTTGCAGTTCAGGTAGTTAGCTTTAGGATAACTGTGTTAACCACAACATTTGCAATTACCTGTATGAATCATCAGCACCAACACACTATTGGTTTAGTAATTTACCCAGATATGACCCAATTAGATATTACAGGGCCACACCAAGTCTTTTCTTCAATTCCTAATACCCGTGTTTTATTATTGTGGAAGTCCCTTGAACCTGTGGTGAGCAATGGCGGTTTAACAATTTTACCCACCACCACTTTTGCTGAATGTCCTCAACTTGATGTGTTATGTGTACCGGGTGGAGTTTTTGGTACCGTCCAAATCATGGAAGATGAAGAAGTATTGGCATTTTTGCAGGCACATGGGAAGACAGCTAAGTATGTTACTGCCGTTTGTACAGGCTCCTTAATTTTGGCAGCAGCCGGATTGTTACAAGGGTATCGAGCAGCTTCTCATTGGGCATTTCGAGAGCAACTAGAGCTAATGGGGGTACAAGTCAGTACAGAAAGAGTAGTTGTAGATGGCAACCGAATTACTGGTGGGGGCATAACAGCAGGAATTGATTTTGCCCTGACAATCGCAGGAATACTTTGTGGTAAGGAGATTGGTAAATTCATTGAATTGATGCTGGAGTATAATCCTTCACCTCCATTCGGGGTAGGCTCACCAGAAAAAGCGGGTGTTGAACTGGTACAAACTGTAAAACAAGTTGGAGCCTCATTGATAAACGCATCCGATGCAGCCAGTAAACGAGTGGCTTCTAGGTTATCTTTGGCGAACTCTTAGCGTGCCAAAGAAGGCAACAAACCAACAATCCCCGGAAAAGCAATAATTAGCACTAGCACCAATAACTGAAGCAGAACAAACGGTACGGCACCGCGATAAATATCAGTTGTAGTAACTTCTTTAGGTACGACACCCCGCAAATAGAACAAAGCAAAACCAAAGGGAGGTGTGAGGAAAGAAGTTTGCAGATTTGCTCCCAAAACTACACCAAACCAAACCAAGTCGATGCCTAACTTTTGGGCAACTGGCACAAATAAAGGCACAACAATGAAGGCAATCTCAAAAAAGTCGATAAAAAAGCCAAGAATAAATACTACTGCCATGCTGACAATCAAAAAGCCGATTGTGCCGCCAGGAAGATTGGCAAGCACATCGAACATAAATTGATCGCCATTTAATCCCCGAAAGACTAAACTGAAGGCTGTGGAACCAAGCAAGATAAAAACCACCATGCTGGTAATACGCAGGGTAGAATCGCAAACTTGACGCAACGATTCTAAAGTTAGTTGACGGTAAACAGCAGCTAATGCGATCGCTCCTGCACAACCCACCGCACCTGCTTCTGTTGGCGTCGCAAAACCAAAAAAGATACTACCCAACACCAGCAAAATCAATACTAAAGGTGGCAGCATTACCTGAATTACTCGCCCTCCTAAGGCTTTACCACCAATATCTCGCACTTGCGCAGGTAAAGCAGGTGCTACCTCTGGCTTCAAAAACGCTACAACTAAGACATGAATTGCATAGGCACTCGCCATCATCAAACCGGGAATCACCGAACCGATAAACAAATCGCCTACCGATACACCCAACTGATCCCCCAGTACCACCAACACCACACTCGGTGGAATAATTTGTCCCAATGTTCCTGATGCGGCAATGACGCCAGTGGCTAATTGTTTGTTGTAACCATAGCGCAACATAATTGGCAGAGAAATCAAACCCATCGCTACCACTGTTGCCGCTACTACACCCGTAGTCGCTGCCAAAAGCGCCCCTACCAATACTACAGCGAGCGCCAGCCCACCACGCAAGCGCCCTAACAAAATCCCCATCGTTTCTAATAAGCGTTCTGCAATCCCAGACTTTTCGAGCATTGCACCCATAAAGATAAAGTAAGGGATAGCAAGTAGGGTGTAGTTTGCCATGATGCCAAAAATGCGTTGGGGCATGGCAGTGAGAAATAGGGGATCGAATACATCTAGTGCAATACCAATGGCAGCAAATAAAATCGCCACTCCACCTAGCGAAAAGGCGACTGGATAACCTAATGACAGGAGTACTAAAGCACCCACAAACATTGTAGGGCCAAGCCATTCATAATCAAATGTCATGGCGTTCCTCCTGGGATTCGAGTTTGCCTGCAAGAATCGCTAAGTTTTTGATAGCCTCAGAAATTCCTTGAAAAATTAGCAACACAAAACCGACAATAATCATTGCTTTAATTGGATAGCGTGGCAATCCACCAGGATCGGGCGATGCTTCCCAAATTCGCCATGAAGCAACAATGGCATCCCAAGAAAAAACAATTACCATAATGCAGAAAGGTATCAGAAAAAATACTGTACCTACAAAGTCTGCTAATGCTTTGCGCTTGTGCTGCCAATTACTATAAAAAACATCAACTCGGACGTGTTCGTTGTGTTTGAGTGCATAAGCTGCTCCCAGCAAGAACACCAAATCAAAAATATACCATTGTGCTTCTATGTAAGCGTTAGAAGTTAGGCTGCTGCCGCTAAAACGTCCCAACCATCGTCCGATCACATTCCACACGCCGAGTATTACCATTACTAGCACCAACCAACTGGTATATCGACCGATGCGTTCATTACAGGTGTCAATAATTCTTGATATTTTTAATAGTTTTTCCAATGCACTTATTACCTCTTGAACTGTCGTAAATGTAGTTTACGACAGTTCAAGAGTAGAGGTTGTTGGATGTGTCATCAATTAGATTTGCCGTCGCTACCAAAATACTCCCGATATGCACATATTTTATCTCCACGCACATCAAAGGAAACCGCAACCCGATTTTTGTAAGGTTGCCCGAATAAAAGTCCTTCGTCTCGAAATTCAAATACAACTGTTGTTTCACTACTAGTAATACGGTCTAAGGATGTCAGTTGTAAACCTGAACTAAAAGTTTGAGTAACGTATTGAAAAAATTCTTGTGCTCTTTCTTTGCCCACATTCAATCCGTGAAATTTTCCCATTGGAAACCAAAAGCTGAAGTCTTCAGTGAGTATGTCTAAAAATTGGTTCCATTCACCTGTTTCCATACCATGCCTGAAATGTTCAAAGGCTTGCTGGGCAACTTTTAAAGTATGTTCTGAATTTTGTACCATTGCCACCCATCCTCAAGCGAACTTAACATTTTTTACCTATTCTGTTTGATTTTTAAATTTGCTTTCCCAAAGCGATCGCACTCGACGCATTACTTATCTAAGCTTGTTATGTTCTAAAAACTATACCAAAAAGTATAATCGTAACATATGCAGCAACTATGCAAAAAACATATATTATATGTGGTATAAGATGTGTCATTTTCAGAAAATACCTATCAATCTATTAACAGTACTCAAACAAAACTAGATCGGTTTTTAGTTTGTGGATTGGGAAGTTTAGGTCAGCATTGTGTTGTAGTCCTCAAAGAGTATGGTGCGACTGTTAGCGCAATTGATCTAGTACAACCAAAGAACTGGGATGTATCAAATTTAGAGAATTTATTAGAGGATTTATTGATTGGAGACTGCCGCCAGGCAAGTATTTTAGAACAGGCGCATATTCGTCAATGTCGAACTGTGCTTTTGGTGACAAGTGATGAGCGAGTCAATATAGAAGCTGCCTTTGCAGCACGACTTTTAAATCCTCAGGCTCGCTTGGTTGTACGCTCTGAAAAACAAAATTTAAATCAACTTTTAAGTGAAAATCTTGGTAATTTTATTGCCTTTGAGCCAAATCAACTGACTGCTTCTGCTTTTGCTTTTGCAGCTCTTGGTGATGAGAATCTTGGATATTTTAACCTTGCGGGGCGCAAGCTGAGAGTGGCAAAGTATCAAATTCAACCTAATGATCTCTGGTGTAATAAATGGCAGGTACATCAACTAAACACTTCTTTTCGGCGGATTTTAAATCACGCTAGTAATTCATCTGAACTGCCCAATCATTTTTATGAGTGGGAGCCAGAGACAGTGTTGCGTTCAGGAGATACTATCGTTTATATCGAAATTGCAGATCTGTTTCCCTTGGCACAGCAAGCGGCAACGAAAACAAAGCCAGAAGCACAACAGTTATGGCAGAAAATTTTCTTGGCTATGTCATGGAATAATCTCAAACAAAAGCTGATGCAAGTTTGGCAATCAGGCGATCGCGATCGCACTGTACGAGTTGCAATTATCTGTAGTATTACAGTCATCTTTCTGTCTTTTTGGGGAACAATTCTCTATCGCTGGCATTATCCCGGCATCAATATCGCAGAGGCTTTTTACGCTACAGCAGTCTTACTGTTGGGAGGATATGGTGATGTTTTCGGAGGTGTTGAATTTGAGCAACAAATGCCAGGATGGTTGCGGTTATTTAGCTTGGGGCTAACATTGGCAGGTACGGCTTTTGTGGGGGTGTTGTATGCACTGTTAACTGATAAGCTTCTGAGTTCAAGATTTCAATTTTTCTTTACTAGCCCGCGTTTGTTGATCCCTCAGCAAGATCATGTGGTGCTGATTGGATTAAATCGAGTCGGGCGGCAAGTTGCGACACTCCTACAGGAACTCAAGCAACCCATAGTTGGAATTACTAGTACAGCCGTTGAACCAAATTTTTCACTTCAATTACCAGTAATTGTTGATAACTTTACCAACGCTTTAGCTACTGCAAATATTACTGATGCTAAAAGTGTTGTTGTTATTACTGAAGATGAAATGGAGAATCTAGAAATTGGTTTGATGGCTCACTCTCAGGCTGCCAACAGTGGCTTGGTGATTCGCACCTACAATCGCCAATTTAGTGATAAGGTAGCGCAGTTGTTTTCTTATGCACAAGTGTTGTGTACTTCTGCTTTATCGGCAGAAGTTTTTGCTGCTGCCGCCTTTGGAGAAAATGTTCTTGGCTTATTTCACTTGAATAATCAAACGATTCAGGTGGTAGAGTATATGGTTGAGGATGGCGATACACTGAATGGATTGATGTTATACGATATCGCCTATGGTTACGGCGCTGTACCAATTCTTTACCAAAAGACATCAAAATCACCTGCGAAGTTAATGCCTGCTTACGAAACACGGCTTGCTGTTGGCGATCGCATGATTGTTCTGGCAACTAGTAATAGTCTGCAACGAATTGAACGAGGTGAATTATCTCCTCGAAATTGGTACGTACAGGTTGAGAAAGCTTTAACTAGCGATGCTATTTTTGATGGTGCCAATGAAATCAGCATTATTTCCGGGTGTAGTATCGGCACTGCTAGGGATTTGATGAGAAACTTGCCTGGGCGACTACCGCAACCATTATATAGACAGCAAGCCCAGCGTTTAGTATTTAAGCTCAATAAATTAAGAGCGATCGCGTACTTGTTACCTGTTGATAGCAGTACAGAAAATTCAAGTCACCCAAGTTGTTAATTAATTGAATTTGGACGAACTGAAAGTCTTTTGTCTTATCCTTCTGAATAGATACAGTTGAACTGAGGTGTCATACCATTTAATGTTCAACACGATACCCATAAATTTTGTAGAGACGCGAATGCATTTGTGTCATAATTTTTATGAAATGGTATCACTTTTTCATCAAGGGAACGGAAGAGCCAGCAAAGTGAATTTCTTGAGCAGCGTTGAGTCCAGATTCTAATGCTCCTTGAAGCCAGCCTCTCGTCTTGGAAGTATGCTCTCCAGCGAAGTAAATCTGTCCTTGTGACTTCCCTAATTCTGAAAATAGTTTCTTCTCCTGTTCATCTGTCGGATAAGCCCAGCCTCCTTTTGCCCAGACATCTTTTGTCCATGAATAAAAGTGCGATTGAACAGAGTAATTAGTTACCCCAGGCAGAATCTTCTCCCAATGCTGGAGTAATTTTGTCTGTTGAGCTTTGCCTTTAAAAGCATCCATCTCAAGAGCTTTTTCTCCTTTTAAATAAGCATGAAGAATACCTGTTTTTTCGGGACTATCCCAAGTAGTATGCCAGAGTTCTTCATCGTCGAAAAATCCCCATCCATTTAAGTTATCCTTTTCCCAGAACCGATTAGGGAATTGAACAAAGCAACGGGTTGCTGCTCGATAGTTATATCCTCCTGCCGCCGCCTGTTTTTTTGCCGGAGATAAGTCAGGTGAAAAAGCAATCTGATTTAAAACGGTTAACGGGACAGTACACAACACACAATCAGCAAGATATCGTTGCCCTGATAAGCACGACACTTCAACACCATTAGATGTTTGTACAATCCGAGTCACAGAATCATCAAGTTTAATTTTTTCTGTCAATGCTTGGGCGAATGCTTGGGGAAGTAGATCACATCCATCCGTCAGTTTTTGAATCTCTTGGGTACGGATTTGTGGTTGATTCTGAAATAGTTCTTTCGCTGCGACTAATAGACGTTTTCCGCCCTTCATCGTGAGATATTTCCCAGCTGCTGGTGCAAACGGTGAAAGTCTTAAACCAAAATGTTTGATGTAACCAAGGGTTAAATGATGATTTGGTGGGATTCTAGCCGCTCCAAGTTCTACTAAATCTTTGCCTTGAAAGGCTCCCCGCAGGGTTAACACTCTACCGCCGATATGTTTCCTTGCTTCTAAAATGGTGACATCATGACCAACTGCTGTTAATTCATACGCTGCCACTAAACCGGAAATACCCGCACCGACAATGAGTACTTTTCGACGCGGCAATCCTTTGGGTAAAGCGCCGGGGGAAGTTGGTTTTTGGGCTTGTACTCGATCATAGGCTACAGTTGCGCCGACGGCGAGAGTACTCAGCCATAAAAACTGACGACGATTCAGGTTGAACATAGAGGTGGATTAGTGATTGGGGAAGGATAGCAGGTTGAGTTACTTCTCAAGCTTTTGTTGCCAAGGGTTTTAGTTCTGCCTCATGTTTGATTGATGATAGAGATCATATTGTTAAAAAACTTACACGAAGCTAAGTAAAAGCGATCGCACTCTGAGTGAATGGGAAGCATTTTCTAATCGAGAAGCTGTCATTGAACTCGACGAAACTCCCCCCATACTAGTAGTAGAAGTCGTCAGCGAATCTACAGAAACCACAGATTACCGCAGCAAACGTTCTGAATATGCTGTTCTCGAAATTCTGGAATACTGGATTGTTGATCCTATTCAAGAGATAGTAACGGTATGCACTCTAGTAGAAGGGTTTTATGATGCTGTTGCATTCCGAGGACAAGAATCTATCATCTCTTCCACTTTCCCACAGTTGGATTTGACTGCCGAACAAGTTTTGGCAGCACGACGGAACTGAACTTTTTATTATGACTGAAGCACTCTATGATAATTTTCTGCGTGAGGCGAATGTAGAAACCTACTCCTAGTTTTTGAAGAGCCAGATAGTTTAGATTTTCGAGTAACTAGCTCCACGAAATTTCAGAGTTACTCCTACTGAAGAACTTGCTGAGTGGACTGGGCGAGAAATGTGATAATTTACTCCACGAAACTTGCCGTTAATCTCTGTTTGGACTATTTCAATATTTTGAGAATTAGCTTCATAAGATAAACCGCGATAATTCAGTTTCATGATTTAAAACTCCTGGTAGTTTTTTTTGAAGTTGGTTAATTACCTGAAGTTAAAATCAAATTTACACCAAAAGTTTTCGCAAGCTCTTTACATAACTTTACAACCCTTTGGAGATTAATGTTAAAGGTAGAGTCGAAGAGCGATCGCCAGAAATTGAGTGATTATCTTTATATGTGTTGGTTAATGTTCAGGTGTGTAAATGAGGATAACTGTTGAGGAGTTGTTGCAGAGATATGCTGCTGGGGAGAGAGATTTCACTGGGATTCAAATTGATGGTGTTGAAATGTCTGAAGTTAATTTGAGTGGAATCGATCTGAGTGATTCCGACTTGGGGGAAATTTACATGGAAGATATTAACTTCACCGGAGCTAATTTCCGTAGCAGTCGTATTGGTCAGGCTGGTTTAATCCGGTGTATCCTCAGAGATGCTGACTTGAGTGCTGCTAACTTGGGTTTTGCCCATTTGTCTGGTGCTGATTTGACTAATGCCAAGCTGGTTAATGCCTATCTCTCTGGTGCCGACATGGTTGAGACTAACTTAACTGGAGCTGACTTGGAAGGTGCTGACATGAAGCGAAGCATCTTTTGTAATACCATTATGCCAGACGGTAGCATTCGCACCGATAACATCTAAAAAAGGAGAAGAAGTCTCGGCTCAATACATATGTCTGTTCGTCGTGCCTTACTTCTCTTCCTCAAAGGAGCTTCAAATTAGGTTAATACTTTTTACTTCTCTATGGTTATATAACCATAGAGATATGAACTATGATTGACGTTTAGAAAGTTGCTGAAATAGAAGTTGAATACCTAAAGCGAGCAAACCAACAGCAACTATTCCAAAAACTCCAGATGCCAAAGCAGTTATGCCTACAACTAAGGTACGAACAGCAGAGGCGATATTCAATACGATGGGATTATCAGAATGAATTGGTTTATTGGCAAATGTTGTAGCGATCGCAATCATGAGGGAGTATGCTGCAAATGCCAATCCTCCTGACATCACAGCTCCGATGACACAGCGTAAGGGAGTTACTTGAGCTTGCGTTTGAGTATCTGTTTGTTGTGTTGCATTGGGTTCACTCATAAAATTTGAGATTAATTAATAATGTTTAAACGGATGATGCTACTTTAATGCCGTGTGTAACTAGCTGAGTCACGAACAATTCCAAATCTTCATCAGGTATTGCTGTTGTGACATTTAATTTAACTTTTTCTGCCTGCTCTTTAGATTCGCATATTGCAAACACACTTGGCCCAGAACCAGACATCATTGTTCCCAAAACACCTTCTTGTTTAGCAAATGTCTCTCGTAGTTCCAACACCTGGGGGTAAGCTGGCAATACGACTTTCTCCAAATCATTGTGCAGCTTTGACGCGATTTCTGTTGCATCCTTGTGCAGAATAGCTTTCACCATTGCTCCGGAATGCACTGCCGAAGCACGAGCAGCCAAATCTTCTGTATCTTTTATATACGAATTGCCGAAAGAGGCACGATAAGTTTTGTATGCCCAAGCCGTGGAAACTTCGAGACTGCGATATTTCGCCAATACTACATATATGTTATCCAAGCTAGGTAGAGGAGAAAGTTGCTCACCTCTGCCTGTAGCAATAGCAGTTCCACCAGCAATGCAAAATGGGACATCAGAACCCAAAGTTGCTCCCAATTCTTCTAATTCCGACTGAGTCAATCCCAACTTCCACAGCAAGTCTATCCCCACCAAAACTGCTGCTGCATTTGTCGAACCACCTGCCAACCCAGCAGCCACAGGAATGTGTTTGGCGATCGCAATATCTACACCACCATATTTGGCGTAGGCATCAGGAAATTCTGTCGCCATCAATTCTGCGGCGCGGTATGCTAAATTGCTTTTATTTGTCGGTACTTGGGGATGGTTGCAACGAACGCGAATGGATTCTGTACCCCCTACTTGTACATTAATCTGATCGGCAAGCCCGATACTTTGGAGTATCATTGCTAACTCATGAAAGCCATCGGGGCGATCGCCAATAATTTCTAAATATAAGTTGATTTTAGCAGGGGCGATGAGACTGTAGGAACGCATAAAAGTTATCAGTTATCAGTTATCAGTTATCAGTTATCAGTTTTTTCGCTGTTAACTGATTACTTAAAGCAACCCATTGCGTGACACTGAGATCTTCAGCGCGAGCTTGGGGATTTATTTCTAATTGTTCCAGTAATTGAGTCAAGCGATCGCGTTCTACTAGTGATTGCAAATTATTTCGTAGCATTTTCCGCTTGGCTGCAAACCCCAATTTCACCAAAGTCTCTAATTTTTGCGGCTCCTGGGCAGTTGGTTCTATCTTGCGGGGTATTAGTCGCACCACTGCTGAATCTACTTTCGGCGGTGGGTAAAAAGCTCCTGCTGGCACTATGCTAATTAACTCACACTCTGCCAAATATTGTACCCGCACTGATAAAGCGCCAAAGGCTCTTGAACTTGGTTTTGCTACTAATCTTTCTGCTACTTCTTTTTGTATTAATAAAACGATTAATTCATAAGGTTCTGGATTAGGTTTAGCAATTGTACCCAAAAGTTTTTCGATTATCGGCCCAGTGATATTGTAAGGAATATTAGCAACAACTTTCTTAGGATTTTGGAAAGCTGAATTCCCTTCTAATAGAGATGGTAAATCTAACTCAAGAAAATCTCCTTGTAAAAGCAAAAAATTTTCTGCCTTTCTAAATTCTTTGACTAAGTGTTCGCACAAATTGCGGTCAATTTCTACTGCCACTAAAGATTCTACCAAAGGTAATAAACGACGAGTCAGAATCCCCGTACCTGGGCCGATTTCCAGAATGCGTTCACCCTCTTTTAATTCAGCGGCTCTTAAAATCTCAGTGAGAGCCTTTTCACTTTTGAGCCAATGTTGAGCAAAGACCCTGCGCGGTCGTATCATCTATGCCTGTCTCCCAGTATTGTTTTCATCTTTCTCCCAAAAATCCATTTCTTACTTTTTTCTTACTTTTGTCTGCCCATTTTTAGCATATTTTGCCCATTTTCCTATTGACAGGATAAATTTTGCATGATATTGATTATGCTTGCTGTTTGGCTCGCAGAGCTAATCCAGAAAATGGGACTGGCTCAGTTAAACTTTAAATATTGTCTATGAAAATAGGAATTAATTAAAAATTTAGACATTACATTTCAAGATTTACTTGGCACAGCATTTCATGAATTCGTAGCAAATTCTCTATCAAAAACTCCGCGTTCCTCAGCGCTAACTCTGCGCCCCTCTGCGTTTAAAAACACTATGTTTTAATTACAAAATCTTGTACCTGGTTAAACTTAAAGCCAAAGGACTCTTTAAAGATATTTATTGGAATTGTTGTTCCTATCTAGAATACAGTTGTTCACCGACAGAACATTATTCATCGGGATATCAAGCCGCAAAATATTATACGCTGCCGTCAGGATGGGAAGATTATATTAATTGATTTTGGTGCAGTTAAGGAAATTAAAGGCTTGACTATGAACCAGGGTCAAGTAACTTCCACAGTTATGATTGGTACTCCTGGTTATATGCCTAATGAACAAGCTAATGGTAAGCCAAGATTATTTAGTGATGTATATGCCGTGGGGATGCTGGGTATTCAAGCCATACCATAACAGGAATACCACCCCAGCAACTACCAGAAGACCCAAAAACAGGCGAAGTAATTGGCGGAACTGGGCTAATGTGAGTGAACAGTATCAAGCAATTATGGGTAGTAATCCTTCCCTTTTTAAAGGCGAAAAACGACCTGTAGAATTTTGCAAAAGCTTCGCTTTTGGCTGTATAAAATTAGTCAAAAATTTTATCTGCTCATACAAGATGTTATGTATAAGCGTGTTTTTTCATAACTCCTCACATTTTAAAGTTAAGTAAATATCCGATTAATATTGTTGATAAAAATACTAGTAGTTAGTCTTTTGCTCAATACCTTTGGTTTTTGTATAACAGTCTGATTGTTTAGTTTTTGATAGTTTTGTTGCAGCTTACAAATAGAATGTTGCCTTATTCTAAAAACAAGGGCGTAGGGAGCATCTTGCTTAACTCAGGCGAGGTGTAAATGCATGGTACAAGCAAAAATCAAGCATAATTTATAACCTCAAAGGAACTGACTTGAGACAGATGAAGCAACTTATTTATCAGTTAACCCCAACCGAATCTACAACACAACAAGTGCCAACACTCAAATCCAGATTGTTAGCAATTCTGATAGCCGGAGGAATGGAAGCAGTGAGAGCAACATTGAGTCACCCGCTTGTTGATATAGCTGTTGAGATGATGAAAAAGTTGTTGGAAATGAAATAAAATTGCTTCTTGTGGTTTAGTAATTTAGTAGCCGTCATCAACTGCGTACCCAGAACGGATGAAAAACTTTCTTCCTTCTGCCTCCTGCCTTTAAGCAAAGAAGCGATCGCTCCAAAATATACAAATGTACTATAAATTACCAAGTCGGGTAGGGTGCGTTAGGCTAGCGTTAACGTACCCTAAACTTTATGTTTAATTATCAGACAGCTAGATTTAGCAATAGTCTGGGAGTGAATTACCCCTTCGCTTATGCTTAGTAAAGCGTCTCACAAATTTGGTAGTGAATTCTCTATAGAAAAACTCTGCAATGCGATTTTGGACTGAAATTCAATCTAAAATCTAAAATTCCTAACCCCTAGCCCCTATTTTCAACTCAGCAATTCACCCAATTGATGCTGAATTAATATCCTCTTTAAAGTCTCATTCTCTGCTTTTAAAGCCAGATTTTCTGCTTCTAATTCTCTAATTCTTTCCTTCAGCGCTTCTTTAGTTGTACCTTGTCTGTGAATAACAACTTCTTTGTATATTTCTAAATTAGTATCTTCATTCATCCACCTTTGATAAGATTTGGTATGCTCTTGTACTGTATGTCCCATATAATCTGCCATTGTCTTAATCGGGACTTGTAAACGATGACCGCGAATAGCATAAGCATGACGTAAATCATAAGGTCTAAAACCTATACCACTGGTTCTAAACTTGATGTAAAGTTTCGCTGTTTTATTACTCAATTTTCCACCATTAAAAGGAAGTTTGATATTTTTCAAATCAAATAATTCTACCCAATGAGGATATAGTGGTGGAATACCACAATTGCGTTCACCAGTCTTAGTACCTGCCGTTAAACTGGGATTAAGAGTAACTAAATGAAAAGTATTAGTTGGGTTAGTAAAAGCTTCTAAATCTACAGCAAATAGTTCATGAGGTCTTAAACCATAAGTTGCTAACATTCCATATGCCCACTGCCATTGTTTGGGTAAGGTAATATTCTCCTTACTAGCATATGGTGATAATGGTACTCCAATTTTGTTAAAACCTTGAATAATTTCGTCATCGCTAGGAATTTTCCGAATTGTAGGATTGGGTAGGGGAGTTGCGTAAGAATTAATAATTTTAATGCCATCAAATCCACAAAAATCACAAAACTTCTTGAGTTGCCAAGCCAAATAAAATCGAGATGGTGTATTTGGCTTAGTTTTTTGCAGTGCAATTTCTAGGCTTTCTTGTGACAGGGGACAATCTTGTGGAAGCTTTTTTAAATGCCTAATGTAATGGCTTTCCCAAGTCCGAATTCCTTGTCTGTTTTGTTCGTGAGTTTTCCAAAATTCCTGCTCGTATTCTTGAATTAATTCACTGATGAGTTTTACATTTTTCCCTTCATTTAGTGGTGCTAGTTTTTGTGCTTGCTTACCCAAAAGTTCTGGTGTCCACTTAAATTGTTTAGTAATTAACAATAAATCTAATTCTCGTGCTTTAGCGATCGCTGCTTTCACACCAATATCATTGGCAACAAAACCTAATGACAGAGTGTACTGTTTATGAGGGCTACCATTTTTACCTACATCACCAGCTTTACAGGGAAAAGAGCCTTGCAAACCAATAGACTTAGCACTAGTAAGCTTCAGTTTTATTTTTACCCTATCTAAACTTAAAGCAGTGTTAGCTTGCCCAACAGTGTGCTTAATTCTCAAATACTCACGCTCCATCTTTACAAACTCATCTGTGGCGGCATATTTAGGTTTCCACTGCCTCCATTTCGATGGTTCCCATTTATCGATTGGAACACCATCCCATTCGGCTTTGCGAGGATCGTAGCTACTGGATTGGTTGCCAGACATAGCAATTTTAATTATTTCTTAATTGAATGGTGTAGCCTCAACTGACTCTGATTTTAAAGTGTAAGTCCTATATTGGTTGTAAGGATGGGTAAAGCTCTTTCAAACTAGAGATTTTGCCAGCTTTCTAGCAAATTTATGCTGATTTGTTAATGACAAGAGCGAATTTCATAATACCAGGGGGCGAAAAATTATGAACAAAATTATCAACACCAGCACAAAGTATATTTTCCCTATTATGCTAGTGGCAATATTTGCCAGTCTCAGTAGTTGTAATTCTAGTCCTAACTCTAGTAATGTTGACAGTCAAGCTGCCAACACTACAACATTACCAACACCAAACAGTGAGACTCCTACAGCTGTTACACCATCTCCCATCCCTACAGCATCCATATCACCCACACCATCCCAAACCCCAACCACAGCTAATCTCAACACGCAATCGAGCAATAAGCCGCCCTTGCCTGAAGAAACCCCTACTCAAAACAAAACTTCTTCTCAGAGCGCTGCTGCCACTAAAAGGGTAGATGTGACTTTATACACGAGTGATGCTCAATGCCAAGATCTGATTCCGCAAAAAATAGAAGTATCCGCAGCAGAACCTGTTACAGGTACAGTGGGTAAAATCTTAGAACAACGGGATAGTGCAGACTTTAGATTATCTGGATATGATGTTAACATCAGAAATGGTGTTGCCACAGTAGATTTACGAGTATCCTCCAAGTCCCAACGGCAGATAGCTTCTCTATCTAGTTGCGAGCAGTTTGCTCTGTTTGGTAGTCTCCGCAAAACTCTCACTAGTAATTCTCAATGGGGAATTAAAGAAGTTCGCTTTACTGAAAAAGGCGAGGAAATTGTGCTTTAAGAAAAAGGCAGAAGGCAGAGAGAAGTTGGAGCGGAGGCTTCCTCCGATCCAAACTTCGGAGGGGCAGAAGGCAGAAGGGTTAAACATTTTCTATGTTCCTATTCCCCGTTTCCCGAACCCTGCTCCCTTGCCTCCACCCGTAACTTTAATTTTGCCTAACCTACTAACTTTCCTACTTGCCGCTCTGAGAATTGAGCCACTGCTCAAGCAACTCTATCAAGATGTCGCTCATTTGTCGCTCTTGAGAAGCTGCTGCTGCCTTAAGCTGACGATGCAATTGCTTGGGCAGATAAACAGTTGTACGGGTATAATCTGGATCGGTACTTTTAGTCGTGCGAGAACTATTTTCAGCGCTTGGCTGAGGCTGATCCCTTTGTTGACGACTGCGGGCAGCATCAATTAACTCGTCGAAACGGCTACCTTTTTTCTTGCTACTCATGGTAATATCTCCTCTCCAACCTCGGCATAACATCGCCATGCAATACGTGCGTAAGGATCTTTCACTGCATTGACTGGCACCCCTTCTAAAGCTGCCCGTTGAAATACAGCCAGTCGTCGAATTTTAGACTTAAATACAGGCAGTTGTGCCCCTTCTAAGGCTGTTTTAGCATCTTCCCCAGCTTTGTTGGGATTGGGAGGAATAATAGTCAGCAAAATTCGATAATTTGTCTTCAGTTTCTGGAGCACATCAACCATTTGCAGCGTTGCAGCTAAAGCGATCGCATCAGGAGTTGTGGGTATAACAAGTAAGTCACACCCCTTAGCAATGGTTTTTAACTCATCCGCATCAGGTCTAGCTGGGGTATCAATTACTATATGCTCGTACAATCTCGCTAAATTCACCCCCTGCTTTTCATCTGCCACCTTAAACGGTAATCTACCTCGATTTGACCAGTCTAAAGCACTGCGGTTTAAATCTCCGTCTACTAATAGGGTGTCAGCTTTACTTTGAAGATATGTAGCTAGGTGTAACGCAGTTGTAGACTTGCCCACCCCGCCTTTAAAAGCCGCTACTGTGATAATCATTTTTCGTAATAGCAAATCTAATGCCAAGATTCTACTGCAAGTGTATAGATGTTTAAATGCTTAGACATATTTCATATGTTTAAACATCTAAATGTTTTAATTAATAAACCACTAAAGCAACTAGTAGTATTAGTAGTATTCAATTATTTAAACATTTAAAAATTTGAATGTTTAAAAATTCAGATGCTTAGTTTTACAAGCAAAAAAACTATATAGCTAAATACATATATAAAATGATAAGAATACATCTATTTACTTAAATAACCATTTTTGAATTAAATTTTTTTGAAATTTTTGATTAAGTACCCAAACAAAATTAAGCTGTTCGCCTAACCACATCTGGCAACTCGCGGTAAATCAAGCCACAATAGAGAGTCATGACTGCGTGGTGGGATGGGTGCCATGAAACTAGAGAAAAGAACTACGCTGCATTTTCAGGAAGGAAGTTCTGACAAAGTTTATGAAGTAGATTTGTGCCAGGTAAGTGAAGGGCGTTATGTAGTAAATTTTCGCTATGGGCGTCGTGGGAGTAAATTAAAAGAAGGAACAAAAACTACTCAGGCAGTACCTTTACAAGAAGCGCAGCGAGTATTTAACAAGCTGGTAGAGGAGAAAACAAAAAAGGGATATCGTGATGTTGCCAACACAAAGGGTAGTGTAACGCCAGTCGATAAACCTGTTGAGGAGAAAACTGTTTTAGATGAGAATCCAAGAAAACAAGCAATTCTCAAGCGCCTTGCTAACAATCAACCCAGCACATGGAAATTAGAACGAGCGATTTGGCGGGCGGGAGAACTTAAAATTACTGAAGCCACACCTTTGCTATTAAAACTGATCGGCACTGGTGAACCTTTAAGAGATTACTGCATTGCCTGGGCATTAGGTTGGTGTGGGGGTACAGGTGCCATTCCCGCACTCATCAAACTATATCAAAATGCTTCCAGTCCAGAATTTATAAGTCGTATTGCCTTTGAAGCACTCCTCAAGCTTTCAGATGCAGAAACAAAAGCTGCTTTGCAAGCAGAGATCATAGAGTTTTTGCCGCCAGAATTGCAAAGACTGGCGCGAAATGGTTCCACAGAAGGGTTTAAAGTAGAACTTCGCACCTATCTTGAACGCAGCAACTACAAAGGTTTTGCGGTTTTAGACAAAATTTATCAAATTGATAATCAGTATGTGCGCCCAGCACTAATTGATATTTTATGCAAAGCACCTTTCAAACCCAACTACTTCCAGCGCCTGCGTCACATTTTCAAGATGGCTGAATATCGCCATGATAGCGAAGTATTTGGTATTCTTGCCTATCGCTTGGAGACAGAGAGGGCAATGTTTAGCAGTGAAAGCTACACTGTGAGGCTTACAGATGGTAGACACCTAAGCAATAGTTGCTGGTGCTACGACCCTAACACAGGACGCTATGAATACGGAACCACCGATAGTCAAATTCAGGAAGAATTGAAGCGTTCTAAATCACAAATTGCATACAGTAGCAACACTCGTGAATATTTGCTCCGACGAGTGTGGCGTACCTTGAAACAATTAGGTGAAGAGGGAGATGCTGAGTATGTAAAAATGGCCGTGGGAATTCTGCTTCAGTATTCTGATGCGGATGCAGAAAAAGTTTGGAAGTCAACTTTCTATCGCTGGGAACGTTCCAACTGGACTCGTGTTGAGTTTAAACGAAATTGGGATGCATATGCTGGTTATTTAACTTTTAACCATATCCTCTACGAAAACAGTCCCCGTTATGAGTTAAAGTACAATTCCAAAGCATGGCGGTGTCGAGAAGGTTATAAACCAGGCGATCCAGAACCACCAACACGAGAAGAGGCGTTTCCCGAACTTTGGGAACAACATCCAGAAGCACTGCTGCAACTGCTATTAGAAAGCGATTGTCAACCCGTTCCTTGTTTTGCTGTCAAAGCCTTACGAGCGTGTCACCGCTTTTGTGCTTCTATTAATATAGATGCGATTATTAAACTGGTTAACAAACCTTACGAAGTTACAGCGCAATTTGGTTTTGAACTAGCGCTACTTAACTACAATCCCGCCTCACCAAACAAAGAATTAATTCTTGCTTTAATTAATTGTCTATCTGAACGTGCTCGTACTCAAGCTTGTCAATGGATAGAGCAACAACGCGAGTTCTTTTTAGAAGACAGCAACTTCATCACTGCTTTAGTTGTCAGCCAACAAAGCGATACTCGCAGCTTTGCACGCAGACTGTTGGGAGCGTCAATTTTAAGCGACAGCACATCTAAAATACTCATTGGGCGCATCATTGCCGAATTGATCGCATTTACACCAGAAGTCTCCCCAGAGTTAGCAAAAGAAATTTCCGAAACACTAGTGGTATGCTTTCCACTTCAGTTACGAAATTTAAGCTTGAGCGTAGTCAATGACCTTTTAGCACATCCCATCTTGGAAATTCAAGAATTAGGCGCTCGTATTCTCCTCAATCACGCAACAACTGCCGAAAACTTGCCACCACAGATAATCGAATCCCTTCTGGCATCATCTCACGAATCCTTGCGAGTTCTAGGTATCAGACTGTTTGGTCAATTGCCTGATGAGAAACTAATAGGAGAAGAGAGTGATTTGATTTTGGCAATGGCGGTGAATGCAGTTGAAGATATCCGCAATGCCATCAAACCAATTATTTGTCGATTAGGAGCATCTTACCCAGCTTTTACCGTTCAGATAGCATCTGATTTGATTGAAATTCTGCTCACACCAGAAAAACACGAAGGAGTTCACAGCTATTTGGTGCGTTTGCTACGAGAAGACTTGCAGGGATGGATGCCAAGCATCAACAAAGAAACTACTTTAAACTTACTCCAGGTACAATCCTCGGCTGTACAAGAATTAGGTGGTTTGTTGCTGGGTGCAAATTACCAAAATTGGCTGTCAGAATTTACTACTTACGAAATCGTTAAACTTGCCAGTCACGAAATTTTATCAGTGCGAGAAGCTGCACGGCAGATGTTTGGACAAATTTTAAATCGCTTGCGTACAGATCCACAAGAGATGTTAGTGGCAGTGCGGATGTTAGAGGCAAAGTGGGAAGATTCACGAGAATTTGCCTTTAAGATATTGACAACAGAGTTCAGCGATCGCGAATTCACCCCAGAAGTTTTAGTCAGTATTTGTGATAGCGTTCGAGAAGAAGCACGAAGACTTGGGCGTGATTTATTAACTCGTAACTTCCAAGCAGCAGATGGAGAAGAATATCTGTTGAAATTTAGCGAACATCCATCAGCAGATATGCAGTTATTTACCACTAATTATTTAGAAAATTATGCTGTAGATAATCCAGAACGCTTGCGGGAGTTGACACCATTTTTCATCAGTGTATTATCTCGCGTCAATCGTGGTAGCGTTGCCAAAAAGAGGATTTTTGCTTTTTTAGAAATGGAGGCACAAAAAAGCGAAGCAGCTGCAAAAGTTGTGGCAGAAATTATGATTCGACAGTCGGCAACAATGGCTATTGGAGATAAAGCAACGGCGATACAAATTATGTTGAAGATTCACAAAAATTATCCGCAATTGAATTTACCGATTCAGGTGAAACCAGTTGTGGATGTTAGAAATTAGTTTTCATATCACTGTAAATGAAAAAACTCTGTCTAGCTCTAAAAATATTCAGTTTGATGAACTATGGTCACGCTGATTGAAGCCTTTGAGTTTATACCAATCTCCTTTGAGGATGCAATTAATATTAAAAAAATAACCACAAAGGACACATTAGACGCGGAGCGGCTTCCCGTAAGGGTAGAACACAAAGGAGTAAATTGGTCTAATTAAGTGCAATTTTATATAGAGTTGATATTAGTTTGCTACGTATCAATAGTACATTTTAAATTTAGGAGATGAAGAATGAAAGATTATCACATTAATATTTTCTACAGTGAAGAAGATGAAGGCTACATTGCTGATATACCTGACTTAAAATTCTGTTCTGCTTGGGGTGAAACACCAGAGGAAGCACTGCGTGAGGTAATGATTGCTAAAGCTGCTTGGCTGGAAGCTGCCAGTACTGAGGGTAAAGTTATTCCTCAGCCTAGATATCGACCAATAATTTATCAATTTAGCTAATTTTAAGCAAAAATACTTGTCAAAAATAATCAATAATTAATAACAAGAATTATGGAATTTAACTACACATACAAAGGGAACACATCAGTAGTAGAACAAAGCGGAAACACGCAGATGTCATTCTCCCCAGACACAAAGCGCCCGCCTACATACTTTATTGGTGAACTGCGGCAAAACGTGGCATTTCGCGAAGCCATCAGCGCTTTACATGATGTTGTCGTTTCCGATTTACGATTTAAACCCAAAGATAAAACAGCTTACAAAGAATGGCGTGCCAAGCAAGAAGAAATTAACTGGGATTTAGTCATGGCAATGCGACAGGATGTCACTATTAAAATTAAGGCACTGCAAGCAGAATTAAATCAATTAAATCAGCGCAGTTATGAACGCTTGCGCCCTTATTATCAAGCCAGAGAAGAATTTCGCCGTTTTGTTTGGCAAAAACAACTAGACTTTTACTTTGTATTTGATCCAGTCATTACAGTTCATCCTGATGAAGTATTTTTTGAGTGCTTTAGTGTAGATGAATCAACTTACGGACGTTTAGGAGCAAGTTACGAAGTATTCAAAAATATTAGTGAATTTGCCTGCGGTACTACAAATGTTGATTATTCAGCAGCGCTTTATGATGAGTTTCAAAAGATCCGCAGTTATAAGACGACTCAATTGCAAGTAGATCCTTCTGGTTTTGAAGTTAAAACTACTAACGAAGAAGCTTATAAAGAAGTAAAAATAGATTTACCAGATAGCTGGGTAAGAGGATTTTTACAAGTAAGTTCGGCGATGTGTTTACCCGCAACCCGATTTGATTTACACCCAATGGATATTCACAATATCTGTTTTGTACTGCGTCGCCACAAAGAGAAAAAAGGGCCGCGCAGTATGCGCTATCATCTCAAACCAGGTGAACCTGTGCGGGTGGTGTTTGAACCCTGGGATATTGAAGTAGTTTGTCCGCGATCGCCCTACACTGGTTGCCAAGAACAAAGCATTCGCGTTTGGGGGCGTCGCCGCCTCCACATTCTCGAACGTCTTATTGCCGTTGCCAAAAAATTTACCGTTTACCTGCTAGGTACGGGTATGCCTTCCTTCTATGTCGCCGATTTAGGTGATATGTCTTTCACCCTTGGCTTATCGGGATGGACTGCCAACGATTGGGCTGGTGCTGGTAACTTTGACTTAATGGCACCCCGTGCCGATGTCGATGAATGGACGCAGAAAATTATTTTTGATGGGCTGCGGGAGAATTGGTTAGAAACTGCGGATAGTTTGTCACAGCGCTTGAATTTGAGCCGCACGGCAGTGCTGGGAGCTTTAAGTGCTTACACTCAAGCAGGGCGTGTGATTTATGACTTAAACAAAGAAGTGTATCGGGTGCGAGAACTCAGCCGCGAACCGTTACCAATGGAGAGATTACGCTTTGCCAACGAACGAGAAGAAAGCGCAACCAGATTTTTGAGTCAAAATGCGGTACAGGTGACAGCAGTCAGCGAGAAAGATGGTGCTTTAACCGTGCAAGGTAGCATTCAAGACAAAGCAAAAACCTACAATCCTGCTTTGACGATTGATAGAGACGAGCGTATAATCAACGCAGAATGTACTTGCAATTGGCATCAGCAAAATAAGCTGTACAAAGGCCCTTGCGAGCATATTCTGGCACTGCGAATGCAGCACGCCCGTCAGTATAGATAATCACGTGCTTTGAGTTGGTAAATAACCTTGCAATTCGGACGGTGCGATCGCCGTCCTTGCGTTCAGTCTCACCGCGCATCACTAGCCCGCTCTTGACTGTGCGGTCTTACGGGTACTGTAGGTATTCCGGTTTGACTCCCGTGAAGTGAATGATCCTACAGTACCCGTGCCCGCTTGAGTTGAGCGATCTAGTCCTGAGGGATTTACGAAGGGTAACTAACACTTCAAAGTGCGTGATTTTTTATTGTCAATTATTTATACTTAAGTAATTCCCATCAAGTCGGACTGTCGATTGTCATTAATATAGCAGTTGCCAGGTAGCATAGAACATTAACTGATGATACAATCCGGACACCACAAGAATTTCAAAGCTGTTACACCATTTCTCTATGAACTTGCACTTAATGAGTACCAACTTCTTCCTTTGTGTCCTTTGTGTCCTTTGTGGTTAGTTTTTTAATATTTAGTGCATTTTTCAAGAGAATTGATATTAATAGCTCCCTACTATATTCCTCCTCCTCTCCGCGTCAACCTCAACTAAGAGTATTCAATCGAACTCGATATAAGTAAGTGGACATAATTAAACGTAAAATGCTTATCGCCAAAAACTAGATATAATAAGCTTTTTACCTTCTGCCTTCTGCCTCCTGCCTTCTGCCTTCTACTTAACTCCCATGTTTTTGTATCTCTCTAAGTTGCTGCCGCTATTTTTTTATCCATTAGGGCTAGCTTGTTTGTGTTTGCTGGTAGCACTATTCATGTTGTGGAAACGTCCCCGCATAGCTGCGGTTGCAATTGGGCTGGCGCTAACTGTTTTATTACTTAGCAGTAATGTCTGGATAGCAAGCTTACTGGTACGATCGCTAGAGTGGCAATACCTTCCACTCGCGGAAATACCAAATGCAGAAGCAATTGTTGTATTAGGTGGAGCAACAAAATCGGCTCTACCGCCACGACCTGGTGTAGACTTAAACGATCGTGGCGATCGCGTAATTTATGCCGCTCAACTTTATCGGCAACAGAAAGCACCTATTATTATTCTCAGTGGTGGTCGCATCGATTGGCAGGACAGTATCAACGCCTCAGAATCACAGGATATGGCTGCAATCCTCACATCAATTGGCATACCCCCAGCAGCAATCATTGAAGAATCAGAATCTCTGAACACTTATCAAAATGCAGTCAATGTGAGAAAAATACTTGAATCTCGTGGTATTCGCCGCATTTTATTGGTAACTTCAGCCATGCATATGCCGCGCTCAATTCTTATCTTTAAGCGTCAGGGGATTGACGCTATTCCTGCACCCACAGACTATACTATTACCTACAAAGAATTTGCCGGGCTTGCCAGCACTCCCAAAGCCGCACTCCTAAATTTGTTCCCAGATAGCAATAACCTACAAAATTTTACAGCTGCTCTCAAAGAGTACGTTGGTATTTTTGTGTATCGCTTACGGGGCTGGTTATAAACAATAGTTGTAATAATAGATGAGGAGTTAGACTGTGACTCCTAACTTTTTTATTCCTAACTTGCGACTTGGTTATGTCAAAAGACTTACCGCTTATTATCCCTTCGCCTCAACCCCAAGTTGAAGAAAGTTTTGCCGCCTACCAAACCACTCACCAATTTTATCAGGAAGTTCAAGTGCGCTCAGAGCATCAACAATTTTGTGAATGGTACCACACAACAGCAGAACGGCATCGTCAAGAACTAAAAAGGATGCGCGGCGAATTGAATATTATGCAGTTTTTTCTTCGCCGCCAATGAGGGATTTAGATGATTTCTAACTCATTTTCACGGAAGTGAGCTTTAAATTTTTTACTAAACTGAACCAAAACTGGCAAGTTTGCACTAACAGGTCTATCATGCCATTGAGTCACAATATCCACCACTTCCCCCTCTGTACCTTTGAGGTCAAAAGCATTACCACGATGCTCAGGATGATGGTAAACTACTACGGATTCTTTAACGCGGACGCGATCGCCTTTTTTCATAACTACATTTACACCTAGCTTCTGCTTTTCCACAAGTGTCTCCACAGCCATCCCTCACTGAACTTGCTTCATAAAAAATAGACTGCTTGCAAAAGTCGCTGTTGGCTTCTAGGTGGTATCAGGACATAGTTTATGCCTGCGCACCTGCCAGACAAATAAAGCCTGCCCATGCAGGCTTTCATATACCTTCTTCCTCAAATCCTCATCTGTTATTTTGAACTCAAAAATAGAGACGAAACAGACGAGGTAATCTCAGAGTTGCCCAGTACTTTGGCAAGATGTCTAACTTTCTTATCTTCACTCTAGTTGTTCCCTTGGTCAACTCTTTCGCCAACTCTCTCAATATAAAATCAAGCAAACCAGCTAGCGCAAAGAGAAAATTCCTGACACTGATGCGTCAAAATTTCTATCAGGCTAAGGTGGTTTAACCCCTAAGTAGTGCGATTTGACTAAGGAAAACGTCACATTAGGTTTAAGCAGAGGAATTGGATGAGATTATTTTATGGAATTTATTATAAATTGACACTACATGATAGCTAGTTGCCTTGTCTCTATCAATTTTCAAACCTAAAGCCATTCTCACTTCGTTCTATGTCTCAATCTGCAATTACAGTTACCGTCAAATTATTCGCTGCCTATCAAGAGGCTTATCAAGTGCCGGAACTAGTATTGGAATTGCCACCGGAATCACCAGTTGCTGCTGTACGCGATCGCCTAATTACTGAACACCCCGAACTCAAGCAATGGAGCGATGTCACCCGTTTTGGGGTTAACTTAACATTTGTTGAAGGAGATACAATCCTAAAGGACGGTGACGAAGTAGTCTTAATCCCACCAGTTAGTGGCGGTTAGTCACTTCCAACAAAAAAGCTCCCATGAGTGAGAGCTTCAATTCGGGATATAGATTCGTCATGTAGTAGTAACTAATAAATTTTTACTATAGATTTATGACAAGAGTTTGTCACTGGTATGTTGGTGTTGTGACTATCAAAAAGTAAACACCTACTCCTATCCATCACCACATACATAGACTTAATAACTGTATAAATTACACTAACTTACTAGTCTAGTTTGGTAATGAGATTACTACGATGCCAGCGAAGTAATCGCATCAAGTTAGCTTGCTCTTTTTGGCAAGACAGAATTCATTAGAACTAGAACAATAGCTTGCACAAGTTCTTAGTATGACTTTCATTAAATTTGTCTCAAACCTTTGTATAAAATATCTGCTATCCATAACTTTAACTCTGTACAAATGAATACTATTCAATTAGAAAAACAAAAACTTTTGAACTTTTTTCTCTGCGAATTGGCTCACTCACTTGAATTTTATAAGTAATTTTCATGAAAAAACATATTGTCGACCGAGTAAGGGGAGTTAATATATTGCATTTTAAATGATTACCATGTAAAATAACAGAATAATAACAAACAACAAAATATCGACCGACATTTTGTAGATGCTGAGACAAATTGAATGAATCCGTGGCAGCGTGTTGTAACAGAATCGAAACAAAGTATTTGGCAAATCACCAATAGGGTAAGGGTGGTGTTAGCTTACTGAATATCCGTTAGGGTTTTCTCTAAGGCTTGCTTATAACTTTGGTGCGGTTTCGGCAGTCTCTAGAAATAGTGACATCGGTGTTGAAGTAGTGAAACAGCAAACTAGTAATGAAGGAGTTGGTTCAGACATGGCTATAAATCAGCTCGCTCATAAGCGAGTTCGCATCAGAATTCCGAGAGACTATCATCAAGAACCAGTGATTTCTCGTTTAGTTTCCGACTTTGGTTTGACTGTTAACATCGCAGCTGCTATTCTCGGCGCTAATGCAGTTGGTGATGGTTGGTTTGACCTAGATCTACAGGGAACCAAAGAACAAATTCAAAATGGACTAACTTACTTTAAAGACTTGAAATTAGAAACTTGGGATGAAACCAACGTCGGCAGCTGGTAAAGCTAGTTATTTAACAAAATTCAGTAGAAATACACGTTTTTTGCGTTGTGATTGTCAGTAGTTAGTAGCAATTACTAGCTACTGTACAAGCTAGTAGTCTATTTCATCCGAAAAATAATCGGTGCTATGACTAACTTTAAATCTGCGAAAATAGCTCCAATCCATACCCGCATTCGAGTGCCTCAGCACTATCACAGACAACCAGTAATTTCTCGATTGATATCTCGCTATAACCTAACTGTCAATATCAAAGCAGCATCTCTCATCGCAGATGATAACAACTGTGGTTGGTTTGACTTAGAACTTCAGGGTAAGCCAGAACAAGTGGTAAATAGTCTTTCTTACCTGCAAGGATTAGGTGTAGATTTGATGCAAGTAGCGATCGCAGGTAACATCCAGCCAGATCAAGACTCACACCCCTTTCCCATTTCAGGCAGCAGTTTCGCTACGGGTGAACCGAAAGCATTGATAAGCGGATGGGAAACTCAAATCTACCCCCAAATTTCTAACACTCAAACCAATCGAATACGTTTGCAACTGTGCATCTCGAAAAACCACTACCAAAAACCTGTGATTTCTGAATTAGTTTCTAGCTATGGAGTCACAGTTAATATTACAGGTGCGCTATTAAAGCCAGATGTCCCAGATGACGGATGGTTTGACATAGAACTGTGGGGTAGATCGGAGCAACTTTTTTCTAGCTGGAATTACCTACAAAAATTTTTATAAGTTTTAATAGATGAATAGAGATGAGTAAAAGCAGCGCTTAATTTTTCTCAAGTTTTTTATTTACAAATTTATTTCTAAAGTAACAATATTATTAGTAAGATTAGACAAAACCAAAATGTCTTTGGTACCATCTACATCAGAAATAAACAATAAAACTCAAGTTCGTCTGCGCCTTTATATTCCATCAATTTATCAGCATCAACCTGTTATTTGTCAGCTGATTTCCAGATATAATTTAATTGTGAATATTACTGGAGCAAAGTTGGGAAAACATACAGGCGGAGAGGGATATTTTGATGTTGATATTAAGGGAGCATTATCACAAATCTCTCTTGCTCTTGTTTATTTAGAATCTCTCAATATCATAATCAAAGGAAAACCCAATACCGACGGAGATAGCTGGTATTGTTAGCAGATTAGTGGTTAATAATTAATCGTTCAATATTATTAGCAATTAACTATTAATTATTAACTAAATCTCATAATGCCAAATCTGTTCTTCTTTCAGGACAATTTGGTGCAAAGGTAAACGGTCTATAAATCCTCGCTCCTCTAGATTTGAGAGAATACGAGTGATAGTAACGCGAGTTGAGTTCAGCATTTCTGCGATGTCTTGATGTGTGAGCCGTAAATCAATTAAATGACCATTTTCGACTTCACGACCAAATTTTTTAGCTAGCCAACCTAGTAGTTTTATCAGCATGGTTTCTACAGTTTTATAGCTGCGAATAACCATCAATTCTTCCGCCTGTTGAATGTGGGCTAGCAGTACTTCTGTTAGCAAATAACATTGATTGGCGGGAACAATACTTACTTCTACTTTGGTTAAACATTCAATTTCATATGGCTCAATTTTTGAAAAATCTCTACCAATAATATCTCCTGGCCCCCATACTCCCAAAGTTACAAGCGTTCCGTCTTCATGCCATGTCACATTTCGCACTATTCCTTTTTCTAGCTTCCAAAGAATATTTGGCTGAAGCGGAATAAACGAGCGTGGTTGAAAATGTCGGCTAATGCTTTTATTCGCATGATTTTTTGTAGGGGAAGAGGCAAACATTATGATTAAGCCCTATTTATCGATAAAGTAACCGTAGTTATAAACTATATCAATAAATCTTGCTCTTTGATAAGCTCTTTGGGACACTATATACCAAAGTGCGATTATACTTGTTAGTTTTGCTGGTTAGCACTTTTTTATGTCGTAGACAGTGTACACCTTACAGTTATAGAGAATGATGTTTGTTAGTTTGCAGAGTTTCTCTAACCTATTCTCGAATTGCTACTCTCCTAAGCATACATAGCTGATTCCCGATCTCGCTTTGCTGCTTTTACTAACAAACTTCGGACTTCTTGATCGGAGGTTTGAGGAAAATTCTCGTACCATAAACCAACGCTGTAGAAAGGGGTGGGTGTGACGGTGCAGATGACTTCATCTACTTGTGATTCAAGCTCTTGGCAGGTTTGAGGCGCAGCAACAGGCACAGCAATCACGAGTCGCGCTGGTTGTTGTGTTCCTAATGCCATAATCGCCGCCCGCATGGTAGCACCTGTCGCTAAACCATCATCTATTACTATGACGGTACGTCCACAAATCACTGGAAAGGGACGGTTTCCCCGATAAAGGCGTTCTCGTCGCTCAAGTTCCTGTCTTTGTCTTACCTCTTCTTGACTAATTTCTGTCTCTGTTAAACGAAGCGATCGCACTATATCCTGATTCATAACTCGCACGCCACCACTAGCTATTGCTCCCATTGCTAGCTCTGGCTGATCGGGTACACCTAATTTGCGTACCACAAAAACGTCTAAGGGAGCATTAAGCGCTTTGGCAACTTCAAAGGCTACAGGTACACCTCCCCTGGGCAGCGCTAACACTAGTACATCTGAACAGTTAGCATAGGCAGCTAACTCCTTAGCCAAAAATTGACCTGCTGCTGTTCTGTCTTTATATAGCACAGTGTCCACGCTCCTAAAAAAGTTTCTTATTGATCTAAAAAATTTATTCACCACTAAATATGCCAGTGGGTGAGGTCATTTAAACTTTCTATTCAAAGAACACCCTTGTACTTTAGTACAAGTCTTATAGCCAAAATCCGTTGAAACGGACTAAAAGATATGCCTAGTAAGCTAAAGCTTACTTTCGCTTTTTTTAGCCAAGAAATTTATTTCTAGCGGTCGAAAAATAGGTGCAAGATATAACGACGAGCACAATTTTGAATTTGTCTACAAATCTGATCATGTTGAATTGGGATGTTTGTTATTGTCAGGACTTAAGCAACATACCTCTCTAACTCTTATTCCTTGGTAGACTCCATGCTTGGAGCGGTTTGATTCTTCCGTGAATTATGCGTAAGTTCTATTTCTTCTGAATCAATCCTAATAAAATTGAAAAATTTTTTGCCTCTGACTAATGGCAGGTGATTCTAAATTTCAGGATCTGCTGAATGAAAGAGTTGTGCCAATTTGAAATTATAGACTGTCCTTCACAGATCCCCGACTTCTCGAAGAAAGTTGAGGATCTTACAAGGTGCAATTTAGTTATTCTACCTAGACCACTAACAATTCCTAAAGAGTATTGTGAATCAATCTACCACAGGGATAAGTAGCAACTTCTTCTGCACTATCTGCCACCGCAGCAGGAACTTTCTCTGTTGCTTGGGTTTTCGCTGCTAAATAATCTGCCTGCAATCTGTCTAACATTTCTTGGCGCTTGTCATACAGCCGCTTTAAAGTACGGGGTTGACATTGATTGATGACGTATGCAGTTACTAGGGGCAATGCGATCGTGCTGTCAGTGTAACAAACAATCGTGCTGGGTAATTCATCTGGATCAATTTTCCCCCAGCTGACTGCTTCTGAAGGTGTAGCCCCCGATAAACCGCCAGTATCTGGACGAGCATCAGTAAATTGGACAAAATAATCGTGTCCTCGCTCTTCTAACCCCAATACTTCATGAATTTGCGGTTGAGTTTGGAGCAGAAAGTTTTTGGGGCTGCCACCACCAATAATGACTGCTGCACTCCTGCCTGCTGCTTCGCGGGCATGGTAGGCGATCGCTGCGGTTTCATTCACGTCAATGGCTGGATCTAACATTAACTGGGAACCTTCTAGCGCCAAGGCAGCAACATTCATGCCAATGGAGCTATCGCCAGGCGAAGATGTGTAAATTGGCACTCCATATTCGTAAGCAGTTGCCAACAAGCAAGAATGCTCAATTCCTAGCTGTTTTTCTACCTCCCGAACATACTTACCCAGTAGATAGTGAAATTCAGCAGTTCCCATCCGCTTCTGAAAAGGTTCCGCTTGCAAAATCTTCCGAATAAATGCATCAGTTTCTAATAATACATCGTAGCCAAAAATAATGTCATAAATACGGATGGTACTTTCTTGACGCAGCTTGACATCGTTTAAAAATGGATTGCCAGCAAATACTTCAAAACCCAACCCATAATGCATATCATGATAAAGATTGGCACCAGTACTAATCATCCAGTCAATAAAACCATTACGAATCAATGGTGCGATCGCCGAAACTCCAAATCCTGCTGGTGTCATTGCACCAGAAAGGCTAACTCCCACCGTCACGCCTTCTTTGAGTACGTCTTGACTCAGTAGCTGGCATACTTCCCGTAATCTTGCCGAGTTGTAGGCAGTGAAGTAATTATCAATCAAATCAACTACCCCGATTTCTTTTGGTATGGGTGTGGGTATGATTTTCTTGCCCAGCTGTTTTGACATTTTTGCTAGTCCTCAAGTTGATCGTGAATAAATAATTGCCAATAGGCAACAGACACCCTCAGAGTGCTTCCCGTGGGCTAAAACCTGTAGCTACGCAAACCAAGTTTGCAAGACAAGCAACTTCACGTCAAGAATCAGGGTGCAGGGGAGGCTTCCCCCACACTCTGTTCTCGCTCACAAAACCGTATTAATTTCCTTGAGATACACCCTTGTAAACGGTTCATCTTCTCCGAGTGTGTATTCTTCTATCAAACCTTGGCGCTGAATGAAAATATTATCTTCTTTTTTAATTACTACAGTTGAGCCATCAATGACATCCCGCACCAGCATCATCTCGATTTCAGTGGGATTATTTAGAACTACCATATTACTACCGTAGTAAAACATACCTTCTTCTTCCAAAGTGTCTTGCTCATACTCAGCGATTAGCAAGTCTAGCTTGGGATTACGTAGCAAAGTTTGGACATTGCTATTGTAATCCTCATGCAAAAATTTTTTTGACCGATTAATAAAAACTCCATCACGACAAATAGCACCTATTGTCCAGTCTGGATGCAATGACAAAATATGGTCAATAGTTTCTTGAAGTTCGTGAACAGAGATTTGATTAAAGGTAATAATTGGTATCCTGGCATCAGCACCTGCCTCAAAAAAGGTTTCCAAAATATGGGAAGGTACATCTACGCTTTCACCGACAGCAGGATTTAGATGCATCAAAACACCAGGAGCTGCATTGATTTCCAAAATTGCAAAGCTACTTTCTTTCCAGGATTGAGCAAGATTTTCAGCAATAACATCAATTCCCAAGCAAACTAATCGGAAGTGTTGGGCAACGTCTTGCGCTAAGACAATATTGTCAGGATGAAGAGTACGTGTTGCGTCAATGCTCACACCGCCTGCCGAGAGATTAGCGACTTTGCGAAGATAAACAGTACGATCTCTTTCAATAACGCTGTCCAATGACAAACCCTGCTCTTCAAGGTAAAGTTCCATCGCCTCATCACGCTGAATTCTACTCATGGGCGAGGTAGGTGTATCTAAGCGAGCAGGTTTTCGATTTTCCCGTTCGATTAGCTCGTCAATTGTTGAGTATCCATCACCGACAATTGAGGCGGGACGACGTTCGGTAGCCGCAACAAATTTACCGTTGACGCACAATAAGCGGTAATCTTTACCGCGAATACTTTTTTCGACAATAATCCGAATCCGTTCGTTCTCTGGGATTGCCTCAAATGCTCTGTTATAAGCAGATTTTAGCTCATCTTCGTCTTGGACATCGGCAGTAACACCGATTCCCTTATGACCGATTACAGGTTTGACTGCAACAGGATAGCCTATTTTTTTTGCGACAACTAGAGCTTCTTTTTCAGAAACAACAATATCACCCTTGGGTACCGGAAAACCCAAACTTCCCAAAAATGCTTTGCAGTCATCTTTACGAGTGGTAAAGTCAGAATCTAAATGACTATCGCTATCAAATGTTGTCGCTATGCCACGAACTTGTTTTTTCCCATAACCGTACTGCATTAATCCTTCTTCCCACAGATAAAAGGTGGGAATACCTTTTTGGTGAGCAGTTCGCAATAAGGCGTAAATTGTCGGCCCGCCATACACAGACTGGCGAAATCTTCTTTGCAGCACTCGTAATTGTTGTTCAAAGACAACATCTTCTTTTTGAGTAATCGCTTCAAACCAGTCCCAAACAAAGTAAACTACAGCTCGTGTTGTAGGTTCGTGTAGCGATTGCACAGCAATTTTGACATACTTCCCGTTTGGTTTAATGCTCCAGCGATCTAGGTGCAAATCCATATCCAGCTTTCCTACTTCCGCTACCGTACGGGCAAATAGCTGGGCGTAAGACTCATAGGTTTGTTGGCTTAGTTGTGGGTGGCGATCGCTAATAATTGATACATAATCTTCTATGGGCAGAGGTCGCCAATTCTCAGTCAAATTAAAATCAAATACTAATGCTCCTGTATCTAAGTATGGGTTTGGCCCAATGTAATGCTTAAAGTTGAAAATATCAAAAGCATCAGTTTTTCTGGCATTAACCCGGACTGTATCAGTGCTTTTCTGTTGAACCATTAGAATATATACCTTTAACTAAACACCCTGGTATCAGTATGTTGGTTTACGTTTCTCCAAATTTACTGTATATAAATTTTTGAAAGTCAGTATACGGCTATAAACAATTGTTTGCTGTTTACTTGGGCATTAAATCATTATTTGTCTGTATCAGTTTAATCCTCTTGATAGAAATTTTTAGCTATCTAAGGGTATATTCAATCTGTATAGAATCTTCCTCAACTAATAAGCCTGAGTACTGGTACTTAAGTAAAAAAGAACTCAGAATACAGAATCAATGAATTATTCTGACTCCTGGCTCATGAGACACCTGACTTACATATATTGATAAAAATTAAATATCAGCCCTAGAATATATAACTTTTGAATGGTGCAATATGATGCCAAAGTTTATATAAATAAAAATACGCAAAATTTTTAGGAGACAGCAAAGTATGCATATTACCCAGGCTGCTCTCAGAAATGAAGTTCGCCACCTTGCAGAGGAAGCGTTTCACCGTAAACTCATTTCTGGTTATGGAGATGGCCCAGATAAAAACGAGTTTCAAATCGTATTTCAAGGTAAACCCAGACATTTTCCATTGGAAGAAGCACACTCTTTCTTAGTAAACTTGCTTTTCAACAACCAACCTAATTAGAAAAAAATTTTATTTTTACTTTGAAATATGATTTAAAAATCACAGTTGAATAAAACTTTATCAAATTGTACTCTCGCTTACTTTGGTTTTAAAGCGGGAGTATTTTTGTGATCAAAGAAAGCACAGATACGCAACTTCTTTGAGTAATCGGAATCTTGGATTTGGGTCAAATTCTAGTCAATACATAATTTGAGAAAAAAATCTATAGTAAATTAGAGATATTTTAATAGTTAGATTATGTGCTTAATTTTAAGTCATGCAGATTAAATATCAAAAGTAATACTATAAATATATCATCAGAGTGATGCAGAAACAACAATACTTCTATGAGTATAAGGAATAGACATTCCAATCGTTTAAAAATTAGGAGTATTAATTGTAGTTACGGTTGTTGATATTTTGCGAAGGTGTAAATAACTCTATTACGACAACCGTAAAAAGATAAATAAGGACAATCATTTGGCGCAGAAAATCTAGAGGAATATTGATGTTAATAATTAATGAATATTCCTTTATTTTCGACAGTCAATTACTACAAAGTCTCTAGAGACTTTGAGAATTATCATCGAATACCATTGATCTGAATTCTTACCTATCTATAGCAAAAGGCTGATTGGGTAAGTAATTAACTTGGTTTTTCTTTTTAAGTACTGTAAAAATCATCACAATTGGTTTTACACCAAAGTCGATGTTTTTATACATTTAAATGTCATGTTTTCCTAATATTAATTTACCATTGGAGGCGCTATGGCAGAGGATGGAAGCAAACGGCAGTTAGTAATTATTGGGGGAGCAGAAGATAAAGAGGGAGATTGCCAAATTCTACGGGAGTTTGTGCGTCGGGCTGGAGGTACAAAGGCGCGAATTGTGATTATGACGGCAGCAACAGAGCTACCTAGAGAAGTGGGAGAAAATTATATTAGAGTTTTCGAGCGCTTGGGGGCAGAGGATGCTCGCATAATTGATACAGAAACCCGTGAGGATGCTTCTTCATCTACTGCTCTAGAAGCAGTGAGTAAGGCAACTGGAATATTTTTCACTGGTGGTGACCAAGCTCGCATTACTAGTATCCTTAAGGATACCGACCTTGACGAGGCTATTCACAAACGCTTTTCAGAAGGTGCAGTGATCGGAGGCACAAGCGCGGGAGCTGCGGTAATGCCAGACGTGATGATTGTAGAAGGCGATTCTGAAACCAACCCTCGAATAGAAATTGTAGATATGGGCCCAGGTATGGCTTTTCTGCCTGGAGTGGTAATTGACCAACATTTTTCCCAACGTGGACGCTTGGGACGCCTGATTTCTGCTTTAGCACAGCAGCCTGCCGTGTTAGGATTTGGTATTGATGAAAATACTGCTATGGTGGTCACTGATAATCAGATTGAAGTGATCGGAGAAGGCTCTGTCACAATTGTGGATGAATCAGAGGCAATACATAGCAATGTTGAGGAGATTTTGAGAGATGAAGCTTTGGCAATATGCGGAGCTAGACTTCATATTTTGCCTCATGGCTATAAATTTGACTTGAAAACCCGTAAACCGATCCTGAATGGGCAGCAGCAGTCTGTACCAAATGCTTCTGTACCTGCTCAATCAGTAAGTGCTTAACAGTTATCAGTTATCAGTAAACAGTGAAGAATAACTGATAACTGATCCTAAGCCTTGGTACCCAATCTTGATAGTAGTTGGGCAATTTGCTTATTAATTTTGTCCACGTCAAAACGTTGAGAGGCAACTGTCTGTCCACGGTTGGCGATCGCCGCAGTTTCATGAGAATTATTAAGACAAGCAGTAATGACTTGTGCAAGTTCTTGGGGTTTTCCTGGAGCGGCTAAAAAACCATTAATACCGTGTTCTATTAATTCCATTGCACCACCAGATGCAGCCGCTACTACAGGTTTGCCACAGAGCATAGCTTCAACAATTACCCTACCAAAAGGTTCTGGAGCTATAGAAGTATGTGCCACTAAGTCACAAGCTGTCATTAATTGAGGAATATCTGAACGAAATCCTAAAAATTTAACTCGGTTTTCGAGTTTTAAGGTGGCAACTAGTTGGCGTAACTGCTGGACGTAATCTTGTTCCCCAAATAAAGCATCGCCGACTAAAATAGCTGTTACTTGTTCAGGACATTGAGCAAGTGCTTCAAGTAGTATATGCTGTCCCTTCCAAGGTGCAAGACGGCTAAAATGTCCAACTACAAATTTCCCATTAAGTTCTAGTTTTGCTCGGATTTGATTAACTGCAAACTTATCGGTTTGATAATTTTTTGGGTTAAAACCGTTATAAACAATTTCAGTAATATCTGCCCGTCCTCCCGCTTCCAAAAAAGCTATTTTACTAGCTTGGGAATTGGCAATTACTAATGATGCAAAACGATTTGCAGCCGTGACGGCAATGCGACGATTAGTTTGACTAAAATGCTCTGATGAAAGAATATCATGTAAATGATAAACTAGAGGACGACGACTGAAAAAACTAGCTACTGTCCCAACAACTAATGCTTTTTGTGTATTAGCATAGATGCAATCATATTTACGAGCTATTTTTGTAACTTTAACAATTAAAGGTAAAAGTTGTCCGATACTTCCTAAACCTGTGATCAAGGAGCTTTCCTTACGAACTTGGATAACTTGAGTTGTTAAAACCTGAACTGGAATATGATTTTCCTCTAGCAATCTTCTAAACGAACCATCAGCAAATAAACCAACTAAACAAGTATCTTGATAAGGTTTGGCAATGTCTATTAGGCACAGTTCTGCACCACCTGGTTTACCACTTTGATCTAAAAACAGAATTTTCATTGGGGTTAATTGCGTTAGTTGGTAAAAATAAAGTTAACTAGTTAAGGTCGTTATTAGTGATTTGTCATTGAATAAGAACTTAAACCATTTTGCATTCCTTAGGGACTTCCAATTAAAAAAACTCCAATTTGTAGTAGAGTGTGTTAGGACGATAGTTCGTAACGCACCATCAACCCTCCCAAAAATGGTAGGTTAGCGAAGCGTAAACCACCCTACATTTATTGAATAATTTATTTTTTGGCAATCCCTGTAATCTAGTTACTTTTATTCTTGCCCACCTACTTAATGTTTTACACCTATAAATCTAAAACGGTAGATAACCATATTTAATACAACCCCGCAACTGCCCACCCCGCCATGCTAACTCCATTAAACATTGAACTAAGCTAACTTTGTCACGGACTTGCAGTAGCAGGCGCATCGGTAACATTACTGCTGTTTTAAGTAGGCTTTTCCATGATATCAACTGAGGCATTCCCATTGAGCGATGCTTTTTATACAACAAAGCCTCTTGACAACCCGTCTTCCATGCACGACGGCATATACTTATAGTGTCGCTACGAAGGCGAAAATGAACAAGTGCGTCTGTGGCTTCATATGGTTTTGCTCCAGCTTGTTGCAGTCTCCAGCAATAGTCAACATCTTGGAGTTGTAATAGAGTTTCATCAAAGCCACCGATCGCTTTGTGTAATGAACGTCTAACACCCAAATTATTACCACTCAGCATTGGCAAATAGGGATGATTATATATTCCACTACCTTCCTCGCATCCAAAAACTTTCACTATCCAAGGCTCATTTAACTTCCAGTGTTCATCTCGACCTCCAACCAGGTCATACTTAGATAGAGCCTCACCCATTGCTGCTACCCAACCAGGAGCAACCTCGTCATCAGCGTCACAAAATGCTAAATATTCTCCCTTGGCAACAAGCGCACTGATGTTGCGAGCGTGTGCAGCTCCAGGTTTATCAGAAGCATCGACAATTTGCAGGTTTGGTAATTTTGCTAGATACTCATGAGCGATTTCTAACGTGCGATCGCAAGAACCATTATCGGCAATAATTACTTCCCAAGCTTCAGAATATTCCTGTTTTGCTAGCGCTTCAAGTTGTACGGCAAGCGTTTTCTCTGCATTGAAACAAGGTACGATCACGCTTAATTTCATAACTAATTACATTCCTAACCAAAATTCTGAGTTTGGTCAAAATTTTCGCGTTAATTTTCTTGATTAGTAAAGCTATATTGTTTATAACAACCTTACTTTCACAATATTATTTGCGATTCACTTTTACCATACACAAATATTTTTCATTGGCAGGACAAAATTAATTAGAAATTAATTCTGAATGTTAATTAACATTCACTCATTTCTCATTTTTGTTTATACTTAAGTATAATAAGCATCAAAAATCACGAGTAATCAAAAAATACTATGTGTCAATTTTATGGTGATGCTAATATAACTTTCCGGACTGATTGAGCTATTTTATGCCAATCAAAATTAGCAACTGCATATTGATAGCAATCTTCTCTTGAAGGTATTGGTACTTTTGTCAATAGTACTTGTTCTAATCTTTCTGCAATAGCTGAGGCATCAGTAGAAGATGTAATTAACTGAGGTGAAAATGGCTCTACAATTTCTGGCATTCCACCCACGGGAGTACACACGACGGGAGTACCACATGCCAGGGATTCTACTATCGCCAATCCAAAACCCTCAAAAGACTGACTGGGCATTACAGTTAGATCAGCCGCTTGATAAGCTATTGGTAATTGCTCATCGGGTAAAAACCCTAAAAATTTGACATGGTTGTTCAGTCCTAGTTCTGTTGCTAGCTCCTGTAGTGATTGTTGCATATGACCGCGACCGGCGATCGCCAACCAAAAATCAGGAATTCTTGGCTTAAGTTTGGCAAGAGCTTCCAGTAATTTATCTATTCCGACTCGGCACACCAAGCGACGGGTTGTAAAAATAATCGGGCGATCTTGTGGCCAGTTTAATTTAGCACGGGCATCTTGTCGTGATAAATTCATCTGAAATCGATTGATATCAACACCACCAGGAATGATCTGAATTTTGTGCCAGGGAACTTGATATTTTTGGTGTAATATTTGCCCAAATGCTTTGCTAAGGACGATAAAGCGATCGCAGCGATGATAAGTTCTTTTTTCTATTAGCCAATGTTTTAGCAACACACTTGCTTGTTGATGAACAACCTCTTGCTTGCTCTCATATGCCCAAGGGCCATGAAAATTATAGGTAATTGGTACTCCTTGAGGCAACAAATTTAAAATCGGAAAGCTATATAATGCAAAATGTAAATTAATTGCATCTGGCTTGCTCATCCTTGTTTTTTTGAAGTTATTGTGAATAGACCAGAGTCTTTGCAAAATAGGAGCATCTGGTGAAGCCAGGTTAGTTAATTTAATCAGCGAATTTGGTTCAGCTTCCGGTAAACCAACTCCACACACTTCAACACGATCTTGATTTGCAGCTAATTTCTGAGTTAGCTCATAAACATATCTTTCTAACCCTCCGGGTGTTTTGGGAAACCAACCAGATCCCACACAAAGAATATATGCAGAGACTAAAGCATCGTTTTCTTGGTTACTTTTCACCTCTTGTTCTCCAATGATCCCAATGATCCACTGCTTGTCTTTATATTTGTTTTTACTGATTTTTACCACCTTTTTTGAAAATTGCAAGGCTTGGGTGGTGACTCTACTGATATTCTCTGATTGTAGATATTCTCAGTAATTAAAACAGTAAAACCATAGATAGATTTTTAGAATAATTTCTATCTAATTACAGATGATTTTTTCCTAAAAATACACTGGAATCTATATCTTTTCTATATTCTACTATTAATAGTGAATGAAAATTCCGAAGATTGGCTTCAGAATATTTTCTTCATCGTCCTAAATTATAGCAACATACAAATCTATTCTCTCTGAATAAAAGTAAAAACTCGAAAAAACATAAATTGTGTTTAATTGAATAATCTATATTATATCCAATTTAAAATTACCACTATTATGTCATCCATAGTTTAAAACTTAATTATGAAGAGAATGTGATCGTCAAATTACTTATACAAATATACCGAGAAAATAAAAGACTTCAGTATGTTTTTTTTGAAATCAGATAAATTTAAAATAAAAAAATAATGTATTTTTTATAAAGTTTATGTAAACTAACATTTACGCTCCGGAATGTTGGATATTTTGTATAAGAATATGATTAAAGATGCTAATTATCAATACTGTTAGTAACGACAAGAATATAATTTCAGTATAGATTTATTAGGTATAATCAGCAACTAAGAATCATAAAATAAAATCAATAAATACTATTGAAAAGTTATTAAATTCTAGTTGTGATGATTTTTTATTTGCAGATATTGTTTTGTAATTAACTAGATATGAACAATAAATTGCTACGTTCTCTCAGCAAATTCAGCCGAAAGCAACTCAGCAGAATGCAATTTATCTCTCGGCAAATCAAGAATTTGGTTTGGGCTAGGAATTTCCGATCTCATCAAAATTTCAAGTTTTTCCTTAGTCTAATTCTTGGAATCACAACTGCAATTGTAGTTGCAATGTACGTAACTGCGGATGTTACACCTAAAAATGTAACAGCAAAAACAACACTTGCAAAGGTGACTGCCGAAGCTATACCGGAAAACTTGACTACTGAAGTTACGCCTGAAAGTGTGATTGCTGAAGCTACACCTGAAAACTTGACTACTGAAGTTACGCCTGAAAGTGTGATTGCTGAAGCTACACCTGAAAGTATAACTGCGGAAGTTATGGCTGAAAATTTAACTACGCAGATTGCAGCTGCTGCTAACACTTACAAAACTTCTTGGATTGGTAATTCTTTTAGCGGTGGTCAAAAGTGGGTACAAATAAACGTACATGATATATATGTTACTCCTGATGGTACTGTCTATACTAATACGACGTGGGATGAAGCAGGACGAGAAGTTGGAATTTACAAAAATGGAGATGTTATAGGCAAAGCCGATCAAACTCATGGATGGGGAAGAATAGGCGGAGTCGCGATCGCTGTAGATACAAAATATATGTATGTGGCGATGCACCAGTATCCTGAAGGTAAACCAGGAGAAGATTATCCTCCCAAAGGAACTGAGTGGCATTGTATTCGACGCTATAACTTATCAGGAGAGCCTGCGCCTTTTCCGGGTGGGCGTGGCTGGGATAAAAGTATGTTAATCGTCAGTACTGCCAAAAAAGGCGAAGTGACTGGGTTGGCAATTGCAAATGATCTCTTGTACGCAAGCGACAAATTAGCCAATCGTGTCCGCGTTTACAATAAGGCTACGATGAAGGAAATACGTAACTTTGCAGTTCCAAATCCAGGCAAGATAAAGATTGATAAAAAAGGAAATTTGTGGATTCTGCAACACAAAATTCAACACAAAAATGACAAAACCCCTGTCAAACTTCTCCACTATTCTCCAACAGGAAAGCAGTTACCTGTAGGAATTGCAGATATAGTTGAACCATCAGCGATCGCCATTGATAATCAAGGTAGACTATTAGTAGCAGACAACGGGCCGCGTCAGCAAATCCTATTTTATGACATTACAAATAAGCCAAAACAGGTTGGCACTTTTGGTATTAAAGGTGGTATTTATGCAGGCAATCGCGGTGAAATTGGAGATTTAAAACTTTACGGTATTAGCGGAGTCGGTACAGATGCAGCAGGAAATATCTACATTAGTAATGTTGCTTTTGGTTACAATGGCTCAGGTACAGATTTGCGGGCATTTACTCCAGCAGGAAAATTAAAGTGGCAATTACTTGGTCTAGAATTTGTAGATAGTGCTGATGCCGATCCTGGTACTGATGCGGTAGATGTATATACTAAAGAAGAACATTTCACGATGGACTACCGTCAAGGTAGCGGTAAAGACTGGCGTTACAAAGGATACACATTAGATAAATTCCGCTATCCGAACGATCCAAGACTACACATGACGCCTTCAGCCGCTTTTGTTCGTCGCATTCAAGGAAAACGTCTTTTGTATATGTCTGCGGATATGATGGCAGAACGGTTGTTAGCCTATCGTTTTGATGGAGAAATAGCTGTTCCGTGCGGTATTTTTTCTAAAATTAGCAGTGATTGGCCGACTAATCAGTCAATTAAAGGTAGTTGGCTATGGCAGGATATGAACGGTGATGGTTCGATGCAGGCTAATGAATATCAAAGCCTGGGTGAGGACGATAGTTCTGTTTGGGGTTGGGAAATTGATAGCAAAGGAGATGTTTGGCAAGCAGCAGAAGCTGGCTATATCAAACACTATCGTTCACAAGGATTGAATTCTCATGGTTGCCCTGTTTACAGCCGCACTGCGGTAGAAAAAATTCCCATGCCAGCACCTTTGAAAACCCCAACTAGGATCAAGTATATTCCCGAACAAGATGTGATGTACTTGTCGGGCTATACAGGCGATCGCCCCAACGTAGATGGTGATTGGGGATTGGCAGGTACAGAAATAATCCGCTACGACAACTGGAGCAAAAACAGAAATGTGCGCTGGCGAATACCTTTGCCTTATGAACCCCATCGCGATCCGAAATTGCACATGAAAGCGATTGATATAACTGGCGACAGAGTTTTTGCCGTTAGTAGTAAAACCGCAGAAGTTTTTGTTTATGATGCGAAGACAGGAGCGCCAGTAATACAATTAAAACCCGGCCCGGAAGTTTTTGGCGAAAGTGGCTGGATTGACATACCTTATGGCATCCGCGCTTTTCGTCGCTCAAACGGTGAGTACTTAGTATTTGTGGAAGAAAATTCTAAAGCGAAAGTGCTGATGTATCGGGTATCGGCTTAGGCGATAGGGGACAGGGGACAGATCAGTAAAATATTCCTGTAACCTATAATCTATAACCTGTAACCTCATCGCCATGTCCACATCTGCCACTAACAGTCAAGACACAGCGGCTATCCAAGCAGCACAAAAAGGAGTTGCTATATGCGATCGCTCTCATTGGGGGCGCATTAAAGTTTCTGATGACGATCGCCTCCGCTTTTTGCACAATCAAAGCACTAATGATTTTCAAACACTAAAACCAAATCAAGGTTGCGATACAGTTTTCGTGACATCCACCGCCCGCACAATTGACTTAGTAACAGCCTATGTAATAGAAGATGCTGTGCTACTATTGGTTTCGCCAAATCGGCGTGATTTTTTGATGCAATGGCTAGATCGCTACATTTTCTTCGCTGACAAAGTACAGTTAACCGATGTTACCGATGAAACCGCTACTTTTAGCTTGATGGGGCCGAAAAGTGATGAAATTGTAGAAAAGCTTGGTGGTGAGGCAATTATCGGTCAAGCTTATGGAAATCACCTAAGTGTCGATGGGATATGTGTAGCTGTTGGTAGTGGCTTGGCTTCTTTTGGATACACTTTGATTTTGCCAGTTGCTTTAAAAGAAACAGTTTGGAACAAAATTGTTGAGTTGGGTGCAGTACCAATGAGCGAGCGCGCTTGGGAAGAATTGCGAATTACTCAAGGACGCCCTGCGCCAGAACACGAACTAACTGATGATTATAATCCCTTAGAAGCGGGTTTATGGCAGACAATTTCGTTTAATAAAGGTTGCTACATCGGACAAGAAACTATCGCTCGTTTAAATACTTATAAAGGTGTAAAACAGCACCTCTGGGGTATACACTTAAATGCTGGTGTTGAACCAGGAACAACAATTACAGCCGGGGATGAAAAAGTAGGCAAGCTAACTAGTATTACGGAAACTGCGGAAGGTTATCGTGGTTTAGGATACATTCGCAGCAAAGCAGGTGGAGCGGGTTTGCAAGTGCAAGTTGGAGAAGTTGCGGGTGAAATAGTAGAAATTCCCTTTGTTTCTCATGAGTATCCGGAATGATGGGGATTGGGAAGAGGACAAGGGGACACGAGGATACGGAGTTGGGGAAGTGATAAGAGTAAATTCTTCCCCATCTTTCCCATCTTCCCTATCTCCCTCATCTGTTCCTTTCCCACTCCTCTTCCTAGTCCCTCTTAAAATGGAATAAAAATAGCTTCTTCTCTATCCCATCCCACACCCTGACAAAAATCATCTATCCAAGCAGCAAAATTAAAAATTTTCTGAATCGAAAATGAGTTAACATTATCCTGAAATTCTCTCAGTGGCATTTTCACAAGCTTATCTTTACTTTCCACCTCGCTGACAATAATTGCAGGTAAAGATTCAAATTCGCTTTCTACTTCGTTAGCAACGGCGACTGATGGCAAGGCTGTGCAGTTACTTTCCTCAAAGTAGCTGGTAAGTACTATCGATGAAACGGCTTCAGCGTGACTTTCCCTCCTGCTAATTAATCTCAGTAATGGAGCAGGTTTGTTGTTGTCACCTTTTGCGATCATTGTTAATGAAGGCAAAGGATATAGCTTGCGATCGCCTAAATTTCTATGGCTAGACTTTTCAGGAAGTATACTCATCACAGCAGAATCATCAGCATCTTGGTGTTCATCTGCATTTTCTTCTTCAATTAAATGCAAATGCTCTTCCGGATTAAAATTGAGATTTAAAGCTGCAACGATGCGATCGGGATTCCTATTTAATTCCAACAAAAAAGGCAGAACTTCATCCAACTGTGGCTCCAAAACTGACAAAGTCGCCAAAATAAAATCAGAGGAAGGACGACGGTGACCATTATAAGTGCCCCAGATACGCATTTTTATCAACCAGGGACGATTTTTATAATAGTACTTTACCCATTTTATTTTTAAAGATTCACGTAGCTGCTCAATATTCATGAGATATCTCGATTCAGTCAACAAAAGTGCAGACTTCTATCGGCTAATAATAGTCCTTATTCCTGGGAATGAAACCGATAATAAAGCATCTTTGTCACTTTTTGATTGCCTAACAAATGCTGTTCGACTACCAAAGGCACTTCATCTGGACGGACGCCACTATACCAGATCATATCTGGTAACACCAGCACCATAGGCCCATTACCACATTGTCCTAAACAGCTGCTACCCATTACCGTTACCTCAGGGATGGACATAGCCTCAAAAGCTGCTAATACTTTAGCAGCACCTTGTTTGCGGCAGGTGCGATTTTGGCAGATACGTACACATCGATTAGAAACAGGAGGTGTTGCAGGAGAGTTTGATGGTTGAGTGCTAGTCATTTGTCAATAAGCAAGAGTAGATGTCAATACTAGAGACGCGATTAATCGCGTCTGTACAAAAGTCAAAAGTCCAGAGTTCCTTGCTATTGACCAATAACTAATGACTAATGACTATTCTGTTAATAACCCTTTTGATTGTAACCATTCACGGTTAAAGATGCGTGACTGGTAACGGGAACCGCTATCACACAAGATGGTAACAATAGTGTGTCCTGGCCCCATTTGCTTGGCAAGGGCAACAGCGGCAGCAACATTGATACCAGTAGAACCACCCATAAATAAGCCATCTTTCTGCAACAGTTGATAAACTACCCGTATAGCTTCCTGATCATCAATCTGAATAGCATCATCTGCTGGTGCGCCTTCCATGTTCGCAGTGATACGGCTATTTCCGATGCCCTCAGTAATTGAATTGCCTTCTATGTGGATATCACCAGTTTTAATATAGCTATAAAGACCGCTACCCATTGGATCGGCAACTACGCATTTGATTTCCGGATTTTTTTCTTTCAAGAACATGGACACACCCGCATATGTGCCGCCAGTTCCGGTGGATGCAACCCAAGCGTCTACTGTACCATCTGTTTGCTTCCAAATTTCGGGGCCTGTAGTTTCGTAGTGGGCGTGACGGTTAGCTAAATTATCAAACTGATTTGCCCAGATGGCGTTTTCCATCTCAGCGGCAATTCTGCCAGATAGCTTAACGTAGTTGTTAGGATCTTTGTAAGGCACAGCAGGAACCGGACGAACTTCTGCACCTAATGCCCTTAAAGCATCCATCTTTTCTTGCGACTGGGTATTAGGAATAATAATCAAGCATTTATAGCCTTTGGCATTGCAGATATGAGCCAATCCAATGCCAGTATTTCCCGCAGTTCCTTCTACTACTGTACCACCAGGTTTAATTAAGCCTTTTTTTTCCGCATCTTCAATGATATAAAGTGCAGCACGATCTTTCACAGAACCTCCAGGATTGAGAAATTCTGCCTTAGCGAGAATTTCGCAACCAGTCTCTTCACTGAAGCTATTTAAGCGAATCAGGGGTGTGTTGCCAACGGTGCCTACAAAGCCGTTCTTAATATCCATTTTGAATTAACCTATGTTTTACTATAAAAATTCTTACTTATAGTGGCACTGGGATTGAATGAAGCTTGAGATTATTGCCTAGCGATCGCAGTTCCATTAAAAAATCATGACAAATAGGGCAAACCTTTGCTGCTGTTGTAAAGAGAGAGCATTCTACCTTTCAAGTTTAATATATCTGATCGCCCTATTCCCTGTTCCCTTGCCTCTACCCGTAACTTTAATTTTGCCTAACCATTTATACCAATTATGGATACTTCGATAAGCTCAGTACAAGTTTTGGATTTTAGATTTTGGATGAAAACCATTGATTAATAGGCTACTCCAGAATCTTGAAACAAAACTCTCGCGTGCAAATTTAGTATTATTGGTGGTTACAGTCTACTTAAGTGGACTTGGGCTATAAGCCAAGAAAGTTATTTCTTGGCGGGCTAGGCAAGCCAGTACGAGCTTGAGTGCGCTGCCCTTGGAGCGCCTCTAAAAATCTAGTTCAATCCAGGGAATATACTTAAATTTATTGTTTCAAATTAATATTATATAGATACGATAATTGCACTGATGGCAGTATAAGTATCTGTAATTTAATTTACATATAAGGCACTACTTAGTGCTGATATTCTTTCATTGTCTTGGATGGGATGAACTAGGGTGGAATCTGAAGAAGATAAATACAAACACCTCCAACGTATAGAGCATCAACTGCGACAAAAAGAGACAGAACAGCGACTTCAGGAATTGGAAGCGGAAATTCATGCTAAAGATATAAATGTCTATAAACCTATTAAAGATAAACCTGAAGCTTCAGGAAAACTTAGACAGACGCAAGTAATTCTGGGACTTAAATTATTTGCGTTTGCAATTGTAACAATAGCAGCGGTGAAAATAGCGTCAGTTTTGGCAGGAGTAATCATCGTAGGCACGATTGGTTTTGTTGCCTATAAACTCTTTTTCACCGAGAAAAAATAATAATTTTTGAAAAAAAGCAATTAACATGGATTATCAAACAAAAACAGATGTTTTTATTAACGACTTGGAACGAGTTGTTAAAGTAAGACAAGAAGTAGCGATCGCACTAGAAGAAATTGCACAAACAATTGATCAAGCGGAATTAGCTGGAGAGTTTGCTTCCGGTAAATTAAGTTTAGAGCGTGATATTGAAGATATTAAGGTAGTCAGCAAAAATCTCCGCCAAGGCGTCTTTCGTCTACTAGTTTTAGGAGATATGAAACGGGGTAAAAGTACATTTCTCAATGCTTTAATCGGTGAAAAAATCTTACCGAGTGATGTTAATCCTTGTACTGCGGTATTAACAGTTTTACGTTACGGTGTTGAGAAAAAAGTTACAGTACATTTTAATGATGGCAAAAGTCCGCAGAATTTAGATTTTGATGAATTTAAACATAAATATACAATTGATCCAGCAGAGGCAAAGAAACTAGAGCAACAGAATAAGCAGGCATTTCCTGATGTCAGTCATGCTGTAGTCGAATATCCTTTACCGTTACTGGAAAAAGGAATTGAAATTGTCGATAGTCCTGGATTAAATGATACAGAGGCGCGTAACGAATTATCCTTGGGTTATATCAATAATTGTCACGCAATTCTATTTGTGCTGAGAGCCTCTCAGCCTTGCACATTGGGCGAGCGGCGTTATCTGGAAAATTATATTAGAGGTAGGGGGCTGTCGGTTTTCTTCTTAATCAACGCTTGGGATCAGGTACGCGAAGCCTTAATCGATCCGGATGATGAAGAAGAGCTAAAAGAAGCGGAAGAAAGACTGCGGCAAGTTTTTCAAGCGAACTTAGCTGAATATTGTATTGTAGACGGACAAGATATTTACGATGAGCGCGTGTTTGAAATCTCTTCCATTCAAGCGTTACGGCGACGCTTGAAAGATGCTCAAGCTTCCCTAGAGGGAACTGGCTTTCCTGGATTTATGAAAGCACTCAATACCTTTCTTACCAGAGAAAGAGCGATCGCCGAATTGCGACAAGTACGAACATTAGCAAGACAAGCGTGCGATCGCACTCGTGAAGCGATTCAAAGACGGATACCATTACTTGAGGAAGATGTTAACCAATTGCGAGAACGTATTAATTCTGTAGAGCCAGAATTTACCAAACTCAGAGGTATCCACGAGCAATTCCAACAAGAAATCAGAAACACTAGGGATACTCAAGCAAAAGCGATCGCTGACTCATTCAAAACTTATATTTTAAACTTGGGCAATACTTTTGAAAGTGATTTTCTCCGCTATCAACCGGAATTAAATTTATTTGATTTTCTCAGCAGTGGTAAACGAGAAGCATTTAACGCCGCCCTGCAAAAAGCTTTTGAACAATATATTGCCGATAAATTAGCTGATTGGACTTTAACCGCCGAAAAAGAAATCAGTGCAGCATTTGTCCAACTATCAAGAAGTGCTGCACAATATGGTGCTTCTTACAGTCAAGTAACAGACCGCATTACAGAAAAATTAACAGGAGAAAAAATCAAAGTCAATCCCGCCACTACTACAGAAGAAGATAACTCTCCAGGGTGGGCAAAATGGGCAATGGGTTTGTTATCATTCACAGGAGGAAATTTAGCTGGTTTTGCAATGGCTGGGGTAGGATTCGATTGGAAAAATATTCTGTTAAATTACTTCACTGTCATTGGTATCGGCGGAATAATTACAGCAATCACAGGTGTTTTTCTTGGGCCAATTGGATTTGCTCTACTAGGTTTAGGTGTAGGATTTTTACAAGCAGATCAAGCGCGAAAAGAATTAGTGAAAAAGGCAAAGAAAGAGTTAGTAAAATATTTACCACAAGTAGCAAACGAGCAATGGCATACTGTATATAATGCAGTTAAAGAGTGCTTTGACTCTTACGAAAGAGAAGTTAGCAAGAGAATTAACGAAGATATTGCTGCTCGCAAATCTGAATTAAATAATTTGCTCCAGCAAAAAGAAACTCGCGAGATTAATCGCGATACTGAATTAAAGCGATTGAAGATTCTCGAAGAAGATGTTGTGACAAAATTACAAAAAGTTGAATCTGCATATAGCAATTTATTCGCTTACTACAGTTAGTTTTATACTTTGAAAGTATTTTACTTGGTGTCTTGGTAGTGAACTCAAATCTTGCATCTCGCTCTTAGATGGATCAAGTTTGTTAAAACTGATAACTAGCCTAGTCTGCTTGAGCAGACTTTAGCTTTAAGCCAAGAAATAAAATTTCTTGGCGAACAACAGCAATTTTTGTAGGATGGGTATGCCTAACTTTCCTCAAACCCTTATTTTTACATTTTAGACAGTATCCACCTTATAGATATTTTACTGAGAAAGAAAATAAATCTAGAAAATATGCAGCAAGAGAATCAAAATTACAAGCAGCTTGCAGATACTCTTAAATCTGTATCTGCATTACTAAATATAGATTCAAAATCGGCGCTGTACAGAGATATTATTACCATTTGTAATTATCTCACAAATCCCTACTTTCGGATTGCAGTATTTGGCCCCTTTAATCATGGTAAGTCAACCTTACTTAACGCCATCTTGGGAAATCGCACATTACCAATTGATTTAATTCCTACTACAGGTGCTGCTATTACTGTTAAGCATGGCACTGATTTACGCACGAGAATTACTTTAGTAGATAATACGGAAATTTACCGCAGTGGCACAGAAATTTTAAAGGAATTTGCAATTTTAGATGGCGACAGGAAGATGCGAAGTGATGTTGCTTCTGTAGAAGTTTTCTGTCCCCACCCTTTTTTAGATAGGGGTGTAGAATTTCTCGATTTACCCGGAACTAATGATAGAGAAGAACAAGATAATTTAGTCAGAGAACAACTGTTAGGTGCTGACTTAGTAGTGCAGTTGTTGGATGCACGTAAGTTAATGACTTTAGGTGAACGGGAAAACTTACGAGATTGGCTTTTGGATCGTGGTATTAAAACGGTTATTTTTGTTGTTAATTTCTTGAATTTACTTGAACCAGAAGAGCAAAAAGAAGTTCAAAATCGTCTGCGGTTTGTTGCTGAAAGTTTTCGAGCTGACTTACCACCAGGTTTTAGTAACTTATATCGTGTTGATGCTTTACCTGCTCTAAGAGCTAGACTTAAAGGTGATGTGGCAGCAGCGAGTACTAGCGGTTTAGTGGCTTTTGAAACAGCTTTACAGAATATCGTCGAAATTCTCCAACAAAATCGAAAAGATTTGCGTTTGCCGAGAGTGCAAGCGATCGCATCCCAAATACAAACATCATTAAAGGCAAAAATTGCTCCTTTGCGGAGTGAAATTAAAACGTTTGAAGAAAAGAATCATGCCAAAAATGAAATTAAGCAACGTGCTGTAGAGCTAATCAAACAAGGATTTAACACTAGTGTTGTCAAGTTGCGTGATTGGCTGAATATAACAAATTTACGAGATAAATATCAAGCTGACGCTGCTATTGCCTTAGCAACAAATAATTTTAAAAATTGGGAGATAAATACTTTTAACAAAGATTTTACTGAATTAAAAGCTGCTATTTTAAAATGGTTAGAACAAGCATATAATTTTTTTCAAGAAGCAAGACCAGAAGATTTATTAATTCCCTTTCCCAAAAAGCCACAAGTTAACTTACCACCCAAACCAAGTGATTCTGACGATTTAAGCGATCCTAGTTCTATTGCAGTTGGTGGTGGTATTGGTTGGTTATTAGGTGGCCCGGTTGGGGCTGCTGTTGTTGGAAGTATTGCTTATTTAGTCAACAATAATTTACAAAAACAAGATGAAAAAGTAACTCAAGATTTGTATCATCAACAAGTAGCAAAAATTTGTGTAGATGCCATTGATGATTATTTAAACATCTTTAGTAGTCAAGGATTATCAATATTAGCTGAATATGAGAAAAAGGCGGAAAAAGTTATTAAATTTACAGTAATTAATGAACCACTAGAAGTTACTAAAAAACGTGAAGAATTACAACAGTGGCAGAATCTTTTAAATCAATTAAATCGAGAGTTAGAAAAAACTTTAGGCATTTCTATTCCTGATGAATTGAACATAGAAAAAGAACCACCTCAGTCTGTGTATCGTTTTTCAGGCAAAGGAGTAAAAGAAGATTTGGGGATGCGCCGACAAGAGGATGCACCAGCGAAGGAACACAGTAATACAGCAACAAGAGATACAGTAAAAGAGGACAAGCAGACGGAGAGAAAAGCAGAGAAAAGTAATTTCTTTGCGTCTCAACCTCCCCGCATTTCCGCGTCTTCACCTCCTCCTCCTAGAAAAGAAGATTTAGAGGCAAAATTTCGTGCTTGGGAACTTGATGAAGAAATAGCGCAAATGAAAGCACAAATGCGTTCACCTGAGTTTCAAACTGGTAAGCAGCAAAATACGAATCAAAGCCAGCAAGCACCTAATCAAGCTAAAACCCAAGCGGAAAAAGACAAAATTGCTCACGCCTACACTATCTTAGGTTTGCAATCGGGTGCTTCATTAGCTGAGATTAAACAAGCTTATAAAAATTTGGTGAAAAAATGGCATCCAGATTTATTTGTGGATAAGCCCCAACTGCTACAACAAGCACAAGAAAAAATGCGACTAATTAATGAAGCTTACACGATACTAATAAAAACATAGATCCCCGACTTCTTAGAAAAGTCGGGGATTTTACAGAGCTTATCTAAAATAAAAGATAAACAATATTATAAAATTAATAAAATTGCGATCGCATATTTAAAAATATTCACTAAATTACCAAATCTTACCCATATTCAGAACAAAACCAGGCAAAACTGGATCGCCACTGACACTATCAGGATTATCTAAACATTCCTCTGACATTCCCGGACGATAAATATAAACTTGGCGATTTTTCCTATCAATCAACCATCCTAAGTGAATTCCTGGCTCCCTCACATATTCGTCCATTTTTTCTTGTAAGGGCTTGAGGTTATCAGTAGGCGATCGCAGTTCTATCAAAAAATCTGGACAAATAGGGGCAAATCGTTCCTGCTGTTCTCGTGAAAGAGCATTCCACCGTTCTAGTCTAATCCAGGAAGCATCGGGAGAACGTTCTGCACCCGTTGATAGTGTAAATCCCGTGCTGGAGTCAAAACAGATACCTGTGCCATCTTGTTCTGCCCAAATTCCTAGCTGTAAAGCAACGTTAAAGTTACGATTACCTGTTTCTGAACCAGTGGGTGGCATAATTGATATTTCTCCATATTTATTCCTCTCAATGCGTAAGTCGCGGTTAATCTGACAGAACTCAAAAAATTCTTCGTCTGTCATTTGCATTGATGGCGGAATTCGCAAAACAATAGGAGACGAAAGCATAATATCTACACAACTGACTTTTCTTTCTATTCTTACCTACAGATGCGAAAAGGTGGGCAATGCCCACCCTACTGCTTGGCGTGAAATATTTTCAAGATTTATTTGTTGGGTTGAGGAGTCATCCGCAAGTAGGGCTTGACTTCCTGATACCCTTTAGGGAACTTCTCCTTCAATACTTCTGGATCTTTGAGTGAAGGAACAATTACGCAGTCATCACCATCTTTCCAGTCGGCTGGTGTTGCCACGCTGTAGTTATCAGTTAGTTGCAGCGAATCGATTACGCGCAAAATTTCATCAAAGTTGCGTCCAGTGCTGGGAGGATAAGTTAAGGTAAGACGCAGTTTCTTACTGGGATCGATAATAAACACAGTCCGCACTGTAACACTGGCGTTGGCATTGGGGTGAATCATGTCGTAAAGATCGGAAACCTTACGATCCGGATCTGCCAAAATCGGGTAGTTAAGTTTGGTACTCTGGGTTTCCTCAATATCGCCTACCCATCCTGTGTGGGATTCAACATCATCAACGCTGAGGGCGATTACTTTCACATTGCGCTTGTCAAATTCTGGCTTGAGTTTAGCAACGGTGCCTAATTCAGTGGTGCAAACTGGAGTGTAGTCTGCGGGGTGGGAGAACAGCACTACCCAGCTGTCGCCTGCCCAATCGTAAAAGTTGATATCGCCATCTGTGGAGGCTTGAGTAAAATTCGGTACTGTATCACCGAGATGGAGAGCCATGTTACTTCCCTGTAAATAAGTCAAGATATGGGTGTTCTAATTTGCATGATGACACAAAACACCGATTCTCCGATAGGACTATTGTGGTTCGCAACAAAATTTTAGGTTCTGAAATTCAAATTCAGCCCAAAACCGAATTTACAGTGATCAGAGTTGTCGGCTTTTGTAGTCCTTACAGGAAGAATATGTTCGGTGTTGCAGTCCAGCCATTACACACTTTACCACTTCCGAATACCGAAACTGTAGATAAAGTTCAACGTCTATGTAAATAAATTAATTCATAGCTGTGAAAACATGAATACAGGTGGATTGCTTGCTTTTGTTTGTATGGTTGCAATTGCTGTATACTTGCAGTGTTTTACTGAAAGTGAGTTTCTTCTTAACCCTTTAATAGATACTCAGTTACCTTCGGGATTTACCCAAACTAAGTTTGAAAGCATTAAACCGGGAATGACACAAGCTGAAGTTTTAAAAATTTTGCCGCCACCTGAATATTTATCGAATGATGATTCTTGGGCTTATGGTAACGATGGTGCGGCTCCTTTCGGAGATTTTGCCTGGTTTAGATTTGTAATATATTTTGATCGCGCAGGAATTGTAACTAAAACAGAACGCCAAAAATTTCATGATTAAAATTCATAAGTAAGTAGAAGGCAGCTATGCTGGAGGCAGAAGGGAAGAGGGTTTTAAGCTGATTCATTTTTCTTTACATAGTTGGGTTTATTTATGCCTACCTACTTACAAGTATATTTTTATAGGCTTCAATCATTTGACGGGCGATCACATCCCAACTGTAATGCTGCAATGCATACTCTTGAGCGCGTAAACCCCGGCGTTGACATTCGCAAGGATTTTGCAAAGCAATGCGAAGTAACTCAGTGAGTGCTGGCATTTCTAGTTTACTCACCCACCCCGACTCACTCTGCTGCACATCTTGACAAATGTGTACCTGATCGGAAATGATGACAGGCGTTCCTGCTGCCATTGCTTCAGCTACAGCAATACCAAAGTTTTCATAGTACGAAGGTAAGACGAAAATATCGGCAGCTTGCAAGAGGGCAGATTTTAATTCTCCCGTGACAAAGCCAGTTATGGTAGTGTGCGATCGCAAACAAGAATTATATATCTGTGATTTGATTTTCTCTTCATAACCTGGATCTTGGGGATTTGTGCCAGCTAAGACAAAGTGAAAATTTAATCCTTCCGCTACAAGCTTCTCCAAAGCTGGAATTAGTAGATTTAAACCCTTTTTTGGATCGATTCGTGACATAAACAAAACCAACGGTACATTAGCAGGAATGGCGAACTGACTACGTACCATATTTCCCCTCTCCCCCTCTTCTTGAGGCGGAATAACACCCAAGGGAATTACCAAATCACGTGTCGTGACTCCAAATCTTTCTGAAATTTTCGCTTCCTGAACACTGGTAAAGTGCATAGCCGCCGCACCAGCTATATTTTTACCTTCTAATATCAAGGCATAGAGCTGTTTTAATTGTCTTTTCTTGCTTAAATCAGCCGGATCTAGAGTACCCAAAGGACGCAAAATGTAAGGAAGCTTTTGACGACGACAAATCGCGGCAGCAACACTACTGATAGGGGAAAATAAAGCATGAATATGAGCTAAATCAAACTTGTGGGCATGAAAGTTTAACCACTTAAGTAAATCTAGAGAAAATTTATAACGACGAAATGGAGCGGAACGAAAATATATTATTTCATAGCCATCTTGTTTGATAGGAGTATTTAGGGGAACATCCAAAGGTTTTTGAGCGCGATCGCCATTACTATTAGTTGTAAGAATAGTAATTTCTACACCCTCTTGTGCTAAAGCAGGAGCTAATCCTAGTATCATTTGACTAGGGCCGCCATAGATTAAGGAAATAGAAGGAACTATTTGTAAAATTCGCATATTTTTTAATATGAAGTGGATAGTTAGGTATCAGGGTAAGCTCATCTAATTTGGTATACAGCAAACTTGACATACCAAAGAAAATGACTATAAGAGATAGTGTCAAAAATAACTTGCTCGCTCATACATCCATTAAATACAAAACCCTGATTAATCAAGCGGACTGCGAACAGCCTTACCACCCCGGTTAAGAACACGGGTATAAATCATCGTTGTTTTTACATCCTTGTGTCCCAGTAATTCCTGCACCGTGCGGATATCATAGCCGTTTTGTAATAAATGGGTAGCAAAAGTGTGGCGAAACGTATGACAACCCACCTTTTTTTGAATACCAGCTTGACGAACCGCTTGTTTTAACGCTTTTTGTAAACTACTTTCATGAAGGTGATGGCGACTAACTTCTCCACTGCGGGGATCTTTGGAAATGCTACCAGAAGGAAAAACAAATTGCCAAATCCACTCATACTTGGCTCTGGAATATTTTCTCTCTAATGCAAAAGGTAAATAAACCGAACCATAACCTTTTTGTAAATCTTGTTGATGGAGAATTTTTACACTTTGTAAATGAATTTTTAATTCTTCAGCGATACTTTCAGGTAACATAGTCACCCGACTTTCATTTCCCTTTGTATCACGGACAATAATTTGTTCTTGAGCAAAATCAACATCTTTAACACGCAAGTTTAAGCCTTCACTTAAACGTAAACCTGTACCGTAAAGTAACTTAATTAAAAGTTGATGTACTCCAAACATTTGTTTAATAATCGAAAAAACTTCATCTTTTGTTAAAACTGTTGGTAAATATTTAGGTTTCTTTGCACGTACCGCATCTATATTTAAATCTAAATCTTGTTTTAATACTTCTTTGTAAAGAAATAGAACAGCATGAAGCGCTTGATTTTGAGTTGATGCAGCCACATTTTCATTAACCGCAAGATGCGTTAAAAATGCTTCGATTTCTGCACTTCCCATATCTTTAGGATGACGCTTATCATGAAAAAGAATATAACGTCTAATCCAGTAAATATAAGTCTTCTCTGTTTGGTAAGAATAATGCTTAAGACGGATAACGTCTTGTACTTGTTCTAGCAGTTTATTGGGACGTTGTTCCATCGGGTTTTATACAGAAAAATTCCGTTTAATACTCTAAATAAGGATGTTATGCGGAAAAAATCTTTATAACACCAAGAGATATACGGAAAAATTCTATATAATCCTCCTGTAAAGGATAGTTATACGGAACAATTCGGTATAGTATCCGAATAGGGATGTAAAAAAGAAGTTTTCCGTATATTCAGACAGGAGTTGGTTATAATGCTTTATATATCAGGATTGAGAAAAAGATTATATGGAAAATTTCCGTATAATAAATATTTTTTCTGCCGACGCAGTATAAAGCTTGACATTATATGCTAAGATCTGCGAAGAGTCGTCACAACAACACTTCGTTGGAACCAACACCTCGTTAATCGCCCGAAGGCGATTAGCCGGAGGTGCGGTTCAACTCCGCCGTTATACAGCTACAGTTGGAGATTGTTTTCGCTGCCTGAGCCTGTTTTAGCATTTGGAAGTTACACCACTTAGATTTTTAGGGCATACTTCCTACTGGTACTTTCCTGCAAAGTGGAATATGGATGCTGAAGAATTTTTAAGCCGCTTAGAGGCTGGTGATACTGATTTCTCGCAAATTGATCTAAGTGGGGCAATTTTGAGCGAGGTAGACCTGTCATGCATCAATCTACGTGGATCTGACTTAAGTGCTGCAATCCTTTGTAAGGCGAAGTTATATGGTGCAGATTTAAGAGAGGTAAATTTCAGTGGTGCAGATTTGAGGGGGGCAGACCTAAGAGTTACTCGTATGGAGGAAGCCAATTTTGAAAATGCTAATCTAATAGACGCTGATTGGCGCAATGCAGAAAAATATGGAGCTTATTTTTGCAATACTGTCATGCCAGATGGTGAACTCATAACTGACCCAAACGAGTATGAATAATAAATGCTATTTAGATCAGCACACGTTAGGTAGATAATTGTTGGCGATCGCTGTATAACAATTGCAGTGCAGCGGATTGAAGGAAGCTGCTAGTGCTTAGTTGAAGTTACTGCAACCGCTGACCGCAACCGTTAGGCAGCCATATCACACTCCCTCCCAATCATGTCTTTCACACTCTCTAAAGAAGACCGCACGATTCTGACTCGCCTCGAAGAAGATATGTGGCGGGAGGTCACACGCTTTGATCAAACCTTTCAGGAACAACGGTTCGCTGCCGATTTTTTTGAGTTCGGTCGATCGGGACGAGTTTACACCCGCGATCAGATCATTCGCCTAGACCCGCAGCCAATCCACGCAGTGCTTCCTCTGCCGAATCTTGCCATTCGCCTGCTTGACAAGAATACAGCGCATGTTACCTATAACAGTCAGGTTGAATACGATGGCATCATAGAGTACGCAAGACGAAGCTCTATCTGGTCACGCACGGAGAGTGGTTGGGTCATGCGCTTTCATCAAGGCACACCATACCAGCCATAACAGAGGCAGCATGAAGTCAAGGAAGATGGACAGGGCAGGGATTCGCTGCTTTGTGAAAAAAATTAGAGCCTCTTCCAATACTTCTTGCTCCCATCTTGGGAGCAAGTTATGATAAACTCATGCGTATCTTATCCCGGAGCACCTTACGAGATTTTTGGGAATCTCATCCAGATGCCGAAGAAGCATTGAAAACTTGGTACCACGAAGCGTCTCACGCCGATTGGCAGAGTCCAGTCGATGTTAAGTCCGCTCATGGCAATGCCAGTATCATTGCGAACAATCGTGTCGTTTTCAACATCAAAGGCAATACCTATCGGTTGATTGGGCAATTCGTTATGACATTGGCATCATGTTTATTCGATTTATTGGTACTCATGCCGAGTATGACAAAGTTGATGCAGAAACGATTTGAACTGAGGTTGATGTATGGAAATACGCCCAATTAGAACTCAAACTGACTATCAAGAAGCTCTTCGAGAGATTGAGTCGCTGTTTGATGCTGCTGAGAATACGCCTGAGTACGATCGGCTAGACATCCTTAGTACCCTCACAGAAGCTTACGAGAAAACACATTTTCCGATTGAACTACCTGATCCGATCGAGGCAATTCAGTACTACATGGATGCTCGTAGTTGGTCTCGTCGTGATTTGGAGACATGTCTGGGCAGTCGAGCAAGAGTGTCTGAGATCTTGTCTCGCAAACGTACCTTGACGTTGGAAATGATTCGGAAGTTGAATCAAGAATTAAGGATCCCGGCTGAAATTCTTATTCAGCCCTATGAGCCAGTACAGGTCTCTGCCTAACAACGCCCATGCACCCGACCAACCGAGAGTCAATTTGTTGAGTGTTTGAAGTTATCTGCGGCGGGTGATGGGCAACGTTAGACCGCTAGACCTCGGTGATGACAGTTGTCTAAAAGCTATCTGTGAGTGTTTAAAATTGAGTCAGTTTTAAGACTGCTGCTGAGATGGTGCTTTGAGATGAGAGCGTTAATAACGGGCTTTGAGCCGAATGATGATGGTTTGAATGCGTCAGAATTGGTTGTCCTTTCGCTGTGTGATAATCCTACTCAAGAGCTTAGTCAGTACATTGATGACATTGACTTCAAAATTATGCCTGGTAATACCAACATCCTTGGGCAGGTAGTAGATGAAACCCTCAAAGCAGTTGCACCCGATATTTGCATTGGGGTTGGTCAAGCACGAGGATATAACAGAATTGCTCTTGAGCGAATGGCAAAGAATTTAAGATACTTCGTGACCTTAGATAAGGCAGGTAATGCACCCAAGGGAGAACCAATTGTTTCCAATGCTCCTGTAGCCTACTGGCATTCTTTGCTAGAGCAAGATAATTTAGTTACACTGCTGGAGAGCCACAATATCCCAGCCAAAGTTTCAAATGATTGTGGAACTCATTTGTGCAATCAAGTTTTTTATCACTTTCTCCACTGGAAGGAGACTTATAAACTTGATATGAAGGTTGGTTTTGTTCACATTCCAATATTGCCTGAGCAAGTTATTAAGTACTGGGCGGAGTCAGCATTTATGCCGATGGAGATGACCCGTAAAGCTCTATCGCTAATCATCGATCAGCAAATTCAGTCTGTTACTTCAAGTCCATACGCTGTCTAACAACGCTGTTGCAGCGGATTGATGGTTACGCTTGTGGCGTAGCGAGGTTTGTCTGCAACCGCTCAACTTAGCCGTTATGCAGAGGTAAGCCATCGGCTAGAGCAATGCCTGACAGTTTTCAGCAGCAGGTAGGATGTTTGTGTTATCGGCAAAGATGGCATAGGATACTGACAGCCAACGGCACCCTGAATTGCAAAGTTTTTGGAAAACTATCAAGAGGGTTATGATGTCATCTGCTGAACTCTCAAAATATGTAGACCATGCGCTAAAGTGGCGATCGCAACCCGGCTATCTCGCAGAAGGCGGCTCTAATTTTGAATCCGTCCATGTGCTGTTAGGACGCTTCCTAGCAGATCAACATTCTCCCAATCCACTACCAGATCAGTCTCTGTTAGATGAGAATCCTCAGTTTCAGTGGGGGCAGGGCAGACCCCTGGAGAAGGTGATCAACTCTCAGGCCGACCTGGAAAAACTGATGCTGCAACCCCGCCTCTTCCGGGAAGCCATCGCCATCATTGAACCCTGGGAACATGTCGGCTATAACCCCCTGGGGGAACACGTCCGCGCTTCCGGCAATGTGGCCTACATCGCCCAAAAAGTAGCTGACTGCGATTCCCTGCTGTTCCCGCTCTGGTCTTCCGGGCTGCTGAATTTAGATCAGCTAATCCCCATCCTTTCTTCCGGTATCGCCGTCGTGGTGGAAGGGGGAGATCCCTCTGTGCGGGATGCCACCACGTTTGCTGCTGGTCAGGCATCCCTGGCAGATCTCCACCGTTTTACCGAAGAACTGCTGCTGTCCCGCTCCCCCACCAGTGCTCCGGCGATTTTCATTTGCCTGGGGCATCAACTGGCAGCCCAGTCACACATCCGGTTGATTCAGCAGGCCGTTGACCAGGTACTGGGGATGGACACCCTGGAACGGGACAAGAACGGCAAAGCCCTCTGTGCCCTCAAAACTGTCTGTCGTCAGATTCAGCAGGTGGGCGAATCATTGCCAGTGGAGAAGAAAACCGGCCACCGCATCGCCGACACCTGGCACCATCCAGAGTTTGCTGTAGGGCCGAATGAGTACAAGGAAGTAGGCCACCGGCAATTGCTCCATTACCAATCCCCCGATGACCTGACTTCCGCCATCCCCCAGGCGTTGATAACTGCCCATGAGGTCACCGCCGATGAGTTTGAAGGAGTCATTGACACCGCCATCGAGTACGAGCATGAACTTAACATCGCCATGTTTCACTCCGACGAGGTGAACGAAGAGGCGATTTTGCTGGCTAACTGGGCCTATCGGCTGCTCCACGACACCATCATTCCCCATCGGGTCGTGCTGGCTAGCAGTCCCCTCTCCTGGCTGATGCAGTTACCCTATGCGATAGAAATTCTCTGTTCTACTGCCCTGGACAATGGCGAAGTGGTAACCGAATGCTCCGCCACCTGCATTATTTACAAAGACTTCGAAAGCAAAAAGATTCGTCGCTCGTTTACCTGCCAGTTTCATCCCGAACTGCTGGCAGACTTGCGGGTCATTGGTCAGCGCCAGCCGCCCTCCTACCAGCAGCTCAAGCAAGACGATGGAGCCCGATTGTTTGCCCGTCTACTCTATGCTGGCATGCAAGAGTAGCGTTCTGGTCGCAACCCTGTGTTCGGCCTGCGTTAACTGGGATTCACTCTGGCACGGTTTCTAACCTGGTCGGATTTTTTTGGCAAGCTGTTGATCAAAGGCAGTTTTGAGCTTGCTACGCAACAGCCTTTGAATACGGAGGTGCTTACCGGGTTTTACTCGGGTCACGGTGCGAATCACTAAATTCTCCGCGTCAAAGCTTTCAAGCCCCTCAATTTGAGTCGCTTCCAAGACATCTAAACATTCATTATTAAGGTGCTCGCCGACCCTGGTTATCAGTTGATAAACCTGCTCTAATTCAAGTCCTGGAGGAACTGGAACATCGACCTTGGCGTAGGTATAGTGTTTAGAGTAGTTCACGATTGAGCCAATGTCGCCATTGCGAATAATCTGCAATTGTCCATCGGGATGACGAATGTGAGTCGTTCGGAGTTCGATGGCCTCGACTTCCCCTTCTACAACTCGTTCTTCTTCTTTACCGGCCTCGATGTAATCTCCTACCAGATAGTAGTTTTCAAACAAAATAAAGAATCCGCAAACAATGTCGTTAATCAAGTTTTGTGCCCCAAATCCTACCGCCAGGCCAACAATGCCAGCCCCAGCCAGAATGGGAGCCGGATTAATGCCGACCAGATTGAGTACAATAATTCCACCCGTAAAATAGGTCACGTATTTTAAGACGCTTTTGAAGAGGGGAATGATGGTCAGGCGTCGCTGTCGCTGTAAATCTGTAAGGTGATCGGTTTTAAGGACTAAATCTTCAAGGATAATATTGGAGATTTCTATGAACACGCCACATAAAAAATACAGACCAATAATTTGAACAATTTCATCAGAGTAGGTCGTAATCCAGGCGATAGAGTCGATATCCTGAATTACTAGGGTGGCGATCGCAACATACAAAATATATTCCAGCGCCTTTTTTAAGGCTGGCACTAAGTGACGAAAGCGCTCATAGTGACGCAACACATTTTCAGAACTGGAAAATCGTAGACTTAAGGCATCTAGAGTATCGATCATTACCGACAGCAGTTTGATAATCAACCGCCCCAGGGAAACCGCCAGATAAGCTTTGAGGCCAACTCTGAGAAATTTAATGACAATATCGGGTAACTGTAGAAAATCAACGCAAAAAAGCAATGCCAGCAGCCAGATTCCATTTGCTGAAACCTTCTTAAGGGTGCTGAAAAATACCTGAACGCTTTCGTCGTTAGCGGTGATTTGGTCTGAATTTTGAGCCAGTACACAGGCCCGATCTAGCGCTTTAAGCAGATAGGGCAGGCTGAACTTGACCAGTAGCAGTAAGCTAATGCACTTGAAGAGTGCGATTGCAAGCTGAATCCAAAACTGGCGGGGAATGCTGCCTAGCAGATTCAAATACAAAGCCGAGACGCTTTTACCCTGAAAAATCAGTACTCCGTTCACCCCAGTCACCAACACACACAGGGCAATGCAGGCGACTAACAACACCACAGTGGCATTTTGCCGAACATTGGTAATCTTCGAGGCGTGATGCCGGAACCAGGTTGCTGCCAGAACCTTGGTGCTGAACTGAACCAAGCCGTTCAGCAATACAAAGCTGGCAATAATCCCGGCAATTCCCGCAAGGGTAAAAACTATGTTCACAGCAATAAATTCACAATTTCCAAAAACTCAGCTTTCCCTCGATCTAAAACGAGAGGGGACATCAAATTTTAGCAGAAGAAGTTTTTTAATTTGCTTGCAAGTGGCAGAAATGGCTCTTCTGAGTATTGGGTGAGCAGCAGGATTTATGCCCAGTCTGGCAAGGGTATTTTGTGACTTGCTATACAGTTCAACCATAAACCCAGAAGAGCCGCAGAAATTGCTTGCCACTGTATCATTCGGATTATCTCAGTTCAGAAAGCAACACTTAAGGAGCGGGAATTTTATGAAACCTGAGGCGTTGAAAAAGCTATTGCTTGTAGGATTGCCAAGGTTAAGGTTATCTGCCGCCACTGATTTGAAATGAAGTTTGGCTATTTACTCAGGTGATTTATGAAACCTATAACTACAGCAGCGATCGCCTCAGCCCTAATTTTCAAAATATTTAGGTGTAGAGACGCGAAATTTCGCGTCTTTACTAACCATTAACTAATTTTTGATAAAACTCTAATTGCTGTTTTGCCAACGCTTTATTTGTATACTGTGCCATGACTTTTTGATAACCCATTTGACCTAAATTCTGAGCTAAATCAGGCTTTTCTATTAATTGAACTATACAATCTGCAAGCGCTTTAGCATCCCCTTCTGGAAATACCAAACCAGCATTTTCAATTACATAGGGAATTTCACCAGAATTAGATCCAATTACAGGAACTTGGCAAGCCATTGCCTCAATTAGAACATGGCCAAATTGTTCTTTCCAACCAACGGAACTTATAGTCTTAAATTGGTATGTTGTTTCTGATGGTAATATCAAGGTGTTCATAACATTGATATATTGAGCAACTTGCTCATGGGGAACACTTTCTCTGAAAATTATTTTGTCTTTAATCTTTTTTTCTGTAGCCTTATTGATTAATTCTGATTTTAATACACCACGTCCCAACAGTAGTAATTTCCAAGGTTTATCTGGTAAAAGTTCTAAAGCATCTAAAAGTGTTAATAATCCCTTTTCTTGTACAAATCTTCCGACAAATCCTACAACAAACTCATCTAATTGAATGCCTAATTCTTTCGCTAACTCTGGTCGCGATTGAGGTTTAAATACACTTTCATCAACTCCCAATTGTGGCATTACTGTGATCGAACCTTGAAATCCTCTTTGCCTTAATATTTCCGCGCCATCTTGATTACCCGAAATAATACCGTGGCTATTTTGTAGATTGTATTTTTCTAGTAAATCAATAGGAAAATTTAGTTCGTATGGAAGATTCCACCAAGTAAAAAATATATTTTTAGCTTTTAGTCCTAATAATTTATTCAGAGTAATCATTTGAGCATAGGCAATGCTTCTAGAACCTTGTTCGACTTGAATAATTTGGGGACGAAACTGGCGCATTAAAGATATCAATTCAAAACCGAATGATAATAATCCTTGGTGATTTTGGCTGAAATTAGAAATGGGTACAATACGAAATTCTCCTTCATCACGATACTGTGTTTCAATTTTTCTATTTTGTACGCCTCCTGGCTGCCAGCGTTTTGGTACTACAACCGTTACTTCAATGTCAGATTCTAATTGAGATAAAGCACGTAATTTTTCACAGTTTAAATCTACAATATAAGTATGACTTGCTACTAGTATTTTCATCGGCATTGATTGTAATTTTTTTTGAAACGAACCACATAGACGCGCAAGCGGCTATTTACCCTACGGGAAGCCGGGCAAAGCCCGTCTACAGAAGCCACTACTCTATGAGAAGCCGGACTACGTCCGTCTACGTGTCTACCCGCAGGGTAGGACTCAAAGTACACAAAGACAGAAAAGAAGGCTCTTTGAGATGTAAAGAGTTTTTCAAAAATCAAATATGAATCTTATCTGTTTGTGTTTGGTTTAAACTGATTCAATTTGCTTATCAATGCGAGTGTATATTTGTCCATCATTCCAGGGTGACTGGATGACAGTACTTAAAGCTTTGAGAAAGCCCAAAATGTAGAAAATAGCGCGCATAAAGATTTTGATTGGAGAACCGCTTTTGTGGCAAGGGGGGCGTCCGAGAACATGACAATCAAATAAACGGGCGTAGAGGCGTAAAACTTGGCTAGTAGTAAGGTTTTTCAACCCCATTAAAAAATGATTGTGGTAGAAGGTAAGTTGATATTGGAGCGATCGCATATCAATATCATGGCAACCCCCCGTTTCTTCTCCTAAATGCACCAAATAAGCCTCAGGATCGTACCAAATCTTATATCCGGTTTGCCGCAGCCGCAAACAAAAATCAGACTCTTCTCGCACTGCACTACCACGAAATCTTTCATCAAACCGCAGCCCGTACTTAGTAAATACTTCACGGCGAAACGACATATTGCAACCCCTTGCTGTCAGAACTTCCTGGGGTTTTACAGTATGTACAAAATCAATGTAGTACCAAGCAATTCCAGGATCCATTGCTTGGGGAGGCAGATATTCGATAGTATTAGAGGCTACATCTGACTGCGTTTTACCCTGGGCAGCATCAGCCATTTTCATTCTGTCAAAAACTCGTCCGGCGATCGCTCCTATCTCTGGTTTTTCTAAATAATTTTTGGCATGAGCTGCTAAAAACCCCGGATTTAACTTAATATCATCGTCAAGAAATAAAATTATCTCACCCTTTGCCCGTCGCACCGCATAATTCCGCGCTCCTGGTAAACTTGCCCAATTGAGGCGGAACCATTTTATTTTGCCTGCTGTTGTTTGTTCTAGCAAAAAAACTTCAATTTCTGGCTGATGTTTTGGAGTTTGATCTACTACTAAAACTTCAAAATTTGGATAGTCTTGCTTCAGTACATCTATCAGACTATCTCGCAATGCTTCTTCACGACCATAAGTCGGAATAATTACCGACAATAAAGGAAAATTCATATTAATTGTCATTAGTTATTTGTCATTAGTCATTACTAAAAGGGAATAGGGAATAGGGTTGGGGGATAATGTTTATTACTCCCCTTGTCTCCCACTCTCCGCGTCTCCGTGTCTCCGTGTCTCCTTCTCCCCCTCCTCCTTCTGTTGCAATCTTTCCATTTTGTCTATGGCTGGTAACTTTAAAAGCACTCCAGCAGCAAACCAATAATAGACAGCCACCGGATCGACATCGAGAGGATAGTAGTAAGTGTTGTAACTAATAAAAAGTATAAACACCCACATAGCAGCGCCGTAACTGCGGAAATTACGGTTTTTTATGGGACGATATGTGCGGTAGCAAATAGCTGTTAAGGTAGTTACCAAACCTAAAAATCCCAGTAATCCAAATATTCCTACTTCATACAGAACCTTAGGATAGTAAGTTTCCACTAACTTAGTTTGACCCATAGAACGAGCAGAATTTGTCGCACGTCCTAACCCACTTCCTAAAATTCCATCTACGTTTTTCCAATTTTCCTCAAATTGCTGGAGGATAAAGTCGTAAGGAGGCGAAGCATTCCAACGAGCAATAAAACTGTCGGTTCTTTCTTGAACAACAGTGGGGTTAGTTACAATCGCTATTCCCAGAATCAGAGCAAGTCCGACAAATATTGGAATAAATCGTTTGAAATTGCGAATTTGTCCTGTCAATAATAGCAATAGTACAAAGCAAGTCGGTACTAAAGCTAATGCTATTCTCTGTCCAGAAATAACTGCATTAACAAATACTAATGCTGTTGAAACTAAACTGACAATCCGCCAAATTATAGATGGGTCACTAAAAGCTGTAGCAAAAGTAAAAAAAGTGCTGGAAATTAAGAACCATGCCCATTGCCAAGGAGCAACAAAAGTTCCTGGTAACCGAATCATTCCCTGGCTAGGACTATAAACGAGTGAACCACCAAAAAAGCACCGCGCTTCGATTGAGGCTCTAAATAAATCTGCTCCGACAGCATCTCTAGTACCTTGACAGATCCCAGTTAGCAACAGCAGATATTGAATAAATCCTAGAATACAGCAAACAAGTATCAGCACTACCTGCAAGCGTGAAATTAATAAAAAATCACGCTTATTACGAATCAAATAGTAAGTACAACTAATTAAAGGTAAATAGCCTAAAAATACTTTTAAACCCAGAATTCCCATGCCGAGCGGAAATTCTTTAGGTGCATTTTTAAATAGCCCAGGAGGAGGCGGATTGAACTGCTGCGAACCATTCACAAACAGCAGTGTGAGCATACATAAGCCTAATAAAATATATAGGGGGGTTTTAATATTTTGGGGAATCAATAACGGCTGTCCCTTTTTGCAGCAAGTCTGCCAAATACTTACTAGTGCGGGAATGTAGAAGGAGTCTTTAGCTAATTGCAATATCGGACTATTACCGATGTAGTAAGTGATTGTTCCCCCAATTGGTACATAAATGATGAAAGCAAACAGAGCTTGTCGGGGATATTTGTAGGAAAAAGACATCACGATAATTCCCATCACTACTGGAACTGCTGCCTTAATTCCAGCTACTAAAAAAATCAGAAAGCCAAGGAATAAACTGCCACCAACGGCAGTAGTGAGGAGACTGGTAAATTCTTTACGTGCCTGTGCAGATTTGCGTTTCTGGGCTAGACGTTCTTTCAGGCTAAGGGTAGGAGTTTCCTGACTCTGTTGCTTTTTTGTTTTTTTACTTTTGTGAGATTTCGATTTGGTTTTCGGCATGGCAACGCTGTTAACAAGCTGTTTGAGTAGCTCATTATACTTCACATTTTTATACCAATTCTCCGAGACAAGTCTACAGATAGGCAGCAAAGGAGCATGATTGACGGGACTTTAGTCAAGTATGGAAGAATTTACTCAACAATTTATACCTATCCTATAGTCATTCAACCTTTCATAGTATTTAATTTACTTAAACCTCAATTGGTAAGACTTACCTGGATGGTAGTATATTCTCTTTGAGAGCCATTATGAAATTTTATTTTCAGTTAATTTTAATATATTTATTATTTTGTAATAGTCTTTTTGCTTGTACAAAAGAAAAGAAGCAAATCATAACTCAAAATTGTACATCTACGAATAATCGAGCCTTTTGGAGATATTTGAAACCATCGCTATTTGTTATTGTCAAAAATCGTAAGTGGAGTTTTATCGACCAAAGGGGAAAAATAGTAATTAAACCACAATTTAATTATGCTCATGATTTTTTGAAGAAAGAGCAGCCTTCAAAGCTAGTAACGGCAAATGGGGCTTTATTGACCCCAATGGCAAAGTTGCTATTCAACCAAAGTTTGATAAGGTTGATAGTTTTTATGAACAGCGATCGGCTGTGCAGATTGAAGACAAATGGGGTTTTATTGACACTCATGGCAATTTCATAATTGAGCCTCATTTTGAAAAGGCTTCTCGATTTTTTGAGGGGTGAGCCGCTGTTAGTCGTGCTGATAAATGGCGGTTTATTGACCTGAATGGAAAGTTTATCACTCAAAAAGAGTTCAATTATGTTGAGAATTATTCTGAGGGACTAGCAGCCGTCATTTTCAAAAGCCAAGACCAATACGAGCAAGGCTTTATTGACCTCAATGGTCAACTCATACTTGAGACAAAAAATGTCAATATAGACTTTGAAAGAGCGCGGTTTAAAAATGGATTAGTGCCTGTATATATTGACGATAATTTTTCGCTACTTGGAGAGATTTTCTTTGGAGAACAACCTAAAAAATGGGGTTTCATGGATACAAGAGGCAAGCTAACTATCCCAATGAAATATGATAGTGTTATACCTTTTTCTGAATGTTTAACTACTGTTTGGATTAAAGGTAAGACTGGCGTAATCAATACCTCTGGAAAGATGGTAATTGAACTAAAGTATAATTATATCAACTCTTTTGTTAATGGAGTTGCTCTTGTCCAATTAAATAAAAAGTATGGATATATAGATAAAAATGGTCAGATATTAATTGAACCAAAGTTCTATAAAGCACGTGACTTCTCGGAAGAATTAGCACCAGTCAAAATAGAAGAAAATAGTAAATTTGGCTACATAAATACATCGGGAAAGATGGTTATCGAACCACAGTTTGATGAGGCTTATTCTTTTATCAACGGTTTGGCAAAGGTAATGTTAAATAATAAATCTGGTTATATTGACCGAACAGGAAAAATTGTGTGGTTATCTGCAATTAAGTTTTAGTGCGATCGCAAATCTACCACCCAATATTAGTAACTAATTATACTTGAATTAATTGCATTCGCTGTTCGCGCAAATGCGATCGCTCCTCTGAGGTAGCTAATTATAGTTAGTGTGATCGCATATCTCATCAGTCAGTCTCCGTGTCCTCTTCAATCACCCAAATAACCGTATTCAGCCAAAGTCCATAGCAGTCTACAATAGTAGCCTAATCGAGGATTAGCTAAAACTTGTGATTTTATGACTTCTGCTACGACTGTAAAAACTGAGTACGAAGCAATTATTGGTTTAGAAACCCATTGTCAGCTAAGTACTAAAACTAAAATTTTCTCTACTAGCTCTACAGAGTTCGGGGCTGACCCCAATACTAACATCGATCCGGTGTGTATGGGTTTGCCTGGGGTGTTGCCCGTACTGAACGAAAAGGTTTTAGAATATGCCGTGAAAGCCGGTTTAGCCCTAAATTGTCAAATCGCCAGATATAGTAAGTTTGATCGCAAGCAGTATTTTTATCCCGATCTCCCTAAAAATTATCAAATTTCGCAGTACGATTTGCCCATAGCCGAACACGGCTTCTTGGAAATTGAGTTAGTCGATAAAGATGGCAATCCTATTCGCAAGAAGATTGGGATCACTCGTCTGCACATGGAGGAGGATGCAGGCAAGCTGGTACACGCAGGTAGCGATCGCCTGTCGGGTTCTGCCTATTCTCTGGTAGACTACAATCGAGCTGGTGTGCCGCTAGTGGAAATTGTTTCAGAACCAGATTTGCGTTCTGGGCAAGAAGCTGCTGAATACGTCCAAGAATTACGCCGGATTATGCGTTATCTCGGTGTTAGTGATGGGAATATGCAAGAAGGTTCCCTGCGCTGTGATGTTAATATTTCCGTGCGCCCGGTTGGACAAAAAGAGTTCGGCACGAAGGTAGAAATTAAAAATATGAACTCTTTCAACGCCATCCAAAAGGCGATTGAATACGAAATCGAGCGGCAAATTGCAGCTGTAGAAGCTGGTGAACGTATTTTTCAAGAAACTCGTCTCTGGGAAGAAGGTTCGCAACGTACAATCAGTATGCGCAGCAAGGAAGGCTCTAGCGATTACCGCTACTTCCCGGAACCAGATTTAGCACCGATTGAGGTGTCAGATGCACAGCTAGAAGAGTGGCGCACTCAATTGCCAGAACTGCCAGCCTCCAAACGCCATCGCTATGAAGGTGAACTAGGGCTTTCAGCATATGATGCGCGAGTGTTGACAGAGGAACGAGCTACTGCCGAATATTTTGAAGCAACAATTGCAGCTGGTGCCAACCCCAAAGCAGCTGCTAACTGGATTACTCAGGATATTGCTGCCTACCTTAACAAAAACAAACTTAACATCACCGAACTTGCCTTAACTCCTGCTAATCTCGCTGATGTGATTGTACGAATTGAAAAAGGTAAAATCACTAACGCCAAAGCCAAACAGAAGTTGGCGGATTTATTGGCAGGAACTTCTCCTGACGAATTATTTAAAGGCGAAGAACCAATTTCCGATCCAAGCGTGCTTGAACCGATTGTTGATGAAGTCATAGCCGCAAATCCCAAAGAAGTAGAAAAGTATCGCAGTGGCAAAACCAATGTCAAAGGCTTCTTTGTCGGACAGGTTCTGAAAAAAACAGGTGGGCGTGCCGATCCAAAGCTAACTAACGAACTCGTAGATCAAAAGCTGAATAGCTAGTGCTGCTATTGTGCAGATGGGTTTTAGAAAAATACGTCTACGCAATAGTGAAAAGGTAAAAGACAGAACGCAGAATAGACTATTCTGCGTTTTGATTGTTATGTTATGAATACTTAATTAATATGGAGTCTTGCCCATCACTCATAAATGAGTATAATTTGGTAATCCACCTCAGCTTAATAATTGAGAGTCTTTTTCAAAACTCTGTTTTTTTCTGTAATTAATTGCTACTAGTATTATTAATTAGGTATATTTTAGAAATTAAAGTTACAATCAAATGTGCAATTACTCCTCATCGTGATTTTACGGATATTCTTTAATAATACTTTTAGAAAAAACTAAGCAAGGGGTATTGCCCCACATCCCTAAAATGATATAATGTGCTACGTAGATGCACCCTGATGATCTGGAGAGCTGCCCAAGTGGCTCTCTTTTTTCTTTTTAGTAATAGAGTCATAACATTAATGTAGATCGGTAAAAATAAAAGTTAACTAATTAAGGTAGTTAGTAGGGGAGGCAGCGCATCCTTGCGGAGCCAGTGCGGTGGACGGGTTCCCCGGCATAAAGCACCTGGCGTCGGGTTAAGCGCGTTGTAGCAACTGCCTGCGGGTTTTGCTGATAATTTTGCTGTTCAACCGAGAATTTATCTTCTAAACCCGCCCGTACAGTGGTTAGTAGTTAGGTTTATTACTCCCCTTGTCTCCTTATCCCCTTGTCCCCTTGTCTTCTTTAGCACGTAATTCATTGCGTTTATATATCGGCAAACAAACGAAAGTATAGATTTTTAATTCAGCAATTTTCGAGTCAGCACTAATACTTGATATAATCGCCAGTCAGCCGAGCAATAGCTGTGGGGTTAGAGTAATGGCAGATTGGCAGGAAATTACTGGTGGTGTAACAGCGCCTAGAGGTTATCGGGCAAGTGGAATTAAAGCTGGATTGAAGCCTTCTGGGCTACCAGATTTAGCACTCATCTTATCGGATGTAGAAGCGATCGCTGCCGGAGTATTCACCACCAGTCACGTGAGAGCAGCGTGTGTCGATTATTGTCGCCAACGCTTGCAAGCTAAACATGGTGCTCGTGCCATCCTTTGCAATGCCGGACAAGCAAACGCCGCAACAGGCAGCCAAGGCTGGTTAGATGCCTTAGAATCAGCTATGGCAGTAGCCCAAGCATTAAACATTCCTAGTGAATCTGTGCTACTTGCTTCCACAGGAGTAATTGGGCAGCGAATGCCAATGGATAAGCTCAAAGCAGGAATTCCCCAACTAGTAGCATCACTCTCAGAAACTGGTTCCGATGCTGCCGCAGGCGCAATTATCACCACAGATTTAGTCACAAAATCTATTGCCCTAGAGACAACAATAGGCGATCGCCCGGTGCGGATGGGAGGTATTGCTAAGGGTTCTGGGATGATTCATCCGAATATGGCAACGATGCTAGCATTTGTCACCTGCGATGCTGCGGTTTCACCGCACCTTTGGCAAGAGATGTTGATTCGGGCTGCCGATAGAAGCTTCAATTCGATTACCGTTGATGGCGATACAAGTACCAACGATAGCTTAATTGCCCTTGCTAATGGTCAATCTCGCACTCCTGCAATTATAGAAATGGGACATGAAGCGGAAAAATTAGAAGCAATGTTGACAGCAGTTTGCCAGCATTTAGCAAAAGCGATCGCTCGTGACGGTGAAGGTGCAACCTGCTTGATTGAAGTGCAAGTTACAGGTGCTCACGATGAACAAGCAGCCCGTCAAATTGCTAAAACCATAGCAGGTTCTTCTTTAGTGAAATCTGCAATCTTTGGACGCGATCCTAACTGGGGGCGTATCGCTGCTGCCGCTGGACGTGCTAGTGTACCATTTGAGCAAGAAAATTTGAGAATTCAACTAGGCGATTTTGTAATGATGGAGAATGGGCAACCTTTGCTTTTTGATCGCAAAGCAGCAAATGAATATTTGAAACAAGCAGCATCAGGTGCATATTTAAAAGAGGATACAGTGTTAATCTCCGTTAGTATTGGTAATGGTCATGGTACAGGTACAGCTTGGGGTTGTGACTTGAGTTACGATTACGTAAAGATTAACGCTGAGTACACTACTTGATTGGCATTGCTGATTTCATGTGTGAAGTAATTTTATGTAATGTCAAAACCTATGTAGAGACGCGATATATACCATCTCTACATAGTGATAGTCTTAAAGTCCAGTAATTATGTAATATGATGTCCGCCAAATCACCCATAATAAACATTTTGTAGTAAAGACTTCAGTCTTGGCTTGAGGGCTAAAGTCCTCACTACGAGCAAACATTTGTATTCGGTTTGATTAACTGGACATGATATAACGCCCAAAAAGCATTGTCACCTCCTGGACAAAAGACCTTGTAGAGAGTATGGTTAATCATCTGATCACAATATAAATAAAAAACCAGAGAGGTTTCTCAACCAATCTGGCACTGTATGAATTGTTGCATGCGTTTGAAATTGTACCAGGAGTTGTATCATCTGGGTAACATAACAGAGCTAGACTAATTGTTGTCGCTCTGACTGTACCAAGTTACGAAATTGTACACAAGAGGGATAACGAATAATACCGTATTTTCCCTGAATGAAAAGTCAGCAGTTTTATTTAAGCGATCGCACGGGAGCATCATAATCTATCACAAAGCCAACTGCCCCAGCGAGACATTGAATTTACCCAGTTTATTCAAATCCATACAGGAACGCGATCGCACTTCATGACACATCTAACCAGAAACCGTTCCAACTTCATCTTCACCATATGTCACACAAGGACTATCCACTACCTGCATCGGTTGGAATGAATTGCAGAAATTTACATTAGCACAGTTAACACCCGTTTCATCAGGGTGAATACATTGCACAACGCCCTCCACCAACACATGAAAGGCACATTCATTACAGATAGTTTCACGTGGCAATGGTTGAGCGTCGATTGAGTTTGACATAGATCCAAGTTTTCAAGCATAAAGCTCAGATGCTTAAAGGGGTGACAATAAATAAAGTTAACTCCTAAAAAGCAACAAGATAGGGGTTAATAAAAGCTATACGCTATAGAAAGGAAAATATTCAACCCTTGAACAATCGAGTCCTATTGAAGGAAAAATTACAAGCGAAACTTAAGGAGCTCCAAGCCAACAGCGATGGTTCTCCTGTTACTAATTTGAAGCTAGATAAAGTTATCGCCACAGAAATTGAGCAATTGACTACGGAACTCGAAAGCTTTAATCCTAATCCTAGTCCTCTATTGTATGCTACTTCTTTACTGGAAGGAGCTTGGCAACTGCAATATTCCACTGCTAGAGAAATCCGTTCTTTAGCTTCCCTCCCGTTGGGATTAAAAGTAGGTAAAGTCTATCAAGTGATTGATACTGCAAATAAATTGTTTTTCAATTTGGCTAAAGTTAAACATTCTCTTGGGTTACTATCGGGGTATGTCAAAGTGACAGCTAGCTTTGAGCCTACCAAAGAAGATTTATCGTCTCTACCAAACAAACGCCTCAACGTCTATTTTGACAAACGCTACCTATCGATTGAGAAAATTATCGGCATTGACACCCCCCAACTCAACCCATTTAAAGTTGTTCCAGCTAATAATCCTACTGGCAGAATTGCCACCCTCGACATTACTTACCTGGATGAAACCTTAAGAATTGGACGTGGAGGGGATGGAAGTTTATTCATTCTTACTAAATCCAATGATTTACCTGACAACATAAGCTCAATCTGAAGGCGATCGCCCCACTACTAGACAGTGCGAGAGTACGTTTTTCTGACTGTGGCGCACCTAAAAAGAGCGATCGCCCATGTGGAAGACAATCTTTATAAATCTCCACTTTGTTGCTATCCTGCCAGAGAATCAATTCTCATACCTAATAGCTAAAGTCTACTTAAATAGACTCGCTACATATTTCAGTCCACTGAAGTGGACTTATGCAATTAGTCCAGAACTTAAGTTCTGGGCGTGACTAGCAACCAATAATTTATCTACTAAACCTCTGCCCCTATAGTTTTTATTTGTATAGCACTATTCAATTTAAATTACTACCAATATCATCCTTTAGAGTATGTGAGCTTTAAGCCTATTGATAGGGCTTTTAAGTAATGACGGGAAATATTATCGAAATACGACGCCATGTTTATAAACAAACGGGCGTAAATAAACATAAACAAATAAGATAGTTAATTATTGGTTTATGGTTAAAAAATGTTAATTAATAGTTATTAGTAGTTGTGACTTGAAACTAAGAATCGGCAATATAAGTCCATTAATTTAATTAAACAATTACAATCAGATTGGGAGTACAAAAATGATAACTATACGTTCACCCAGATATAGTCCTAATCAGAAGGTTTCCTTTATCGGTGGTGTAGGCAAAGTTTTATGTTTACAGCCCACTTCTGGCACATGGACTTACGCCATTGAATTAGAAATGGGAGAACCCCCAGAAGTCGGTAGGTTAGGTGCTGAAACAACGATTCTATTGTATGAAACGGAAATTAATGGTGTAATGAGTTCATGAATACTTCTACTCAGTTCTATTATCCTGAATTTGGTATACCTAGCTATTTAATTGTATTGTTGTCGGCATTCCCTTTCTCAATATTTCTGATCACTTTTGCTATTAATCAATCAGATATCATTAGCTTCTATATCTACGTTTATACAGCCTGTATTATTGTTGGTTTACCATTTATTGCAACTTTAAATAGAGAAAATGCGGCATTACAGTCTGTCAAAAAAACTGTACAGAAAAGTAGTATTTCTGCAATAAAGCAGCGTGGTAACCATAAAGACTGGCAGTGGCGAGGCTGGAAGGTTCGTTACACTTTCGTATCTAACCCTAAAAGTCAGTTATCAGTGATTTTACTGCACGGTTTTGGTGCATCTATCGGTCATTGGCGACAGAACATACCAGAGCTAGCAAAGTATTACAATGTTTATGCATTAGACTTATTGGGTTTTGGAGCTTCTACTAAGCCAGATGTTTCCTATTCCGTAGGACTGTGGGTAGAGCAAGTTTATGAGTTTTGGCAAACCTTTGTCAAAGAACCCGCCGTACTAGTAGGTAACTCTATTGGCTCTGTAACTTGCTTGGCAACGGCAGCAGCGCATCCAGAAATGGTGCGGGGTGTAGCCATGATTAGTTTACCGGATACATCTCATACGGAAGAATCAATCCCAAAACCTATACGCCCATTCATAAATCGCCTGAAGAGAGTTTGCTCCTCACCTTTGCTACTGCAACCACTGTTTTACTTATTACGTTATCCTTGCATTCTCAGACATTGGCTGGGAATGGCGTATGCTCGCAAAGAAGCAATTACCGAAGAACTGATTGAAATTCTCAGCGCACCTGCTCGCGAGCGCTATTCTGCGAGAGCATTTTGTGCCATTATCAAAGCAATGCTCAGTCCGCAATTTTATCCTTGCATTAAGTCTAGTTTGAGTAATCTCCAAATTCCCTCGTTGTTGTTATGGGGTAAAGGCGATCGCATGATTCCCCCTACTCTCTCGAAGCGCTTTTTAAATTACAACCCGGCACTGCAATTAATAGAGGTGGAAAATGCCGGGCATTGCGCCCACGACGAGCATCCCGAACAAGTAAACCGGGAATTGCTTTTGTGGATTCAAGCAGAGGTATTGAAAGCTTTGTAGGTAGAAGGCAGTCCCTATGAAACAAGTTTCACCACCAGGCATGAAAAACCTCACCCCTTGCCCCTCTCCTTTGTAAGGAGAGGGGTGTCCGATAGGACGGGGTACGGTGACTTTCAAGTCAGATGGCAGAGAGCAGTGCGCCCTTGCGGGTTAAGCGCGTCGAGTGCGACTGCCCAGAGGCAGATGGCAGAAGGGAAAGAATTGATACAAATCCTAAAACTATACACGAGCGATCGTTAAGTTGTAGGGTGTTTTGTCGGTTAAGAGCGTGAGAAAACTAAGTGCGATCGCTAGATTACAAAATTTGGTTGTGGCATAATCAACCTTACAGTATTAAAGTCATAACCAATGGTTTGGGCAGCTGGACACAAGTTGCAGGGCGATAAGTACATTATCGAACAAGTCCTGGGGCAAGGAGGATTCGGGATTACTTATAAAGCACGACACAAATTCCTGAATAACCTTGTGGTGATTAAAACGCCTAACGAAAGCCTGCAACACGATCCAGAATATCCTAAATACGTCAAGCGATTCATTGAAGAAGGGCAGCGACTAGAAAAGCTTTATGAAGAAACCAAACATCCCAATATTGTACGCGTCAGGGATTTTTTTTGTGAGGGCGACACATACTGTCTAGTAATGGATTTTCTCCAAGGAGAGAATTTATTTAATCTAGTGCAGCAACGGGGAGCATTACCTACCGACGAAGCTGTTCAATATATACGCCAAATCGGCGAAGCATTGAAGGTAGTACACCAAGCAGGGTTAGTACATCGCGATGCTCACCCTGGTAACATTATGGTGCAGCAAGATGGTAAAGCAGTACTGATTGACTTTGGCATTGCTGGCGAAATTGTACCCACCACAGTCAGTTCAAAGTTTTTTGGTAATGAAGCTTTTATGCCTTACGAGCAAAGGAGCGGCGGTCGAGAGCCACGTGTCGATGTTTACTCTTTGGCTGCTTCTTTATATTATTCCGTCACAGGTTAACGCCCTGCGACTTCCCTTGACCGCAAGTTATACAGTGCCACCTTAGTTCCACCACAGCAACACATCCCTAGTGTCAGTAATGACTTAAATCAGGCAATTCTCAAGGGGATGGAACTAGAACCACAAGACCGCCCCCAAACCATGAAAGAATGGTTGGAGTTGCTGAAAAACCCTCCCAGTCGGAATTATACTTCCCTCCCACCAACTGTTAAATCACCATGGCCACGCCGTAAATTAATTAAAATTGTTGCTGGTGTTGCTGTGTTGATGGGTATTAAACCTTTTGTAAAATTTCTAGCTTATGTATTTGCAAAAATTTTTCCAAATCTTTCATCTTCCCTAAAAACTTTTAAATTTGAAACTGTCACCATTGATGCGCGGGGGAATATCACCAACCGTCAAAACCGCCAAGCAAAATACTTCGTAGAAGACTTAGGAAATGGTGTCACTTTAGAGATGATACAGATACCAGGTGGTACATTTCTCATGGGTTCACCAGCAGGGGAAAAAGAAAGAGAGCTGAACGAAGGGCCACAACATCAAGTTACAGTTCCTAGTTTTTTCGTGGGCAAGTATGAAGTCACCCAAGCACAGTATCAGGCAATCATGGATAGTAACCCTTCCTATTTCAAAGGGAGAAAACAACCTGTAGAACAAGTGTCTTGGAATGATGCTGTAGAATTCTGCAAACGCCTAAGCCAGAAAACGGGACGCACCTATAGACTACCTGGCGAAGCCGAATGGGAATATGCTTGTCGTGCTGGCACAACTACACCCTTTTACTTTGGCGAAACAATTACCACCGATTTAGTAAACTACGACGGAAACTACACTTACGCCTCTGCACCAAAAGGTCAATATAGAAAACAAACAACAGATGTAGGGAGTTTTCCACCCAACGCTTTTGGTTTATACGATATGCACGGCAATGTTTGGGAGTGGTGTCAAGATACTTGGCATGACAGCTATAAAGGAGCGCCTGTTAATGGTAGGGCGTGGATTGATACATCTTCTATTCGCCTGATGCGCGGTGGTTCATGGCCCTACGCTCCTCATTTCTGCCGTTCTGCTAACCGCGGTTGGGCTAAAATCACCGACGCCGAGAAAAACGTCGGATTTCGGGTAGTGTGCGGTATTCTTACGTCGAGGACTTCTTAGCCTTTGACACTTTATTCTCTTTTAATCTCTACCTTTTTTTCTTTACCCTTTGCGAGCGAAGCGATCTGAATTTTTTTTCAAGAGTTAAGTTTATAAAATTAATTTAAGTAAGTCAACATAAATAATCGTACAACACAGATTCCCCACTTCTTGGAAAAGTCGAGGATCTTACAGAACGTACAATTTTTTTAATTGGTATTACCTTGTACTATGAAAGTATAACTATAAGGATTAATCACAATGCAACTAGAAAATTATTTTGAGTTTTTATCTCCAGAAGATATACGATTAAAAGGCACACGTGCAGGAATTGAAAATATCCTTTATGAGTACATTTATAAAGCTAAAACAGCAGAAGAAATAGCCAAAAAATTCCACACACTAACCCTAGAACAAGTTTATGCCACAATTTTGTACTATCTAGCAAACCTGAAAACTGTAAGTAAGTATGTAGAAAATTGGTTAGACTACTGCAAGCAAGCCGAAGCAGAGCAGAGTATGATAAAAATTCATCTCCTTTTTTAGCTAAACTTCTTGAATTTAAAGCACAAAAATAGGCTGCTAAACAGGTTGAACAATACCAAGAATAATACTTAACATCTAATATTATTTTAGTTTCATTATCTTGCCAATATTTTATCATTCACCTCAGCCAATACAGACAAAATATATTTGTCCAAACTCATTCCTTCCCTTTGGGCTAATACTGATAAGCTATGGTGCAATGCTTTGGGTATCCGCATTTGTAAATCAAAACTATCATTGATTTCTGTGCTAGGTAAAGGAATTTCATCTCCATTTTCATAGACAGTTTCAATCCACAATTCGCGTGCTTCAGCGATATTATCAATTATTTCTTCCAATGTTTCACCTTGAGTTAAGCATCCCGATAAATCTTTTATTTCGGCAACGTATCCACCTTCTTCAGTATCAGGATACAAAGTGATTGGATAATTCAAGTTTAGGTAATAATCCAACGATTTACGTTCCGCCTGTGTTTGTTTATTTTTCATCATTTTACTTTGTAGCTACTTTACTTTAGAAATCTCTTCCCTTACTGTCTAGATAGTCTTGACATATTCTTCTCTTGCCGGAGTTTAAACACAATGCCTTTCCCCGATCGCGAAAAGCAATCGATGCTGAGACTCAAAGGAGTAGGAGAAAAAGTTATTCAGCGACTCGAACAAGCTGGTTTTTCCTCTTTAAAGGAGCTGCAATCAGCCAATGTCGATGATGTCACGATGCAAATCTCTCAAATGCTTCAGTCAACTTGTTGGCGTAACAGCCTACAAGCGCGGGCTTCCATACAAGCAATTATCAACCTAGCTAATGCTCAGAAATCTTGACATGACTAGAATATTCAACAGTTCTAAATTTCTTCAGCCAACAGATGGGGAACCTATTCGTTCGGTTGTTACAGAATCCAAGGATGCTGTTGTTGTAGCCTGGTACATCAAACCGGGGCAGGAAATCGCCCCACACATTCACCCTCATGGGCAAGATACCTGGACTATTCTGAGCGGGAAGGGAAAATATTATTTGGATCAAGCTGGCACTACAAAGCCGATTTTTGCAGGGGATGTGGTAGTTGCTCATAATGGTTGCGTGCATGGAGTGTTCAATCACGATGACGAGCCATTGGTTTTTATTTCAGTTGTGTCACCAGCCGATGCTGGATATGAACTTGTTGCGATTGAAACTATGTCGCTTGATACTTCACCTTAAGCAGCTTGAATTCTGGCTTTTTCTTCAATCATTTCCCAAATACGCCTCTATTACTGCCGGATTATTTCTAACTACCGCTGGTTCACCTAAAGCAATTAATTGCCCAAAATCTAAAACTGCTATGCGATCGCACAATCCCATTACTAAGGGGACGTGATGCTCAATCATAATTATCGTTAAGTTGAAGCGATCGGGCAAGTTGCCAATAAACTCGCAGTTATAATTAGTCTTTTAGCTGTGTGTCTGTGGAAGTAAGCGTACAAGGCAAGCTTTGGCAGATCTGTCTAGACTCCCTTTTGTCTTTTATCCTGCAAATATTCTGTTACTGCTTCAGTTACACTATCTTCCGGTTTATATACTCGTGAATTTGGATTCTCAGCATGCAGCTTGTCAAGATAGGCATACAAGGCTTCTTCATCATCCCGATGTTCTAAAACATAAGCTCTCAGTTCGCTTGTGGTCATAGTATCAAAATTTGGTTTTATACTCATACAAATCTCCACTCTCCACTAGGTTCAATCTCAATATTAATCTCCTCTTTTGCAAGGATAACCACATTTCTAGTACGCTTATCCAAAGTTATCAAGTCGATAGAACAATACTTACTGGTAAGGTCACAACATATTTGAAAACATTTCAGCACCTGTGCTGTGGTAGGCATTACTATCTCCCTAAAATATACGATAGTACATGGAAAGTAACCAGACCACAGCATACCTAATTCAATCTTGGATATCAATTGTTTCAAACTGACAAATAATTGTTTAATGCACTATTTAAGTAAAGTTTATTCATTTCCTAAATACGCCTCAATCACAGCCGGATTATTTCTAACTACTGCTGGTTCACCCAAAGCAATTAATTGCCCAAAATCTAAAACGGCAATGCGATCGCACAATCCCATCACTAAGGGGACGTGATGCTCAATTAGAATTATCGTTAAGTTGAAGCGATCGCGTAAGTTGCCAATAAACTCACTGAGTAATTGTTTCTCGTTGGGGTTCATTCCGGCTGCTGGTTCATCAAGAAGTAAGATTTGCGGTTCTAGGGCTAAAGCGCGAGCAATTTCCAATCGACGCTGATCGCCATAAGCAAAGTTTTTGGCTTTTTCGTCTGCGCGTTTATTTAATCCAACTAATTCTAATAACTCTAGAGCCATCTGCTGATTTTTACGTTCTTCTTTAGGTGCTGGCGGTATTCCTAGAACACCTGTGAGCATATTGCTATGAGTATGCAAATGGCGTGCAATAATTACATTTTCTAGCGCTGAAAGTTCACCAAAAAGACGAATATTCTGAAAGGTTCGAGCAATACCTAAACTAGCAATTTCATGGGGACGACGTTTAGAAATTTCTTTGTTTTGATATATTAATTGTCCGCTAGAAGGTGGAATTAGGCCTGTAATTAAATTAAACAGTGTTGTCTTACCAGCGCCGTTAGGGCCAATCAGTCCAAAAATTTCATGCTTATTGACTGTAAAAGATACATTATTCACTGCTACTAATCCCCCAAACCTACGAGTGAGGGATTTTGCATCTAAGATAATAGTATTATTCGATTCTAAAATTTCGTATGACATTGTTTTTGGCGTTATTAATTCATAGGTTTTAAATATATTATTAAACAGCCTGGAGGCAGCAGCCCACAAAACCTTGTTACCAGGTTGAACCTGGTAACGAGAAATAGAGCCTCTGGCTCTTTTCCCTTATAAATCATCTCTCATTGATAACTAATAAAAATTCATTCAACTTGATAATTTACTACTATGCTTATTTCTCGGCTTGCGTTTTTTAAATATATCTGGAGTGACAAGCCCTTGAGGGAAAAATATTGTTCCTAACACTATTAATAAACCAAAAATAATTAATCTACCATCTCGTAAAAATTGTGCTAACCAATCTGGTAAACCACCTGTATCAGCTATACTTCTTAAAACTTCTGGCAGGGCTGTAAATAGCATTCCTCCTAACACAGCTCCCAAAAAAGTTCTGGAACCACCGATTAAGACAAAAGTTAGATAAATAATACTGGCATCAAATGTACCTTGACGGGCATTCCATGTATTTAGAAAGTGAGCGCTAATTGCACCAACTACTCCAGCTAAAATAGCTCCTAATGTGAAAGCTAAAACTTTATAGTAAGTTGAGTTGATTCCCATTGCACTTGCTGCTAACTCATCCTCACGAATTGCGGTGAAAGCTCTACCGGCACGGATGCGTTCCAGACGATAAATTAACACCATACTAATTATTAGTAACGGTAAGGCAATCCACAAATACTCGATTGGAGTTTGGAAAGGTTGAGGAATGGCAAAAATTCCCACCGCACCGCCCGTAATCTCTAAATTGAGAGAAATTACACGCAATACTTCTACAAAAGCAATAGTGGCGATCGCTAAATAAATTCCCCGCAACCGTAATGCCGGAACTCCCACCAAAACTCCCAACAAACCAGAAACTACACCAGCAATTAACATTTCCAATAATAGTAGTGGAATTGGGAATAAATCACTGGTCGAGGTAAAAGCTTTTGTAGATAGAATTGCTGCTATGTATCCACCCAAAGCATAAAAGCCGGGACTTGCCAAAGATAACTGTCCTGCCATGAGCGGTAGATACAGCGATAGCCCAAGCAGCGCCCCCAGCACCATAGAGACAATTAAAGAACCGTAAGTAGCAAAAAATTCAGCCATTTTTGACTAAGTTATAGTATAGTGTCCCATATTAGTGAATAAATAGTTTAAACAAATCACCAAGTCTGGTTTTCGTCACTAATTGTACAAAGTTTCATTAGTTTAGGAATTATAACTATTCGATAAGAAATATTAATAAAAATTCAAATAAAATAGTTTTTTGAATTATTAACAGGAAACTTGTCAAGACTTTCCTAAATTATGCATATTTCCATTAAGTAAGCGTTCCATATTTCCAAAACTCTAGCAGAATAATATTACAAAGTTTTAGCAAAAGAAATACCAATTGCTGACAACTCAATATTTGGTGTGGTTTGAGTAGAGTAAAACTCATTACTAAACTTGCTGATTTGTAATAATTGCGAGGGAGATAATTATGGACGTTAATATACTCCTAAATCGATACGCAGCAGGAGAAAGAGATTTTAATGGTGCAAACCTGCATAAAGCAAATCTTGGTGAAGCTGATTTAAGTGGTGCAAATTTCTGTGGAGCTGACTTGAGCGGAGCGGATTTGAGTCGAGCGGATTTGAGTAGATGCAACTTCAGTCGAGCAAATCTGACTGATGCAGATTTAACAGGGGCAAATCTGAATGGTGCAAACCTAAGCGAAACTAACTTCATCGGAGCAGATTTAATTAATGTCAATTTAGAAGAAACAAACTTAAGTCGTGCAGATTTGCGGGGTGCCAATCTAATTAGAGCAAATTTAATCAGGGCAAACCTAAGTGAAGCAGAATTGAGTGGCGCTGATTTATCTGGAGCCAATCTCAGTCAAACAAATTTGATTGAAACACACTTAGCTGAAGCTGAACTTAATGGTGTAGATTTAACAGGAGCAATCCTCACTGACAAAGAGATGAGTGGAACAATCTTGCATACTGGCTTATCTCACAAATGGGTAACTTGGGCTGGTGGTAGCTGAGGATCGGGAAGAAGACAAGGGGATAAGGAGGTGAGGGAGGTGAGGAAGTAATAAGAGTAAATTCTCCCCCATCTCCCCTATCTTCTCCATCTTCCCTATTTCCTCCTCTAATCCCTAATCCCCAGTCCCCATCCTAATTGTGATAGGCTATCTGCAATTGCGGAGTGATATAAGGTATTTCAAATGACTAAGCTGCGGGTAGGATTGCTGTTTGGCGGTTGTTCGGGCGAACATGAGGTATCAATTAATTCAGCAAGGGCGATCGCCAAAGCTTTGAGTACAGAGCAAAATGCCAGTAAATACGAAATTCTGCCTTTCTACATTCAAAAAGATGGACGTTGGTTGGCAGGAAATGTATCGCATCAAGTCTTAGAATCAGGAAAGCCATTACAACTGCCTGGCTCTACGCCTGAGCCTCAAGAAAATCAATTAGAAAGTGATAGTTCGCAATTATCAACCGCCGATCGCCTGTCTTTGAGTCGTTGGCAATCTCCTTCTCAAGTTGCAGAAGTTGATGTTTGGTTTCCCATTCTACACGGGCCGAATGGCGAAGATGGCACCATTCAAGGTTTACTCACATTGATGCAAGTGCCTTTTGTTGGCTCTGGGGTATTGGGATCGGCAATGGGCATGGATAAAATAGTCATGAAAATGGCCTTTGCCCAAGCTGGATTACCGCAAGTAAAATATCTGGCGGTTAATCGTTCTCAAATTTGGTCTAATCCTTGTGTTTTCCCCAAACTGTGTGATCAAATCGAATTAGATTTGGGTTATCCCTGCTTTGTCAAGCCTGCAAATTTAGGTTCATCAGTGGGAATTGCTAAAGTGCGATCGCGCCAAGAATTAGAGACAGCATTGGATAATGCCGCCAGTTATGATCGCCGGATTATTGTCGAAGCTGGAGTCATAGCCAGAGAATTAGAGTGTGCTGTTTTAGGAAACGATCAACCTAAAGCTTCTGTCGTAGGTGAAATTACTTATAGTAGTGACTTCTATGATTATGAAACTAAATATACACAAGGTAAGGCAGATTTAGTAATACCCGCTAAAGTATCAGATGCAGTGACTCGTCAAATTCAGGAAATGGCTTTGCAAGCCTTTGTAGCCATTGACGCTGCTGGATTGGCAAGAGTTGACTTTTTTTACGTAGAAGCCACAGGCGAAGTTCTCATTAACGAAGTAAATACTTTACCAGGCTTTACAGCAACAAGTATGTATCCCTTACTGTGGGAACACAGTGGTGTTTCCTTTCCAGAATTAGTTGATCGATTAATTCAACTAGCTATAGAAAGACACTCTGTTTCAAAGGACAGAGAATAAAAGTACAGATTTTGCCATTCAAAGAGCAAACAGTAGCAAAAAATACTATTTTCTGACAAAAAACATCAAATTATCTAGTCTAATTCTTATAAAAAGGCTACTTTAATTTGATGTTTTGTTACGGATACGTGATAGCTTGCCCTTCGGTACAATCAAAAAACAAGAGGGAAGTCTCACAAGTAGTCATGAAAAACACTCAGAGTGTACAGGAGCCACTGGCAGTACAAACACCTGCACCCGAAAAAATAAGAAACACTAGACAGATTTCTCTGATCAATCTACTTACGCAATATCCTTGGCTATTGTTGGGTGGTACACTGGTGACTTTTTTGTCTAGTGCTGCTGTAGCTCTGTACAGTCTTGGTTATGTAGGACATATAGAGCCGCAAACTTCAGAAGACACAGCCGCGCTACAAGAATTTGAGCTAGAATCAGCAGCCACTGCATATGCTCAAACTGCCAATGCATCTAATAATCCTCTACCCTTATGGATGATAGCTGCGATCGCTCTGAGTTGTGCAAGCGGATGCTTGATAATTTTCCGCTTACTAAATCATCCAATTAAACAACGAAAAATCCACAGAAATAATAGGCGCTCTCAATCACGCTCTACACAGCGCCCCTTCCCAAAACTGGAACCGCCTCCTACTAAAAATTTACCAGTATTTGTACCGCGATCAGCACGTAAAACATTTACAATGCCAGACGAAAAAAGTCCAGTGGTAACAGTTCTACCACCAGAAGAAAATTTTAACCAGAATCACGAAGAATCTCTAGCCGGAAGCCTAGATATTCGTAAACAAACTTCTTTATCTACCCTTTTACGCAAGTAGTAATTTGATATCCTCTAAAAAATACACATCCCCGACTTCTTAAAGAAGTTTGGGGACTTTAGTATAAATTCTACATTTAATTTAGCTGTTCCACGTATTATTTTTTTATCTTATATTTTGCATTAGAATTATTTATTTTTTTGAGAAACTATCCAATAAAAAGGTTTAGAGATTATTCTCTGCTGAAAGTAACAAAATAGTGATGGATTCTCAGTTTACTACCATTATGTCACTATGTAAGAAATTGAGAGTTTAAGAGAGCGAGAATCAGTATATTACTATTTAAGATTTTCTTTATAAATTGTTAATAAGTTCGCGATCGCACCTTACTGAGCTTAATTAGCCCGCAGGTTTGGTTTAGTTTATATGGCTGTGGCAGTTCTGGTTCACCACTGCATTGGCTCCTCTGTTATGGCGACAACCGTAGATATTTTTTAATCTTAAAGTTTTTAAGTTCCGTAATTACTATTCAAGATATAGTCCAACTCATACTTTAGAAGTTGGTTTTTCTCACTATTGAGGGGATACAAAAGATTAAGAGATTTGTCATTGTAAATCAAAAGACTGTTTTATATCGACAAAGATAAATTCCCTAACAGTAAAGGTGCAAAAAAATTATGCCCTGAGGAGGTTGTCTAAATCAAAACTGAAAAACTAACACTTTATACTTTCAAAAACTTTATTTTGAAATGTCAGAGATGTATTTATCACCTGTGCTTTCAGGATATATTCAAAGATTGAATACTAATAAAAGCTTGGGAGGCGATTACAACACTTAGACCAAGGAAAAATTTTTCAATTTTCATCTCCTTAGATAATAACCATAAACACACATAATTATGAGAATTCGGAGATATTTTGTTTTTTATCCTTGTTTTTAAGGTAATTATGTCCGATAGCTGATTTTTCAAAGCTTAATTTTGATTTATCGTTTAACCCTTATGTAGGTAGACTGTTTCTCTTTTAGAAGCTGAAGGAATAGAAAACTCTTTTTCCCTAGTGCTGATGTGAATTGATAACAAATTTAATAAATTTTATTTAAAAACTATTATGTTCAAAGGAGGTTGCAGCGTGAATGCTTACAAGTTTGCCCAACAAGTAGACATTGTCCATCAACGGGCAAGTGAATTAAATACCCAAGCCTACTCTTCGTCTGAAGCACCATCGCCACTGTTACAAGAGTCACTTGAGGAACTAAACACAGCATTAGAAGAACTTCATGTGGCTGAAGAAGAGCTACGCCAACAAAATGAAGAATTACTGATTGCTCGTCAAGCCTTGGAAGTAGAGCGCAAGCGTTACCAAGAATTGTTTGATTTTGCACCAGATGCGTATTTAGTAACTGATATTGAAGGAAAAATTATAGAAGCTAACCTTACTGCTGCGAATCTATTCAAAATCTCACCAAAATTCCTCAGAGGTAAACTGCTTATTAACTTTATCCCTGAAAATCAGCGTCGAGCCTTTCGTTGCAAGTTATCTCAACTACACAATTTGGAACAAATCCAAGATTGGGAAATCCAAATGCAAACACGAGAAAGGCTTTGCTTTGATGCTGCAATTAGTATTGCTACAATTCGTGACGAGCTAGGCAACCCAAAGGAATGGCGCTGGCTAGTACGAGACATTAGCCTTCGCAAGCACATAGAACAACAAATTCGGGCTATGCAGCTCCAGAACTTACAACTACAAGAAGCAGCAAAGCTAAAATCGCACTTTTTGGCGATGATGTCTCATGAATTGCGTACCCCTATGAATGTCATATTGGGTTTTTCGCAACTGTTGTTACGTCCGCAATACAACCATTTCTCTCCTCAAGCGAGAAGTATGGTGGAACGCATCATCAATAGTGCCAAACACCTGCTAGCGCTGATCGAAGATATTCTTGACTTCTCTAAGCTCGAAGCAGGGCGGTTGGAGTTAAAACTGGAAGAATTTAACTTAGCAGAACTAGTAACTACAGTAACAGAAGAACTGCATTGTTTGGCTGAACAGAAAAATCTGACTTTACACATTCACGTACAACTGCAAGATCCCATCGTTATTAACGACATTAATCGTGTCCGGCAAATTTTGATTAACTTGCTTTCCAATGGCATCAAATTTACTGAGGTGGGTAGTGTCACTGTAGAAGTGCAAGAACTAACAAAAGACATCATAACGCTATCAGTTCAAGATACAGGAATCGGGATCGCTGAAGCTGATTTACAAAACATTTTCCAGGAATTTCGACAAGTTGATCAGTTTCTCACACGTAAACATAATGGTACTGGTTTGGGACTATCTATAGTAGATAAGTTAGTGCGCTTGATGAACGGAGCGATCACCGTAAAAAGTCAATTGGGCGAAGGTTCAACTTTCTGTGTTCAATTGCCTAGAGTAGTAGCAAATTAATTACCTTATCCCCTTGTCTTCACTCTGCGCTGCCCACTTCCTCCATTAACAAGATCACCCCTTGAATTTCTCTGGTTGCACCCAAGGCACGCAATGGGGTGCAGGTAACTTTGCACAAAATTGACTTACCACGACGATTTGTGGCTTCTAGAATCACTTCTGGATCTGGTGACTCTCCTAGCAGGCAATAGCGAATTGGCTGTCTGAGTTGCTCAACTTGTAAACCAATATCCAAGTTAAGAAAGTGTCTGCCTTTAACTTCATCAGCACGTACACCCCAAAGATCTTCACAACGATAGTTCCAAATTTGAATTTGCAAATCTTGGTTGAGAACAACAACTCCACTTTGTAAGCCAGCCAGAATAGATTCTAAAAAAGTATTGACTTGAACTAATTCATCACTGCGCTGACGCAGTTCGTCATTAAGTGTATGCAGTTCTTCGTTGGTTGATTGCAATTCTTCGTTCATCGTCTCCAGTTCTTCGTTGGTAGACTGGAGTTCTTCATTAGTAGTTTCTAATTCTTCAACAGTAGACTGGAGTTCTTCGTTGGTAGTTTCTAGTTCTTCGTTGGTTGATTGGAGTTCTTCATAAGCCGTCTCCAGTTCTTGATTGGCGTGTACTAGGTCGTTTTGTAACTGTTTAAATCGGGTAACATCGGTGAAGACAATTTTTACGCCTAATAACTCCTCACTGCTGCTATCGATTAATGGTATGATATGTACGTCAAAATATCTGGCTTCTTGTTCTACAATTGACCACTCTACATCTTTCAAAATTACAGTACGACGGTTTGTACTAGCTTGGTCAATAGGCGATCGCAACTCTATCGGTCGGTAAGAAATTTCTAAATCTTGCAAGGGACGACCTAGATCCCTAGGATTAATATTAAATAAAGTGCGGGCTTGTTCGTTGGCTAACGCTAGCGAATTGTGGGTATCTACTATCACCTGAGCGATCGGATCGATCTCGAAGGCGGCTTGATTAACGCGGCTTTTGTGATCAACTATATCAAAGTGAGATTGCTGGCTAGTTGGTTGAGTCATACTCAGCAACATATCGCGGCGATTGCCATTTGCTACTTTAGTAAATATACGTCGCCGCAAGTCTAGGGGTGTAAAAGAGTGGTTACGTGCAAATAGCATTTCTGCTTTGCCCAAAAATAGAAAGCCGTGATCGTGCAGGGCAAAGTGAAAGCGATCAAGAATTCTAGCTTGAGTTTCGGAATTGAAATACATCAAGGTGTTGCGACACACCAACAAGTCAATTCTAGAAATGGGTGCATCCTGAACTAAATCGTGGCGACCAAAAATTACGCCGCGACGCAGTTCTTTTTGTACTGTATAGCGCCCACCTGTTCGTTCAAAATACTTTTCTAGTAGTTCTGAAGGAATAGTTTGGATCTCTTTCGGACTGTAATTTGCATGACGAGCATACTCTAAAGCCTCCACATCCACATCAGTAGCAAAAACTTTGACTCGTGCGGTGTACTGTTCCATGCCCAAAGCTTGAGCTAGCAACATGGCTATGGTGTATGTTTCTTCCCCAGAAGCGCATCCCGCACTCCATATCCGAATCGGCTGAGTAATAGGCTTGTTAGCAATCATCCGGGGAATAATTTCATTTGCTATGTATTCCCACGCCTCTGCATCGCGAAAAAAACCTGTGACATTAATTAAGATGGTATTGAAAAGCTCAACAAACTCGTCCGGATGTACTTCCAAATAATCTAAATATTCACTGTAATTTTCAATACCAAAAGTTTGCATCCGTCTGCGAATTCGACGGCTCAAACTAGTGCGTTTGTAACCCCTAAAATCAAAACCACGGTTACGTTTGATGTATTCTAAAAGGTTTTCTAGCTCAGGATTGGCATCCGTGGTACTCATAACGCTATGTAATATTTACTAAGTCAAAATCTTTGATCAATATGTTAAGAAAACTTGACAGATAGAAAATTTTAGCTAACTAAATGTTTAGCAATGTAAAAAATGTTATGTTTAGGAACTTACGTAAACAGAACAATTGTATATAAAAAATCAAAAGTTATTTATTAACTAAGTTAAGTAAAGTAGCGGCGATCGCATCCAAAGGCAAAATATAATCTACAACTCCAGTACTAATTGCGGCATCAGGCATACTGAAAAATTCTGAACTAGCTCGATCTTGAGCAATGACTATACCGCCCATCTCTTTTACTGCCTGTACTCCTGCTGCGCCGTCACTATCTTTACCAGTTAGAACAACAGCAATTACCCCTTCATGAAAACTTGTGGCTGCAGACTTAAACAACACATCCGCAGCAGGGCGGACATAGCGTACTTTTTGTGTATGAGCAAGAGACAAAGTCCCATCTAAATTAATTAGTAAATGTTGGTCGGGAGGAGCAATATATACCGTACCTGATTGTAAAATGTCACCTGTATGTGCTTCCTTGACTACCAACGAGCAGCACCTACTAAAAATATCTGCCAACATACTCGGATATTGCGGACTGAGATGCTGTACTAGGACAATTGGCGCAGGAAAATCTGATGGCAAGCTTGATAAAACCCGACTTAAGGCTTTTAGCCCACCGGCAGATGACGCAAGTACAACTATGTATTTATATGTCATTCAAATCATGAATTACTGTTTCGCTTTCTAACTCAGAAGCTATACTTTGTTCTCCCACACCATCTTTTTTTACTAGTACATCTCTAATTACAGCAGCGCGTTTTTTGGCTTCTTTGGCATCCTTTTCCAATCGTTTGGCGGATAAATCATGATTGCGAGCGCGCATTCGTTGAGCCATGCGAAGTGACAGAGAAGATTTCTCTTCCAGCGCCCTCAAAGCAATCCACAAAGCATCCTCCAAAGCATCAGATTGCTCTGCCAAAAGGCTTTCAGAAGAGAAAGCATGCCCCGTGCGACAGCGAAATCGTAACAAATCTCCATCTTGAATTTCCCAAAGAGTACCACCACAGGCAGGGCAGGAAAAACTTGATGGTTCACCAACTCTATTGCCATTTTCTACAGCATCCATATCCAACTCCGCTATATCAGATTCAAATTCAATTTCATCTGGTACAGAGTTATCTACTTCCTCTTCCACAGAAATCTCAGATAGCTCTACCAAAATAGATGGAATGTCCGCTAACGGCAGAATATAGTCTATCTTGTCTACGTTCTTGATCGCACTGCGTGGCATCCCACTATACATAGCATCATCGGGATGTTGAACTACCGCTACTCCACCACGCATTTTCACCGCCATCAGTCCTGCTGTACCGTCGTCAAGTACACCTGTTAGTACCACAGCAACCACCCGCCGTCCGTAGCTTCGCGCTGCTGTCCGAAACAACGGATCAACAGCCGGACGATGGCTGTTCTCTGTTGCTCCCCGTGATAAGCTCAAATATCCAGACTTTACTAATAAATGATAGTTTGGCGGAGCAACATAAATTCGTCCTTGAATAATGGCGTCGCCATCTTTAGCATGAGATACTGGTAAATTTCCAGATCTACTTAGGATGCGGGGTAAAACGCTCGTACCGTGAGCCGGGACATGAAGAACGATAAGTATAGCAGCTTTTATATCTGGAGGTAAGTTTTTTACCAGATAAGTAAGGGCTTCAACTCTACCTGCTGATGCTCCGACAACGATTATATCGTGTCCAGCCATGTATTCCTTCAATTTTTTCAAAGCAGCGCCAGTGAAAACGCTGCTGATTTAAATCTAGCAAAATAGAGATATTTGCTTATATAACTTGGGGAAGGAAATTTGAGAAAAGAATACAAGTATTCCTTGCTAAGGCTCCTAACCTCTAGATCCAACTTCTAGAACTAACTCTACTACTTTACTTCGTTACCAATACCTAACTCTTTTTTACTATGTTTTAACTGTTTCCAAAGGATTTGAATTTGCTTGTAAGCTTCTTCCGGGGAAAGTTTGCCCGCCGTTTCTAAAGCACTAATGTAGCCTATTTTGCGTGCAAATTCTTGCAAATTCGCATTAAAAGCTAAATACTTTGGTTTAAATTCTCCATGATAATGGCTTTGAGCATAGATAAAGTTATTTTTGTCTTGTTGATTTGATGGTATCACCTTATTCCACTAAATCTATCTTTTGATTGATGAACTATAAGTATTAAAGCAGTAATTAACTATATTTAGCCTGTATCTTTTTATATAAAATGATTCTATCTAGAGCTATACTTTTCATCCATATAAGATTGAATTTACAAATACCAGTTTTATCCTGGGTATCGTCGATAAAATTGACCAAAGTAGAATAAATGTTTGGTATTGCATACGTACAATATCTATTATTCTGTTTCAGAACACTCCAAAAGCACTACCTCCAGTACTTTATAGTAGCCATAAAACGAAACAACTAATATAGTTTAGTTATTGTTATATCAGGTTATATACTGTGACAACAAAACTTGAGAGGTCATTTATAGTAGGGTGTGTTACGGCTATGTAGGAATTTGAGCGTTTAAGAGAGTCAGATTAACCGTAACGCACCACATTTATGGGTGTGTTAAAGCAGCGCGTAACGCACCCTACAGTTATAAATCATCTCTGAATAACGCTAAATTTTATTATTTAAGTTACTAAAAAAATATAGTTATTTTCACTCATGTAATTACATTTATAATAAGTTATATTGTGGATTGTTTTAGTAAGAGCTTTTGCATCCATCCCAAAATATTGCTCCCTAAGAATAGGAATGTTCAGCTTTAAGGATGAGGTTGTAGGATTACAGTTTATGTATTATCAACCATTATGTCCTTTTTACATTTGTACTAGCGTGCTCAGGTTCAATTATTGTCATAAATTTTGTAGATTGATTCAAAAATGAAGTCAAAAATCATATAAATGTGGCTTGTGTGTACTTAATACAGCCAAATTTATACGTTATTTTAGGTTGTCATCCTAGTACTTTATAAACAATTGTATGTAAATAGATATAAATATTATGTTTATTCAAGATGTGCTGATTTGTTTACAATTATCTATAGACTGCTTTACAGCCAAGAAACCTTCTGATTGTCTATCTAAGCCTATTTGTGAGTGTGCTCATCCAGGAAAAGAACTTCAATGTGAAAATTGTGAACATCTAGAGGCTTGTCTTTCTCGTTTTCAGCCTCTTCAATCTCACCATACTGAGAAAGTCATCAACTGTGACTATGTAGCTTGACTATGAAGCTTCTTTTGGGATGAGACACCCAATCTTGGAAACATCAGAGTTTCAAGTTAAATTGGTGTGAGCATTTTGCCCATACCACAAGATTTATACTTAATACACTAAAATTAGCTGGTAGTCCACTAAATACAGCGCATTTCATCTAGATAAAGTACATTACCCCACCCTATTGGGTAGCTCCGCTTACCAAGGGGAACCAGTGCGGTGGCTCTCCCACTTCACAAATGACCAATGACTAATAACGATTTACTTATTTGCCTTTTTCTGTTGTGAAATTGATAGGGTATATGTATGCTCTTCTTTAGCTAATTCCCCCACATGGAGTGAATAGGTTCCTTTTGGCCAATAACCAGACATCTCTGGTTTGCCTCCAGAGTAACTATCTGCTAGTACACAAAAGCGTCCTCCAGGCCCGTCAATCAAAAGTGTTGGCTTTCCAGGACTTTCTACGGTTAACCTTAAATAAGGCAATGATTCTGTTACTTGGATAACTTGGCTAGGTGTAGCACCAATGTTACCACAGTTGGTGGTGTTTTGACCTCCAGACTGACCTTTTAAAATAAGTGGATCTGGCTCAAAATTAGGATTAATTTTTACAACTTCTGCTTGACTAGAATTAGCACTGATGAAAACCAAACTCATTGCCAAAATCAAGACAGAAGGAACACTCTTAAATAAAGTATGTAGCTTCATAGTTTATGGTATTTATATTGCTCTTGATGATTTAAAGAGCGATAATCAGACTTACATATTCTTATATTCTAAATTTACAGACGGTTACAAATTTATTTTGTTCCGGTGATATCTGTATAAAATTTTGACGAACTACTGAAATTTTTCCAAGTTAATCAAAATAAACACAGAATTTTTTATTAGCGATCGCTAACTTCAATGCAAAGACTTTCGCTAAGATCGCTAAACAACAGCCAACGATCAATGTAGCTGTTATGTAGTTGAACAAGTTTGCTAACTGAGGTCAAAATATATGAATCCTCAACCTGAAGAAGATTTGCAACACCGCCTGCAAAAATTAGAGGCAGAAATTAATTCATCTTCCGAGAAAATCTCTCAGACTCACTCAAAACAGCAGTCGTCTCAATCTGGTTTACCAAATGTTAATTTACCATTAGAACGATTATTAAATTGGTTTAATACCTTATCTGGAACAGCAAAGCTCGTAGCCGTGAGTGTAGGGATTTTATTAGGCTTTGCTGTCTTGCAAGCTGTACTCAGATTTGTCAGCTCGGCAATTAGTTTGGCACTTTTAGCAGGACTAGTGTACTTTGGATACAAATTTATTGTATCTAGTAGCCGACAGCGCAAGCAATAGTATATTAAAACACGGCTAGATAGCATATGTATAAATAAATTCAGGGAAAAAGGGAAATATGCAATGACAAGCCCAATTGTGAGGAGAATTAGTAATCAATCGAGTCCCAGTCGTTCAAACAACGAACCAGAAAAAAATAAATCGTCGCGTTTTACTACTAGGCGCATTGCCGCTTGGGCAACGGAAATGTCATTAGTAGTTGTCAGTAGTTTTGTGCCTTTTAGTATCGGTACATATCTTAATTCTAGAACTGATATCAACCGAGTTCCGCTTAACCCTGTACTGATAGTTACAGAAAGAGAAATCGCCCGCCCCTTAGCTTTACCTATCAGCTACGGTACACGCAACGTTGCATGGCCGACAAATTTCTTGTGGACAGTAGCAATATTAGCACCCCTAGCAATTTCCGGTTGGCAGCTATATCTTCTTGCTAAAACAGGTAGTGGTATAGGCAAACGTAAGTATGGTATTCGAGTTGTTAACGAGCAAGGAGATCCCCCAGGGATTGTAGCTGTTCTAGTGCGCGAAGGTATTGGTCGTTGGACTTTGCCTGTAACCGCAGCCTATCTGCTTTGGCACTACAGCCCATTTTTCCCCTATTTAGGTGCTTTTATTGCTTTAAGTGGCTTATTTATCTTGGCAGAAGGAACTGGTTTCTCGTGGCAAAAAGGACGCCGTGCCTTGCATGACACTATTGCAGGTACTTATACTATAGATGCAACGAAACCGTTTACACTTGAGCAACTGCAAGAGAATACACACGAGCAGCCTGAGTGGACAAAACAAGGTGATGAAGACGCGGCGATCGCATCAATTGTGATGACGCCAGAAACAACTCAACCAGAAGCCACCAATCAATGGACGCAGTTTCGACGCAACCCAAATATGAAACTTTTGGGAATAGCGTTTTTGAGTATGACTGGTGTGTTGATAACTTTAGTAGGCACTCAAATCTATATCCAAACTCAACAAAATCGACGGATCACAGAGCAGCGCAACAGCCAACAATTTCTTGCGATCGTCAACCAATTAAATCCCAACTCTACTGCCACAATTGAAGAACGCCACAGTGCCATCATGGCAATGGGAACGCTCAACGATCCTCAAGCAATCCAATTTCTTGTCGGTTTATTAGCTAAAGAAACCGATCCCACCAGCTTAGAAACAATTCAACAAGCACTATCGAATATCGGTGCTCAAGCTATCCCCGATTTAAAACGCATGAATTTGTCTCTGGCTGCCGAACTAGAGTCCATAGGCAGTAGCCCTTCAAGCGAACAGCAATTACGACAACGACGCTTACAAGCAAACCAGCAGACAATTAATAAAATTCTTGCACTTTATAGTGGTAAAAATAACGATATAGATCTCAGCCGGGCGGTATTATCCCAAACCGGATCTGGAGATACTCCTTTATTCAACTTAGTGCTAGACAAAATTGACTTATCGGGAATAAATTTCAAAGGTGCAAATCTATCAACAGCTAGTTTGAAAGGTAGCAGCTTCCGAGGAGTCGGAAAAGATGGACGCTGGGATACCTTTGACGATTGGATTGCAGACTTGAGCGGTGCTCAGATTAAAAAAGCCAATCTCAGTGAAGCTAATCTGAGCCGGGTTTTAATGGTACGTACAGATTTGAGTCGTGCTACCCTCAACAAAGCTAATTTATCGAATGCCCGTTTGGTTGGTGCAAATTTAAGTAGCGCCCAGTTAGTAGGGGCTGATCTCCGTGGAGCAGTCTTAGAAAATGCTAGCTTGACAGGGGCTGATTTAGGCGAAGCAAAATTGAACGATGCCGATTTGTATGCTGCTCGCTTAGGGCGTGTGATTGCGATCGGTACACAATTATCCTTTGCTAACTTGAGCAAAACCGATTGGCAAGCAGCAGATTTATCAGGAGCAGATTTAGATCGTGCTAATCTCAGCCATGCCAACCTGAGTGCAACTCGTCTCACTAATGCGAATTTGCGCTCTGCTAATTTAGAAGGTGCTAACTTCCGAAACGCCGATTTAAGTCTTGCAGATTTACGGGATGCCAACCTAACAGGTGCCGATTTTCAAGGCACAATCCTCTTTCCTAACAAACAAGATCCCACAGATCAATTTGTTCAAACCCCAACTATGGGTTCGCAATCTGCTGTAGTCAAAGGAGTTGATTTTAGCCAAGTGAAAAACTTAGATACTAAGCAATTGGCTTACATTTGCACTCAAGGTGGTATTCATCCCCGATGCCCGTAAGATGGAAAGAAAATATTTTCAGTTTTCTGGTACTAACTCATCTAAAAATAGGAGCTATGGGCAAGAGGTTAGCAACTAGGGAAGAGAGAATTTCCTTAATTCGTTGTGTGATGAAATCATCATGAGTGTCTAATTTTTGAACATTACAAAATCTTAGATTCCCTCTAATTCCCTGTTAGAAATTAGGGGGATGGGGGGTATCATAATTAGGAGGTATTTAGAGAAAAATACATTACTAACCCTTTGCATGAACCAGTTACTAATGGGAAGTAAATGCGCAGGACAGATTCCCAAAAACGAACTGGTTCCCACTAACTGTTAATCTAAAATCTCAATGGTGTGAGGAATCGGGAAATGAGGCGTCTTACAAATTTAGTGTCAGTGCTTTTGGCTGGTTCAATTTTGAGTTTGACTCAATTTACCCTACCAGCTCATGCTCAAGCAGCCTACGGTAGCTATGTAGGTATAGGCCCAGCAGTTGGCTTTGCAGACGGTGCTAGAATCGGAGGAGTTGTTGCCTTTCGTTACAAACTTTTGGAATCGCCAATTTCTCTGCGCGGACAAGCGTTCCTAGCCGATAATGTAGCACTTGTACCAACAGTTTCCTACGACTTCCCCTTGAATTGGCAAACTGATGGGTATTTGGGAGCTGGGCTAATCTTTGCTGGCGGTGATACGCCCTCTCCTGTAGGTAATAAAATTAGTTTTGCCTTACAACCAGGTATTGATTACGTTGTACCCAATAGCAACACTGTTCTTTTTGGCAACGCGATTATTGGCTTTGATGCTTTACGTAATGGAGGCACAACATTCTCCTTACAAGGTGGTGTCGGCTGGAGATTTTAATTGTAGGGCTAGGGGCTAGAGAAAATAGATGTTCATGCCCTGTTTATGTGATTGATCGCATGGGATAGCTAGATTATAGGTCAGTCAAAATAAATTAAAAATATAGACCCCCGATTTCTATAAGAAGTTGGGGATATTTGCAGTTCTAATTAATACTTAATATAATACCATTTCACGTTAATTACGATACATATGAATTTTGCCCAGACGCGATATATGACGTCATATTGCGTCTATACACGGTTTGTATTTGTATCAATTTTTTTGTGAAATTAGTATAACTAAAAATGCCTTAATCTTATTGGAAACTAGGAGATTTGCAATTTGTTAATATAGAGCCATTGGTCGTTAAAAATAAAACTTTAATGTAGCGGCGGATTTTAAATTTTTTAACCAAAACATATAAATATCAAAGATAAGCCATGATACAAGAAATTAGATCCAATGAACCGCAATATATTTGCGTTGTCAAGGTTGATAGTCTTACAAATAACGAAGACGAAGAAATTATGGCATTTGGTGTATCTGAGGATGATGCAAAAAATCAAGCCCAGCAATTATTAGCAAGAAATTATGAATGCAATGAATCGCAAATTTTAGAATTAATCCAGGAGGCTAGAATTGAGCCGATAGGACAATGGTGTGCTCCTCAAGAACGTCAAGTATAGCAAATTTCTAGTTAAAATTTTCTATTTATTTTACACTCCAGAAAGTTTTTCTCTGTGTGTGAATCTAACTACATATCGGCTCATTCTCATTACTACTAAATTGTGAAATCGTTCATGCGTCGAATACTATTTTGGGTATTTGCTCCTGCGAGTTTCCTAACCGGATGCTCTGTTGAGCAAGTATTTCAACCTAAATCTATTACTTCTGAAGTACCCCAAACAAACTCTGACTTAATGACAAGAGGAAAAACCCTCTCGCCATTGGAACAACAAGTGATTGCCGAAATGAATCAGGCAAGGACAAATCCCGCAGGTTATGCGGCAGTATTGGAAAACTACAGAAAACGCTTTGCAGGTAATCGAGTCAGAATTTCTCAAAATGTTTATTTACAAACTCAAGAAGGTGTCAAAGCTGTCGATGAAGCGATCGCCTTTCTTAAATCTGTCCGTCCTATATCAAGCTTAACTGCATCTGTTGGTATGTCTTTGGCAGCGAGAGATCATGTTAAAGATCAAGGAGCAAAAGGCATAACAGGGCATTACGGTAGCGACGGTAGCGATCCCTTTACTCGCATTAGCCGTTACGGTAGTTGGCAAAAAACTGCTGGTGAGAACATCAGCTATGGTTCCTACACGGCACAAGATATTGTCATGCAGTTAATTATCGATGATGGAGTGCGCGATCGCGGTCATCGCCAAAATATGTTTAACTCTGCTTTTAAGACAACAGGGGTTGCTTTTGGCATTCATAGCACCTACAGGCAGATGTGCGTTATTACTTATGCAGGGGCATATGTAGAAAAATCGGTTTAATATTTAATGACAAAATTAGAAAATATAGAACACATGAACTAAATATGAGTACGGAAAGATTAGATCGCAAAATTAACTCCACCTCACCTGCTGTGAATCTCAATGTCCATATCCAGGGTACAGGCTTTCCTATTCTTTGCTTACACGGACATCCTGGTTCTGGCTCTAGTCTTTCTGTTTTTACCAATCACCTCTCAAACCGCTTTCAAACTATCGCCCCTGACTTACGTGGCTATGGCAAAAGCCGCTTTTATGACAATTTTGATATGACTGACCATTTGATAGACTTAGAGGCGCTTCTAGACCGCTTAAATATTGATAAATGCTTGATATTGGGATGGTCATTAGGTGGGATTTTAGCAATAGAATTGGCGCTACGACTACCAGAGCGCGTTAGCGGACTAATTTTGGTGGCAACAGCAGCTAGACCGCGCGGTAATCATCCGCCTGTGAGTTGGCAGGATAATGTTTATACTGGAGTTGCCTCCCTCTTGAATTGGATCAAACCAAGTTGGGATTGGAATATCGAGACTTTTGGTAAGCGATCGCTATTTCGTTATCTCATTCAACAACACACGCCTACTACCTATAGCTATATAGCCAAAGACGCTGTGCCAGCTTATTTACAAACTTCACCTGCTGCAACTCGCGCTCTCTATACGGCAATCAAAGCAGGATACAATCGAGTAGCCGATCTCAATCAGATTCAGTGTCCTACTTTGGTACTTTTTGGCGATCAAGATTGCCATATTACAGCTGATTCCAGCTTAGAAACAGCCAAAAGCCTCAACAATTGTTATTGGCAATGTTATGCCAATACCGCCCATCTTTTCCCATGGGAAATACCCACTCAAGTGCTGAGTGATATTGATCATTGGCTGAGAGCGCATCCACAAGTGGTTAACTATAGCTAATAGCTATTAGCTATTAGCTATTAACACTTAGCAATTAGCCTATAAATTACATTTGACCGCTAAAGGCAGGCCTTACTTTACGGTCAACTCTTTCCCCCAAGTCTTCGGCAATAGTTAAATTATCAGGTTTGCAGCGCTTAACGTTCACAATTATGCCTTGCGCTCCTTCCTGTTCCAAATCTTCTACATAACCTTTCATGGCAGCTTTTGCATCCGCAGAATTCAAAAATGGGCCAAAGTAGTAGGTGCAGCGGGGATTTTGTGTGACAACCTCTACCCACCAAGCCAAGCCAAAGCTCTGGAATGCGTTAATCAACAATTCCTTAAAGTCATCCAAAATATTTTTCATGGTTTTCGCTGATTTATAGGGTTTTAAAGGTTTGCTGCTAATTTTCTTTTACATTTCTTTATACTCTGTTACTCTTCTTTTTTCCAGTGAGTTCTCTGTAGTTTATCGAAATGCAGTGTATTTATCCATCTTTTGCGATAAATTTCATACAACGCCATACCTATTGCGACAGATGCATTTAGGCTAGGGGTTTTACCCTGTAAGGGAATTGATACCAGAACATCGCAGTAGCGTTGTGTTAACATACTCAGCCCTTCACCTTCTGAGCCGACTACCAAAACGATAGCACCACTGAAATCTACTGTATGTATCGGTTTGCTCACATCGGCAGCTGTACCGTAAATCCAAAAGCCTGCGGCTTTCAATTCTTCCAAAGCGCGGTGCAGATTCACTACTCTAGCAACAGGAAAATTTTCTAACGCGCCAGCTGCTACTTTCATGACTGTAGAAGTGATCCCAGTTGCTCGGCGTTGGGGGATCACTAATCCTTGAGCACCGATCGCTTCGGCTGTGCGAATAATTGCCCCTAAGTTATGGGGATCTGTGATTCCATCAGCAGCAACAATTACCGGATCGGTGACAGCTTTTGCCTGTTCAATTAATTCATGTAAATCAATATAGTCGTAGGGAGCAATTTGTGCTGCTATCCCTTGGTGATTGGCTTGCTCGGTAATTTGATCTAGGCGCTTGGGATCAACTTCGTCCACAATTGCGCCATTTTCCTTTGCTTGTAAAATCAGAGAGTGAAAACGAGAGTCATAACGCAAGCGGGGAGTAATCCAAATCCGGTTAAGACGACGCTGACTTTCCAAGGCACTTAACACCGGATGACGACCGTAAATGAGATCGCTATCTTGTGTTTGCTTTCTGGTTGGTTCCCTATCTGGAGCTTGCCTTCTGGTTAGTTCTGTGTCTTTTGTTTGTCTTCTAATTGGTTCGCTATCTAGAGCTTGCTTTTTAATCGGCTCCTTACTGGATATTTGCTTTTTAATTGGCTCTTCATGGGTACCTTTAAAAGTGCGAAGAGTTTTAGAAACGACTCGTTTGCCCTTCAATTTTAAGGTTTGCCCACGATTCGTTTCACCAGAAGTCTTAATTACTTTTTTTGTTTTATGCGCCATATCAAAGTCTTGGGTTATGCGTAGGAGTGGGCATCCCTAATTCACTTATCATCTCAATTTACCGAACCAAGATAAGGTATTTATAACTACTTTTCTAAATGTAGTTTTTGTAGTAGTTCGGTTAAGCGTTGATAATTGGTGAGGTATAGGTAGCCAATTAAAGTCTCTAAACTTGTTGCTTGTTGATAAGTTTCGGGATCAACTCTTTTTGGACGTCCTGTGGCGGCATTTCGACCCCTTCGGACAATTTCTAACTCGTTTTGTTGTAAATGCGGCATGAGCGATCGCAAATGCAGCGCCTGCTTTTCTGCTCGAACTTGTGCCACAACTAATCGATGATAGGCTTCACTTCGCTGAGGTGGCAGTAAATAGAACATTCTAACATAAAATTCATAAATAGCGTCTCCCAGGTATGCCAAAGCCGCAGGGGAAAGTTGTTGCAGTTGTGCCTGGGGAATTTGTTGAGATATATGCTCTGTGCTTGCCTTCAGTGTTTGGCACCAAGATGAATCTGGCTTGGAAGGCTCATCTTGCTCGTGTAATGGCTTTTCCTCCTTTGCTTTCACAAATTAATCATTCCTGGTTGTCTATTTTTGGAAGGCTTTATTTGCTGATTTACTCTTGAGTGCAAACTGTAGTGCAGGTTTATCAAGCATAAATCCAGGCTACAAAATCAACTCACTAATTTTAGCGTTTTCATCCGGCATTAGCATTTTGTCAACTGCGGGTTGAAAGAATATTTGGCGAGAAAATGAAAATTTTTGGAAGCTGCTGCTTAAAGAATCATACTCAGGATATGTTTTTCAAAAAGGAAGTTTTTCTTAGCATAGAATGAACTCTAGAGGTGTGAAACAGATAATTTTGATTTTTTATACTTTTTTTGGGATTGTTCTCTACATCAATTTCGACTTCATTTCTGTAGATTTTGAAATTTGAAGTTCATCCTCAATTCCTGTGGATAAAAATTAAGCTATCCGATGTTTAAATCTGGATAGCTAATTTCAACTCATCGGTCAAGCAATCAAGACTACTTGATGTTTTCTAGAGCCGCTTCAACTGATGGTTGCAGGGAGAGAAACTTCTCTAAGCGAACAAGCTTGACTGTTTGAGTCACACGGGCATTGGTGACAATTTGCAAAGTACCGTTGGAGTTCTGCGCCTGCTTGGCTAGCTGCACCAGAGCGCCCAAGCCAGAACTGTCAACAAAGTCAATTTGTGAGAGATCCAGAATAATGTGCTTTGGTCCCTCATCAATCTTACTTCCGAGAACTTTGCGAAATGTCGGTTCGGAAAAAGCATCTAACAAACCTGTGAGGCGGAATAGCTGACAGTTATCCCGGACTTCACGAGTACCTCTCAGGCTCACGGTTAGATTTAGTGGTTCAGCAATAATTCCCTCCTCATAGTTATGGTGAACGCTCAAGTATAGATGGTTTTTGTGGAAGTTGTCTACATTGGGTACAGGGGATCGGGGATCGGGTATTAAGGTTTCTTTGTTCCTAGTCCCTAGTCCCTAGTCCTTTCTCCATTTTTACTTTACTTCAGCCGTTTCTGCTTGACGCGCCGATCGCATTATTTGGACAAACTCTTCAAACAAATAATCGGCATCGTGGGGGCCTGGAGATGCTTCTGGATGGTACTGTACTGAGAATACAGGTAAGTTTTTGTGACGTACACCAGCTACCGTGCGATCATTCAAGTTGAGGTGGCTAATTTCCACAACTTGTTGGGGCAGAGAATCTGGATCAAGTGCAAAACTGTGGTTTTGGCTGGTAATTTCCACTCTTCGCTGTAACCCTGCGGGCTGATTTAAACCACGGTGTCCAAATTTAAGTTTAAATGTTTCTGCTCCCAAGGCATGACCTAAAATCTGGTGTCCCATACAAATGCCAAACATCGGTTTTTGAGCTGATAGTAGCGCCTTAGTAGTTTCAATTCCTTCGGTAACAGCAGCTGGATCACCAGGGCCATTAGAAAGAAAGATTCCATCTGGATTGTATTTGAGAATTTCCTCTGCTGGAGTATCAGCAGGTACGACAATCACCCGACAGTTGTAACTGGCCAAGCGCCGCAAGATATTACGCTTGATCCCAAAATCCAAGGCTACAACAGTTAATGTTTCCCCTGGATTGGCTGTGGCATCAGGATTAAATTCCCAAACAGAGTCAGTAGGCTCTAACCATTCATAAACCTTTTGTGTAGTCACTTCGCGGACAAGATTTAATCCCCTCATGCTTGGAGCTGCTAGTACTTTTTCTAACAGTTCTGCTTCATCCATAATCTCTGTAGAAATACCGCCATTCATAGCCCCAAAGTTGCGAATTTTACGCGTCAGGGCGCGGGTATCAATACCATAAATGCCGGGAATTTGGTGTTGTTTGAGATAGTCAGGCAAAGATTGTGTAGAGCGCCAGTTACTTGGGCGCATACAAATATTGCGGGCGATCGCTCCTCGCACTTGCGGTTGTTGTGATTCCTCATCCTCTTGATTAACGCCTGTGTTCCCCAATTCAGGATAAGTAAAAACTACTATCTGACCACAGTAACTAGGATCGGTCAACACTTCTTGATATCCGGTCATACCAGTGTTAAACACCACTTCTCCAACCACGGTACCCATTGCGCCAAAAGACCAACCGCGATAACTAGTTCCATCAGCAAGTACAAAGAGAGCAGGTGTTGCATCAAGCAGGGGCATAAGCAATTCTTATTGTAAAAACAAGCAGCAATTCGTCAATTCTATTTTGTTAACGGACTTCAGGATAGTAAAGCAAAACTTAAAGAATTATGAACTAGGTTTTGGATACTGATTTTCGTCATAATTTATGCCGCATTAATTTTAACCTAATTCAACTAAAAATTTTTCATGGGTGCTAGTGCTGCTGTGATATATTAGAGAGTGCGTCACAGGCCGAAAAATCGCGCTTAACGTTAAGCGTAGGATACATGAATGGCTAGAAAGTAATAATGGTAAGAATGTAGGGAAAGTCCTCTGCTCAAAATGCTTAGAAATTTAAATACCGTAAAGTTGAGCATATAATACTGCTCAAAATTTATTAGCGGACAGGGCAATCGAAGCCGTTTCTTCGGCCTCTACCCTACAACGCAGGGTAAACCCCTGGTAAAAGCCAGTGGGCAATGCATTACAAATAATTATGCTTCAGTCTTCTTTATCCCAAGCTGCGCTAATTTTTCTCTCTACGACAATGGTGGTTTTCGCTGTTGCCTGTCGCGAAGATAAACAAACAGTTGTAACGGCTTATAAGCAAGAGTCTAAACCAACGGCATCCAGTAGATTTGAACCTGACACCACAAAACTGGCACCAACTGCAAGCCCAGAACAAGTCAAAACTTCTGATGAATTGGCAGCCAGTATTTTTGGATTAGGGCTAGATAAAGCTGCCAGCGCCCATACTATCAGCCAATCGGCTCAATCTACAGAAGATTGGAATCTCGTGGCAAGTCAATATCAAGATGCGATCGCGCTGATGAAGCAAGTGGAACGCCACAGTGCCTACTTTGAGATCGCTCAAACCAAAATTCTGGAATACCAACGCTTGTCGAGATCCGCTCAACAGCAAGCTTCTCCTATTGTTTTACCAGCACCGAAAGTCAAACCACAGAAGTTAATAGTTGCCACTCCAAAAACATCCTTCACACCCAAGCCTCCACAACTACCTCCCCCAGTAAAAGCAGAACAACAAACGCAGCCTTCGCCGACTGCTTTAGATACTATAAACAATCAACAACAGATATTTGTTACCCCTAATACCAAACGTAGCGAACCAGTAGTATTTGTTGCTCCAATCAAACGCCGAGTAGGAGGCACACCTATCATCGAAGTCACCTTTAATGGTGAGCAACAATTTGAGATGATTGTGGATACGGGAGCAAGTGGCACTGTCATCACCCAACCAATGGCAGCTGCCTTGGGAGTTGTGCCTGTAGGAAAAGCAAAGGCAAACACTGCCAGTGCCAAAGCTGTAGAATTTCCCGTGGGCTATGTAAATTCAATCGAAGCTGGCGGGATAACTGTCACGAAAGTGGGAGTAGCGATCGCTGGTTCAGAACTGGAAACAGGACTGCTGGGACACGACTTTTTTGGTGACTACGAGATCACAATTAAGCGTGATGTTGTAGAATTTCGCCCCCCATCTCACTCGCAGCAACTCAATTCTCCAGAAACTGGACTAACTGTTCCAACTTCGCCCAAGCCACGCCGCTTTGAAGAATATCCTTAGCTGCCTGTATACCTTGAGTATGATCCATCAACGGTATTGCACCACCCACTTGCAATGCCAAAGCAGCATTTAAAGCCACTACATCTTGTTGCTCAACAGTTCCTTTACCTTGAAGTACTGCCTTGAGAATCTCGGCATTTTCCTGTACATCGCCACCCTTGAGCGCTGTTATAGGAGCAGGGGTTAAGCCCAGTTCTTGAGGATTTACTGTAGTTAACTGTACCTCTCCTGCCGATAATACAGCCAAGTCAGTGAAATCACCTAAACCAGCTTCGTCTAATTTTTCTCGTCCATGTAGAACAATTGCCTGTTGCGTACCTAGTCGCTGCAAGGCTTGAGCAACTGTTAACAACAATTTGGGATCAAAAATGCCAATTACCTGGGCTGTTGGACGTAAGGGATTTACTAAAGGCCCTAGTAAATTAAATACTGTTCGCACTTTGAGAGTTTTTCGCAAAGAGGCAACCGCTTTGAGTGCTGGATGCCAACCAGGGGCAAACAAGAAAGTGATCCCCACCTCGGCGAGTGCAGCTTCTACCTTCTGACTAGAGGAACTCAAATTTACGCCCAAAAATTCCAACACATCCGCGCTACCGACACGACTTGATGCTGAACGGTTGCCGTGTTTGGCAACTGGCACACCATAAGCAGCAGCAACAAAGGCAACTGCGGTAGAAATATTAAAAGTTGATGCTCCATCTCCCCCTGTGCCACAGGTATCGATGAAGGGGGTTGAAGAAGACACGGAGAGGTTGAGACGCGGTGAGGAAGTCGGAGTCTTGGCGGTTCCCGTCGAGTCCGAACTTCCGAACCCGGAGGGTGACGCGGAGAAACTTTTATTCATATTCCCCGTGTCTGGGTGTCCCCGTGTCCCCGTGTCCTCTTTATTCCCCGTGTCTGGGTGTCCTCCAAGAGACTGGGATTGCAAGACTTCCGCCATTCCCGCCAATTCATCAGCACTCACGCCTTTACAATGCAATGCAGCTAAAATTGCCCCCGATAATTCTGGAGCGATCGCTTCATTTAACCATCCTTGCATCAATTCTGCTGCTTGAGTACGGGATAAGGATTGGCCATCTAGTAATTGTTGCAATAGAATTGACCAGCTAACTGAGGATTCTGGAGCAGGAATTGGCGAATAATTCATAAATAGATTTGATACTCCCATTTTTGGCATGGGGACTCTTGGCAAGAGACAATTGGGAAAAACAATTTGGTTCCCTTCTGCTATCTGCCTTGGTTTAATAGCGTATTAAATCATTACACACTGTTTTAAGCGTTTGCTCAAGCTTTTTTCATTCAATCGCACATCTACTCAAGCATAAGTAAAAAGTATTAATTGTTGCTTTAAAGTTACTAATATTATTTAGCTATGACTGTATAAATTTTTGAAAGCAAAAGTTTTTGGAAATTGCCGTAATTTTACCATGGCTTTTTGGCGTCAAATAAATTACAAATTTACGAGCATTATTTATCTGCCTCAGAAAAACATCAAAAGTTTCAGAGACAATATCGTCTGTGTCGTGCTGAGGGCGAATACCGTTGGATTTTGGATACAGCAGTACCACAATTTGCAGCAAATGGTAGTTTTCTTGATTATATTAGCTACGCTGTGGACATTACTGACATTACTGATGTCAAACCTCAGTTCGCCACAGTATCAGAAGATGAAGCTGGTTTGGAACTGGCTTTGGATACAGCCCAAATGGAAGTTTGGAATAGGAATATTAGAGTGCTAGAGATGACACACCAGCAGGAAGAAATCGCTGTTGATTTAGCAAAACAAGAGCTAGAAGATTCCGTAGAGGAACGGGTAAAAAATTTAAACGAGGATCAGGTGCAACTGCAAGATAGATTTTTCCAACTGTCGTTGGATATGCTTTGTGTTGCTGGGTTCGACGGGTACTTCAAACTACTCAATCTGGCTTGGGAACAAACCTTGGGTTGGACAAAGGCAGAGTTAAAAAGATTACCATTTATTAACTTCGTACATCCAGATGATCGGGAAATAACTCTTGCCTATGCACAAAAACTTGCTCAAGGGATCGAAAACGTTGCTTTTGAAAATCGTTACCGTTGCAAAGATGGTTCCTATAAATGGCTGTTGTGGACATCGAGAACACTGCCCGAACAACAACTAATTTATGCTGTAGCACGAGATATTTCGGAGCGCAAACAGACAGAAGAGGCGCTACAAGCAAGCTATAACCTTTTAAATTCGGTGATTAACAATGCTGCTGATATCATCCTTGTTAAGGATATTCAAGGGCGCTACGTAATGGTTAATTCCGCTTTTGCCCGCTTTTTTCAAAAGCCGATTGAGGAAATTATTGGTAAAGATGATAAGGAGTTTTTTGAGGCAGAAATAGTGTCTCGAATCAGGGAAATAGATTTAAGAGTAATTGCTACAGGAGTTGCCGAAACGTTTGAGGAATTGATACCCCAAGATGGAGTAAATCACACTTACCTGACAACTAAAAATCCTTGGCGTGATAGCCAAGGTAATATTATTGGTTTAATTGCTATCACTCGTGATATTAGCGATCGCAAACGTAGTGAAGAATCCCTACAAGCCCTGGTAGCAGGAACTGCCTCAGTTACGGGCGAAGAATTTTTCCCTGCTCTGGTGCGTCATTTAGCCAATGCTTTGGGAGTTCGCTACGCCTTAGTTGCTGAAAAATTAGATCAAAATTTAGATAGAGTAGTATCTTTGGCGTTCTGGGAAATAGATAAGCCAGGAGAAAACTTTGATTATGAATTGGCTAATACTCCTTGTGGAGTCGTTTACCAAGACGGAGTACGTTGCTTTGCCCGTGGTTTGCAGCAACTGTTTTCCCAAAGCCAATATGTAGCGGCTATGAAGCTAGAAAGTTACTTAGGAACGCCTATTATAGATACGTTTGGTAATATTATTGGCCACTTGTGTGTATTTGATACAAAACCGATATTACAAGAAGAATATGCTCAGGCAATTTTAAAAATCTTTGCCGCACGAGCGACAGCAGAACTACAACGCCAGCGTGTGGAATTTGCACTGCGACACTCTGAGAGAAAGTTTCGAGAACTTGCCTCCAAAGAATCACTACTGAACCGTCTGGCAAGCCAAATTCGTGCTTCGTTGGATATTAATACTATTCTGGAAACCGTCGTTACCGAAATCCGCAATCTACTACAAATTGATTTATGTCTTTTCACCTGGTATTGTTCTGAGGCGCAACCTCCCCACTGGGAGATTGTTCAAGAAGCAAGAAACCCTGCTGTACCAAGTTTAATGGGTTTAAGCTCAACTACTGAAGAAGTAGGGGCGATCGCCCAAAAGATTTTCTATAAAGAAATCATCAGGCTAGATGAAGTTCAAAATATACCTGAACAACAGTTTTTCGTCGGTTTGGGGTTAACAGCCATACTGGTACTGCCAATTCATACTCAATCTGGTGAAATAGGTGGTTTAGCTTGCAATCACTTTAGTGGCTACCGACATTGGCTCGATAGTGAGGTGGAGTTGTTACTGGCGGTTGCAGATCAAGTTGCCATAGCTATAGATCAAGCAGAACTCTATAAACAAAGTAATGTTGCTGCTCAAACTGCTCAAGAAAAAGCGCAGCAGTTAGAAGAGACTTTAAGCGAACTGCAAGCAACTCAAACGCAACTGATTCAAACTGAAAAAATGTCAAGTTTGGGACAGCTGGTTGCTGGTATTGCACACGAAATTAACAACCCAGTTAACTTTATCCATGGGAATATCAACCACGCGAGTGAATATACACAAGATTTACTGCGTCTAGTAGAACTTTACCAACAGCACTATCCCAATTCGGTGGCAGAAATTCAAGAGGAAATTGAGGCGATCGATTTAGAGTTTCTCAGCCAAGATTTGCCCAAAATTCTCACTTCAATGAAAATTGGCACCGATCGCATTCGTCAAATTGTTATGTCTTTACGCAATTTCTCTCGTTTGGATGAAGCCGATATGAAAGAGGTTGACATTCACGAAGGGATTGATAATACTTTATTGCTACTACAAAATCGCCTTAAAGCTAGATCAGAACATCCAGAAATTCAGGTTATTAAAGAATATGCCAATCTTCCACCTGTAGAGTGCTATGTTGGACAACTCAATCAGGTATTTATGAATCTACTAGCTAATGCGATCGATGCTTTGGAAGAGGGACAAGGGATAGGGCATAGGGGACTAGGAATAACTTCTCCCAATCCCCAATCCCCACTTCCACAAATTCACATTCGCACTCAACTTCAAGGAAATATTGTATCGATTCACATAGCTGACAATGGCCCCGGAATGAAAGAAGAAATACGACAAAAGTTATTCGATCCCTTCTTCACCACAAAACCTGTCGGTAAAGGTACGGGTATGGGATTATCAATAAGTTACAAAATTATCGTTGAAAAGCATCAAGGTCACCTTCAGTGTATTTCAGCACCAGGTGAAGGAGCCGTGTTTGCGATCGCAATTCCCCTACAACAATCTAAACCCTAATTATTCTACTTACCTATAAAGTAATTACTGCAACATATTCTGACAAAACAGTTAGCTATCGTGATGATAGGTAAAATTTTGACTGCTCTCAATTCAATATTGCGAGAAAATATGAAAATTTCGTACTTCAATTTAGATTATGTAATATGAATACAAACTCTCATAATATATATGTAAACTCATGAATTTGGTTATTTATACAGTTATACAGGTATTAATTATTTTTCCTTCTTGTGAATAAAAGAATTAGATATCGGAGCAACTTAAGTAAATTTAACCAAACCTTAGTCACAAATTATCTGATTAGCTGCTAATCTATTAATAATTCACTTTTTGCTGCAACATTTGAACCCTCCAAAACCTTTTTTATGTGTTTTGGGGGGATTCTCTATTTAAAGTGTGCAAACCACTTAAAGTATGAAGCCTTTATACTTAACTTTGGTAAGCTAATACCAATTTAAAAAAGGATTAAGGGCAAATGGATTCACCCAACCCTGACACACCAAGGAGATTTTCAACTCCATTTTCCAAAATCGTATAACTAGCGTCTATGGATTGCGATGCAAGAGTGTTTCCAAAGAAAATCGGCTCTGTGATAGAAACTGCCAAATCATACTTGCTCAACCAAGTTGTAGCTAAAGCCAACGAGATCGACACTAACCCAGATATTTTAATGGGTGCATTGCGCGGTCTTGGAGAATTGGGTTTACTAGCATTACGCGTTCCACGTCATTGGGGTGGAAAAGAAGTTAGCGAGACAACTTTTGGTGAATTTCAAGAACTGATAGCGCAGTATTCTGGTGCATTAGCTTTCCTGCAAACTCAACACCAAAGCGCTGCTGGTATGCTTGTTACCAGTAGTAACTTCTCTGTTCAGCAAGCATATTTACCTCGGATGGGGAATGGTGAAGTTCTAGTGGGCGTTGGCTTTTCTCAACTGCGACGTGAAGGTGAACCACTAACTGTAGCTGTACCAGTATCAGGAGGATATCAACTAGACGGAATTGTACCTTGGGTAACTGGATGGGGTATCTTTCAGGATTTTATCATCGCTGCCACATTACCTGACGGTTGTGCAGTTTTTGGAGTTGTGCCTTTTCAAGAAACCGAACAAGAATCGGGAGGTAGAATCACGTTTTCTCCCCCAGCCGAACTAGCGGCAATGACATCAACTAATACTGTCACTGCAACCCTAACTCGCTACTTCTTACCTCAAGAACTTGTAGTTGCTATTAAACCTGTTGGTTGGATTCATGAAAACGACAAAAACAACGTCCTCCGCGCTACCTTTCTAGCCACAGGTTGCGCTCTCGCAGCTCTGGATATTATCGAGTCTACCGCACAGACTAAATCCTTGAGAGCGATCGCTAATGCTTTTGTATCTCTTCAGCAAGAACTAAGTAACTGTCGCACCGCCATTCATCAAGCACAACAAAATCCTGGTTTAGAACTGGAAAAAAAATTACAACTACGAGCTTGGGCAGTTGATTTAGCAACACGCATAGCTCATGCAGCCGTTACTGTTTCCAGTGGTGCTGCTAATTATCTGCATCACCCAGCACAGCGCGTATATCGTGAGGCGTTGGTGTTTACTGTTACAGGACAAACTAGTGCTGTGATGGAAGCGACATTGGAGAGGTTAACGCGGAGGTGGGGAGAGGAAGAGGATAAGGGGAATGAAGAAGACACGGGGACACGGAGACGCGGGGACACGGAGAGAGTTTCTGATAATTTCTCAGCGTCTTCTATCTCCGCGTACAAAAGTATTACTTACTCACAAATCATTCACCTCAGCCATGTCATTGACTCTGATATCCCTCAGTGGCAGGGCGATCCGAATGTAGAGTTTGAGACTGTAGCAGAATTAGAAAAAGATGGTTATTATCTCCGGCGTTTTTCCTTAGGGGAACACAGTGCTACCCATATTAACGCTCCCAAAAGTTTTCACAAGTTTGGTTTAGGCATTGATCAATATCCTGCTCAATCCCTTGTTGTACCTGCGGTGGTAATTAATATTCAACAACAAGCAGCAGTCAATCCAGATTATACGCTGGCGATCGCAGATATTTTGGCTTGGGAGAAACAGCATGGAGAAATACCACCTGATAGCGTTGTCTTACTATATACAGGTTGGCAAGAAAAATGGAGCGATCGCATTGCCTTTATGAACCAGGATGCTCAAGGAAATATGCATTTTCCTGGGTTTGGTAGGGATGCAATTCAATTTCTAATTAATAAGCGTCAAATAGCTGGAGTCGGAATTGATACTCACGGCGTAGATCCTGGGCAAGATACCACTTTTGCCATCAATAGTTTGGTATTGGAGAAACCACGTATTGTCCTAGAGAATCTCGTTAATTTGGATCGACTACCACCAAAAGGAGCTACCCTCGTGATTGGCATTTTAAGATTACGAGATGGTTCGGGTTCTCCTGCTGGGGTAATAGCATTAAGCTAATTGTCTTTTTTTACTTGACGCCAACTTTGAAAACAAGCCACAATTGCTACAATTTAGTACAAAAGTTCCAGCCTATTAGTCGGAGTGCTGAATATTATGACTACTCCGCTCATTTGCAATAATTACATTAACGGTAAATGGGAGGATGCTGCATCGGCAGCTACTCTAGAAAGCCGTAACCCTGCGAACAAGCATGAAGTCGTTGCGACTTTCCCGCGTTCGAGTGCAACTGATGTAGATGCAGCAGTAAGCGCTGCCCGCCAAGCTTATCGCAGTTGGCGACTTGTCCCCGCCCCAGCTAGAGCAGAATACGTTTTTAGAGTTGGGGAATTACTAAGCAAATATAAAGAAGAACTAGCACAATTAATTAGTCGGGAAATGGGTAAGCCCCTCGTGGAAGCGCGGGGAGATGTGCAAGAAGGTATTGATTGCGCTTTTTATAGTGCGGGTGAGGGGCGGCGGTTGTTTGGGCAAACTGTACCCTCGGAAATGCCCAATAAATTCGCCATGACGGTACGGATGCCCATCGGTGTTTGCGCCCTGATCACTCCTTGGAATTTCCCGATCGCTATCCCGTGTTGGAAAGCAATGCCAGCTTTGGTGTGTGGCAATACCATCATTCTTAAACCAGCGGAAGATACTTCTGCTTGTGCCACTAAACTGATCGAAATTTTTGCAGAAGCAGGTTTGCCACCGGGAGTTGTTAACTTGGTGCATGGAGTAGGTGAAGAAGTAGGAAAAGCTTTAGTTGAACATCCCGATGTGGATTTGGTATCGTTTACAGGTTCCTCTGAAACTGGTGCAGAAGTCGGCGCTACTTGCGGGCGCACTCACAAGCGTGTGTGTTTGGAAATGGGTGGGAAGAATGCCCAAATAGTCATGGAAGACGCAGACTTGCAACTTGCCCTTGATGGTGCAGTTTGGGGAGCATTCGGTACTGCCGGGCAACGATGCACCGCTACAAGTCGCTTGATTCTGCACCGGGATGTCAAGGAAAAATTTACCACCATGCTCAAAGAACGTGCCAGTAAAATCCGTTTGGGCGCTGGCACCGATCCTAATACCGAAGTTGGGCCGATAATTAATGAAAGGCAACTGCAACGGGTAAATAAGTATCTAGATATTGCCCGTGAGGAAGGAGCAACAGTATTAATTGGTGGAGAAATTGCTCGCGAGGGAGAATTACAACACGGTTACTTCTTTGAGCCGACTATTCTCGACAATGTCACACCCCAGATGCGAGTTGCCCGTGAAGAAATATTTGGCCCAGTGGTAGCTTTGATAGAGATTAGTAATTTTGAAGAAGCTATAAATATCTTGAATGATTCAAACTATGGTCTTTCTTCTTCAATTTACACCCGCGATATCAACCGTGCCTTTGCTGCCATGCGCGATATTGAAGCCGGAATTACTTATATAAATGGCCCTACTATAGGAGCAGAAGTACATTTACCCTTTGGTGGTGTGAAGCATACTGGCAATGGGCATCGGGAAGCGGGAACTACTGCTTTGGATGTTTTTACGGAATGGAAAACTGTATATGTAGATTTTTCAGGTAGTCTACAACGTGCTCAAATTGACAATCGAGAATAGTTAGACAAAACAACACAGATGCCTGACTGTTTGAAAAAGTCGGGCATCTAACAGGGCGTATTTTGCATTTGATTTGATTGTTCTACATTAATTTTGCAAGCTACCCATTACTATAATCACGAGCCAAAATAGAATCAAATACTACTGCAAGCGCTTGGAAATCAGCGTTAATTTTGAGTAGCAATTATTTCAAAATTCTAAAGAACAATGTTAAGTATTTCTCTAAATAAAAATTTACCACGATCGCCTCGTTTAGTAACTTCTTTACCTGGCCCCCGTGCTAGGGATCTTGTGGAACGCGATCGCGCTGTGACTTCTCCTTCCTATACCCGTGACTACCCTTTGGTTGTCGCTCGCGGTGAAGGCTGTATGGTGGAAGATGTGGATGGCAACATCTTTTTAGATATGACTGCGGGAATTGCCGTCACTGCCACAGGACACGCTCACCCGGAAGTTGTGCAAGCTATTCATGAGCAAGCCGCCAAGCTGTTGCATATGTCGGGTACTGATTTTTACTACGAACCAATGGTAGAATTGGCAGAAAAGTTAGCTAATCGCGCTCCTTTTCCCGATAATGCGAGAGTATTTTTTACCAATTCTGGTGCGGAATCTAATGAGGGTGCTATCAAACTAGCAAGATACCACACCGGGCGTTCTCTAATCGTTGCCTTCTTAGGAGGATTCCACGGACGCACCTACGGGGCAATGTCTTTAACTGGTTCTAAAGCAGTACAAAGAGCAGGATTTGGCCCTCTTGTTCCAGGTGTAACGCATATTCCCTACGGTACTCACGCTAGCTTAGATTATCTAGAAAAATATCTATTTCCGGCAATGTTACCACCCCATGAAGTGGCGGCGATTGTTGTTGAACCAATTCAAGGTGAAGGCGGCTACATTGTGCCAGAAGATGGATTTTTACAGCGCATTCGCCAAATATGCGATCGCTATGGCATTCTCATGGTAGTCGATGAAGTGCAATCGGGGATAGGGCGCACCGGTCGATTGTTTGCAGTTGAGCATTGGGGTGTGATGCCCGATATTATTACTACAGCCAAAGGTATTGCCAGTGGATTACCTTTGGGGGCAATTATTTCTCGTCCTGAAATTATGACTTGGCCTCCCGGTTCCCATGCTACTACCTTCGGTGGTAATCCCGTTGCCTGCGCTGCTGCCCTTGCTACCCTACAACTTCTGGAAACTGGCTTGATGGCAAATGCCTCCCACATGGGAGAACTATTGCAAGCTGGTTTGACTCAGTTGCATGACTCGTTTCCTAGAGTTTCGCTACCACGGGGTAAAGGTTTGATGGTAGCAGTAGATTTACTGGATGAGGAAGGTAATTTAGATTCCAAATTACGCGATCGCATTCTCCAAGCAGCTTTTTTACACGGTTTATTGTTGCTGGGTTGCGGCAAGGCTGCGATCCGCTTCTGCCCTCCTTTGGTTATCGATAGTGACCAAATTCAGATAGCTCTAAGTATTTTTAAGGAGATATTAAGTAATTTAGAGTGAGAATGAGCGATCAGAATAAAGGAAGCCGACACCCTTAAGGGTGCGAGTACACGGACAAAGCCTGCCGAGGCAGGCTTTGTTTGTATAGCCACAGGCTAAAGCCTGTGCAATCTGAATAAATTCGGGTTCATTCACATCTTGTACCTCGCCCTAAAATGCCTGGTACTGAAGTTCGTTTCTTAGAGCTACTGTCAGTTACAACTAACTGAGAATCCTACCTAGTCTGCTTAAGCAGACTTTCACTTGAAGCCAAGAAATAAGTTTTTTGGCAGACAAGAGCACAGGTGTAAGACATGAGTTCATCAAAGATGGCACTAAAAGATATTTTGCCCGATGATAGCAAACACTGAATAAATTCAAGTTTTATGTACCTTTTCTATAAAGAATAAGTAAAAATACGGCTTTTTTACCTTTAGTTAACCTAAATTAAACTTTTTCTTAATCTTTGACCGATATTTTTCAAAAGTAACTGTAATCGCTAATCGATGTAATCCCACCTAATAAATTCCTCAAAGTACTGAGTGGGTGTTTTTTCGTGCTCTCATTTTGGGATCAGGGATAAATCTTACCTAAATCTAATTGGTATCTCTCGGCTCAACGCTCAATTATTTCCGAAAATCATGACTTTTAACATCAAAAAGCTTATCGGTTTAGTTGCTTTATCTGCTGCTTTGTTGGTAGTATTGGCGACACCAGTAAATGCAGTTTTGCTCAAACCTATTGGTACTTACAGCACAGGTTTATTTGATGCTGGGGCTGCCGAAATTCCTACCTATGATCCAAAGACTCAACGTTTATTTGTAGCCAATGGTGCTAGTAACACTATTGATATCATCAGTATCAAAGAGCCTACTAATCCTTCACTGGTGTCAGCCATTGATATTTCTCGCTTTGGTAGTAGTGTTAATAGTGTCGCCTTTAATAACGGCATACTGGCAGCAGCAATCGATGCGGATAATCCACAAGATCCAGGCAAAGTGGCGTTTTTTGATGCTAATGGAGAATTTATCCAATCTGTGACAGTAGGAGCAATACCAGATATGCTGACTTTTACACCGGATGGTACCCGTGTATTAGTGGCAAATGAAGGTGAACCAAATCAGAACTATGACGTTGATCCTGAAGGTTCAGTTAGTATTATCAATTTGTTAGGTTCGAGTCCTAGTAGAAAACCTGCTGCTGTGGTGCAGGGGCAAATTCTCAATTCTAATGCCAACATTGCACGACGTTTCAATCCCAGCGTAGTAAATGTTAGCTTTACTAAGTTCAACAGTCAGGTTGATAAACTACGTGCTGCTGGGGTGCGAATTTTTGGGCCGAATGCCACGGTAGCACAAGATTTAGAGCCAGAGTATATCACTGTTGCTGATGATGGTAAGAAAGCCTGGGTAGTCTTGCAAGAAAACAACGCGATCGCAGTTCTCGATTTGATTAATAATGAATTTACCGACATTATCCCCTTGGGCTTTCAGGATCACAGTTTAGGAGAAAATGCCCTTGATGTTAGCGATCGCGATAACGCCATTAACATTGCTAACTGGCCTATCTTGGGTATGTACCAACCCGATGGTATTGCCTCCTATAAAGTTAGAGGTAAAACCTACATTGTCACCGCTAACGAAGGTGATGCTCGTGATTACGATGCTTTTAGTGAAGAGGTGCGAGCTGGTAATAGTAGATATCTACTAGATTCTAATGTTTTTTCCAATGCTACCGAACTCAAGCGTCCAGAAAATTTGGGTCGGTTGACTGTCACTAACGCTCTAGGTGATGTGAATGGGGATGGGCAATTTGAGCAGATATATTCGTTCGGATCTCGCTCCTTCTCGATTTGGGAATGGGATGAGGCGAACAATAAACTTAACCGAATTTACGACAGTGGCAGTGAATTTGAACGCATCACAGCCCAAAGGTTTCCTAGCTTCTTCAACTCTAACCACGTGGAGAACAGTTTCGATACCCGCAGTGATGACAAAGGGCCAGAACCAGAAGATGTGAAGATTGCTAGAATTAATGGCCGCTTCTATGCGTTGATTGGATTGGAACGCATTAGTGGTGTGATGGTTTATGACGTTACCAATCCCCAAAAACCCGTTTTTGTCAACTATTTCAACAACCGTAACTTCAGTGTTCCAACAAACTTCGGCGATCAAACTAACCCAGCAGCAGGAGATTTAGGCGCAGAAGGTTTGCTGTTCATCCCCGCTACAGATAGCCCTAATCGCCAGCCATTACTGGTTGTGGCTAACGAGGTAAGTGGAACAACAACTCTGTTTTCCATTGATATTTCTAGAGGGAAGAAATCTTTTAACCAGTCTGGATTGATTTTTGGCATTATGGCCTTTGGTTCTGTAGGTATCTGGAAATTCCAACGGCAACGCTAGATTTGGGATCTCAATAACCATAAGGTGGGTACTGTCCACAATCTAAAAACAAGAGTTTGAGGAAAGTTAGGCATTGCCCACCCGACAAAAATTGCTAAAGAGGGGTGTACTGCATTAACTTGCAATTCGTAATTCAATTCGAGAAAAAGCATGGTGGAAAACTATATTGCCATTTTGTCCTTCTTCAGTGCAGAATTTGTGATTGAAATTCCGATTACACAGAAATTCTGCGCTAGTGTTGATACATGAATTAGGATGTCCCTATGAAGCGTCTACTTGCCCACCACCTTTGGGAATTGCTTTGGCAAGAATATAGCACCAGGGTAAGTTATGCTCGAACCTATGCAAAAATGATAACTAATGCTGGTGGAACTGTCGCCAATGACCATATCGCCTTTCGGTCTTTACGCTTAACGGTGGATAGTTCACATGGTAAGGTGAACCTGGGAATAGACTATCTAGCTCAACTTGCCAAAGCTTTAGGTTACGAAGCCGCAGGGGAGTATACTTTTCCAGACAGCCATCTTTACGCTCGTCATTATCGCCATCCTCAACAAGAAGAACTTGATTTGCCCAAGTTGTTTATCAGCGAGTTGATTGTGGATGAACTGCCAGAGAAGACTGCACAACTTATTCACAAAACAGTATCGGGCGTAAATCTATTTAGCTTTTCAGCCATATTTGATACATACGGTCATGATCGCGATCGCCTCGCCAAAGAACTGGAGAAAGTTTTTACCTATCATTGGCAACCTCCCCATCGCTCTGATGTAGAAGAAGTCAGCAAAGTCACTCAATACGGTGCATGGGTGCTGCTGCACGGTTATGCAGTCAATCACTTTACAGGCTATGTTAATCGGCAAAACACTCCAGAGTATCCAGATATCGATACTACAGCTCGTGGTTTAGCTAATTTAGGCGTACCAATGAAAGCCGAAATTGAGGGTGATGTTGCTTGCGGTTTGCGACAAACTGCAACGCAAGCAGTGACTGAATACGTGACAGTCTTAGATGATATTACAGACACAGAAATCCAAGTTCCCTGGACTTACGCCTATTACGAAATCGCCCAGCGTTATATGGTGGAAGTAGAGCCTGGGAAGCCAGTGCTGTTTGATGGTTTTTTAGGAAAGAATGCCCAGCAGTTGTTTGAAATGACTCGTGTAAACAGGTAAGGATTGGTTGAATGTCGCTGCCGTCGCGTCTCTACATAGACTTCTTACAAAAATCAGGATCTAGGTTAATTACAACCACAAATGGACACTGATAAAATCTGTGTTTATCGGTGTCCATCTGTGGTCGATTTATTTCAACTAGAACGTACCGAGTTACGAAATATTAAACCGCAGGGAATGCTGAAAACATCGAGGAAAGAGGTTTTTGCAGGGATTGTGTGTACCGCAAGGGTTATCGCGGAAAAAAGTCAGAATAACCCCAATTACGCCGGGTAGAATGAGATGGATCGAAACCTTCATTGCGGGAACGACGCCGCAAGTCACCCACATCTGGTGAGGCATTAATCGCATCTTCAATACTAATTTGTCCAGATAGCATGAGCTGACAGAGGGCTTGATTCATTACCTGCATTCCCTCATGAGTGCTATCTTCCATCAACTGGAAAGCTTCTGTTTCCTCGCCCTTCAACAAGAAATCTTGCATAGCAGGTGTATTGATTAATACTTCCATTGCCGCAGCCCGTCGCCCATCTGTTGTCGGCAGCAAAATTTGCGCAATGACTGCAACCAATGATTCGAGGATTTGGACACGCATAGCCGCTTGCTCTTCGGGATTGTAAATGTTGAGCAGGCGGTTAATGGCACCGATAGCATTCTTCGTGTGGAGAGTTCCTAAAACTAAGTGACCGGTTTGTGCTGCTTTTAGCGCTGTATCTACAGTCACGCGATCGCGCATTTCCCCAATCAAAATTACATCTGGATCTTCCCGCAATAGCGATCGCAAAGCCTGGTGAAATTCATGGGTATGCAATCCCACTTCCCGTTGACTGATTAAGCATTGTTGGGAGGTGTGAACGTATTCGATTGGATCTTCAATTGTGATAATGTGTTTTTGGGTTGTTTCATTGAGATGACGAATCATCCCCGCTAAGGTAGTAGATTTACCAGCACCTGTTGGCCCTGTGACTAAAATTAATCCCTGCTTATTACTAACAATACGTTTGAGAACTGACGGCAAGCTTAAATTATCAATCGAAGGCACCTCAAGGGTAATTAGCCGTAATACCATTGCACCACCGCTTAAGCTTTCAAAACAGTTGACACGACAGCGCAAAAATCCAGGATAAAAAATAGCCGTGTCCAATTCTTTATTTTCTGTAAATTGCTGACGCTGCAATGGAGTGAGAATCTCTGACAAGTAGGCTTCAAAAATTTGCGGCGTAACTATCTCTCCTGCCTGATATGCCACCATCTGCCCCCCAATCCGAAATCTGGGTACTTCACCTACGCGAATATGAATATCAGAGGTTTTACGGGCATGGGCATCGCGCACCATCTGCTGAATAGAAGAAAATGTTGTCGGAGTTTGTCCTATTTTTCCTAAAAGAAAGTGATTTGGGGGTGGTAGTGGTAGCGAAAGTTTTGAAGTCCCTACTTGGGACATGATTTTGTCTTCCATTTGTGTTTCCTCTAGCAAGAAAAATTACATATAAATTTTTTCTAACGATTTACATTAGGTTTAAAAAATACGATTCAAGCCGTGTAGATACTTAGATTTTAAATCTTCTCCGTTAATCTACTCATTTTTGAAAACAACTTCATCAATTCTTCAGAAAAGTCTTTATCTATATGAGTTTTAAGGTTATTGAGTTAGCCTTGAAAGTAAATATTTAGCTATTATTAATGGTTTTTTAGTTTTCGTATTTAAAGTAATATTTTCAACCCACTATTGTTTGCTTGATTGTGTATAAACTATGAAAATTATTAAGCGTATTACCACTTGGTTAGAGATTTGTGCTAGCACCCCTGCCTACGGTGGTTGGGTATTGGCGGGAATTGCCATTTGTTTTTTTGGAGCTGGCATTAATACAATGGCTGGTTGGCTTTATGTTCTTAGTGGCGTCAGTTTTGCTTTGTTGGGTTTAGCGGCTGTTTTACCACCGCGATCGCTCGTGGGTTTAACCGTGAAACGGCGTTCGATTGAGCCAATCACAGCCGGAGACAGTTTGACAATTGAATTAGAAATAATCAATTCTAAAAAGCAGCCTGTCAACTTAATCCAGGTTACAGATCTGCTGCCTTTCGTTTTGGGGAAACCACAACAGCAAGCAATAGAAACAATTCCCGCTCAAAAAAGCTACCGTTGGATCTACTATCAACCCACTGTGCGCCGGGGAGTCTATCGCTGGCATACAGTTGATCTGGGGAGTGGTGCGCCCTTGGGATTGTTTTGGTGTCGCCGCCAGCGCGATTGTGCTGCCACTGCAATTGTGTATCCTACGGTGCTAACCCTGACAAACTGTCCCCTCATCGATGAAATTGGGCAAGAAGACAGTCTCAAAGGCGATCCCTGCGGTAAACCATTGCAGACAGCAAACGAAGGACTCGTGCGATCGCTACGTCCATATCGCATCGGCGATCCCATGCGTCTAATTCACTGGCGTACCAGCGCCCGCTACGGAGAATTACGATTGCGAGAGTTAGAAATGATGACTGCCGGGCAAGACACAATTATTGCCCTTGATAGCGCTGCCAACTGGGAAGAAGACAAATTTGAGCAAGCAGTAATTGCCGCAGCTTCACTGTATTTTTATGCACAGCGACAGCAAATGCAGGTGCAACTGTGGACTGCATCTACAGGTTTAATTCAAGGCCATCGTGTGGTTTTGGAAGCCTTAGCAAAAACCAATTCAGGTGAAGATGCCATAAATGAATGTCCTAAAAGTAACCCTATAATTTGGCTCACCCAAAATCCCTTAACCCTCTCTTCGCTTTCTAGGGGTAGTCGTTGGGTATTGTGGCAAAATTTGACAGCCACACCAGAAAAAGTAGTAGTAAATAGGGAGAATCCTGGAATTGTGCTGCAAGCAGAGCAACCACTACAACTCCAACTGCAAAAATCATTGGGTTTATAGTCTGTGCGAATTCAATGAATTCATAATTTCAATATCAGGCGATCGCAACCATTTAACGTAATCTCTGCTTTGTTTTGCTCCCAGTACGCTTAGGATCTAGGCGAAAACGGAAATTCAGGTAACTTTAGAGGGGTAAAAAGACGGGGAATTCTCCCTAGTTATAGCTCTCTTCGGCTGCGGTACAATGCAAAGAAATGTGTAAATTATGAGTAGCCGATCCTATGATTTCACCAGAGGTAAACACAACATCCAGCGATAAAAATTTAGAAGCAATGCGGCATTTTTCTGAACAATATGCCAAGCGCACTGGAACCTACTTCTGTTCTGAACCTTCTGTTACCGCAGTAGTAATTGAAGGACTTGCCAAACATAAAGACGAACTCGGATCTCCTTTATGCCCCTGCCGTCACTACGAAGATAAAGAAGCTGAGGTAAACGCTGCTTATTGGAACTGTCCCTGTGTACCAATGCGGGAGCGCAAAGAGTGCCACTGTATGCTATTTTTAACTCCAGATAATGAGTTTGCTGGTGACAAGCAAGAAATTTCTCTAGATACCATTAAACAAGTGCGAGACAGCATGGCGTAAGCAACGCAAGGCTGTAAGCTTTTGGCTTCAGCCCTACATAGAGAACTTAACATTATCTAGAATTAACATCTGCATTGCCAATGCCAGCCACAGTCACCTCACAAGGATTTTTATGAACGAAGATCTGCCCCAGCAATTTTGGCAAGGTATAGATCAGTTTAATGCTGGGCAGTTCTATGCTTGTCATGATACCTTAGAGGCTCTGTGGATAGAAGCAACAGAGCCAGAGAAAACTTTTTATCAAGGAATTTTGCAAATTGCTGTGGCACTGTATCATCTGGGTAACCATAACTTCAGAGGTGCAGCGATTTTGTTGGGAGAAGGTAGCAATCGCTTGCGACGTTATCCATCAGTTTACAGTGGCATTGATGTAGATGAATTATTACATCAAAGTACTGAGTTATTGAAAACATTACAACAAACCCAGCTAGAAAAAGTTGCCTTGGCGAAGTTGAATGAAGAACAAGTCTTAACACTGCCCAAGATTCAGCAAGTTGGGGATAGGGGATAGGGAACAGATAGAGAATGTGTAATTAATTTTATTTAGATATTTACCTTCTGCCACGCCAGGTGCTACAACGCGCTTAACCCGACGCCAGGTGCTTTATGCCGGGGAACCCGTCCACCGCACTGGCTCCGCAAGGGCGCACTGGCTCGGAAACCTCCAAGGGCGCAGTGGCTCCTCTGCCCTCTGACTTGAAAGTCACCTCACCCCCTGCCCCTCTCCTTGCTAAGGAGAGGGGTGTCCGACAGGACGGGGTGAGGTTTTTCATGCCTGGCGATGAAACTTGTTTCATTGGGACTGCCTTCTGCCTTCTTAACAGTTGGGAAAGCTTATTAACATCCTTCAATCCTTGTTAGGATAGAAATCCTCATACCAATTCTTTCAAATAAAAGCTAAAACTTTTTCTCATTAGACTAGGCAAAGTTTTCAGTTCGTTTTAACTGAGTAGCTTGCATTTAATTGAGAGAGCCAAATTGCTCTAGTGCCTCGTTACCAGGTTCAACCTGGTAACGAGGGTACCCCATTCCCTGTTCCCTATTCTCCCAACCCTGTTAAGAAGTGAAACCTCCAGTCAAGACAAACGTCAATGATTTGCGTGAGTAGCTATCCTGAAAATGTCCAGCCTATGGATTTAATATCTGGATCGGGTACTTAAGATAATTAGAATACAAAGTGAAATCTTAAATCCAAAATTGCTATGAAGCCTTCTTATCCATTACCTCAATTTCCGCTGCGTCGCTTTGGATTAGCTTTGATGCTGCCATTTGCACTTGCAGGGGCGATCGCATTTCCCAGTCAACTGCAAACTGCTACCGCACAAACCTCAGGACAAACCTCAGGGGAAAATCGCCCTTTAACCATTCGTTCTGACGTGCAAGAGTACGATGCTAAAACTCAAGTAGTAACAGCTCGCGGTAATGTCCAACTTTTATATCCAGCTCGTCAAATTCAGGCAACTTCTGCTCAAGCTCAATACTTCAGTAAAGAACGCCGCATTGTTTTAAGTGGTAATGTTTATATTTTGCAACAAGGTGGCAATAGCATCCGAGGTGAGACTGTCACATATCTAATTGATGAAGGACGATTTGTCGCTCAACCTAGAACCGGTCGTCAAGTAGAATCTACTTACGTTGTTAACGACAATGACTTGAATCAAGCTACTTCACCAGCGCCGTCTACAGGAAATTTTAGGCGTTCTAATTAAGACTGGCACTGAGATAATGGCTAATGTCTAACCGCTAAATGCTAATAGTGCAATTAGTAATTAAAAATTAGTAATCCTGACTAAGGGTGCAGAGAGTGAAAATAGTCTTAGAGAATATTCATAAAACTTACGGTAAGCGAACGGTTGTCAATCGCGTTAATCTTTCTGTTGCCCAAGGTGAAGTCGTTGGCTTATTAGGGCCAAATGGCGCTGGTAAAACGACTACCTTTTATATAGCTACAGGTTTAGAAAAACCGGAGCGAGGAACCGTATGGTTAGATCACCAGGATATTACTAATTTACCAATGCATAAAAGAGCACGTTTAGGCATTGGTTATTTGGCACAGGAAGCAAGTGTTTTTCGCCAGTTATCCGTGCAGGATAATATCTTATTGGTGCTAGAGCAAACCAATGTACCCCGTTGGGAATGGGCGCGAAGACTAGATACATTATTGCGAGAATTTCGTTTAGAAAAGCTGGCTAGAAATAAAGGAATTCAACTATCTGGAGGTGAGCGACGCCGAACTGAATTGGCAAGAGCCTTAGCAGCTGGTAGAGAAGGGCCAAAATTTTTGCTTTTAGACGAACCATTTGCAGGAGTCGATCCGATCGCAGTTTCAGAAATTCAACATCTGATTGAACGATTGCGCGATCGCGACATGGGGATTTTAATCACAGATCACAATGTGCGTGAGACTCTGGCGATTACAGATCGGGCTTACATCATGCGCGAAGGACAAATTCTTGCTTCTGGCAATGCAAAAGAACTTTACAATAACCATCTCGTGCGCCAATACTACTTGGGCGATAATTTCCAGATTTAGTCATAAGTTACTCGTCCTTGGCTAATAATTTAATGACTAGTGAGCAATGACTAATAACTATTAACTAATGTTTAAATACAAATCTTTCTATCGCATTAATTCGCTGCTACCATTCACGATCATGGATCGCTACCTGGCTAGCGAATTACTGCCACCATTTTTGTTTGGTGTCGGGGCTTTTTCTTCAATTGGCGTTACAATTGACGCTGTTTTTGAATTAGTTAGGAAAATCGTAGAATCAGGGCTACCAATAGGTATTGCCTTAAAAGTTTTTTTATTGAAATTTCCGAATTTTATTGTTTTAGCTTTCCCAATGGCTACACTTCTAGCTACATTGATGACTTACAGCCGTCTATCTAGCGAGAGTGAATTGATTGCTTTGCGTGGTTGTGGAGTCAGCGTTTATCGCATGGTGCTGACTGCTGTATTTATGAGCTTCTTGGTGACAGGGATGACATTTGTTTTTAACGAACAAATCGCACCAATAGCTAACTATCAAGCATCTCTGACTCTAGATCAAGCCCTAAAATCAGAAAAGCCGATGTTTAAGCAGGAAAACATTTTCTATCCCGAATATCGGTATATTAGGCAAAAAGATGGGGATAAAGAAAAGATTCTCACACGTTTATTTTATGCTGACAAGTTTGATGGGAAGCGAATGACAGGTTTGACTATTATCGACCGTTCCCAAGAAAGTCTCAATCAAATTGTTGTGGCGGAATCAGCTCAATGGAATGCATCTCAAAATGTCTGGGATTTTTATAACGGTACTATCTATTTAGTCGCAGCCGATCGCTCTTATCGCAATATAGTACGGTTTGAAAAACAACAACTCGAATTACCCCGCACAGCATTAGATATAGCGCAAAGAAGCCGCGACTACGATGAAATGAGTATTAGCCAATCGCTAGAACAACTAGAATTAGAACGTCTAGGTGGTGACGATCAAAAAATTCGCAAACTCCAAGTGCGGATTCAACAAAGAATATCTTTGCCGTTTGTCTGTGTGGTTTTTGGTTTAGTTGGCGCAGCAATGGGAACAATACCCCAGCGCACAGGGCGAGCCACAAGTTTTGGTGTGAGCGTCATAGTTATATTTACTTATTATTTATTTTATTTTATTACTGGTGCTATGGCACAGGCGGAAGTCTTTTCTCCTTTTCTGGGAGCTTGGTTGCCCAATTTTGTATTTTTGGGAATAGGTATATTTATATTGAGGCGTGTAGCACAGCGATAAGGCTTATACGATTTTGGATTTTGGAAAATGGAATTGGAAACCGCTGTGTGTGTTGGAATTGAGTGATACATATCCGGCTGATTCAGTTATGGGTAGTAGTGCATAGTAATGATTTAGCTTCGTAGCTTGGTATTATAGTGATGAACAAAATACCAGATAGCACCAACATGGTTGTCCATTATTTTAGAGAATGACAAGGTTTTACGAACTAAGCGTCCCACTCGTTGCCGTGGAGTGTTGTTAAATCTCTCGATATAGCTTGTCTTTCCACTGTCTTTGCTTACTGCTTTATGTCTAGTACTAGGTAAAATCTGTTCATATGCTTTCCAGAAATCAGTGTAACAGATTGCACATTGACGTTCTTACTGGTGGTAGAGATAGCCATAATTGTTTAGCCGATTGCCTAGAGCGAGCCTCTTTCAGAGGAGCTTCGCTAACGCCTATATACACCCCAACAATCTCTGGTGTTGTCGCGTCCATAGCAAGCCAAATCCACTGTTTGTTCTCTTTCGACCCCACATATAACCACATTTCATCAAGTTGAAGGATTAGCCTACCAGGTTTTTTTGGGTAACTTCAACCTGTTTTGGAGTTTGGTAATATTTCTGATTGACATAGTATTGCAGCCAACGTATTGATACACCTGTCACGCGTGCGATCGCTGCTAAGGATAAGCGTTCTTTGTAAGAGTTTATCGATCAACTCACGTGTTGATTTGTCAATTGGTGCCTGGTTGGACTTTCGACAAATTGCCGTCCACAAATTTGGCATTTAAACCGTTGTTTTCTGTAATGAGTGCGTCCATTTTTGACTATGTTGTTCGACGAGTTACATTTAGGGCAGTACATAGGTCCTGTATTGAACGACACTGCCTGATTGTATCATTACTATGCATTACTACCCCAAAAAGTATCTCGAAAAAGTAGGAGTATCATACGAACAGCTTCCTGTATCACAAGCTCGGTTAGAAGCCAAAAAAGGAATGACTGTATTCATACTCGATGAAACTACTATCAGCAACGAATTAAGACAAACCTTTATTAACCGTGCTGGTGGTCATATCAAAATTGCAGATACACCCTCACAACCCACTCCAATCATTCCCCAACAAACTGTATATTTTATAATCCAAATCAACAATATAGTTCCCTAGATGGATCGCTCTTAGAAACGAAAGAAGCTTTTGGACTAGTAGTTCCTGCATAAGACGCGATCGCTGTAGCCACTTGGTTAGAATCAAAGCCTACTGAAAACGATTATTTTATTGAGAGTAACACTGCTACATTTATTTTTAATAAAAATGAAATTAGTGAGGAAATAAAGAAAGAATTTAATAGTTGACTTAGAGAACTTATTAATATTGGTGAAGTTGATGATTTTGACCGCTACGAACAGCTTAGCGCAGATTTAAATGAAAAAGTTGCAACTGAAGGTAGTCTTTTAAAATTAAACCAAATTCCAGAAAATAGTGAGTACAAAAAAGCTCTACAAGCACTTCCTAACCGTCCAAGAGAACTCAATCAAGAAGATTCTCCAGTACCAATTGTTCCTGCTAAAGCTTTATCTGAAAAGAATACAACTAATATTCAATTAAATACTAACGCCACAGTTGCAGGAATTTCACAAGTCTATCAAAACGCAGTTGAGATACAAGTATTAAAAAATACACAAGCAGAAGCTAAGAATCAACCAATATTACTACCCAACTCACGTCAAGCCGATCCAACTAAAGCTATCGAAATATTAGGTAAGGTAAGCGAGGAAAAAGTATAACAGCTGCGATCGCATCTTGAAACCCACCTCAAACCCATACTTGAAAATGACAAATCTAACTATGCACCACTGAGACAAGTTGCCTGGGTCGGTGCAAAATGGGATTTGAAGGATAAAGACTTTAAGCCAGGGGTGCAGGACGACAAGTTGATGGAACTTGTTAAGCAAGTATATTCTGACGCTGATATTGTGCTGGTAACTTATTCCGAGAACCCCGGTGCTGGCATCAACTACCACCGCGATGACTCCTACGCCGCGACGGAAGCCCGCAGCATTAATATCGGAAATTCTGACTGGGGCTATCGTGCTGCTAAGGAACGAATGGCATGGACTAGGGAAGAAAATCAGGACGCACCATACCAAGAGTTTAAACTTGAGTCAGGTACAGTAACTCGCTTTAACTGCAAGAACGAACACGCTGCACTGAATACTGAGGCTGGCAGATGGTCTATCAACATCTGGTCAATTAAAAATGACCAGGGCAGAGAAAACAGCGTTCGTCAGAAATTTGAGAACTTCCTCACCTCAAACCAACCTCCTCGTGCGGTAGTCCAAAGCAACAACGACCTCACCATCAAAGCTAACTGGCAGCGCCGCCAGTGCGGCTGCTTTCAAGCAACAGAAATATTTATTTACATACATTGAGAATGCGAGCGCATCCTCGGATGCTTTTGTCACTTTGATTAAAACTAAACGTTGGAAGCCTTAATTTTTATATTTTGGCTACAAATTTGATTTACTGCTAGAAAATAGAGCTCAAAGTTTTATAAATAGTCAGTTTCAGAACCAAACCTCAATTATTATTTTCTGAGAGTGGCAAAATAGGGTTAATAACGACTTTTACTGGATTTAGTGATATTAATTACTTGTTAAAGTCAAGTCAATCATACGATCGCATAAACGCTTGAGCAGCCAGAAGTCATGACTGATAACTAAAATACCTATCTCAGTTTTACGGGCGTAATCAATGACAGCCCTCCAAATCAAAGCTTGAGTATTGGCATCTAGCATTGCCGTCATCTCGTCAGCGATTAAGTAACGAGTATGTCTTCCTAATGAACGAGCCACAGCAACTCGCTGAAGTTCACCTCCACTCAACTCATGAGGCCAGCGATTCAGCCAATTCTGATTAATATTTAAAGCTTGGAGTAATTCTCCAGAAGGCATTTGCCCTTCTTTTAAAATTTTGTTAATCCGCCAACGAGGGTTCATAGCCAATTCAGGATTCTGAAAAATCATTTGCACTGGACAATAACCCTGTATTGGCAAAGGTTGATCATCTACACTGACACTGCCTTTGATAGATTGGAGATATCCAGCTAGGATTTTACCCAAAGTTGTTTTTCCCAAACCGCTAGTTCCACTCAAACCCACGATTTCGCCAGGATTTATTTCTATGTTAAAATCCCGCAGTATCCAAAGTTGGTTTTGCCTGTAGCGGAAAGATAAATTTTCGGCTTTAAGCATGAATGCACCTCACTAAACCATTGCAGACTTCCCGTAAGGGCGGACGATGAGTTAAACAATCTGTAGTGGCAATTGGACATCGTTCGGCAAACAAGCAACCAAGGGGCAATGTATCAGGATTTGGTTGTGTACCCGACACAGGAATAAATTCATTCTGCGGCAAAGAGCGCCAGAGTGCTTGAGTATAAGGATGACGTAATCCTTTTCCTCCATGAGTAAAATCAGTTTTAGCAGCTATCTCCACAGTTGTACCTGCGTAAAAAACAGCGACTTTATCTGCTATTTGTAAAGCAGCTTCTAGTTCGTGGGTAATTAGCAATACACCCTTACCCTCGTCAGCAAGTTTGCGCAGGTGATTGAGAGTTTCCACTACCACCTCTGGATGCAAACCTGGAGTTGGTTCATCAGCAATGACTAAATTAGCTTGCCCAATCACAGCCATTGCTACTAAAATTCGCCTAGCCATCCCACCTGAAAGTTGAAACGGAAATAGCTGCTTGACTGAGGAAGCAAGTTTATAACGTGCTAAAACTTGGTCAATAATCTGTTGAGATGCATTTGTTGATAATCCCCTCAAACGTGCAATCCGATTTAGTTGCTTACCCACACTCATTAAGGGATCAAGATAACTAACAGATTGCGGAATTAGTACTATCTCTTTTCCCCGCAATTCAACTTGACGTTTATAAGTAAGATATTCATTATTGTAAGTTATTTTACCTGTTACCTGGGCATTTCTGGATAGAATACCGAGAATTGCGTGTGCCAAAAGGCTTTTACCAGAGCCACTAGAACCAACAACAGCTACAACTTCACCAGCGTTAATATGCAAATCCAAATCAGCGATCGCAGTAGTTTGTTTTTGAGTAAAAACCTGGTCGTACATTGTGAAGGTGACACTCAGATTTTGAACACAAAGCATTCTGAACGCTCCTTGTAGTGTTATTCCTGGCTTGTTTTCGGGTCAAGTAGCGATCGCAAACTAGCACCCAAAATATCAAACAGCTTTACAGCCATTAGCAAAGCGACTCCTGGTAAAACTCCCAACCACCAGTAACCAGCCGACAGATAACGCATAGCCTCACTTAAAATCACGCCAATTGCTGGCATTTCTGGCGGTAAACCCAGTCCCAAGAAGGTTAGACCGGCTTCGTGTAAAATCACATGGGGAAATAGCAATACCAGTCCCACCATGAACTGAGGTATCAAATGAGGCAAAAGATGATGACGAGCAATCCACAGGGAAGAATGTCCTAGTTTATAGGAAAGCTGTACATAGTCTGAGTTTTTAATTTGCAGTACCTCAGCCCGTAAAAGTCGAGCTAATCCCATCCAGTGGGTGACACTCACTGAAATCAACAAGCCGGGAACCCCACCACCAACAGCAAAGGCAATCAGGATAATTAGCACAAGATGAGGTAAACTTAAGAACACATCAATCAGCCATGTAATTACTGCGTCAACTTTACTATTCATCGTTGCTGATACAGTTCCCAAGACTAACCCAATCGCCGCACTACAGATAGCTGTCAACAAACCCACCCACAAGCTTAAACTTAAGCCGTGGAGGGTACGGGCAAACATATCTCTGCCTAACCAATCAGTACCGAAAGGATGAGCCAGTGAGGGTGGTTGGTTGCGATTTTGTAAGGCAATTTCTAAACCTTCTGTACCAACTAACTGCGCTCCTAGTAACAGAGTGCTAAAAATTACAAAACATAAAAGGGCGATCGCCAGGGTGCGGCTCCGACGATTACCCAGATATACCAAGCCTTTGGGCTTAGTCGGCGGATGATTTGGTAGAGTGGGGATGGCGATCGCAGGCTTTGTCATGCAGATTTTCCAAAACGGATACGGGGATCAATAACTTGGTAACTGAGGTCAGCTAAAGTGTTACCTATAAAAACAAAGGTGGCACTAAAGAAAACAATACCCAGTAACAACGGGACATCGCTTCGCAGTGCTGCCTGTACGGTAGCATTACCCAAACCAGGATAGTTAAATACTTTTTCAATTAGTACAGAACCACCAAACAGTTCGCCCAAACTGGCAAATTGCAAGGTAATCGCCGGTAAAGCAACGTTACGCAAACCGTGATGTAGAACTACCCCAGTAGTGGTTTCACCTTGAGCATAGGCAAATAAAGCATAGTTGCTATGCAGAATTTCAATCAGCTTTTCACGGGTGTGGAGGGCAATATTAGCAACGCCAATCACACTCAGAGTCAGGGCAGGTAGTAGTAAATGATGAAGCTTTTGCCATAATGTCACATCAGCCGCTAAAATACCGGGCGGCTTTGCACAGCATATCGGAGTGACTTGTAGTGTCACCGAAAAAATAATTAACAATAGTAGGGCAATCCAAAAAGCGGGAGCCGATGCCAAAGTATAAGCATAAATCCGAATCACCCGATCTATTAAAGACCCTTCCTTAGCTCCTGCGACAACACCCAGCAATACACCGAATGCACCAGAAAACAACCACGCCAACCCCATCAGTGCTAATGATGCCTCAAAACGTTCAGCTATCACTTGGGACACCGTTTGGTTGTAGGTCATGGAAGTTCCTAAATTACCTTGCAGTAGTTGTCCTAGCCAAAGGAAAAAACGTGTGGTCATGGGTTGATCTAATCCCCAACGTTGGGCAATTAATTCTCTTTGTTCTGCACCCACACGCATCACATCAGCCCCAATATAAGCATCTATTGGGTTAACAGGGGACAAGCCAACCAGGACAAAACTGATGACTGACAGTGCTACTAATAGCAGCAAAAAGTGTAGGAATTTTTGGAGTAAGAATCGCCAGATATGCTTCATAGGTCAATCGCAGTTCCACTTCCAAGAGGTAACGTTGGCTAATATTGAACCTGTGTAGTTGTGAGTTACCTGCTTTTGCTTGCCAAGGTCTAAACAGCCATTCACAAAGTAAGTTTGATCGGGACTAACCAGCCAAGTAGATGCAGCATCGCCTTTGGTAGTGATTCCAGTTTGACCGTCCCACTGTATCTTTTGCCAAAATAATCTTGCTTCTGTCTCTGAGGCTGCTGTCATACCTCTATCAAGATTTTGGTCAACCACAGAGTTCGCATAGTAACCAGGATTTTGCCAATTTCCTTGGGCGACTGAACTATGGTAAAGATTGTATAGGATCAGCTGATCGTAAGTGCCTAGTACATAGAGAACTACATCGCTATGCAATCGGCGTTCAATTTCTTTCCAACTTCTGCCTTCCGCATTGACTTGAATACCGATTGGTTTGAGCATTTGCGCTACAGCTAAAGCTAGTCCTTGGCGGACGCTATCTTTAGCAGGGTAGAGAATGCTAAATTCAGCTTTTAATCCTTGTTTTTCTAAAATGCCGTCCCCGTTCTTATCTTCCCAACCTGCTGCGGCAAGAATCTGTTTAGCTTTGTTAGCATCGGCATCTTGGATTTTAGCTTTAGCTTCTTCCCAAGGCATACCACTGACCGGAGTATAGGCAGGAGAACCATAGCCTTCGAGAATAGCATCAACCAAAACCTGTCGATTAATTGCATAGTTAACTGCTTGACGAATTGCTGGGTCTGCGGTTACGTCATTACCAATGGGGTATCCTTGAGAAGTTTTCTTGCCTGTATTGGGGATATAAGGAAGCATCAATCCTGCATGACCATCGCTTCTGTGGGCGTACAAATTCATCCCAGGAATCTGCTGAATTGCGAGTGATGGTGGAATACGCGCCACATCAACTCTACCCGCCTTCGCAGCAGCAAAGGTTGCATCTTCGAGAGTTAAAAGAATCACCAACCGTTTAATATTTGCTGGCGTTCCGTAGTAGTAAGGGTTGGCTTCAGCAATAATCTGCTCACCAGGATTCCATTGCACTAAGCGATAAGGACCAGAACCAATGGGATTACGGAAGTAATTTTTGTTGTGGGCGTGTTTTGGTACAATTCCCAAACTGGCTATTTGATTTATAAAGGTAATTTGAGGGCGTTTGAGATGTAATTCAACCTCGTAATTTCCTTTAACAACTGCTTTGTCTAACACAGACAAATCTAACAAGCCGCCACTTTCTTTAGTTTGGTTGAATGTGTAAGCAACATCTTCGGCTGTGAGGGGTTGACCATCCGAAAAGCGGACATCTTCACGGATTTTGAATGTCCAGATTTTGCGATCGCTACTAATGGTGTAGTTTTGGGCAAGGTCATTTACCAGTTCTAGATTTTCGTTACGGCGTAGCAGCGTACTTTGAAACAATGGAGGCCCGTAATAATTCCATCCCATAGTCGGGTCAAATCCCTTGTCATCAAAATCTTCCCATAAAAAAGCCAGCACTATCTCATCTTTGGATTCACCGCTAATTTTAGCAGCTGGTGGACTTGAAGCAACATGACTGCAAGCAAATAGTAATTGTACTGACAGTATTGCCCAGAACCAACTAAAGATGTGAATTTTTGATAGATTCAAAATCACGATATTTATATAGTTAAAAACTTTAAAGATACAGTGTGCCGCACTATTATTTCTGTAATTTCAAGATGTTTGCAGTTATTGAGATGCTGTGTCTTTAAACTTTACAGGCTCAATTCCCAAACAACAGCGTTGCTAAATCGCAACATAAATCTAGATGCCCAGACGCGATATATCGCGTCTCTATAAGGATTTTGGCATTAGGCAAAATTATTTTTATGCATGAAATCAGCAATGCCCCAAAAAACAGATAGCTTCTACAATCTTTAGATATATCTTTAGTGACAACATTTACCCTTAAACTCCACGATAAAATCGACACATAAATATATGTGTTTGTAATTAAGTGTTACCACTTACGTCTGAAAATGATTATCATATAAATCTGGTTTTGGAAACATAAAAAAAAGTAAAGCAAAAGCAGCAGTACGCAGCAGTACAAAGATGTGAGCTTGCAAGTTGTGGTGTGGACATCTTTTTGTAATATGCAGACATAGGTAATGAAAAAACCAAAAAAACCTATCTTAAGTTTGCTATAACTTTCGCGGTAAGATTATTGAAAATAAATATCATTAACTTTTAACTATCTACCAGTTATGACCATTACCCTGACGATGAAAGAGGAGTGGCAACTGTGGGCAGAAGCTAAAGACAACAGCCCGCAAAAACCAAAACGAGAGTCATTTGAAATTATCCGTGAAGTACCCAGACAATTAGGTAAAGGCTATGTGCGGGATATCGAGGTGCATCCAGAACTCTTGCTTTCGATTTCGGACTATGAATTTCACGATGATGTAGTGACTCAAATCACTGAATGGGATCACCCACTGCAATTTTGCATCCTCCTTTCTGGAAGAACTATAGACGAATACGGGGGGCAGTTGGGGGAAGGATATACGTGCATTTCTGGTAGTGGTGTTCAAAGAAAAATGCTTTTAAAGTATCTCACATCTCAACGCTTGGGTATTGACATTGAGATGTCTCCTGACTTGCTGGCAACTTTTTTCCCTGATGAAGAGGGGGAAATTCCTCAGCAGTTGCGCCTGTTGGCAAAGGGTAATGACTGGCAGACTTTACTCTACCCCAAAGCCACAACTGCAATTGGGGGAATAGCACAGCAAATTATCAACTGTCCTTTCCAGGGAATGACAAAGCGGATGTATTTACAGGGTAAGGTGTTGGAACTAATAGCGTTGCAATTAGCTCCAATCTTGGCTGCTCAGGATGGATTACAACCATCGCCGCGACTGAAGGCAGATACTATCGCTCGGATTCATTTGGCTAGAGAAATTTTATTGACAAATTTGGAGAATCCACCATCATTGTTGGAGTTGACGCAAATTGTTGGAGTGAGTGATCGCACTCTTCGACGCGGCTTTCGGGAGCTTTTTGGGACAACGGTATTTCGCTACTTGACAGAGAAACGTATGGAATGGGCAGAACAGTTATTACGTCAGGGAAATATAACTATTGCTGAGGTTGCTCACCGAGTTGGTTATTCGCATCAAGGGCGCTTTGCTGAAACCTTTAAGCGTAAGTTTATGATTACACCAAGTGAATGTTTATCGGGTAAAAAGTCCGTTTCAGAGCTATGATGCCGTTTTTGACATAGACTCAGTTGCTATTAATTCTCTATACTCAGCTTCATTGAATTAGAAACTATTTGCAGTAGTCAAGTTGAAGTACCTACACGCCTGACAGCACCCTCCACTTTGTTAAGGGGAGGGTTGGGGAGGGGTCATTACTGCAAAGTGTATTCATCAATAAAGTTCTGCAAGAAGCTGGTGTATGGGGAGTTGTGATGAAACGTTGGTGGTTGTCTGGTAGTGTTCGACTGTGGTTTTTAGTTATTCTATCAGGATGCTTGAGTGCTGTTGCTATTCAACCTGGATGGGCAGAAATTAAACCAAGGCTTGAAAAGCAGGAAGTTCAAAGTCAGCAAAATTTAAGACCTCTGCTAACTCGAAAAATTCGACAACTAAGTGAAGTTAAGCATCCCAGCACCAATGCCAAATTACTGGTACAATCGCCAGCTAACCCTCCTGTTTCGGAGGATATTGTGCAGGTGTCAGGAGTAAAAGCCAATCCCACAGATAAAGGTGTAGAGGTGATTCTACAAACAACAGGTGGAGAACAACTGCAAGTCACTAATCGCAGTGAGGGCAATAACTTTATTGCTGATATTCCTAATGCTCAATTGCGTTTACCTAATGGCGATGCATTCACATTCCGCTCCCAAAAACCAGTTACAGGAATTACTGAGATAACAGTCACAAATTTGGATGCCAATACAATTCGGGTGACAGTGACAGGTGAGGCGAGTGTGCCAACTGTCGAGTTATTTGACAGTCCAGATGAGGGTTTGATTTTTGGGATTACAACTGCTGCAACTTCCGCACAGCAGCCGCAGCAACCAGAACAGCCGAACCCCACCCCGCCTGCGGCACCCCTCCCCTTACCAAGGGGAGGGGAAGGGGAGAGGTCAGAACAACCTTCAGCACAAAATGATGAGCCGATTGAGTTGGTGGTGACAGGTGAGCAAGATGGTTATCGTGTACCGAATGCGAGTGTAGGAACAAGAACTGATACACCATTACGTGATATTCCCCAATCAATTCAAGTGATCCCCCAACAAGTGCTACGGGATCAAAACGTCACTGACCTAGTTGAAGCACTTAGAAATGTCCCTGGTGCAGGATTTGGAAATACTGCCCGATCCTTTGCACAGTCATCTATTATTCTCCGAGGTTTTAGTTCTAACAGCGATATTTTGTGGAACGGGTTGAGAGAAAATCCAGGTGCTGGTATTGCTGGCTTTGAGGCAGCAGGAATTGAAAGGATTGAGGTTCTTCGGGGGCCTAACTCTGTTCTTTATGGTCAAGGTGGACTAGGCGGAATTGTTAATTACATAACCAAACAGCCCTTGAGTGAACCCTACTATTCTTTAGAAACTTCTGTGGGTAATTTCAACTTTTATCGCGGTGCTATTGACCTTTCTGGGCCACTCAATGACAGCCGAACAGTATTATATCGACTGAACCTGGCAGCTCAAACGACAGAAAGTTTCTTTGATTTCTTCGAGGCACAAAGATACTTTGTGGCACCAAATCTCACCTGGCAGATTAGCGATCGCACAAAATTCACTGTAGCTGCTGAATATCTTGCTCGCCCACAAACTGCCGATCAAGCCTATGGTCTCCCAGTTGTAGGAACTGTATTTCCAAATCCCAATGGAGAAATACCCCGTAATCGCTATGTGGGCGAACCAGATGACTTTGAAAACTCGTATTCAACTCGAATTGGATACGATCTCGAACATCGCTTTAGCGAAAATTGGCAGCTACGAAATGCCTTTAGATTTAAGCAAGGTGAGCTATTTAGAAGACTTTCCTTCGGCACTGCCTTAGCTGCTGATAACCGGACTCTGAACCGAGGCTTTTTCGATACTAGTGAATTTTCCGACAAATTTTTCAACTCTGATACTTACGTTGTGGGTCAGTTTTCTACAGGTAGTATCCGTCATCAAATAGTAACAGGCATCAATCTCACTAAGAGGGAATTGGGGCAAAATTCGTTTAATCGCCAAGCATCTCCAATTGACTTGTATAATCCTGTCTATGGTCAACCCCTTGGTGCTGTTACTTCTAGATTTAGTAATTTCAACACAGCAGATACACTGGGCATTTATGTGCAAGACCAAATAACACTAGCTGAAAATTTGAAGCTGTTGCTAGGTGTGCGGTTCGATAGTTTTAGTCAAAATGATGAGAATCGGCTCACTAATAGAAAAACAAATCAGTCTGACAGTGCATTTAGCCCTCGTGTAGGTATTGTTTATCAGCCAATTGAGCCAATTTCACTCTATGCCAGTTACAGCCGCTCATTTACCCCAACGCTTGGCACTAGCTTTGATGGTGATGTCTTTCAACCAGAACGCGGTACGCAATATGAAGTTGGCGTTAAAGCAGATTTGAACAACCGACTTTCAGCGACACTAGCATTTTACGACCTAACCCGTACTAATGTTTTGACAACTGACACCAGACCCAATGTACCACCAGGCTTCTCGATTCAAACAGGTGAACAAAAAAGTCGCGGCGTTGAACTGACCTTTGGGGGAGAAATTTTGCCGGGATGGAGCATCATCGCGGGTTATGGTTACACCGATGCAAAAGTTACTCAGGACAACACGCTTCCCGTAGGTCTGCGTTTTCGTAATGTTCCTGAAAATACCTTTAACCTGTGGACAAGCTATGAAATTCAACGGGGTAATTTGCAGGGGTTAGGATTTGGACTGGGATTATTCTTTGTCGGAGAACGGCCAGGAGATATATTGAATACATTTGAGCTACCCAGCTATCTGCGGACGGATGCGGCAATTTTTTATAAGCGCGATCGCTTTCGCGCTGCTCTCAATTTTAGAAATTTGTTTGATGTGGATTACCTTGAAGCTTCTTTTAATAATGTTCGAGTTTTTCGGGGAGATCCGTTGACGGTACAGGGGACAATTTCCTTTGAGTTTTGACTCCTCTCCAGTCTTACCCTTGCAAAGGAGGATACAGCAAAGGCAATTTGTGTAGTGAGGTTTACGAATGAGCAGGTGGATTAACAATTGGATGAGGTATTGGAGGTGGTTGTCGAGACGATTCGTCAGTTGCGGCAATCGACCCTACCCCAGCCCTGCCCTTGCAAAGGGGAGGAAGCCGGAACTCACCTCCCCCCTGCTCTCCAAGGGGGGATTGAGGGAGGTAAAGCAACGGCTATTATTATCACTACTCACAATCGCGATCATCTCAGCTTGTAGCAGTACGGCGATTGAGCAGAACACAACGCCTGCTTCACAAGCATCTCAAGCCCCTTGCCAAATCGTGCAACACGCAATGGGTGAAACGTGTATTCCTCACAATCCCCAACGAGTCGTGACTCTGTGGACGAGTACTTTTTGTAGCACCTTAGCATTGGGTATCAAACCTATTGCATTCACGACAGGTTATCCAGGTGAATCGTTGCCAGAGCATCTTAAAGATAAAGTTGATGGAGTTAAATCTGTTGGAACCTTAACCCAACCAAATTTAGAAAAGATTCTCCTACTAAAACCCGATTTAATTTTATCGATCACTCGAACTTACTTGGATGATATATATCCACAACTATCGAACATAGCCCCTACAGTTGTCATGGATGTTTCTGGTCCACCTCCTCCTTGGCAAAAACATTTAGAAGATGTTGCCAATATTTTTGATAAAGAACAGGAAGAAAAACAGTTAATCGATGAATATTGGCAACGAATTGAACAACTCAAACAAGCTTTGGGCGATCGCCGCCATCAACTTCAAGTATCGGTTGCCACTGTTTATCAAACTTACGGAATCTATATCTATGGCGCAAAACATCCTACTAGTAAAGTTTTAAATGATATTGGATTACAACGACCACCTTCACAAAGGGGTGATTTTTTCACAAAAGATAATATTTCTCAAGAAAATTTATCTGATATTGATGGTGATGTTTTATTCCTTTCCACTAGAGGAGGAAAAGCTGCTCAAGAGGCTTTAGAAAAGCTGCAACAAAATCCTCTGTGGCAAAAATTGAATGTGGTTCAAAAAAATCAAGTCTATCTTGTAGACTCTGACCATTGGTACGCTTTTGATGTTTTGGCAATGAATGCGGTGATTGATGACTTATTTAAGTACTTAGTCAAATCACCCTAAAATAATGTCCAAACACACCGTATTTGTCTGTACATTTTGCGTTAGCGACAGCTTATCGTAGGTATCGCTATCAGAAGAACGACAACAACATCAGCCGTATATCCACCCAGAATACTTATATAAATTAAAACTCAACTGCAACTGCACCCAACACTGTTAATGGTGCTGCTGGGAGAAGACTAAAACCATCAACTTCGTAATATTTAACATCAAAGAGATTCTTGAAGTTTAGACCAATTCTGTAATTGCTCCGACGATAAAAAATAGATGCGTCAGTTCTCAAGTATGAGGGAACTGTGAATGTATTGGGCAAAGATACCTCCCGTTCTCCTGCATATACTAATCCCAAACCAAAACCCAATCCTTGCAAATTACCCTTTTGAATTTCGTAAGTAGTCCACAAGCTAGCGCTATGTTCAGGTACGCCTGCTGTGCGATCGCCAATCAGATTTGGGTTATTATCTTCAGTGACAACAGCGTCTGTATAAGAGTAGGTCGCAATTATCTTCCAGCCTGGTAATATTTCTCCAGCAATATCTAGTTCAATACCACGGCTTCTTTGTTCTCCCGTCTGAACGCTGAAGTTAGGATCAATAGGGTCTGCAGTCAGCACGTTTTGGCGAGTAATTTGGTAGAACGCCAAATTTGCTGAAAGTCGATTGTCAAAGAAATTCTGCTTAATGCCAAACTCAAACTGTTCGCCGATTTCTGGTTTAAATTGCTCGCCCGTCCGGCTTCTACTAAATATTTGGGGAACGAAAGAGTTAGTCCAATTGAAATAAAGGGATGTGAAATGACTCGGCTGATAGACTATGCCAATTCGTGGTGAGAATCTGCTGTCGGTTTGCTCATTGAGTACTGTATTAGTTGGACGGTCTTTATAGAAAGAATCAACCACATCAAAACGACCACCTGCTAAAACTTTCAGATTAGGTAGAATCTCAATTAAATCCTGTAAGTATACCCCAATGTTGTCCCCACCTTGTTCACCAGCAAAACTGAGAGTAAATTCTCCTGGTCTTGCACCATAGATTGGGTTAAAAATATCGATGGGAGCAAGAGGAGCTTCAAACACATCATAGCCATATTTAAATCGAGATAACTCCACCCCTAATAAAACATTGTGACGTAAAGAACCCGTGTTAAATTTTCCAGAAATTTCGCTTTGCGAGGTATAGCTTTCACTTTTCTGCGCTCCTTGGGAAGATGTACGATTCAGCGTTCTACGGTCATCTTGCAGGGATATTCTATACAATCGGGCATTACCAACCTCAACATTATTGATAGTTACATTCACCCCCTGCCGGAATTTCCAGTTTTCGCTGAACTTGTGCTCTAAATCACCAGTAATTGAGCTAACATTCCCTGTGGTTGGGTCTAAACCTGGCTCTCCTAGAAACCTATTTCTGGGGAGTTTTAAAGATTCAGGCACTAATGGAAACCCTTTATCAAAAATAAAACTGTAGTCAAGATATTCAAATTCAGTGGTGAAAGTTGTCTGCGGACTAACTTGTAAGGTCAAAACGGGGGCAATGAAAAAGTTTTCCTTATTGACAAAATCACGATAACTGTTGGCATTTTCATAAGCGACATTCAGGCGTGACAAAGCGGAACGATCCGGCAGCAAAGGTACATTTATATCAATGCTGGGACGATAAAAATCGAAACTTCCTGCAGTGAAGTTACCTTGGTAAAAAGGATTATCAAGTGGCTTTTTCGTTACTGTATTGACTAGTCCACTCAAAGAAAAAGCGCTACCACCACCATAAAGAACCGAGGTAGGCCCTTTGAGAACTTCAACTCGCTCAATATTGGCAATATCACGAGGATTACCCAAATTCCGGAAGCCGTTGCGGAGGTTCTCGTAGCCTGCAAAAAAACCGCGAATATTGTATCCCGATGCAGTGCCAAAGCCGAATATGCGTTGGACTCCACTCACGTTGTCTGTAAATTCGTCTAAGCGTGTTACTTGCCTATCCTCTAGCACTTGCCGAGGAACAACTTGAATAGATTGAGGAACGTCGCGTAGGGGTACGTCAATCTTTGTAGAACTGGGAGCACTTTGTACGTTGTATTCACCTTCCTGTTCACCTGTTACCATCAGTTCAATAGGTTGATCGTCCTGAGCAGATGGTTGTTCTGGTGGTGTTTTACTCTCAGGCTGAACTGTGTCTGGTGTTTGTGCTGGCGGCTGTTGGGGTGTAGGAGATTGGGCTGGTGTAATCCCGAAAACTAAACCTTTATCGTCATCAAACAGTTCAACTTTTGGCGCACCTGCTTCACCTGTCACCGTTACCCGGATAGTATTCGCATCTAGGTTCGTCACCGTTACTTCTGCAATTCCGGCAACTGGCTTGTCTTGGCGGAAGGAATTGCCTGTTGGTAGACGTAGTTGAGTGTTAGGAATATCTGCAATAAAGTTATTCCCCTCACTTTTGGTTGTAGTTTGTAGGTTGTTAGATGCAGAAGTTTCTAAGATGATTTCCAAACCATTAGCTGTTGAGGAAAGGCGCACCCCTGTTACTTGTATGACTTCACTCTGTGCAAGCCAGTCTTTCACACTGGTATAAGGAATTTGAAACTCACTAAGTTGGATGATCTCTGTATTGGAAGTCCTCTCTGTAGCGAGCATTTCTTCTCTGTGTGCTTTCACAGGTTGAATTCCTAACAGATAAATAGCTCCTACAATTCCCAAATAAAAAAACAGTCTTTGTTTCAAAATGTTCCTCCCCACCATATTGCACACCACAACAAGAAGGTGATACGTGTGCTTTCAACACAAATAACTCCAATCTCTGCTGGTGCAGTATGAAAAAGTAGTAAATCAAATTTTGCTAAGTTCAAATAACTCGGCTCAAGTTGCTGTCAAACTGCTCAGTTTTATAAATCTAAAAAGATTTTTATTGAAGTACTGCCGAAATGTATAACGATAATCATTCTTACAATACCAAGCTTGTAAAAAAAGTCAAGCTCCTCTTTGAAAATAAAGTAGATGGTAGAAGTAAAGACACTTTTGGTGACTGATGTTAATGTTGTGGGCAAAGCGTCTATTAGAAGCTAGATTCAATTCGAGTTTCAGAAAGTATGATTAATCATGGGTGAAACAGCTATTTATGTCAAAAGACTGCTCGTCAAACTTGCCTACAGGTTAAATAAAAAGCTTGAAAAAATATTTTATTTTCTTAAATAAGAAGTATTAAATATTTACAAATTTTCAAAACAATAATGATTAAATTAGCTGAATGTTTTATTAATTCAATAAATGAATATACAAAAATCAATAACAAGAAGTTATTACTGCTTGTGTAACAACGAGAAGAATGTAATATATTTAATTGTTGAGGATTGCTGAGTAAACAGCAGCCAGTGCATCTTATTAGTGTTGTGTTGCAAGTCTACTGCCATCGCCGCTTTTTCCAACTTAGCAATCTCGCGTTCCGAGAGAATGCGCTCTGCGAGCTTATCATCCCACTGTATGCTTAAGTCCTTGCCCAAGTCGATAGCAAATTAACCAATAGAAGCTCTAGTACCCCACTCCCACAAACTTTTAATCGCTGCCGTGTACTTAGCCACAGTATTTTTACTAATTCCATAAGTATTTTTATTTCCCCGTACTGGCTTTTCATCCTTGAGCCAAGCCAGATAAGCGTGTAGATGGAATAACGTTACCATCCTCAAATCAGATATCCCAAACCGCGACTGCATATAATCGACAAGCTCATAACCAATTTGCCGATATGCCCGTCGCGTTTGGTCGCTTTTGATAGTGACAGAATGTACCCATAGCTCAATTAGCTGTTGTGTGGAATTAATTTTCTGGCGGTTGGGAAAATAATAATCTACAAGCGCGACACGAGCTTCATCAAGCGGTAGAGTTACTACTTCTACAGCAAGTGATTCCACGCTTAATACGGGTAAATTTTCCATAATAAAATTCCCCAACCCCTACTGATAATTATGATGCCGAGAATCGCAAATCGCTGCCTTGTCAGAGAAAGTGAGTATCCCTTCTGCTACCAAAACGGAAGTACATACCCTCCAGGAGCGGTTAAATCAATTGCAGGTGGGGATTTCAAATGAAATTAAGAAGGATAGAGAGCAACTTGCTTCTTTAACCTTGGCTCTCTCCCGACTTGAAAGCCACATTGAGCAATTGGTGCCTTCTTTAAATCTTGAAGTGGATGGCGAAGGTAATGCCGACAGTGATAGCGACTGGATTTTTGGGGAAGGCTCCGATGGTATGGGAGGAGAAAATATTGAGGGTTTTTGAATATGCCCGAACTGATGGAAGCTGACCAGAGAAAACGATAAACGATATAGGATATAGATTTTTGGTTGTCTGGGTCAAAAAAGCCTACAGTGATTAGCAAAAATCGGTTATTGAGTGCTTATGCAAATGTGATAATAGCTAAAGCAATATTAGGCGATCACTTTTTAAATAAATTGTTGATGAAATTCCACTGCTTAAAGACGCATGACAATTTCGACTAGCTAGGAAAAGATCATAAATGACTCGCCCTGATGAGTTAGTTTCTATACTTGACCGCATCCTCAACGGCTGTCGAGATGAGGGGGATATTGCCTGCCATATTGCGTCAATACCTCACAGCAAGTGGTGGTCAAAATGTTGTGCAGTTGGGAAAGTACAACGTCAATCTTGGCGAGGGGAAGGATATTCATATTGGCGACAAGGTTTATCAAGGCACCGACGCAGAGACTATTCGCGCTATTTTCCTAGATGTACTTTCCCAAAATACCCAGCACAAAGCAGGGTTCGGAACTTTACCGAGAAATGGAAATTACCCAGACGTTTGAGCATCAGCAGTTTTTAGAGCAGGTGCTGAGGCACAGACAAAGCCCCAAAAGTCAGGGAAGACGGATTGCGATGATTGGTGAACCAGGGGCGGGGAAAACAACGCTGTTGCAGCAAATAGCCCGATGGGTATCGCAGGAGATAGAGCAGTCGGTTATAATTTGGGTGTCTAAACAAATCCCCCAAAGGAACCCAATGGTCTACTCCCCATAACGGCATTGTACCGTGCAAACTCAAGTCATCAACTGGATTTGTTGCCGTTAATTGGACTTTTTTTTAGATTTTTGAATACTGGGGTATGTTCCTCTGGGATTCCTTGCAGGGCGATCGTATCGCAACCACCGTTATAAGCATCTTCATACGACCAACCAGCCCCTAGTTGATCATAAAAACCAACTGCAAACTTAATCGCTGCATCGTCTCCTATCTTACTATTCATGCCGACTACATAATCGATATGTTGGGCGATCGCCGAAGCTTGAATCTCCGAATAGCAAGAGTTGAGAACAACACATTCGCATAGCAAATCGTTTAAACAAGTTTGCTAAAGCTTCAGTTGGGACAAGTTGCGCTAACCCTGAATCATTTTCCAGAACTAATCCATCATCTCCTGAACCATGCCCGCAAAAGTGAACAATCTCTGGGTTAAAATCCAACAAAGCACGACGTAAATCATCAGCACGAACCGCCCAGCGTTGTTGCAAAGTAAATTTTTCTCTATGGTGCGACCTTCGCAAACCCTCATCAATTTCTCGTACCTCTTTGTCTAAGCGCAATCTCGCTTCATTGGTGGGGCTGGAGGCTAGCACTAAAATAGTTTTGCGCGAACTACTTTGAGGATTTTCTCGTTGAGCCAAGTTCTGAAACTCTTCAAAGAGGATAGAGCGAACAATTTCTCTGATATCTGCGGTGCTAGAACCCTGAATTACAGCACGAGCAACTTCTCGAATTGCTTGTGCATCAAGTCCTTGGTAAGTGCAATCGCCAATATGAATATCTTGTCCCTGTCTAATATTAATGTTGTACTTACCTGCTTGCAGATTTTGGCTACCACCACTATTTAACCACTGACGCAAAGCTTCAATATCGGCATCAGTTTGATTTCCATTAAGGATGCGTTGAATAATGTCGTTGAGGTTACTGGGGTTCGCCATTTATCGAAGATTTTTAGTTCTATCTTAGACGATAAAACAGTGAATTTACTTATCCATACTCGCCTTGTTCAATTTTTGTAAATCAGCTAAGTAAATAAACTGGCATCTACATGAAAATAGTCCGCAAGCGCTTCTGCTTGAGTTTTACTAATGGTGCGTTCGTCAAGCGTCTCCGAAGGAGAATCGCCATTGACAATTAGCAAGGCAACTTCCAATGAACCAATTACCTCAGCTAATGCTTCGGTCGTAATATCGCGTGCGTCCATTAGATGCATTAACATCGAATGGGGCGTACCTTGGGGGATTGGGTAATGGGTTTCTTCAAACTTCTCAATTAATGTCACCAAAAGTTCTAACAGCATCTCTTCTTCTGGTGTACGATTGGGACGATGTTCTAAAGTTAAAGCGAGTGTGATCGCTTGTTCGTTTTCTTCTTCTGTAGTAATTATTTTTGGCTGATACTCGACTAGCAATTTACCGTAAGATTCAGGATTAAAAGTACGGGTCATTTCTCCATTTATCCTTATCATATTCGGCGTGAGTTAGGACATATTTAATATAGATTCTTTGAGCTTCGTAAACAATATCAACAATTAAGCGGTAAAGGCTGCGGCAATCGGTTTTTCGCTCTTTATAAATCATCCATTTATTGATGGGAATAAGCGGATTGGTCATACTGCAATGGAAGTTTTTCTGGTCATGAATGGTTGGGAAATTGATGCTGATGTCGATGAGCAGGAGGCAATTATACTATCTCTAGCATCGGGTAAGCTTGCGCGTGAGGCATTTATACAATGGTTAAAAAGTCATGTCAAAGTTATCTAATGCCTTGGCTTGAAGTTTAATCAGAAATCCTGTTTGCAGTGAGTATGGCTTTTAGAAGCTATTTTTCTCTCAGTCTTTTTTCTAATTAGTGAAGCTACAGCGAAAATTACCTGAAAGTTTCGGGTAATTTAGATTTAGAATTTGGTGTAATAAACAATTAAGAATGCTTCCACCTCTGTAAATGTCTCATTGCAAAGGTGGAAATTCGTTAATGAATAAGTTAAATTAATTCCATATATCCTCATCTAGTTTGATAAATTAATTTACTCAAATCAATGATGTGAGTGCAAAGACGCTGGAGTAAAGCTGCTTCATGACTGATGACTAAAATTCCCACTTCATGCTCTTTGGCATATTTAATCACTACCTGCCAAATCAGAGCTTGAGTGTTAGCATCTAGCATTGCCGTCATTTCATCTGCAATTAGGTAATGTGTGGAAGAATTGAGCGATCGCGCAACTGCAATCCGTTGTAACTCACCTCCACTGAGTTCATGGGGATAACGATTGAGCCAACTTTGGTGAATACCCAAAGCAGTGAGTAAATCGGCTGAAGGAGGCTTTCCTTCTGCTAAAATTTTGCTAATTCGCCAGCGCGGATTGACAGCTAGTTCAGGGTTTTGAAAAATTAACTGTACAGAACAGTAACAAGAACTGGGTAAGGGTTGACCATTACACGTCACCTTTCCTTGAGTCGGTTGTAGATATCCCGCTAGGAGTTTACCAATTGTGGTTTTACCCAAACCACTTGCCCCAGTCAAACCCACAACTTCGCCTCTGGCTAATTCCAAACCAAAATCTTGCAAAATCCACCTTTGCTGAGAATGGTAACGAAAAGATAAATGTTCAGCCTTCAACATGAATACACCTCACGGGTGCGCCCCGTATTATCCGAACTTGGGGTCTAGCTTCCAAGCAAGCCTGTGTTGCTAGGGGACAGCGATCGCCAAATAAACAACCAACAGGTAAGGCTTCTGGGCTGGGTTGGCTACCGGGAACAGGGATAAACTCATTTTGCGGAAGCGATCGCCACAAAGCCTGAGTGTAGGGATGACGCAAATTTCCTGTAGTGAAATCAACAGCATTTGCCACTTCCAGAGTCGTCCCCGCATAAAACACAGCCACTTTATCCGCCACTTGCAACGCTGCTTCTAAGTCGTGGGTAATTAAAATTACACCTTTACCCTCATTGGCCAGTTCCCGCAGATGATTCAAAGTCTCGACTACAACCTCTGAGTGCAGCCCAGGAGTAGGTTCATCCGCAATTAATAACTCAGCACACCCTATTGCTGCTGTAGCAACTAGCACTCGTCGCGCCATGCCTCCAGAAATTTGAAAAGGATACTGCTGTTTTACCGCTGTAGCTAACCCATAGCGGTCAAATACTTGCTTAACTGTATTCTCAGCTTTTGTTTTCGGTAATCCACTCAAAATACCTGCTCGCTGCACTTGAGAACCAACACGCATCAAAGGGTCAAGATAACTGACTGACTGGGGAATCAGGGCAATTTGCTTTCCCCGCAACTGCGCCTGACGTTCTACAGTTAACGGTTCTCCCTGAAATATTATCTGTCCTGTTACTTGGGCGTTGTGCGGTAATATACCTAAGATGGCATGAGCGAGTAGACTTTTTCCTGAGCCACTAGAACCAACAACCGCAACTACTTCACCAGCATTAACCTCTAAATCCAAGTCAGTAATTACAGTTAACTGCTTCTGGGTTAAACCCACATCATACATTGTAAAAGTGACACTGAGATTTTTCACTGATAGCATATTTTAATCACTACCCCTGGCTAGTCTTTGGGTCTAATAAAGCGCGTAGACTTTGCCCAAAAATATCAAAAGTTTGCACAGCTATGAGTAAAACTGCTCCTGGTAACACAGCTAACCACCAATATCCAGCCGATAAGTAGCGCATCGATTCTGAGAGAATAATGCCAATAGCAGGGGTTTGTGCTGAAAGCCCCAATCCCAAAAAAGTCAGACCTGCCTCATGTAAAATCGCATGGGGGAAGAGTAATATCAGCCCGACAATAAATTGGGGTATGAGATGGGGTAGGATGTGGTGACGAGCAATCCACAGTGAAGAGCGACCGAGTTTGGCAGATAATTGCACATAAGCTGCACTCTTGAGTTGTAAAACTTCTGCTCGTAACAGTCGAGCTAGACTAGGCCAATGAGTTAAGGCGATCGCAATAATTAAGCCCTGCGTACCACCGCCCATAGCAAAAGCCACTAAAATAATTAATACTAAGTGGGGCAAACTAAAAAATACATCAATTACCCAAACAATTACTGCATCTGCTTTGCCGCCTAAAGTTGCAGAAAGTGTTCCTAAGATTAAACCTATAACTGCGCTGACTGTGGCTGTCAGTAACCCCACCCATAAGCTCAAACTCAAACCGTGGAGAGTGCGAGTCAGCATATCTCTACCTAACCAATCTGTACCAAAGGGATGAGCTAGTGAAGGTGCTAAGTTGCGTTTTGGGAGGGCAATTTCCAAACCATCTGTACCAATGATGTGGGTACTTAATAGTAAAGCGATCAATGTGATTGTGCATAGTGCTGCGATCGCCAATGTCTGACGGCGACGATTGCCCAAAAAGCTAGACAATTTATACCAAAACTTTTGCGGGTGAGAAACAACCACTGGGAATTTCATGATGCAGATTTTCCAATACGGATACGAGGATCGATTAGCTGATAAGCCAGATCAGCTAAAAAGTTACCTGTGAAAACAAATAAAGCACTAAACAACACAATTCCCACTAGTAATGGCACATCACTCCGCATGGCTGCCTGTGTAGTAGCATCACCTAATCCTGGGTATCCAAATACTCTTTCCGCTAGGACAGAACCGCCAAATAATTCGCTCAAACTAGCAAATTGCAATGTAATGGCTGGTAGTGCAATATTCCGCAACCCATGATGGATAATAAAACCCATTTTCGTTTCACCTTGAGCAAAAGCAAATAAAGCATAGTTGCTGTGAAGAATTTCAATGAGCTTTTCGCGGGTGTGCAAGGCAATACTCGCAATACCAATCAAGCTTAAAGTTAAAGCTGGTAAAAATAGATGATGTAAGCGTTGCCCAAATGTCACATCTTCTAGCAAAACACCAATAGGTGCAGCACAACAAATCGGAGTTATTTGCCATTGCACAGCCAATAAATTAAGCAGCAGCAACCCAATCCAAAAAGTCGGACTAGATGCCAAAGTATAGGCATAAAAGCGAATTATTCTATCTACTATTGAACCTGCATTTACTCCTGCCAAAATACCTAAAGTAATTCCCAAAAAACCGGATATTAACCACGCTAATGCCATTAATGCTAAAGATGTTTGGAAGCGAGTCGCAATGACATCTGAGACTGATTGATTAAAAATTATAGAAGTGCCTAAATTTCCTTGGATAAATTGTTGTAACCAGAGAAAAAAGCGGGTAGTCATCGATTGATCTAATCCCCATTGTCTGGCAATTAATTCTCGCTGTTCTGTGCCAATGCGAGAAATATCTGCCCCCACATAAGCATTTATGGGATCGATTGGGGAAAAACTCAACAAGACAAAGCTACACACCGAAACAGCAAGCAAAAGTAAACATAAATGTAAGAGTTTTTTGAGTATAAATAAAAAAATTTGGTTCACATTTTTATCTCCTATTAGGATAAGTTGCTAAGGGACTTCCAGAAAATAAACTGTCCAATTTATCTACTTCAAAACCACTTTCTCCCCTGCGCCCTTGCCCTCAAATTGATAATATATTTTTTGATTGGAAGTCCCTAATTACATACCCACTTCCACTTAGTAATATTGACCATAATTGAGCCAGTGTAATTACTACTCTGAGTTGGTCTACCAATGTCTAAACAAGAACTCACAAGATAAATTTGATCCAGGTTAACTAGCCAAGCTGATGCTGCATCTCCTATAGTGATTGTCCCAGTTTCACCATTCCATTGCGCCAGTTTCCAAAACGGCAAAGCTGCTGTTTCTGATGCTGCTGCCATTGCTTGGTCGAGTGCTTGGTCAACCTGGGGATTAGAATAGTAACCGGAGTTACGCCAGTTTCCCTCCGCCGCCGAACTGTGGTAAAGAATGTATAACTCCATTGGGTCGTATATTCCCCAAGGGAAAAGTCCCACATCTTGGTGCATTTGCCGTGAAATATCTTCCCAACTTTTACCCTCAACGTTAACTTTGATACCTACTGGCTTCAGCATTTGGGCGATCGCTAATGCCAGACCTTGAGAAGTAGGATTACTAACAGGGTAGAGAATCGTAAATTCTGCTTTCATCCCTGCTTTTTCTAATACCCCATCCCCGTTCCTATCTTGCCAACCACCGTTGGCTAAAATTTGTTTTGCTTTGTCGGGGTTTGCGTCTGCGATCGCCGCTTGTGGTTGATCCCAAGGTAATTTACTGGCTGCACCGTAAGCAGCCGATCCATAACCTTCTAAAATACCTGTCACCAAAGCTTGACGATTAATCGCATAATTCACCGCTTGCCGAATTGCTCGGTCTGCTGTGACATTATTACCAATAGGATTTCCTTCAGCAGTTTTGCGTCCTGTATTGGGAACATAAGGAAACATCAAGCCTACACGACTATTGCTGTTCATTGCATACAGATCCATTCCTGTTACTGACTGCTTGGCTAAAAAAGGTGGAATTTGCGCTAAGTCCAATTTTCCAGCTTTAGCAGCCGCAAATACAGCATCTCCTTTAGTAAATAAAAATACAATTCTTTTGATTTCTGGTTGTTCACCGTAGTAATAGGGATTAGCTTCAACAATCATTTGTTGACCTTCATCCCATTGCACCAAACGATAGGGGCCCGAACCAATGGGATTTCGACCATAGTTTTGATTATGGCGATATTTGGGTACAATTCCCAATTGGGCGATGCGATTAATAAAAGTAATTTGCGGCTGCTTGAGATGTAGTTCTACCTCATAAGCACTCTTCGCTACGGCTTTATCCAAATTTGTTACGTCGGTTAGCCCTGGACTAGCCTTGGCTTGATTAAATGTATAGGCTACATCTGCTGCTGTTAGCGGCTGACCATCAGAAAACCGGACATCTTGACGGATTTTAAACCTCCAGACTTTTTTATCAGGACTCAATGTATAACTTGTAGCCAAATCATTGACTAATTTCAGATTTTCGTCCCGACGTAGCAAGGTACTTTGGAACAAAGGAGGGTCATGATAACCCCAACCCAATATCGGATCAAACCCTGTTGGTGAATCTCCCCACCCCAAAGCAATCACAATTTGCTTTTTTGAGTGAGAAGGATTGTTAGCTATTTGGTTAGGTGTAGCTATATTACAACCCACCAAGATTTGTAAGAGGATGATGCCAAATAGTACCTTGATGTGTTTCATATTAAAATTGCACTGACACTGTTCCCAGTACCGTCAAAGGTGCTTGAGGATAAATGTAGAAGGTATCGGTGTTGTAATACTTAGTATCAAACAGATTGCGGAAATTTAGTCCAACTTTGAAATTCTCCCGACGGTAGGATAAAGCTGCATCGACTCGCACATAGGAAGGAAGAGTGAAGGTATTTGGTAGTTGTACTTCTCGTTCAGACGCATATACAAGTCCTAAACCAAACCCTAATCCTTGTAAATTCCCTTTTTGTAATTCATAGGTAGTCCACAAACTTGCACTGTGGGCTGGGATACCAGCAATGCGATCGCCTTCAGGAATTGTATTATCTCTACTTACAAAACCATTTGCATAAGCATAGTTAGCAATAATTTTCCAGCCTGGTAGTATTTTTCCCGCAATATCTAATTCCACACCACGACTTTTTTGTTCACCTGTAGCGATACTAAATCTAGGGTCTACTGGATCACTTGTTAACACATTCTGTTGCGTAATTTGATACAGTGCTAAGGTGGTGGAGAGGCGATTGTTCAAGAAATCTTGTTTAATCCCTACTTCAAACTGTTCCCCTGTTGTCGGTGGAAACTGCTCACCTGTACGACTCACTCTAAAAAATTGTGGGTTAAAGGAATTAGCCCAATTAAAATACAGTGATGTTGTGGAACTTGGTTGATAAACTATCCCGACTCGTGGCGAAAAGCGGGTAGTTGTTTGCTGGTTAATATTTGTATTAGTAATTTTGTTGACTACAGAGACATCATTAATATCAAATCTGACACCAGCTAATAGTTTCAAATTTTGTGAAATCTCGATGAAGTCTTGTAGATAAACCCCCAAGTTATCTGAACTTTGTTTGCGATGTAATTCTTGCTCAAAGCTTGTGGCTTGTGCGCCATATTGGGGATTAAAAATATCGATTGGATCTAGTGTTCCTCGGAAGTAATTAAAATCATATCCCCAACGTGATAGTTCCAGCCCTACCAGAATTTTGTGTTTGATAGAACCTGTGTTAAATTCTCCAAATATTTCATTTTGGAGGACGTAATCTTCTTGTTTTTCTTCTGTTCTCAATGGTGAGCGTGGTAATGTTCTGCGGTCATCGCCTAGAGGCTCGAATAGTTCTACTTGACTTGTATCACCATTGACCATAATGGCACTAAAGCCTTGGCGAAACTTCCAGTCATCACTAAATTTATGCTCAAAGTTATAGCTGACTGATGTTGAATTAAAAGTGGCATCATTAAAATTTGGTTCGCCCAAAAATCTACTAATTGGTAGTTGAAAAACTTCACGTTCTGGCGGGAAGTTATAATCGAAGACGTAGTTATAGTTTTGTTGTTCTAGCTCTACCGTAATATTGGTTCTAGGACTAATTTTCCAGGTGAGAGCAGGTGCAACGAAGAAACTTTCATTCTCATTAAAATCGCGGAAACTACCGGAATTTTGATAGGCTAAATTCAGACGATATAACAAAGAGCGATCGCTGGTTAAGGGGCCACTGATATCAATCGTCGGACGATAAAAATCATAACTGCCAATAGTCGCACCAATGTTGTAATAAGGCTCTTCTAGGGGCTTCTTGGTGACGGTGTTGGTTAATCCACCTAAAGAAAAACGCCCTCCATACAGGACGGATGCTGGCCCTTTGAAAAACTCCACTCGCTCAATATTGGCGATATCACGACCTCCAATAACTCCAATATCTCGGAAGCCATTGCGAAGACTCTGATAAGCCAACGAAAGACCGCGAAAGTAGTAACCCGTCAAGGAAGTTGAACCACCGTATCCTGGTAGTTCCTGAACTCCACTCACATTTTCGATAGTTTCACCAATCCGAACTATTTGTCTGTCTTCAATTACCTGGCGGGGAACTACCTGAATTGATTGCGGAATGTCCCTGAGTGGAGCTTCTATCTTGGTTGCTGTTGTTGCACTAGGAACACTATACCCATCCTGTTCTCCTGTCACTACTAATTCAATCGGTTCTTTCTCTTGCGCCGATGGTTCAGTAGGTGGTGCTTCACTACTAGGTTTTTGAGTATCCGGTGTTTGTGGTGGTGGTTGTGTAGGAGTCGCATCTGGTGTCACACCAAAAACTAAACCTGCATCGTCATCAAACAACTCAACTTTCGGAAGACTGGATTCACCCACCACTACGACGCGAATACTATTAGCATCTTGATTGGTGACTATAACTTCTGCAATTCCCGAAACTGGTTTTTCTTGGCGGAAGGAATCACCAGTTGTCAGACGCAGTTGAGCGTTAGATATATCTGCAATAAAGTTATTCCCCTCATTCTGAGTTGTGGTTTGTAGTTTGTCTGATGTGGGAGTTTCTAAAATGACTTCTAAACCGTTAGCAGTTGAGTTCAGACGTATCCCCGTGATAACTGTGACTGCTGCATTTTGTTGTTGCTCCTGCGCTAACAGTCCTTTGATGTTCGTGTGAGGAAGTTGAATATCACTGAGTTGAGGAATCTGTGCGATCAGTACTTCTGTATCCTTTGCCAAATCTGGGCTGATCCCATCAAGCTTTTTCTCTACTTGTGCGTTTGCAGGTTGAGTACCTAATACAAAGATAGTTCCTAAAATTCCCCAATATGCACGTTGTCTTCGTTTCAAGGCTTTACTCCACACCAAAGTTTTATGAAATCAATACCAATTCAGCTGCACGCGATCACAATACGCTTGACTCTGAACTAGTTGTGTATGATAATCATTCTCACACACTCTAGACTATAAGTAAAAATGAAAAATTTAATCTAGAACACAACAAATTTAAATTTTTTTAAAATTTTCTGATAATTAACAACTAGGACATAAATCAGTTTTGATTATGATTGATTTATTAAAACAGTATTGTTAATTTAGCCAAATTTTTTTTACATTCAAAATCTTTTTTTAGGTAGCAAGGGCAAATAAAGATAATCATTCTTACAATACCAATTTAATAATAAAAGTCAAGCAGTCCAGTTTTTATTTATTAAATCAGTCTCTAATAAACCAAGTTACAAGTGAAATTTGAGTTCTGAATTAATTTATTAGATAAATTTCTTAAAATTAGACACTATGTCAAATTAATTAAAATTTATCTAACATTATTTTCTATCCAAAATATCCACATTAGTGGAGCAGCATACTATTTTATTTTGTACTCAATTTGAAACATTTTTTTATATTTGACAAAAACAAATATTAGATGATAAACATTATCATTATCAAGCAAATAACAGCTACAATACTAAATTTCCAACTCCATCTAGCTAATTAATCTGCTGCGTTAAAAAGTGTTTGAGTGAAAGTTTGACTTAATTAATTCTTAATTAGTTAAGAAATAGCAATTTTGGGGATAGAAAAATTTTCATAATCAAAAATCAGTATAGCAGCATGAAAAATGCTACTGGTAAACACGATGGAATTATCAAATGCAATTTGATGATTTTCGCAAAAACCTAATTTGTAAGCATGAACAGTTTTACTCCACAAAAATAATCAGGTCATGGAGTGGTATCAATGGATAACAACCTTTCTGAAAAATCAGTAGAGTTTTTGAGTTTGCTGGAAATTATCCGTTGGCGATCGCAAAAGCAACCGGAACAACAAGCCTATTGTTTTCTATTAGATGGAGAGGTTGAAGTCCAATCTTTAACTTATGGCGAACTAGACACTCAAGCTCAGAGTATTGCTGGCTTATTACAAGCTTGTGGAGTCAAAAAAGGAGAACGGATTTTACTACTATATCCACCAGGTTTAGAATTTATTACGGCATTTTTTGGGTGTTTATATGCAGGAGCGATGGCAATTCCGGCTTATCCACCGCGTCCAAACCAATCCTTGTCTCGACTGAGTGCGATCGCCACTGATGCAGATTCAACAGTTGCACTGACTACAACAACAGTCTTGTCACACTTACAGCAGCATCCAACATTCAAAACTCTGCGGTTGTTAACCACAGATAACATGATGGTTGATGACTGGTCAAATTCATGGCAACAGCCATCTATAGATAGAGACACCCTGGCCTTTTTACAATACACTTCCGGCTCTACAGGTACACCAAAAGGCGTAATGGTGAGTCATGGGAATTTGCTGCATAACGAACTTTTGATTAAACAGGCTATGCAGCACACAACAGAAACCATCTTTGTGGGTTGGCTACCACTGTTTCATGACATGGGTTTAGTGGGGAATATGCTCCAGCCTCTATATTTGGGGATATCTTGCATTCTCATGTCTCCAGTGGCATTTTTGCAAAAACCTGTACGCTGGCTACAAGCAATTTCTCAGTATCGCGCCACAACTAGCGGCGGCCCGAATTTTGCCTATGATTTGTGTGTGCGAAAAATTACAGCCGAACAACGAGCTAACTTAGATTTGAGTAGCTGGGAAGTCGCTTTTAACGGTGCGGAACCAATTCGTGCGGAAACACTAGAAAAATTTGCTGTCACCTTTGCCGAATGTGGCTTTCGCCGCGAAGCATTTTATCCCTGTTACGGGATGGCAGAAACCACATTGATTGTTTCTGGAGGCTGTAAAACAACTCCACCAATATTACAGTCAGTCCAATCAGAGGCTCTGGCGCAAAATCAGATAGTTCCAGCTAAAGCGGGAGAAATAGGCACACAGACATTGGTAGGTTGCGGTCAACCCTTAGAAGATTTGAAAATTGCTATTGTCGATCCCCAGACCTTGACTACTTGTAGCGATCGCCAAGTTGGTGAAATTTGGGTGGCGGGAGCGAGTGTGGCTCAAGGCTATTGGCATCAGCCAGAGCAAACAGAGTCCACCTTTAAAGCCTATACAAAAGACACCAAAGAAGGGCCGTTTCTGCGTACAGGGGACTTGGGATTTTTGCAGAATGGTGAATTATTCATCACTGGTCGTCTCAAGGATCTGATCGTCATTCGCGGCAGAAACTATTATCCCCAAGACATTGAAAATACAGTCCAGCAGAGCCATCCATCCCTAGAACTTCACGGTGGGGCAGCCTTTTCGGTTGATGTGGATGGGGAAGAAAGACTGGTAATTGCTCAAGAAGTCAAGCGCAGTCACCTCCGAAAAATGGATGTAGACGAGGTAATTGCAACAATCCGTGCGGCTGTCGCGGTCAATCATGAACTACAACTGTATGGGGTACTGTTGCTCAAACCGGGAAGCATTTTGAGAACTTCTAGTGGGAAGATTCAGCGTTATGCTTGTCGGGCGAAATTTTTAGCAGGAAGTTGGGAGACTATTACCAGTAGAATTTTAGAAGGCGAGACTGGTGTAAGTGTAGCAGACGAAATTATCTCAGAACAGCCACAGCTAATATCGTACCTGCAACAGCAAGTTGCTCAAATTCTGAAAATAGAGCAATTGCACATTCAACCACAACAGCCTTTAAGCACTTGCGGTATAGATTCTCTCATGGCCATTGAACTCCAGCACACCATCGAGACGAAATTCGGTGTAGTTTTGGCAGTTACAGACTTTTTGGCAGATGTAAGTATTAACCAATTAGCAACGGCAATACTCGACAAATTAAGCTCCCATTCAATTGACGAACCAGTACAAAAATCTCATTCGTCTGAGTATCCCCTCACTTACGGTCAGCAAGCTCTTTACTTTTTACAACAACTAGCACCAGAAAATTCTGCTTACAACATTGCTAGGGCGGCGCGGATTCATGGTGAGTTAAATATTGCCGCATTCCACCGAGCATGGCAAATTTTAGTTGCTCGTCATCCGGCTTTGCGTACAAGTTTCACAACTATTGATGGACAACCAAGACAAAGAGTTTGTCAGCAAGTAGAAGTTTGTTGGCAACAACAAGATGCGACAACATGGGATGAGACATACTTGAGCGATCGCTTACTAGAAATAGCATACCGTCCCTTCAATCTAGAGCAAGACCCTTTGATGCGGGTGAGTTTATTTGCTCGCTCACCTCAAGAACATATCTTGCTGCTAGTTGTTCACCACATCATTGCTGACTTTTGGAGTCTGACGATATTAGTAGATGAGTTGGGAAAACTTTACCAAGCCGAAATCAGCAATACACCCCTTACCCTCCCGCCTCGACCATGGCAATATGCTGACTATGTAAGCACTATAGCCAAAACGATCGCTAGTTCTCAAGGAGAAAAACTGCAAGCTTATTGGGAACAGCAACTAGCAGGAGAACTACCAGTGATGAATGTGCCTACTGACCGGATGCGGCCGCCCGTGCAAACCTATAGAGGTGATAGTGTAAGTTGGCAACTCAGTCAAGAACTAACAAATAAACTGCAAAACTTCAGCCAACAGCATCAAGCCACGCTGTATATGACTATGTTGGCAGTTTTTCAAGTCTTACTGTATCGCTATACAGGCCAAAAAGATTTATTAGTCGGTTCGCCAACTACAGGTAGAAGTCGGGCTGATTTTGCCTCCTTAGTAGGTTATTTTGTCAATCCGGTAGTATTGCGGGCAAATTTCGCTGATAATCCCACCTTTGAGCAGTTTTTACAACAAGTGCGATCGCTTGTTTTGGATGCGTTAACTTACCAAGATTATCCCTTTGCACGGTTAGTTGAGCAACTACAGCCCACACGCGATCCCAGTCGCTCACCCATATTTCAAGTGATGTTTGTCTTTCAGAAAGCACACTTGCTGAATAACGAAGGATTAGGGGGCTTTGCTTTAGGAGAAGGGGGCGCAAGATTAAAATTAGGGGAACTAGAGTTAGAATCTTTCGCACTGTCCAAGCGAATAGCTCAGTTTGACCTCACCTTGGCGATCGCGCAAGTCAATGGTGTGCTATCCACTTCTTGGGAATACAACGCAGATTTATTTGATGCAGCCACTATTACCCGCATGGCTGGGCATTTCCAGACATTACTAGAAAGTATCATTGTTGACCCTAGCCAGCCTGTAGGTATGCTGCCAATTTTGACTCAGCAAGAACAGCAGCAATTACTACTAGAGTGGAATGCTACTCAGAAAGATTACGACAGTATTTGTTTGCATCAGCAATTTGTCACCCAAGTCGAGAAGACACCGGATGCGGTAGCAGTGGTTTTTGAGCAAGAAGAAATTACTTACAAACAATTGAATCAACAGGCTAACCAATTAGCACATTATCTCCAAGGTTTGGGAGTCAAGCCAGAGGTGTTAGTTGGTGTTTACTTAGAGCGATCGCCCCAGATGGTAGTCAGTATTTTAGCGATTCTCAAAGCGGGAGGGGCGTATTTACCTCTAGATCCCAGCTATCCGCGAGAACGTCTGGCTTTTATGCTCCAAGATGCTCAAGTTGGGGTATTGTTGACCCAAGAGAAATTTTTAGCCATTTTACCCGAACATCAAGCAACGGTGGTTTGTCTGGATAAAGACAATGAAGTTTGGGCTAGTGAAAGTATTGTTAACCCAGTGAGCGAGGTAACAACTCACAACCTAGCTTATGTAATTTATACATCCGGCTCAACTGGCAGACCAAAGGGGGTAATGAACACCCATCGCGGAATTTGCAATCGCCTAACTTGGATGCAGGAAGCTTACCAATTGACCATAGTAGATAGAGTGTTACAAAAAACACCTTTTAGTTTTGATGTGTCGATTTGGGAGTTTTTCTGGCCTTTGACTACCGGGGCTTGTTTAGTGATGGCTCGACCAGGAGGGCATCAAGATAGTGCTTACTTAGTTAAATTAATACAAGAGCAGCAAATTACCACGATTCATTTTGTACCTTCAATGCTGCAAGTATTTTTAGCAGAACCCAGCGTTGAGGCGTGTAAATGCTTGCGGCGAGTGATTTGTAGCGGGGAAATATTACCTGTGCAACTGCAAGAGCAATTTTTTAGGCGCTTGGATGCAGAATTGCATAATTTGTATGGCCCCACAGAAGCCGCAATTGATGTCACATTTTGGAATTGCAATCGCCATTCTAGTAAAAACATTGTCCCCATAGGACGAGCGATCGCCAACACGCAAATCTATATACTAGATAAGCATTTACAACCAGTTCCTATTGGTGTTCCAGGCGAACTACACATTGGCGGAGTAGGTGTAGCTAGGGGTTATCTCAACCAACCAGAACTCACAGCCGAGAAATTCATTGTCAATCCTTTTAGTAGTGACTCAAACAATCGCTTGTACAAAACTGGTGACTTAGCACGCTACCATACAGACGGTAGTATTGAGTATCTAGGAAGACTGGATGACCAAGTTAAGCTGCGTGGTTTCCGCATTGAGTTGACAGAAATTGAGTCAGTCTTGACGCAACATCCATCTGTGCGGGAAGCCGTTGTTGTGATGCGGGAAACATCGGCTGTAAAACGCCAAGTTGTGCTGAATCCTCCAGAAAATAACTCAGAAATTACGGATTTACGAAACTTTCTCAAAGGGGAATTAACCGAGGAACTGCTAGTTGAATCAACAACAAAGCAACTCATCGCCTATTGCGTTTGTCGTCATCAACCTGCACCCAATACTACTGAATTACGCCGCTTCTTAGGTGAAAAACTACCCGATTATATGATTCCGGCGGCGTTCATCATGCTTGATGCACTTCCTGTCACACCAAATGGCAAATTAGATAAAAAATCTCTACCACATCCCAGTCAAGATAGACCTAATTTAGAAAAAGCTTTCGTCCCTCCTCACACTCTACATGAAAAGACATTGGCGCAAATCTGGAGCGAAGTTTTGGGAATTGAACAAGTAGGGATTCACGACAACTTCTTTGAGTTGGGAGGAGATTCTATCCGCAGTATTCAAGTTGTGGCGAAAGCCCAAGAAAGAGGGTTAAAGTTCTCTGTAGCGCAGGTTTTTCAACATCAAACTATCTACAAATTATTAACAGCAATTTCTCTGAATCAACCCAATATTTTATTAACAGAGAAAACCGCAACCTTTAGCCTAATATCCGCAGATGAAAGAGATAAACTACCCAATGATATAGAAGATGCTTATCCTTTAACCAGGGTTCAGACTGGCATCATTTTTCATAGCCAGTACAACTTGGAATCCTTGATGTATCATGATATTTTTCAATATTATATACGGGTTTATTTTGACTTAGATTTATTACAAATAGCGATACAAAAGCTTGTAATTCGCCATCCAATTTTGCGTACCTCTTTTGATTTGATTAACTTTGATGAGCCTCTGCAACTCGTTCATCAAAGTGCTTATATACCTGTGGTGGTAGAGGATTTGCGCTCATTATTACCAGCAGCACAAACACAGGCGATCGCATCTTGGATTGAAATTGAAAAACATCAGCGTTTTGACTTGTCTTGTCCACCATTGATGCGCCTGTATATTCATCGTTTGACAGATGAAACCTTCTGTCTCACTTTAAGTTGGCACAACTCAATTTTAGATGGCTGGAGTAATGCTTCTCTCTTAACAGAATTGTTACAGCGTTATCATGCTCTGTTGAATGGAGAAGAAAATCAGATAGAATCACCACCAACAATTTCCTATCGGGATTTTGTCGCTGTCGAAAGTCAGATTTTGCAATCTCCAGAATATCAAAACTATTGGCAGCAAAAATTACAAGGGTTAGTGATTAAGCAAATCCCTCGTTGGGATAAGACTAACTCAACAAAAAATGTTCAAGTTGGTGTGTTGGATGTACCGATTTCTCCTCAAGTTTCTCATGGACTCAAGCAACTAGCGCGACTCGCCGAAGTTCCTCTAAAAAATGTCTTGTTAGCTGCACATTTGAAAGTGATGAGTTTATTAATTGGCGATGAGGATGTGTTAACAGGATTAGAATCTAACAGTCGGTTAGAGGAAGCTGACGGAGAAAAAACTCTCGGAACTTTTATCAATACCATACCTCTACGGCTACAACTAAAAGCAGGAACTTGGATTGACTTAGTACAGCAAGCTTTTGCAGCCGAACAAGAGTTATTACCCTACAGACACTATCCCTATTCAGAGTTGCAAAAATTTGGCACTCGCCAGCCACTGCAACCTCTATTAGAAACAGTGTTCAATTATACACACTTTCATGTTTATCAACGTCTGCAAGATTTATCAGGGTTAGAAATTATTGGGGGTCAAGGTTTTGGTGAAAGTAACTTTACCTTAAGAGTAGAGTTTAATCGCAACCATATTACTGACCACATCCAACTTGACTTAGAATGCAAAATGGCAGAAATCAGCAGCACTCAATTAGCTGCCATTGGTAGCTGTTACAGCGAAACCTTGATAGCAATGGCCACACAGCCATTTAAGCGCCATGAAGAACAATGTTTGCTGACTGCCGCACAACAGCAGCAAATACTAGTAGAGTGGAATGAAACTGCGATCGCCTATCCTGAAAACTTGTGTATCCATCAACAATTTGAGGCGCAAGTTGTACGTAACCCCGATGCGATCGCCCTAGTATATGAAAATGAACAATTAACCTACCAAGAACTCAACCGACGAGCTAATTTACTAGCAAATCACTTACAGCGTCTCAGAGTTTGTGCGGATACGCTAGTAGCTCTTTATATCGAACGTTCTTTAGAAGCGATCGTGGGAATATTGGGAATCCTCAAAGCCGGAGGAGCTTATTTACCGCTTGACCCCACTTATCCTTCAGAGCATCTCGCCTTTATATTAGAAGATGCTCAAGTATCATTTTTGCTCACTCAATCCCAATTATTGCCAAAAATACCGAATTATATAGCACATACTCTCTGCTTAGATTCTGAATGGGATATTATCGCCAACAATAGTGATGACAACCCCGTTTGTAGAACAACAAGAGAAAATCTCGCCTATGTAATCTACACCTCCGGTTCCACAGGTAATCCCAAGGGAGTGTTAGTTACACACCAAAACTTAGTCCACTCCACCAACGCCCGTATAGCCTACTATCAAACACCAATTAGCAGCTTTTTATTAATTCCATCCTTCGCTTTTGATAGTTCTGTTGCCGTTATTTTTTGGACATTATGCCAAGGTGGTAAATTAATTTTAATTAAAGATGGTTGGCAACGAGATATTTGGCAGTTAGCGCAACTAATTGAGCAACATCAAATCACACATTGGTTGAGTGTACCTTCACTGTATAACTCCCTGTTAGCGCATATAGAAACCCAGCAATTAATATCGCTCCAAACTGTAATTGTAGCTGGAGAACCCTGTAGCATCGAGTTAGTTAAAAATCATCAAAAATTACTACAAAATACATATCTATTCAACGAATATGGCCCAACAGAAACCACCGTTTGGAGTAGTGTTTATAACTGTTCTCACCACGATTTAGACAACAATTCTATTCCTATTGGTCGTCCCATTGGCAATACCCAAATTTATATACTCAATTCTCATCTCCAACCAGTACCAATCGGAACACCTGGGGAAATTTACATCGGTGGTTTTGGCGTGAGTAAAGGATATCTCAACCGTCCAGAATTAACCACTGAAAAATTCATTCCCCACTCCTTTAGTAAACAACCAAACGCACGCCTATATAAAACCGGAGATCAAGCACGTTACCTCAGTAATGGCAACATTGAGTTTATCGGACGTATCGATCATCAAATTAAACTTAGAGGGTATCGTATTGAACTAGGGGAAATTGAAGCAGTATTACAACAGCACCCCCATGTTAAACAAGCAATAGTTATAGCGAGAAATAGCGACTCAGAAAATCAGCAGTTGGTAGCTTATATTGTCCCATCTCAACCACAAAATTCTTTGACGCAAGAACTACGCTCTTTCTTACAAACCAAACTACCAAATTACATGATTCCCTCAGTCATTCTGCAAATAGATACACTCCCACTAACCCCCAACGGTAAAATTGACCGCCAAAAGCTACCCGCACCAGAGCAATTACAACCCAACAACGAACTTTTAACTGAACTTCTCAAAAAACTCAATTCACTTTCAGAAGCCGAAGTAAAAACCCTCCTGTCTCAAAAAAATCATCAACCTAATTGAGTTTTCTTCGCGCCTCCGCGCCTCTGCGTGAATAAACCCTAACTATATATATAGGACTAGATTGGATTTCTGAGAAAAATATAGTACACCCCAAAAAATTCTTTTTCCTACTCTCTATTGCCCACTCCCTACTCCCAGTCTGTAAAGATAATTTCAAAAATCAAACTAAATTACTATATTGATATGAACGAAGATATTTTAAATCAGATTAATCAACTTTCCCCAGAAAAACGCCAACTTCTGGAAATGTTAATACAAGAAGAAGCGACAAAATTACAAACCAATTATGTCGCACCCCGCACAGCAGTTGAGGGAACATTAGCTAATATCTGGGCTGATGTCTTAAAACTCCAGCAAGTTGGTATTTATGACAATTTCATTGAAGTGGGTGGTGACTCAATTCAAAGTATTAAAATTGCTGCCAGAGCAATGAAATTAGGTATTAAATTCACCATCAATCAAATTTTTGACCATCCCACAATTGCCGAACTAGCAACAGTAGCAGATACAAGTTCATTTAATACAAAACAACAGCCTTTAACTACTACAGAAACAGCAAAATTTTCCGAAGCGGAATTGAGCCAAACAGAACTGAGTCAAATTCTCAAAAAGCATCAAAATTAAATATGGAAGCTGAAAATATTGTAGATATTTACACCCTTTCACCTACTCAGCAAGGCATACTATTTCACGTACTGTCTGCGCCTGATTCTGGTGTATATCTTAGCCAAACAACTTGTATTTTACAAGGTAATCTAAATTTATTAGCCTTTGAACAGGCTTGGCAAGAAGTTGTCAACCGACATTCTGCTTTGCGGACAGGTTTTGTATGGGAAGGACTAGAAAAGCCAGTTCAAATTGTTTACCGTGAGGTAAAACTAGAAATTGCCAAATACGATTGGTGTGAACTTGATATTGCAAATCAACACGCACGTCTAAAAGATTATTGTCTAGCTGATAAAATGCGCGGCTTTGACTTAGCTAAACCGCCACTCATTCGGTTAACTATTATTAAAATTGCTGCCGAAAGTTATCAATTAGTTTGGACTAGTCATCACTTAGTATTAGATGGCTGGTCTGGTGTGATTCTGCAAAAAGAAGTGTTTGCTTTTTATGAAGCTTTTTGTCATGGTAAACAACTTGACATAGCAGCCAGTCCGCCTTTTCGAGACTATATTACATGGTTGAAGCAACAAGATATTGCTCAAACTGAAACTTTTTGGCGACAAACTTTACAAGGTTTTACGACACCAACACCTTTGTATAAAAATATTAGGAATCAGATAAATCAGCCAACATCTTATCAGCATCAAGCAATTTATTTATCTGCAAGTGATACAGCATCAATAAATACTTTTGCTCGAAAATACCATTTGACTGCGAGTAATTTAGTATTAGGAGCATGGGCATTACTGCTTAGTTATTATAGCGGTAATCAAGATGTGCTGATGGGAAAAGTCATGTCGGGTCGCCCAGTTAGTATGACTGGAGTTGAATCTACAGTGGGAATTTTTGTGAATACTTTACCCGCAAGAGTGCAGGTATCTCCAGAAGATTCATTATTAACTTGGCTGCAAAATATCCAAAGTCAACAGATTCAATTACATGAATATGAATATACCCCACTCGTACAAATTCAAAGTTGGAGTGATGTACCGCCAAGTGTAGCTTTATTTGATAGTCTTTTGATTTTTCAAAATACTTTTCTAGATGTTTTACAGGCAGAAATTAGCAGCCTTACAATTAGCAAAATTCATACAGAAGACTCGACTAATTATCCCCTGAGTATTAATGTAATTCCAGGTGTGGAGTTATGTTTAAAAGCTAGTTATGATGTTCGTTGCTTTCGTAAAAACAAAATTAATAGGATATTAGAAAATTTACGCTACCTGTTAGTAAATATGGTGAATGCACCAATTTTAAAATTAAATGAGTTAATAGATAAAATTCAGGATAATGAAAAAAATCAAAAGAATCAAGAACTGCAAGAACGTCAAACAAATAATTTCCAAAAATTAGCCACTATCAAACCACAGATTTTCAGATTATCTTTTGGCAGTTTGGTAAAAGTAAATTATTTGCTCTCAGATAAGACAATACCTCTAGTTATTCAACCAGTGGGAGACAATATAGATTTAGTTGCATGGAGTCAGAATAATTTAGATTTTATTGAACAAAAGCTTTTAAAGCATGGAGCAATTTTATTTAGGAATTTTGAAATTAGCTCAACATCGGTATTTGAAAAGTTCATGAGAGTGATTTCTCCAGAATTACTAGAATACCGAGAACGTTCAACGCCGCGAACAGATTTAGGTGGAAATATTTACACATCAACTGAATATCCTGCCCACGAACATATTGCTTTGCATAATGAGTTTTCCTATGCTTATACTTGGCCTCTAAAAATTTGTTTTTACTGTGCAGAAACAGCAGTATATGGCGGTGAAACTCCTATTGCAGATTGTCGGCAGTTTTTAGCAAAAATTAATCCGAGAATTAAAGATAAATTTATCGAAAAACAAGTGATGTATGTTCGTAATTATGGCAATGGTATAGACCTTTCTTGGCAAGAAGCATTTCAGACTAATGATAAATCTGTGGTTGAAGATTATTGTCGTCAAGCCCCGATGGAATTTGAATGGATAGATGAAAACCGCCTCAGAACTCGTCAGATACGTCCGAGTGTGGCAATACATCCAAAAACTCAAGAAATGGTGTGGTTTAATCAGGCACATTTATTCCATATTTCAAATTTAGATTTAGAGGTACGTGAAGCACTGTTAGAACTATTTAAGGAGTCAGATATTCCCCGCAATACTTATTATGGTGATGGTTCTCCGATAGAAAATTCAGTATTAGATGAAATTCGGGAAGTTTATCAGCAAGTATCTGTAAAGTTTCCTTGGCAGCAAGGAGATGTATTATTACTTGACAATATGTTAGTAGCGCATGGTCGCAATCCGTTTGTGGGTAAACGCAAAATTTTGGTGGCGATGGGAGAGGCTTTTACACAAGAACATTAGGATTTATAGAAATCTTAAATGAATTGTGAAAAATTTTTTAACTAACCGCAAAGAACGCAAAGTACACAAAGAAGAAGAAAGAAAAGGAAAAGAATTTTAAGAATGATTTAGGACTGTTATAACAAGAACGAACCACAGAGGCGCAGAGTCCACAGAGAAATAAGAGTTTGAGAGAAATTTTATGTGAGTTATAACTATATGAAAAAGCAAAATATAGCTGGCTTTAGTAAAGTTGATGATACTGCAAATCCCCAAGATTTTGTATCTTATTTAGATGCTATCAGTAGCTTAAATTCTATTCAGGCTTACAAACAACAAACATTTACGCGTTTAGAAATACAAGCAGGCGATCGCATTCTTGATGTAGGCTGTGGAATAGGTGATGATGTGCGATCGCTTGCTGTCAAAGTCGGAAATGCTGGCGAAGTAGTCGGAATTGATCGCAGTGAGACAATGGTGAAAGAAGCCCAAAGCCGATCCGCAAACTTGGGTTTACCTGTTGCATATTATGTAGGCGATGCGGAAAAGCTAGACTTTCCTGATCATACATTTGATGGTTGTCGTAGTGATCGCACTTTCCAACATTTGCTAAATCCCCGCCAAGCTTTAGCGGAAATAGTGCGCGTCACCCGTTCCGGTGGACGAGTTGTTGTTTCTGAACCTGATTGGGAAACTTTGGTCATTGATACAGGCGATCGCGCTTTAACTCGCAAGATATTAAACTTTCATTGTGATAGTTGCGTTAACGGCTGGATAGGACGACAATTACCTGCGCTTTTTCAAGAAGTTGGGTTACACAAAATCAATGTTAATACCTATACTTTAATTTTGACTGACTGCGCCTTAGCAGATAAACATTTGGGAGTAATCAATGCAGCGATGAAAGCCCAACAAGCAGGTTTGATCTCAATCGCAGAAGCCGCTAATTGGATTACTAATTTGGAAGCAGCAAGTCAAGCTGGTCGATTTTTTTGCGCCATTACAGGTTTTTTGGCTTTTGGATGTAAGCCTTAATAGTAATTATTAATTCGTAATTCGTAATTCGTAATTTTGGTGAATACTGGATTTTAACTATACAAAATTAATATGCTAAATATTATTGAAGGATTTGAACTTTCACCACAACAGAAACGCCTTTGGCTATTGCAGCAAAATAGCTCGGCTTACAGAATCGAAATTGCTATTTCCATAACAGGAAACCTTGATGTTGCAATTCTCAAAGCAGCTTGCGATAAATTGATTGATAAATATGAAATTCTTCGTACAAGGTTTCACAGAATACCCAACTTTAAATTTCCTATTCAATGTATATGCGATAGACCCCATATATGCTGGCAAGAAATTGATTTGACGAGTTTAGCTTCGGAACAGCAGCAGGATAGAATTACAGAATTATTTGAGGCAGAAAAAAACTATTATTTTAACTTGCAGTCTGAGACTGTGATGCGTTGCCATCTGCTATCTCTCTCGCCACAACAACATACATTAATTTTAACACTTCCTGCCCTTTGTGCTGATAGCAAAACCCTGAATAACTTAGTACAAGAAATTAGCAATTTTTACTCTCAAACTGCACATTATGATGTAAATGAATCACCTATACAATATGCCCAATTTTCGGCTTGGCAGAATGAAATTATAGCAGAAACAGATATAGGCAGAGAATATTGGCAAGAACATGAAATTGATAAGTTTCTTAGTTTAAAACTGCCTTTAGAAACTCAAGCTACTGTTAAATCAGAGTTTCAACCGCAATCTCTAGCTATCCAACTTTGTCCTGATCTAGTAGCGCAAATTAAAGCTTTTGTACAAGAATATAAAACTTCAATATCTGAATTTTTATTAACTTGTTTTGCGATTTTACTGTCTCGTCTTATCCAACAAGTAGATATTGCGATCGCAGTCCTTTTTGATGGTCGCTCCCATGAAACTTTGCAAGCAGCATTGGGTTTGTTTGCGAAATACTTACCAATTCATTTTCATTTAGAAAATGATTATAACTTTTACCAAGCTTTGCAAGCGATCGCCCAATCAACTACTGAAGTTCATGCTAGACAAGATTACTTTAGTTGGGAGCAAATATTTCCAGAATTAGAGAATATTGAGGAGCGTCCGTCATTATTTTGCTTTGAATTTGAACAGCTACAGCCAGATTATCCTAATAACGGAATTTTATTGACAATAGCTCAGAAATATATTTGCTTAGAACCATTTAAAATTAAACTTTCTTGTCTTGAGCAAGCAGATACGATTACTACAGAGTTTTACTATAACTCCACCTTATTTTCAGCAGATAGCATTGCAATATTAGCAGGTCAGTTTCAAACATTATTAACCAACATTATTCATCAATCAAATATAGCAATTAGTCAATTACCAATTTTAAGCCCCATTGAAAAACAACTACTCACAAACTGGAATAATACTCAAACAGAATATTCCCAATATAAGTGCATTCATCAGTTATTTGCAACCCAGGTAGAACAAACACCAGACAAAATTGCGGTAGTATTTCAAGACCAACAACTTACCTACAGAGAATTAAATTGTCAAGCGAATCAACTAGCGCATTATCTCCAAGCTTTGGGAGTAACAGCAGATGTACCTGTAGGTATTTACTTAGAACGTTCTTTAGACATGGTGGTAGGTTTATTAGCCATTCTCAAAGCTGGAGGTGCTTACGTACCATTAGATCCCACCTATCCACAAGAACGACTAGCGTTTATGTTAGCAGATACGCAAATATCTGTGCTACTGACACACAAAAAGTTAGTTGAGGGTATTACTCAAGATGCACTGCATATTATTTGCTTAGATAGAGATAGAGAACTTATCAAATCTCAAAATTCAGAAAATCTAGCTAATCAAGTAACAGCAGATAACCTAGCATATATAATTTACACTTCTGGCTCAACTGGTAAACCTAAAGGTATAAGTTTAGCTCATCGTCCTTTAATCAATCTTCTACAATGGCATAATTCAACTTTATTAACTGGAGTTCGTACCCTTCAATTTGCTTCGCTAAGTTTTGATGCTAGTTTTCATGAAATATTTGCCACTTGGCTCAGTGGTGGAACATTATTTATTGCATCTGAAGAATTAAGAGTTGATGTTATTAAGTTAGGCAAATATATTTCTGCACAGTCCATTGAAAAGGTAATCATCCCGGTTGTTGTCTTACAACAATTAGCTGAGTTTGTTGGTGAATTTGGTGTTGCTCCCTTGCATATTGAAATGTTCCAATACTTGCAAGAAGTTACAACCACAGGTGAGCAATTAAAAATTACTAAACCTATCATCAACTTCTTTAAAGCCTTAAAACATTGTTCTCTGCATAATCATTATGGCCCTTCAGAAACTCATGTAGTAACTGCCTTAAAATTAAGTCCAAATCCTGATAAATGGTCATATCATCCACCTATTGGTACTCCGATTGCGAACACGCAAATTCACATCCTAGATTCACACCTAAATCCAGTTCCCATTGGCGTTATTGGTGAACTTTATATTGGGGGAGTTTCTTTAGCACGAGGTTATTTGAACCGACCAGATTTGACCAATGAGAGATTTATTCCTGACCCATTTAGTAAAGAAACTGGTAGCCGTCTCTATAAAACTGGAGATTTAGCACGCTATTTATTAGATGGGAATATTGAATATCTAGGACGCATCGACCACCAAGTTAAAGTTAGAGGTTTTCGGATTGAATTGGGAGAGATTGAAGCTGTATTAAATCAGCATCCCGATGTAAATAAAGCAGTTCTTTTGGCTCAAGCAGATACCAAAAATCAGCAGCGTTTGATTGCTTATATTGTATCTAATCAAGCACTCCAGGAAGCCACAAGTAATTTTCATAACTTATTACAACAAAAGCTACCAGAGTACATGATTCCATCGGCTTTTATTTTCCTAAAATCACTACCTTTAACACCAAATGGAAAAATAGATCGTCAAGTATTACTGAATATCAATTTAGATGATTATCTCTTTAAGGCTAACTTTATAGCACCACGCACCGCGGCTGAGAAGGTGATTGCAAATATCTGGAAACAAACACTTAGTATTAATCAAATCGGTATCTATGATAATTTCTTTGCATTGGGTGGACACTCGCTGTTAGCTACTCAAGTTTTCTTTAAGCTGAATAAGATTTTTCAGGTAGAGTTATCGCTGTCTCAACTATTTGAAACACCTACGGTTGCAGGGTTATTAGAGGTGATTACACAGCAATTAGGTGGAGGTGATGTTGTGGAAAATATTGCTCAAATATTGATAGAAATTCAACAGTTTTCACCGGAGGAGGTGAGGAAGATGCTTGATAAGTAATTTTCTTTAAACGCAGAGGGGAGGCAGCGCGTTGCGGGGGTTCCCCCCGTTGTAGCGACTGCCGTCGCGCGAAGTACACGCAGAGTTACGCGGAGTTTTTGACTGAGGATTAATTTATTAGGGAAATGACTATAGCAGTTCTAAACCATTTATGAAATTCCCTTTCTTTTGCTTCCTCTCCTTCTTTGTGTCCTTTGCGTCCTTTGTGGTTCGTTAAAAAGAATACTGTTTCACAACTCAGATAGGATTGCTATATGATTTTGACACAAGCGCAGTTAAAGGAATACCAAGAGAAGGGTTTTATCTTATTACCAGATTATTTTTCTGCTTTAGAAGTGGAAAGAATGAAAACTGAACAGGCTCATCTCTTGGCGGGAAATGCTGATTACACAGTTTTAGAGAATGATAAAACAACTATTCGCTCTATTCACGGTTCTCATACTAATAGTCATGTTTTTCAAAATCTCTCACAAATTTCTCGTTTGGTTGAGCCTGCAATGCAAATTTTAAATAGTCAGGTTTATGTCTATCAATTCAAAATTAATATTAAGGCGGCGTTTAGTGGTGATGTTTGGCAATGGCATCAAGATTATATTTTTTGGCGGAAAGAAGATGGAATGCCAACTAATAGAGTGACGAATGTTGTGATTTTTCTGGATGATATGAATGAATTTAACGGGCCGCTATTTTTTATTCCTGGTTCGCATCAAGAGGGAATGATTGATGTTGTTTCCCAAAATACTACAGATACTAAAGAGCAGAATAAAACTCAATGGTCTGCAAATTTTTCTAATAATTTAACTTATTCTTTAAATTGTCATACTGTTGCTAATTTAGTTAATAAATATGGAATTTTAGCTATCAAAGCATTAGCTGGTTCTGCGTTATTTTTTGATAGTAATATTGTTCATGCTTCACCTAGTAATATCTCTCCCTTTTCTCGGAGTGTGGTGATTATTACTTATAACAGCGTTGACAATATCCCTGTCAGCATTCCGAATCAAAGGCCAGAGTTTATTGTTAGTCGAGATTATCAATCGATTACTCCTGTATCAGATAGTGTTTTAATTACAAAATAAAGTTTATAGATATTAATTTAATTATGAGTAATTTTTCTGAAAACCTCGGCGATATTTCACCAGAACAGTACGAACTTTTACAGCTTTTACTTAAGAAAAGAGGAATTAGTAAACCAGAACAGAGAACCATTCCGAAAAGAATAGAACAAAGCCATTGTCAGTTGTCTTTTGCCCAGCAGAGGCTGTGGTTTTTGAATCAGTTAAACCCTGATAGTTCTGTTTATAATATGCCTGCTGCTATAGGCGTTCAGGGAAGTTTGAATATTGCGGCATTGACACAAACATTTAATGAAATTGCGCGACGACATGAAATTTTACGCACTAGTTTTGTTACTGTCAATGGTAAACCAATTCAGATAATTAATCCAACTGTTAGCATACCCTTGTCTGTGGTAAATTTACAGGATTTACCTGATGCTAAACGTCAAACTGAAGTTACTCGATTAATAAAAGAAGAAGCAGAAAAGCCCTTTGACTTGACACAAACGCCACTGCTAAGAACAACTTTATTACAGTTAGATGTAACTGAATATGTACTATTATTGACCATTCATCACATCGTTGCTGATGGTTGGTCAATAGATGTCTTGATTCGGGAAGTAATGGTGTTGTATGAAGCATTTTGCGGTGATCAACCTTCTCCCCTAGCCGAATTACCTATTCAGTATGCAGATTTCGCGCTTTGGCAAAGTCAATACTTGCAAGGAGAAGTTCTCGCAAATCAATTAGCATTTTGGCGAGAAAAGCTAGGAAACCACCCACCTGTACTAGAACTACCTACTGACCGTCCTCGCCCAGCGATTCAGACGTTTCGGGGTGCTACGCAATCTTTTTCTTTATCTGCTGAGGTGACGGAAGCCTTCAAGACGCTGAGTCAAACAGAGGGAACTACTTTGTTTGTTACCCTGTTGGCGGCGTTCAAAACTTTGCTTTATCGCTATACAGGACAGGAAGACATACTGCTGGGTTCTCCTATTGCTAACCGCAACCGTGCTGAAACTGAAGGGTTAATTGGCTTTTTTGTCAATACTTTGGTGCTGCGTACTGATGTGTCGGGTAATCCCAGTTTTCGGGAACTAATTGCTAGGGTACATGAACAGGCATCAACAGCCTATGCACACCAAGATATTCCCTTTGAGCAGTTAGCCGCAGAACTACAGCCAGAGAGGGATTTAAGCAGAAATCCATTGATACAAGTGATGTTTGTGCTGGAAAATCGGTCTACGTCGCTTGGGGAATTGGGTGACTTAAAGTTAAGTCTGTTAGAGATTAATACTGCGATCGCCAAGTTTGATTTAACCTTGATACTATCGGAAACCTCACAAGGTCTAAATGGTTGCCTAGAGTACAGTACAGACCTATTTGATGCGGCGACAATTACGCAAATGGTCAGACATTTTCAAACTTTAGTCGGTGGTATTGCAGTTAACCCTGACCAGCATCTTACTAATCTACCTCTCTTAAGTGCGGCTGAACAACATCAACTTTTATATGAATGGAATCATCCAGAAATTAGCTATCCGCAGCACTATTGTATTCATCAACTATTTGAACAATCTGCACAACAGACACCAGAAGCGATCGCAGTTGTTTTTGAAGATCAACAGCTAACTTACCAAGCTCTCAATCAACAAGCAAACCAACTAGCACATTACCTGCGTTCCCTTGGTGTCAAACCAGGGGTGAAGGTGGGTATCTGTGTCGAGCGTTCCTTGTGGATGATAGTAGGTATTCTCGGTATCCTCAAAGCAGGCGCAGCTTATATACCCCTTGACCCCAGCTATCCCCAAGAACGCCTCGCTTTTATTATCCAAGATGCTCAATTAGAAGTCTTGCTCACTCAGCAGCAATTATTGGAAGTCTTACCGCCGCATCAGGTTCCGGTCGTTTCCCTAGATAGAGATTGGCAAATCATTGCTCATGAAAATCAAGCTAATCCCGTCTGTACTGCTACCGTGGATAACTTAGCTTATATTATTTACACCTCCGGTTCTACTGGTCAACCCAAAGGTGTATTAGTCCCTCATCAAAATGTCACGCGTCTATTTGAGGCTGTGCAACTCTGGTTTGAGTTTAATCAACGGGATGTGTGGACGCTATTTCATTCCATTGCTTTTGACTTCTCAGTCTGGGAACTTTGGGGGGCTTTGTTGCATGGTGGAAAGTTAGTCATAGTACCTTATTGGCTGAGTAGATCGCCAGAAGCTTTTTATCAATTGTTGTGTAAACAAAACGTAACGGTACTCAATCAAACTCCCTCAGCCTTCCGCCAACTAATACAAGCCGAAGAGTCTTTAAATCATCAATTAGCCTTGCGTTTGGTAATTTTCGGTGGAGAAGCTTTAGAAATCTCCAGCTTGCAACCCTGGTTTGAGCGACATGGCGATCAGTATCCGCAGTTGGTAAATATGTATGGCATTACAGAAACAACTGTCCATGTCACCTATCGTCCCATCACAATGGCAGACTTGCAAGTTAACCCAGGGAGTGTAATTGGTCGTCCTATCCCTGACTTGCAAGTATACATATTAGATCAATATCAGCAACTTGTACCTATTGGCGTTTCCGGTGAGATGTACATTGGTGGTGGAGGTTTAGCCACAGGTTATCTGAACCGCCCGGATTTAACCACCGAAAAATTTATACCTCATCCTTTTAACAATCAGCCAGATGTACGAATTTATAAGTCTGGTGATTTAGCTCGTTACTTACCCAATGGTGATATTGAATACTTGGGACGCATCGACCATCAGGTAAAGATTCGCGGCTTTCGCATTGAATTAGGGGAGATTGCAGGGATATTAACTCAACACCCAGCCGTCCAGGAAACGGCGGTACTGGCGAAGGAAACCTCATCTGGAGAGAAATATCTAGTCGCTTATGTGGTTTTCCGCCATCAGCAGACTGCTACAACTAGCCAACTGCGAAACTTCCTCAAAAAACAACTGCCTGATTATACGCTGCCATCAGTGTTTGTGGTTGTGGAAGCTTTACCTTTAACAGCCAATGGTAAGCTAGACCATCAAGCATTACCAGAACCAACCACCAGCAGACCAGAATTAGACACTGCTTTTGTCTCCCCCCGCACTCCTGCAGAAAGGATATTAGCCGAAATTTGGTCACAAGTGCTGGGTTTTGCAGAAATCGGCATTTATGATCACTTTTTTGCTTTGGGGGGGGATTCGATTCGCAGCATTCAAGTGCGTTCTCTGGCTCAAGAACGTGGATTGTATTTCTCCTTGCAACAGATGTTTCAACATCAGACAATTCACGAACTGATTGCAGATGTAGTTATAGAAGAAAATCCCCAGGCTACCACACAATCAATTGCAGCATTTAGCTTAATCAGTGAACAAGAGCGATCGCAGTTATCGGAAAATATAGAAGATGCCTATCCCTTAACTATGCTTCAGATGGGGATGCTCTTTCATAATGAGTATGATACTGATACACCTATTTATCATAATGTTGCGAGTTTACACATACAAGCTCCCTTTGCCCCGCAACATTTTCAGACAGCCGCACAGCAATTGATTCATCGCCATCCGGTCTTGCGGACTTCGTTTGATTTGAGTAACTTTAGTCAACCGTTACAGTTGGTGCATAAAAATGTGACTGTCGCTTTGCAAGTAGAAGATTTATCTCACCTCTCGATTGTTGAACAAGAAGAGATATTAAATGCTCAGTTAGAAGCCCAAAAACGCCATAAATTTGATTGGACATCTCCACCACTATTACGCTTTCATATTTATCGTCGCAGCAGCCAAACTTTTCAGTTTAACTTTAGCGAACATCATGCGATTCTTGATGGCTGGAGTGTCGCTACAATGCTGACGGAGTTATTTGAAAACTACTTTAGTTTGTTGCAAGGAGAAACACCCACTGTTAAATTAGCACCAGGGATAGCTTTTCGAGATTTTGTCGCTTTACAACAAACAGCCCTCCAGTCACAGGAATCTCAAGACTATTGGAATCAAAAGCTCAAGGGCTGCATCATGACTAGGATACCACGCGAGTATCAGCCTAAGTCTGCCACAACCTCGGCTATTATTGCATTCCCCGTTCCCATTATTGATGAAACCTCAAATGGATTGCAACAACTGGCGCAAATAGCTAAAGTTTCGCTCAAGAGTGTATTAGTCGCTGCACATATATATGTACTTAGTCTGTTGAGTGGTCAATCAGATGTGGTAACAATTATGGCATCTCATGGCCGCCCAGAAACAACTGATAGTGATTGGAGTTTAGGACTTTTTCTCACTCCCCTACCACTACGGATGAAACTTTCCGGTGGTACTTGGATAGACTTAGTACAACAAACTTTTGCAGTTGAGAAAGAGTTATTACCCCACAGATTGTATCCATTAGCTCAGATGCAAATCGATTTAGGGAATCAGCGTCTAGCAGAAACATCGGTAAACTTCACGCGCTTTCATGTCTACGAACGTCTGCAACAACTCAGTGGTTTACAGATAATAGACACCCAGGGTTTTGCAATGACAGATTTTGCCCTGTCTGCTGAATTTAGTTCTGATGTTTTCTCATCTCAACTACAATTATTTTTAATGTGTAATACCTCTGAGTTTTCTGAGCAACAAATAGAGAAAATAGGTGACAAATATGCTCAGACTTTGGCTGTGATGGCGAAAGAAGCAACAGCAAATTATCAATTAGCTGAAGTTGCTAATCAGACAGTTAATGAAGAGGAAAAACAACAATTATTAGCCATATCTACTGGGCAACAAATTAATTATCCCCAATACAATTACATTCATCAACTATTTGCCCAACAAGTAACTAGAGTACCAGACAATCTAGCTGTCGCCAGTGAACATCAACAATTAACTTATGTACAGCTTAATAGTAGTGCTAACCAATTAGCCAATTTTTTGCAAGATTTGGGCGTAGTTACTGAAACTTTGGTGGGAATTTGCGTAGAGCGTACCCCGCAAATGTTAGTCGGTATTTTAGGAATCCTCAAAGCTGGTGGAGCTTATGTCCCGCTCGATCCGAGTTATCCACAACAGCGATTAAATTTCATGTTGCAAGATGCTAAAATAGCAGTATTATTAACGCAAAAACATTTACTGCCGAAATTCTCCCACCACAATATAAAAATCATCTGCATAGATACCGATTGGGAGGCAATTGCACAACACAGTGATGCTCATCCTGAATGTGAAATCACATCAGATAACTTAGCATATATCATCTATACTTCTGGCTCTACAGGCATTCCCAAAGGTGTAGAAATAATTCACAAGAATTTAATTCACTCCACTATAGCGAGGATGAATTATTATCCAGAATATGATGTGAATTTTCTCTTGCTGTCCTCCTTTGCTTTTGATAGTTCAGTCGCGGGAATATTTTGGACTTTATGTTGTGGAGGAACTCTTTATCTTCCCCAAGTCGGTGAAGAAAAAGAAATGCGAAAGTTGGTTAAATTAATATCTCAATATCAAATTTCTCATTTGCTTTCTCTTCCTTCTCTATATGCCCTGATATTAGAACAAGCCGAAATTGCACAACTAACTTCACTACATACAGTAATTGTAGCGGGAGAGCCTTGCCCGAAAAAATTAGTTCAATCTCACTTTGAATTGCTGAAAACCGCATCTTTATATAATGAATATGGCCCGACAGAGGCAACAGTTTGGAGTAGCGTCTACAATTGCTCTTGGCCCGAAACAGGAATTAGTATACCTATTGGTCGTCCTATTCCTAATACACAAATTTATATCCTTAATTCTGATGGGAAACTTGTTCCTGTGGGTGTGACTGGTGAACTGTACATTGGTGGTGACGGAATCGCTAGAGGTTATCTCGGTAAACCTCAGCTAACAGCAGAGAAATTTATCCCCAATTTCTTTAGCGATGAACCAGGCGCACGTTTGTACAAAACAGGAGATTTAGCTCGTTATCGTCCTGATGGTAACATTGAATTTTTAGGTCGGAGTGATCGCCAAGTCAAAATTCGTGGTTTTCGTATCGAACTTGGTGAGATTGAGGCGGTACTAGAAGAACACCCAGCGATTCGGGAAGTGGCGGTAGTTTCTAGGCAGGTACAAGGCGACCCTCGTTTAGTCGCATATATAGTACCATCATCCCAACACCTTGACTTTCAAGAAACAATTTTAGAACAGCAGCATATTGCCAACTATCAAACAGTTTATGACGAAATTTACAGTCAAAATCACAGCTTTTCTCAGCTAGACTCTACAATTAGCCTCAGATCATGGATTAGCAGTGATACTAATCAGCCGCTACCGGAAGCAGAGATAATTGAATATGCAGACAGCACAGCACAACGTATCCTCTCAGTTGTGCAACCTAAAAGGGTATTAGAGATTGGCTGTGGTACTGGTGTGATTTTGTTGCGGATAGCTCCTCACTGCACGCATTATTGTGGTACAGATATCTCAGATGTAGCTTTGCGTTACACTCAGCAGCAATTGGCAATCCATCAACCAGATATTCTTGCTAAAGTTTCATTTTTGCATAGAGCAGCGCACAACTTTCAAGACATAGCAACCGAACAGTTTGACACCATTATTTTAAATGAAGTTGTGCAGAATTTTCCTACCATTGAATATTTTATCGATGTTTTACAAAGTGCTGTCAAGGTTGTCCAGCCAGGAGGATATATTTTTCTGGGTGGTGTACGCAGTTTGCCACTTTTAGAAGCTTTTCACACCTGGGTGCAGTTAGATCGAGTTCCGCCTGCATGGAGTACAGCACAACTTTACCAACGGGTGCAAGAACAATTATCTGCTGAGAAGGAATTAATTATCAATCCAGGCTTCTTCATCGAGCTACAAAAATATCTGCCAGAAATTAGTTATGTACAGATTTCGCCTAAACGTGGTAAATATCACAATGAGCTGACAAAATTTCATTACGATGTGATTCTTCATATCAAAGCAGAAGTAAATTTAACTGCGGATAGTTTGTGGTTAAATTGGCATGAGGAAAAACTCACGTTAACTGCTGTACGTCAGTTATTAAAGTCTAGCGCACCAGCAACACTAGGGCTACGAAGTATACCCAATGCTCGTGTAGAAACAGCGGCAAAAGCAGTAGAATTACTGAGACAAGATTCAGGAATACAAACTATTGGTGAACTCAAACAAGCCTTGCAGTCAAATTTTTCACCATTAGGTGTTGATCCTGAAGAATTTTGGACTTTGAGCCAAGATTTACCGTATACAGTAGATATCAGTTGGGCTAACGCTGCTATTGATGGTAGTTACGATGTACTGTTTTGCCGATACTCAGATAATTCTACAAATCTTGTTCCTGGATTTGGTGCGATCGCCACTAATCCTCAACAGTCATTAGATGCCTATGCTAACAAACCCTTGCACAGCCAGAGCAAATTAACTTCAGAATGGATTCTAGAAATAACCAGCTATCTACGAGAAAAATTGCCTGAGTACATGATTCCTGTGAATTTTGTCACTCTAGAAGCACTACCACTGACACCTAATGGCAAGGTAGATTATCAAGCATTACCCGCCCCTCAGCAAATACGTTCTCGTTTTACAGAAACTTTGATTTTTCCCCGTGATAGTTTAGAACTTCAACTCGCCCAAATTTGGGAAGACATTTTAGATATTCACCCCGTTGGTGTGACGGAGAACTTCTTTGACTTGGGAGGTCATTCGCTGGCGGCTGTGCGTTTGATGGCACAGATTCGGACTAAATTAAATCAAGATCTGCCTTTATCTATCCTCTTTCAAGGAATCACAATTGAAAAATTAGCGAGTATTTTACGCCAGCAGTCTGATGTAAACACTCACAATCCTTTAATACCTCTTCAACCTCACGGTTCCAAAAGACCTTTCTTTTGTTTGCATCCAGCTGGTGGTAATGTGCTTTGCTACTACGAATTAGCCCGTCATCTGCAACCAGACCGACCAATTTACGGACTGCAAGCATTGGGTTTAGATGGAGAACAACAGCCTTACAACCGCATTGAAGATATAGCTGCTTACTATATTCAATTTATACATACTATCCAACCAACAGGCCCTTATCTTTTGGGAGGTTGGTCTATGGGTGGTGCGATCGCTTTTGAAATAGCACAGCAGTTACATCAGCAGGGCGATCGAGTTGATTTACTAGCTTTGTTCGATAGCCTAGCACCAATTCCTCAAAACAAGCCGACAAATATTAGTGAGTATAACGATGCCAAAATGCTATTCCAACTGGCTCATGATATGGCTAGTTTAACTGGTAGAAATTTGGCCATTTCTGAGCAACAACTTCAGCAATTAAAGCCAGATGAGCAATTGCAATATTTCTTAGAACAAGCAAAGATAGCTAATCTTTTCCCTCCAGATGTTGGACAGCAGCAACTTAGTAATCTTCTGCAAGTTTTCCAGAATAACATCCAAGCCATATTAAATTATGTGCCGCAAGTTTATCCGCAGCGCATAGTTCTTTTTAGAGCCAGTGAAAATAACTTTAATCAAGAACCACAAAACCAAACCTTGGGTTGGGATGAACTTTCCCTAGAATCAGTAGAGGTTGTAAATGTACCAGGGACACACTACACAATACTTACCAAACCTCACGTTCAAACTCTCCTAGAACAGTTGAGACATTATCTCGATCGAGATTAATCCAGGAGAATTAAATGGCGCAACATACTGTAGCCCGAAATATGAGAGTTTTTACTTTCATTTGGTTTGGGCAACTAGTTTCACTGCTGGGTTCGAGTCTCACAGGCTTTGCACTGGGAGTTTGGGTTTATCAAAGAACTGGATCGGTTACACAGTATGCACTCATTTCTTTATTTTCATTACTACCGGGTCTTTTAATAGCACCGCTAGCCGGCGTTTTAGTAGACAGATGGGATCGACGCTGGCTGATGGTTTTTAGTGATGCTGGAGCAGGTTTAGGTAGTCTGATAATTGTCATGTTGCTGTGGCTGGGTAAACTCCAAGTTTGGCAAATTTACCTTGTTGTTGCCATCAGTTCAATGTTCAGTGCCTTCCAGTGGCCTGCTTATGCTGCTGTCACAACATTACTCGTTCCTAAACAGCACTTAGGGCGTGCTAATGGAATGGTACAGTTTGCAGAAGCAGTATCACGGTTAATTGCACCAGCCTTAGCAGGAATACTAGTGGTCTCAATCAATCTTCAAGGTGTGATATTGCTGGATAGTGTGAGTTTTGTTTTTGCGATCGCCACGCAGATGCTCGTTCGATTCCCTAAAATCAAAATTACTATCACAGATGAAGAGAAAAACAAATCTCTGCTACGGGAGGCGGTGGATGGCTGGACATACATCACTACTCGACCAGGACTACTGGCATTGTTGATATTTTTTACTATCAAAAATTTTTTGGTAGGAACTGTCAACGTACTGATTACACCTTTAGTTCTATCTTTTACTTCCACTACTGTCTTAGGCACTGTACTATCAATTGGTGGCAGTGGTATGCTCCTCGGCAGTTGTGTGATGAGCTTTTGGGGTGGTTCACGGCGACGTATTCATGCTGTACTCGGCTTTACCCTGTTGGGTGGGTTATCTATTGTCATGGCTGGAATTAAACCTGCTGCACCAGTTTTCTTTGCAGCTGCGTTTACCTACTTCTTCGGCTTCCCCATTGTCAACAGTTGCGATCAAGCTATTTGGCAAAGCAAAGTTGAGCTTGCTGTCCAGGGACGAGTGTTTGCTTTGCGGCGTATGCTTACTTGGGGATCTCTGCCGCTTGCTAGTCTTGTGGCAGGCCCCTTAGCCGATCAAGTCTTTGAACCTTTACTTGTTCCGGGAGGGTTATTAGCCGGAAACCTTGGACAGATTATTGGTGTAGGGAAAGGATACGGCATTGCCCTATTATTTATTCTTATGGGAATACTAACTATGTTGGCCACAGTTGGCTTTTATTTATATCAACCGCTACGTTTATTAGAAACTCAACTACCTGATGTGATTACTGACAATACGCCAATTTCTAAGGAAAACATAAGACAAAATTGAATTATGGACGAATAACCGTGAACACTAAGTTAATTTGCGAGTTAGAGAATTCGGCTCTTCTGATTTACAAAATCCTATCCCTTCTTTCTTCTTACCTTTACGTAAAGACGATACAGAACCATTGTTAGAAATACAACCTTTAATTAATGATTGTACTATGAAGGGAATTATAATTTAGTTATTGATTATACTCAACAACCTATACCTGCTCTTTCACAAGAAAGTTGGAATTGGATCAGTGAACTTTTGCAATCTCAAGGAATAAGGTAGAAATAATAACCTTTAACTGTTAACTGTTAAACTTTCCATGTTCGAGATTGTTGCTGTGCTTGCCAAAGCTGTGCATAGCGTCCAGCACTCGAAATTAACTCCTCATAGTTGCCACGTTCGACTATTCTTCCAGCTTCTAACACCAAAATCTGATCTGCACCAGTCACAGTGGAAAGTCGATGAGCAATCACCACAACCGTTTTATTTTCCACAAGTTGATCAATTGCTCTTTGTACTGCGATCTCACTTTCCGTATCTAAAGCTGAGGTTGGTTCATCAAGGAGAACAATTGGTGCATCCTTGAGAATAGCGCGGGCGATAGAAATTCGCTGTTTCTCACCGCCAGACAGCGCCCCGCCAACTTCACCAACTTTGGTGTTATACCCATTGGGTAGACGAGAAACGAATTCATGACAGTTAGCCGCCCGTGCTGCTGCTTCCACTTCCGCATCAGTTGCGTCGGGTTTGGCTAGGCGAATATTATTTAAGATGCTGTCATCAAATAAATAAACATCTTGAAAGACTACGGCAATATGTCCCATTAACTCTGTGACATCTACATTGCGGATATCAACACCACCGATTTTGATAGCACCACTTTTGACATCAGCATATCGACTAATCAGCTTGGTAATCGTTGTCTTACCACTGCCGGAACTGCCCACCAATGCTGTTAAGCTGCGTTCTGGTAAATGAAAGGAAACATCATGTAATACTAATTCATTTTGATCAGCATAAGCAAAACTGACACGATCAAAGGTAATGTTAAATCTATCTATGGTAGTTAGTGGTTGAGAAATCGGTAATGGTGGAATTGCCATCAACGCTTCAATTCTTTCTAGAGAGGTTTCCATTAAGTCAAAGATGGCAGTGAGGTTGCCAAAGATGGCAATAGGTTCACTAAAACGTGTAGCAATTACAACTAAGGCGAAGACTTGCGGACTCTCTATACTGTCTTGAAGAATGTACAATACGCCCAAGGCTAATAATAAAATAATCCCCACTTGCACTACCATTGACATCAGTAATGCAGGCATAGTACTGAGACGCTGGGCGCGTGATTGAATTTGACGCTGGATAGATATTGCCTCACGCAATCGCCCTGACTGTTTTCCTACTTGTTTGGTAGCGCGTAGTATAGGTAAGCCTTGAGCATTTTCGATGATGCGAGAGGCGCTATTGGCATCAGCAACAGCTACCTCTCGTAACTCTGAGCCAGCAATAGCCCGTTGGCGTTGATAAATGGGAACTGCCAAAGGAAAGGTAAGCAGCATCGCAGTTGCTAATCGCCAGTCAATCAAGTAGGTAACAAAGATGATAACTACGGGGACAACCATTGTTTTGATGATGATGGTTGCCATATTTCCGATAGAAAGTAGAGAATCGGTAACATTACCGCTTAAAACTACGTTCAAATCCCCAGAACGACGGCGGTTAAGTTGTTCTAGAGGTATTCGGCGTAATTGTTCCCCTAATTTCAACCGCATTTCATGGGCAGCATCAATGGAAACAATCCAGCCAAATTTTAGCTCCTGCCAGCGTAAGGCAAATTCGATGATGACGAGAAATGCCATGACAGCAACTAATGTCCAAACTCGGTTGGTGTTGATGGGATTTGCTGTCAGGGCTGAAAGGAGGGGAAAGAAAAGGGCAAAAATGATGCCTTGAATAATGGAGGCGATGACAGAGATGGTGAGAGACTCTTGTAAATTGGGGGCATAAGAACCTGATGCTACCATCATCCGACGAAAGCTGTTAATCATATAAAGTTATTAGGAATAGGAGGTGATTGGAAGTTGTGAATTTCTCAGTCCCCATTCTTGGGCGCGGCGATGGTTATCCCATAAACGAGCGTAGAGTCCATTGGCATTCACAAGTTCTTGATGTGTTCCGCCTTCTACAATGCGTCCACTGTCGAGGACAAGAATTTGGTCAGCGTTGATAATTGTGGAAAGACGGTGAGCTACAATTACTAGGGTTTTACCGATTGTTAGGGAAGCGATCGCCTGTTGAATTAATGCTTCATTTTCCGGATCAGCAAAGGCTGTGGCTTCGTCGAGGATGATAATCGGGTTATCTTGTAAAATAGCTCTGGCAATGGTAATTCTTTGTTTTTCTCCACCAGATAAACGAGTGCCACGTTCGCCAGCAATGGTACCGTAACCTTGAGGTAATGCCAAAATAAAATCGTGTGCTTGTGCAGCTTTTGCAGCCGCTTCCACCTCAGCATCTGTGGCGTGAGAACGCCCTAAACGAATATTTGCCCTAATGGTGTCATCCAACAAAAAGGTATCTTGAAACACGAAAGATACCTGCGACATTAATGTATCACTAGTCATATTGCGCACATCTAAATAACCGATTTCTACTACTCCTGCATCCACATCCCAAAAGCGGGGAATTAACTTAGCAATGGTACTTTTACCTGCTCCCGATCGCCCTACCAAGGCTGTGACAGTACCTGCTTTGATGTAAAGATTTACATCCTTTAAGGCTGGATGATTAGCTTCTCCATAGGAGAATGTCACATCACGAAAGCGGATAGATGTATCTGATGGTTGCTGGGGATGTTCCGGTTCAGGGAGCGGTGGTTCTGCAAGCACTTTAGCAATACGCTTGGCGGCGGCGGCTGATTTATTGATGAACTGAGACAACCACATAATCGGGAATAAAGCTTCCATTACTCCTGATGAAAACAGCAAAAACAATATCAGAGTAGGAAATTCCAATGTTCCCTGAATCATTAACCAAGCTCCCACCGTGACAACACAAAGTAAAGTGGGTAAGGATGCATAATTAAAAAGCCCAGACGACCAGCAAGTTGAGTTTTATTTGTCCATGCTCTGACGCGCTGGGTAAAATCATCCAAGGACATACTGTAACGGATAAAAGAAGTTGTACCATCATCAAAAGTGCGGACAACTTGCATCCCTTGGACAAACTCAATTACTGTGCCGTTAATTTGCTCATTTGCTTGATCGTAAGCTTGGCGTTCTCTGGCATGATCTTGCATTGCTAAACGCATAAATATCAATCCAATGGGCGCAGGTGCAAGAGTAGCCAATGTCATTCGCCAATCCGCCAAAAATAATACAATTAAAGTTACTAAAGGTGCGCTGTAAGCACGGGCAATAAAGGGTGTACTATCAGCTACAAAAGTGTGGAGTTCTTTAACATCATCTTGGACAATCTTTTTAATTGTGCCAGAGCCAGTTGTCACCACATAACCCAGGGGTAGACGCGCTAGATGTTCGGCAATTTGGATGCGAATAATTTCTTCTAATTTGAAAGCCGCCATATGAGAAACACGAAATACCCAAACCCGCGAGATAAAAGTAATAAAAGTAGCAATAACTGATGCTGTAATCAATAACCAAAGACGCTGAGTATTGACATTAGCAGATAATAATTCTCCCACAATCAAAGGAATCGTTAATAATGAAGCTAAAGTGGTGATTGTATTCAAAACCGACAGTGACATTGCCGTAATTATTCGTTCTTTTACTGGCTTAACTATTTGCCATACACCAGTTTCTGATTGATTATTTGTTGTCTTGTCCATAAAAATTTATATTTGGTTAATTTTAGTTTTCATTATGAGTACCTTGACACACAGATAAACTCTCTGTTTGCCAGTTTAAATTGCTAAAACCCTATTGACTACCCCTATACGGATCTAAAATTACCCCAAAATGAAGAACTTGAAAACGCTGCTGTTTCAAAAACGTGATTTTAACGCACTGGGGTTAATACCAAATTTTCTTTTAAAGGCAGCAGTAAAATGACTAAAATTGGAATAGCCAACCGCAGATGCAACTTCTGTAACATTCATTAAACCCGATTCTAATAAAAGACGCGATCGCTCCATTTTGTATTGATGTAAATAACCGAATGCTGTAGTACCAAATACTTGACGAAATCCCAGTTTTAGTTTGTGTTCGTTCAATCCTACTATCTGTGCCAAAGACAACAATGAAGGTGGATTTTCTAAATTGCTAATTAAAACGTCTCTAGCAAAATAAATTCGTTCAACTTCATCTGCTCGTAATTTTTTATAAATTTTATTTTCTGTTTTACTATCAGTTAATTCAGCTAATTTCAATGAAACTAATTCTAAAGTTTTACTTTCTAAGTAGAAATGTTTTGTCAAATTTTTATAAGGACAGTTAATGATTTGGTTAAGAGCAATTTTCATGGCAGGATTTGTTATACCTGACCAAGCATAAATTTTGGAATCTTGACATTCAATCAAGCTTTGTAAAGAATAATCTATTTGCTCACATTCATCTTCTACAATAGATTTGATTATTTGCGAATCTATACTCATCTCTACTAAAAATAGATTCTGTCTCGCCGGAATTTCCATGGTTGCTTTATAAGCATTGCTGTGAAGTAGTAAATTACGTCCAGCCGTCAAGCTTAAATCAACTTTTGAACCTATAACTTCAGCCTCAAGATTACCTGAAAGACAAAAACCTAACCCCAAAGAAGAATATTTGGTATTTGCTTTGATAATTAAGTTTTCTTCTAAGTTCCAATCTTGTAAATATAGTTCAATACCATCACGTAAATGTAAGTTATATATCTGACCTTTACCTAATTGATTAGAAAAATTTAAAAATTTTTCTTTGGCTATTGATTGATAATAAAATCCAGTTTGACGCTGCATTTCTGGGAAAAACTCTTGAATATCATTTAAAGAAATTGATACTTTCATCATCACCTTGTTGATATCTGCGTTGGACACATCTCAAGCTATTGAGAAATAGTATTAATAAACTTACTAAAAATCAAGTAATATTAACGGAAATGCAGATAACCCCAGATATCGCAGGCTATTATATTTTGTTGACAAACTCAGGATAAATTATGGGCATCAACTGATCGAGAGTTAAACCAATCATCCGAGTCCCGTTACCAGAGTGCCATAATTGGTCAATTTCATATACTCTCTGATTTTGTACTGCTTGAAGTTGCTGCCAAATTTGATGATGACGAAGTTGTTGCGATAAGGGAATTTTTCCAGGTGAATAAGTTTGCACGAAAATCACATCGGGATTGACTTGCAAAATTTGTCGAAGCGAAACATTTGTTAAGCCTGGTTCATGATTATGGCTTGTAGGCTCAAACCAAGGGTAATGGGTGAATTGCTGAAGAATGCTACCAATCGTGCCGATGTTGGTTTCAACAGGTAGCGGCGAGGAGTCCCCCACTGATCCCCCACCTTTAGGTGGGGGAGGAACGCCGCTCCCGGTACTGGGTACTGGGTACTGGGTACTGGGGGAGGTTGCAAAATTTGGGAGGGGTTTAAAGCCCCTTCCATAATTTTTCCGCTTTCCACCCAATTCCCAGTCACGAGTACCCAGTCCCCAGTCCCTTTACCAACAGGTGGAATTTGAGCGAAAATAGCGGACTGTAACAGTGCAGGAAGCTTTTTCCAAACTACAGTGCCTTTACGGCTCTTGATATATAACCGCATAAAATCTAGTAATTCTGCTGGGCTATCTTCTTGGGAAAGATTGACGAACAGATAAGTAGGTTTGTCATGGCTGGATACAGCGACAACACAGCCTTGACTGCAAGCCCACAAACACCCAACGGGCTGAATTTCAAGTTCATCAAGTTGGAATTTCTCGTTGCATAAAGTATTTAGTTGGTCAAGTAAAATAGAACCATCGCAGGGTTGATTTTTTTGCCGTTCTTCGGAGGAGCGGTGGCAAGATTTGCAAACGAAAAGGGTGTGTTTAGGTATAGAACTAGGGTGTGTTGACGAGGTATTTTTAGAGGTCATTAATGACTTGATAAACATTAATAAATTCTTCATTATTTTAATTTACTTCTTATAGGGAGCAGCCTTGAAAAGTCCTAGCCATGCTGTCACCATCACGAGAGATATTGCACACTTGAAGAAGAAATAAGGCCAAGAAGATGTGAGCGCGATCGCTGATGGCAAAGCTGAACGTTGTTCCAGATGAGAAAAACTCAGTTAATTATTACGAGCTTCAATATTTTTTTGTTGCCTTTTAACTATAATCCGCTCAATAATATCTGATGGTAATCTATAAAGATTGACTAATGTTAACTCCAGACCACCGTCAGCTATTTCTTTTACATATACTCCTTCCAAGTAATATTTATTGATTACCTTAGTTTTTGTTGACAACTAATACAAAAGTTCACTGTTGGCTACGTGACCAAGTTCTAACTCAAAGTCCCTTTGTAAATCAAAATGTAAATAAAAACTTGGATATGGAAGTTTTACATCGCGCAAAGGAATACTTTCTATATTTATATCCTTAAATTGTTCTAATAAACATTGAGGGAAATCAAAAATATTTTTGCCAGAACTATAGAAATTCACAAAAGCTAGTGTCAACTTCAACTCATGGATAATGCCGGCTCTCCAAGCATTGACAATAGGTAAATCCTTATCATGAATATCTTTACTTAAAGAATCTAGATATGTAACTTCACTCTTAGTAAATTTCAAAGTTTTTTTCAGGTACTTTGCATAATTCGTATTACCAGGAGTTTTGCATACCATATCAGTAAAATGTTTGAAAAAATATGTTTGTAAGGTGTCAAGTTTCAGTCTTGTATCTGTAGACAGGATAGCAAAATCTATTGGCTGAACCCCAAAGTTTTTTTGATACTCATTGACAAATTTAGGCAAATATTTGCGAACTAGAGCATACCGATAAGGGAAATATTTTTGTTGTCTTTTAAATGCCTTAAGAGTTTGTGAATTTATTCCGAGTAAAGAAGAAATACCCATATGTAACCTGAATTAACAAACTTGTTGTGTGTATTAAAAATATTGCTACTATAACTTTAGAAACAAACTTTTAAATAACAACCTTTTGACTAATGTAATTAACAAGTTTTTGCACAGTTGAAAGACTCTTAGCAACTTCGTCATTAATTTGGATGTCAAAAGCTTTCTCCAAAACTGTGAATAGTTCCAATATATCTAAGGAATCTACTCTTAAGTTTTCTACAAAATTTGATTCTAAGCAGACTTGGTTTTGTTCAATACTTAGTTGTTCTGCAATAATAATTTGTAATTTTTCAAAAACTGGAAAGTTTTTGAATTGGCTATGCTGAATTGCTGCGTAAATTTCTAATATTAGCTCAGTAATTTCTTTCAGTAGTGTGACAATACGCTTATATTGCTGAATATCTTGTTCGGAAAGAGAGGAACCTTGGCGCTCATTGAGCCACTTTTGACAAACTTGGTAACCTTCTAAAGGGACTTGTGAGGATACATCTTCAAAGTACTGTGTTTGGTTGAGCCAGACGGGGCAGACCAGTTTTTTTAGCTGAGTTTGGCTCAAGCATTGTGTAGGATAAAAATACTATCTTAATTGTGTTGCAGTGATAGGATCTCTTGCGAACATTGAGAGACGCTTCTCAATAATGAGATTTATTACAGAAACACCTAATCATTTGATGAAAGAAGCAATCATTAGTTTGATTGTCAATGTTTCACCTCATTGGCAATCCGATCTAGTTCTTGAGAAAGAGACTGCAACAGAAGTGATTGGGCAGAGTGCAGGAAGAAATGATCGCCCCTAAACATCTGTAGTGAGAATGGAGCATTTGTCTGCTCCCGCCAGGCTTGGAGTTGCTCACAATTGACCTTGTGATCCTGTAAACCACCAAAAGCAGTAATAGGGCAGTCAAGTGGTGGTTCAGCAGTATAGACGTAAGTTTCCAGAACTGCAAAGTCTGCTCGTAAAATCGGGCTCAGAAGTTGCATTAATTCGCTGTTTTCCAGTATTGTTTCGGAAGTCCCATTCAAACGGCGCAGTTCCTCTTTGAAAGCAGGTTCATCGAGAGCATGAATGGGTGGATCTGGATCGAGAATTTGCGGAGCGCGGCGACCGGAAATAAACAAGTGTATTGGTTCAGTGTCATACTGTTTGCGGAGGAGACGGGCAAGTTCAAAGCTAACGATCGCTCCCATACTGTGACCAAAGAAGGCAAATGGTTTATTTAAATGTGGAATCAGAGCAGGAGCGATCGCACCAACAAGAGGTTCTAGCCGCGGGAACGGCGCAGTCCGCATCTGCGTTCCTCGTCCAGGTAGTTCGATGGGACAAACTTCGACAGTTTTGGGTAGGCTGTCCGACCATGTGCGAAAAATTAAAGAACTACCACCTGCGTAGGGGAAGCAAAATAAACGCACCGAAGCTTGAGGATTCAGTTTGGGATACGTCACCCATGAGTTAAATGTCTGTATGGTTGTCATATGATCAGAACGTCTAAACTCTCTTCTTGAAGACCATCACAAGTCATTTGTCTAAACTCCTGCAATACGTACAAATGACTCGTGACTAGTGACAAAGGACAAGGATGCGTCATAACTTACTGTGAGCGGCTTCTTCCATTTTTTTGCGGAGACTAAGCGGTCTCATATCAGTCCATACTTCTTTGATGTATTCCAGACATTCTTGTTTCAAACCACTTTTGCCAGAATCCTTCCAGCCGAGAGGGTTCTCCCGGTATTCTGGCCAAATGGAATACTGTTCTTCATGATTGACTACAACTTTGTAAATTGTTGTGTCTTCTTTGTCGTCTTGGTACATATTTTGTCTCCTGTTATTTAACTAGAAAGAAATTAGGTGGAACTTCGCCAGAATTGAGAATTAAATACTGTATTACTGGTAAGGCTCACTGTTGGACTGGTTCAAGGTGTCCCTTACCTTCTAGTGTCTCTAAGTCAATATCTGCAATGCATCTAACTTTTACGTAGTTCAATGTCAGGTTGCCAACCAAATGAACTTTCCCTGTGTGACGCTCAAAATCAGCTTCATTAAAATTAGATGCTTCCGGGTCGAGTCTGACACCTAAATCAGTACCTCCCTTTGTATTGGTGAACTTAATATGTACGTATCCTCGGTTAATACTTTCTTTCAATGCCGTAGCTGTTTTGTCTGGTCGTAAGCTTGCTTCAACAGGATGCTCCCCTTCTGACAATTGCTGCACTAACTCATTCATGCAAGTGTCTCCTTAAGAATCACTTTTGTTTTGATTTGCGGATGCTTGTATTTGTACAGGTTCGTATACAGGGATCTCAAATTCAAGGGTCTTATGGCAAAACTCCTTCCATTCCGGAGTTACATTGTCAAAAATAATATTCTCATCTTTGAAAATTCCATCTGTAACTACGTAGTTTTCTTGCAGGTAAAGAAAGTCATCATAAGTTAACTCCCTCTTGATTTCCACTTCATTGCCCGAAACTTCCTTTTTTTCTTTCCTTATATTTTCAGTACACTCTGTCCACTGACTGAACTCACGTAATTTTTTTAGAGAGTTAGCTTTGCAATATTTTCCCATTGTTGCCATCTTAAACCTCCAGGGTAATCCTGCCACACCCGTAAAGGTTGGCGGCGAGGTGGATAGGAGCGGCTATGCGGAGCAAGAACTGAGACACTTTCAGCACTTCTTGTGGTGCAGATAAAAATGTGATCTATCTCTAGAAAAAATCACTCGCACTTCTTTAGGGTGACGTTGTTTGCATAGCAACCAATTCTCAGCTTTAGTTTTCTTGCTGAAATCTAGACTCTAGCCCAAAAAAATTGCTTTACTCACTAACCTAATAAGTGCAAAGTTAAGCGGTAGTCTTGGTTGAGCCTCTATATACTTGCACTAATATGAGTGTAGTTTTCACCCAAAAGTTGATATATGGCTGAATCCTACAGATGTTTCATGATTAATTAGAATTTGTTTCAAATAAAACAGGATATTTCGTTGTTAAAAGCTATTTTTTTTCATTGTTTATTCAGTAAAGCTTATTTCGAAAGATTATCATTAAGTCTAGAGAAGATCAAGCTAACCACCCCATAACATTCCTATGGTTAAAATCTTTTTCAGGAATGACTCTTATGGATGCCAAGCACAATCAACATATAATCGACTATGATAAATTTTGTGTAGATCGCACATTCACTATTGAGATACGAGCCATTGGACTACCCCTAGACTACGGAATTCTGATGCTTGGGCTAAAATCAGGTGCTAGAAAGCACTTTGACTTTTCCAGCTATTAGCATCTATCAAAAGTAATAAATTATTCTTTCGATAGCCTAAAATGACACATATTTCAAATATTGATAATTATTGGCTATTAATAAAGGATTGCGTAAATGCCACAATCCCTAGTAATGTGAAAGAGTCTAAATGAAAATAACTGGCAACATATAAGTTTGCATAGCTAGCTTACAAATTTGGGGCTGTTTTTCCTAAAGCAACGTCCAAGTCTGTTTAAGAGTTTTCCCAATAGAGTTAAATAATTCTGTAAAAGCACCACTTTCAGCAAGAAAGGGCTATGTTTTTCTAAAGTTTGCTGGATTTTATCTCAGTAGATTGTCAAGAAGTTACACATAACAACTGACTCAAACACTTGTTCAGCCAATAGTGAGTGTGAGATTAATTTTGCCACTATTGTTTGCCTGCATCTGATTAGCTGAGGCATAGTAATGACCCCAATTATCAATTACTTCCGAGAAATTCCCCCTCAATGTGCGACAATCGTTGATGTTCTGCGCGATCGCAGTTTCCAAATGCCGCACGCACAAGCGTTCACTTTCCTTGAAGATGGAGAAACTCAGGAATTAACGCTGACTTACTATGAATTGGATCGGCGCAGTCGGGCTGTAGCAGCTCAACTGCAAGCTCTTGGTTTGAGTGGGGAACGTGCTATATTACTGTATCCTCCCGGACTGGATTATCTAATAGCATTTTTTGGTTGTCTATATGCTGAAGTCGTGGCAGTTCCAGCTTATCCGCCTCGCAATCAACGTAAAACGCCCAGAATACAAGCTATTACTATAGATGCACAGGCCAATGTTGCTCTCACCACAACAGCAATGCTACCCACATTACAATCAATATTCACACCAGATACAAAACAGGGAAATTTTCGCTGGATTACAACTGATAACATAGCACAGGGTCTAGAAGATTGTTGGCAGCAACCTGCAATTAATGGAGATACTCTAGCATTTCTGCAATACACATCGGGTTCTACCGGCACACCAAAGGGAGTTATGCTCAGTCATGGCAACCTTCTGCACAACGCCGCCGTCACTTACCAACTCATGGAACATTCATCAAGCAGCAAGTTTGTCTCCTGGCTACCTGTTTATCATGATATGGGATTAATTGGTGGCATTTTGCAACCATTGTATGGTGCTTTCCCTTGCATCTTAATGTCGCCAGCATCTTTTCTGCAAAGACCTTACCGCTGGCTACAAGCGATTTCTCGTTACAAAGGCACCACGAGTGGCGGCCCTAACTTTGCCTATGAACAATGTGTTCAAAGAATTACTCAACAACAAAAAGAAACTCTTGACTTAAGTAGTTGGAGTGTCGCGTTCAACGGTGCTGAACCAGTCCGGCGAGATACCCTTGAGCAATTTGCAACCACTTTTGCAGAATGTGGCTTTCGTGCAGAAGCATTTTATCCCTGTTATGGTATGGCGGAAGCAACATTGATAGTTTCTGGTGGGAGCAAAAAAGCCTTAGCTCAAGTCAGAACTGTAAATAAATCTGCACTTTCCCAAAACCAGATAGTCGAAGCAACTATTGAAAGTCAAGATATTCAAAGCTTTGTCAGTTGTGGCAAAGCAATTCCTCAACAGCAGATTGTAATTGTCAATCCTGAAACATTAACTCGTTGTTCATCAAATGAAGTTGGGGAAATCTGGGTATCCGGCCCTAGTGTTGGTCAAGGTTATTGGAATCGAACAGAAGAAACAAAAGAAACATTCCACGCCTATCTCAAAGACACGAAAGAAGGGCCGTTTTTACGCACTGGTGACTTAGGCTTTTTGCACAATGGCGAGGTTTTCATTACAGGTAGAGCAAAAGATTTAATTATTATTCGGGGTCGCAATCTTTACCCCCAAGATATAGAATTAACAGCAGAACGCAGTCATCCATCATTACGTCTTGGTGCTAATGCAGCATTTACAGTCGAAGTTAGTAATGAAGAAAGATTAGTAGTTGTACAAGAATTAGAGTTTCGCGCCAAGCCAAATTTCTCAGAAGTAACTAGTGCAATTCGGCAAGCAATTACCGAGGAACAGGAAGTACAAATTTATGGCGTAGTTTTAATTAAACCGGGTAGTATTTCCAAAACTTCTAGCGGTAAAATTCAACGTCGTGCAACTCGCGCTCAATTTCAAAATGGTGAATTGAATATAGTTGAAAGTGACATTCTCAAAATTAATGATATTGCTAGAAATGAAACTCAATTACGGCGTTCTGAACTGTTGGCACTTCCTCCAAGAGAATTTCAAGCGCTCCTAGAAAATTATTTAACTGAACTGTTGGCAGGAGTACTTTCAATGGCCGCAGATGATATTAATATCCAAGAACCATTAAGCACGCTGGGGCTTGATTCTTTAAAAGTATTTGAATTAAAAAATCAGCTTGAATTTGATTTAGAAATCGAAGTATCTGTAGCAGATTTTTTTGAAGGAATGAGTGGGCGATCGCTTGTCACCGAGATTCTCGCTCAAATGACAACAGATGCACTACCGTCATTATTCTTTATTCAACAAGATAAAAACACATCACATTATCCTCTATCTTTTGCCCAGCAGGGATTATGGTTTATCAATCAGCTAACTCCCGATACTCCTACATATAATATTCCTATAGTTATTAACTTTAAGGGTTGCATTAACTTAATAGCTTTACAGGATAGTCTGAACGAAATTATTAGACGACACGAAGTATTACGCACAAGCTTTACAGTAAAAGATGGACAACCCGTTCAAGTTGTAAATGAAGCTGTAATCGTAACTTTATCGGTTGAAGATTTACGTTCTTTATCAGAGAATGAGCGTATCCAAGAAGCACAACGTTTGGTTACAGAGTTTGCACAACAGCCATTTGACTTATCTGCTCAATCGCTTTTGCGTAGTAAAATTTTACAATTAAATGATAAAAATTATCAATTGTTAGTGACTCTGCATCATATAATTGCAGATGGTTGGTCTACCAGTATTTTGATTAAAGAACTAACTGCACTATATGAAGCATTCTCAACAGCCAAACTCTCACCACTTCCTAAATTACCAATTCAGTATCGAGATTTTGTTAATTGGCAACGAAAATGGCTTGATGGCGAACGCACTCAATCATTATTGAGCTATTGGAAACAAAAGTTGCAGGATGAACTTCCTGTACTGAATTTACCAACAGACCGACCGCGATCGCCAGTTCAAACTTTCAATGGCACTCAAGCGAAATTAGTTCTGTCTCAAACTCTGACAAAAGCACTGAAGAAACTGAGCCATCAAGAAGGCGTAACCTTGTTTATGACCTTGTTAGCGGCTTTTAAAACCTTGCTTTACCGCTATACAGGACAGACTGATATTTTAGTTGGTTCGCCAATAGCCAATCGTAATAGAGCAGAAACTAAATCATTAATAGGATTTTTTGTCAATGTTTTAGTACTGCGTACAGATTTATCTGGCGATTTGAATTTTCAAGAGTTGTTGGCGCGGGTGAAATCAACGGCTTTAGAAGCTTACATTCACCAAGACTTACCCTTCGAAAAATTAGTAAAGGAATTACAGCCAAGCAGAGACCTGAGCTACAATCCACTATTTCAGGTGATGTTCGTTCTCCAGAATCTGCCCAAACCCAATCTCAATCTAACGGATGTATCAGTTAATTATGAAGAAGGTTACAACGGTACATCTAAGTTTGATTTGACATTGTTTATGGAGGATTGCGAGCGAGGGTTAATTGCAACTTGCGAGTACAACACGGATTTATTGAATGCAGATACCATTAACCGGATGTTGGGACACTTCCAGACTTTGTTAGAAAGCATAGTTAGCGATCCCAAACAATATATTTCACAATTGCAGCTATTAACGCCATCGGAAATCCAACAGTTATTAGTTGACTGGAATGATACCAAAACAGATTATCCGCAAAACAAGTGCATTCATCATTTATTTGAAGAACAGGTAGAAAAAACACCAGATGCGATCGCTCTGATTTTTGACAACCAAAAATTAACCTACCGAGATTTAAACAACCGAGCAAATCAGTTAGCACACTACTTACAAGAATTAGGCGTGAAGCCAGAAGTAATTGTAGGTGTCTGCATGAAGCGCAGCCCAGAAATGGTGATCGCATTGTTGGCTATTTTAAAAGCTGGCGGAGCCTATGTACCGCTAGATCCAGCCTATCCCCAGGAACGCTTGACTTTTATGCTTAAAGACAGTCAAGCAAAGGTAATGCTGACTCAAACGCATCTAGTTGAGTTGTTTGATAAACTGAATTTGCATATCGTCTGTACCGATAGAGATTTACAATTACTTAGCCAACAGAGTGCAGAAAATCTGTTTAGTGAAGTAAAAACCCATCACCTAGCTTATGTTATTTACACCTCCGGTTCTACTGGTATACCAAAAGGCGTTGCGATCGAACACCAAAGTTGTGTTGCATTATTAACATGGTCAAGAGAAGTCTTTACAGATAACGACCTGGCTGGAGTTTTAGCATCAACCTCTATTTGCTTTGATTTATCAGTATTTGAACTGTTTGTTCCCCTCAGTTGGGGTGGGAAAGTAATTCTTGTAGAAAATGCTTTGCATTTACCTTCCTTAGCAACTGAGGTTAGCTTGGTGAATACAGTCCCCAGCATCATTGCAGAATTATTGCAACTAGATGGTATTCCCTCTTGTGTGAGGACAGTTAATCTGGCTGGTGAACCATTACAAAATCAACTGGTACAGCAGATTTATCAAAATCATCATATTCAGAAAGTTTTCAATCTTTATGGGCCTTCTGAAGATACGACCTATTCTACATTTACTCAGGTAAATAGAGATGAAAAAGTTACTATCGGTCGTCCCATCGCCAATACACAAATTTATCTCTTGGATAGTAATTTACAGCCAGTTCCCATTGGTGTGCCAGGAGAAATTTATCTTGGTGGTGCAGGTTTAGCTAGAGGCTATTTAAATCGACCAGAATTAACAAAAGAAAAGTTTATATCTAGCCCGTTTAGTAATAAACTGGAATCACGGCTATATAAAACTGGAGATTTAGCTCGTTATTTACCAGATGGAAATTTAGAGTATTTAGGAAGAATCGATCATCAAGTCAAGATTAGAGGATTTCGGATTGAGTTAGGTGAAATAGAGAATGCACTGCTCAAACATCCAGTAGTGCGGGAAGTTGTAGTTTTGGCACGAGAAGATAAACAAGGCGATAAGCAATTAGTTGCTTATATTGTTGCTTTGCCAGAACAAATACCCACAGTGAATGAACTGCGAACTTATCTGAAAAAACTCTTACCTGAATATATGGTTCCTAGTGTTTTTATCTTCCTAGATACCTTACCACTATTGCCGAATGGAAAAGTAGACCGTCGTGCTTTACCTGTACCAGAAGTAGTGCGTCCAACATTAACCACTACTTATAAAGCACCCCAGTCAGAAATGGAACAACAGATTGCGAAGCTATGGCAAGAGGTTCTACATCTCGACAAAGTAGGTATTCATGATAATTTCTTTGACCTTGGTGGACATTCACTGCTGATGCTGAAAGTAAATAATGAACTGCGGGCAATTTTGCAGCAAGATATATCAGTAGTGACAATGTTTCAGCACCCAACTATATACTCTTTAGCGCAATATTTAAGTCAAAATACAGAGGATGAGTTGGCTTTTGAAATGATACGCGATCGCGTGCAAAAACAAATAAAATCACTGAATAAACACAGCAAATTTAGGGCAAAGCAAAGTCAAAAATATTGTCAGTAAGTAGGAATAATTATGCGTATTACTATTGTCACATGGGGCTCATATGGTGACGTTTTCCCTTACATTTCATTAGCATTGGGATTAAAGCGTGCTGGTCATGAGGTACGACTTGCTACTAATATCGGATTTGAAGAATTGGTTGAAGAATATGGATTAGAGTCTCTTCCAATGGACTGGAATATTAGAGAATATTTCGAGGGATTAGAGATGATTTTTAATTTCCCTCCTTTGGACATGATATTTCTTGGTACAAAACAATTACATAATGGTTTTCTAGCTGAATTATGGCGAGTTTGCCAACAATCAGAAGCAATTATTTTTAATTCTTCAGCTTATCCATGCTATTATATTGCTGAAAAATTAGGTATACCTTGCTACGCAGCCCCTTTACAACCTTACCACCAAACGCGAGCTTTTCCTCATCCTTTTGTGTTCAATGGAAAACCTTTAGGTAATATTTATAATTGGTTTAGCTATTCATTGTTTGATCAAGTTTTTTGGCAATTTATTCGACGACCAATCAATCAATGGCGACAAAAAACGTTAAATCTGCCTCCTCTTCTTAGTGGGAAAGGTGTAATGCATCAAATGCAGCATCAAAAACTACCCTTTCTTTACGCTTATAGTCCTGCTTCTTTGCCCAAACCGTCAGAATGGCCCGAGTCAGTAGATGTTACTGGATATTGGTTTTTAGATAGTCCTAGTAATTGGCAACCACCTCAAGATTTAGTGGATTTTTTAGCAGACGGTTCAGCGCCAGTCTATGTAGGTTTTAGTAACAAGGGAATTGGGGAACCAGAAGCACTGACCAAACTAGTTTTAGAAGCGCTAAAAATATCCGGACAACGAGGTATTTTACTTATTGGAGAAGATTTTATTGATAATGGAAATTTACCTGATTATGTTTTCCCAATAGAATGGATACCTTTTGACTGGTTATTTCCAAAAACAGCAGCAGTTGTACATCATGGTGGTTGTGGAACTGTTCATACTGCTTTACGTGCAGGAGTACCAAATATCATCATTCCTGAGGATTATGACAATGTTTTCTGGGGCTATCGGATAGCGGAGTTAGGTGTAGCTCCTTTGCCAATTCCCAAAAACAAACTATCTGTAAAAAGGTTAGCTGCTGCTATTGAAACTGCTGTCAGCGACCAGAATATGCAAACGCGTGTAGCAGCACTGAGTAAAAAAGTGCAGGCTGAGAATGGTGTGCAGCGAGCTGTAGAAGTTTTTCATAAATATTTACCATCTCAGTTGCTATCACAAGCAAGCAGAAATTGAATTTGTTAATTACAATACCTTCGCCAAAATAAGAGCCTATAAAAATTTTGGCAAAACTGGCAAAATCATTCATATATAAGCGTAAGGCATACAAGATAGTTTGGACTCTCAAAGCCTTTGTCCTACGTGAAATACGCTAAAAAAGCTTTGCGAGAAAGCTGGAAGGAATTTTTAGGGCTGATTGTTTTTGCTCAGCTTCGCAGAAATGGGAGTTTGTACATCAACTTACCCTTATAAATTGGCGAAGGTTTTGTTAATTAAGTAATTTTGGAGTTGGTCAAAAATGCTTACTAGCCCTTCTCGTCCTTGGCAGTTATTAGTAATTTCTGCTCAAACTGAATCAGAACTAACAACTGCTACCGCAAACTTTGCAGATTATTTGAGACAGCATCGTGACTTGAATCTTGCGGATGTTGCTCAAAAATTGCAATGTGAACAACAAACTTTTAAGCATCGGAGGATGATTGTTTGTCGGGATATAGAAGATGTTTTAGTTGCACTTGCAGATCCTAGACGAGTGCTTACCAACATTCAAGCAACAGCAGAACGTCCTGTGGCCTTTATGTTTCCTGGACTTGGCACTCAGTATGTCAACATGGCTGTTGAACTTTACCAAGTTGAACCTGTATTTCGCGCCTGTGTTGATTACTGTTGTGAATTTCTCAAATCCTTGCTCGATCAAGATTTGCGGGATGTAATCTATCCCAATGGAAAACAAGAGCAGCAGTTACCTCAAGAAAATTCTTCCGGTTTGGACTTGCGAAAAATGTTAGGTCGCAGCCAGACACCAACCGATGCAAAAATAGCAACTGCAACATCTTTACTCAATCAAACCCACCTCGCTCAACTAGCCATTTTTGTCATCGAATATGCCTTAGCACAGCTATTAATATCTTGGGGCATTCGTCCCGCAACAATGATTGGTTATAGTATTGGTGAATATGTAGCAGCGACTTTGGCAGGAGTTTTATCTTTAGACGAGGGTTTAAAACTGATTGCTGCTAGAGCGCAGATGATTCAGAAATTACCAAGTGGAGCCATGCTTGCAGTTCCGCTTTCGCCAACAGAGATATCTCCCTTACTCAATGACAAACTCTCACTTTCTGCAGTGAATGGCCTATCTATGGGTGTCATTGCAGGTGAAACCGATGCTATAGAAGTTTTAGAACAACGGTTAACTAAGCAAGGTTTAGCTTGTCGGCGTTTAGAAACTTCTCATGCTTTTCACTCTCATATGATGGAGGGTGCTAGTTCTGACTTACGTAAGTTAGTAACAACGTTTAATCTGCAAGCACCAAAAATTCCTTATATATCCAACGTCACAGGAACTTGGATAACAGCAGCAGAAGCGACGAATCCCGACTATTGGGTTAAACATATGTGTCAACCCGTGTTGTTTGCTCCCGGTATACAAGAGTTATGGAAACAACAATATCCAATTTTGTTGGAAGTAGGCCCTGGACAAACTTTAGGTAGTTTTGCAATGCAATGTATAGAACATAATCCAGCAGTCAGTCAACTTATTTTGCCTTCTCTAAGATATTCCTACGATAGGAAACCAGACTTAGCATTCTTGCTGAAAACATTAGGTAGGCTGTGGTTAACAGGAGTGCAAATAGATTGGGCGGAATTTTATGCTCAGGAGTCTCGTCCTTCTGTTCCTTTATCTGTTTAAACGCAGAATAGCGCGGAGGTTCGCGCAGAGTAGCGCAAAGGTTTTTTCAAAAAGTTAAAACTATGAACATTCAAACAGTAGGTGTTATTGGTGCGGGTGTAATGGGGGTAGGGGTTGCACAAAATCTCGCTCAAACAGGACATCAAGTTATTTTGATAGATATTTCTGAAGATATCCTGGATAAAGCTAAACATGAAATCAGGAATAATATCCGCTTTCAGAGTTTTTTCAAAAAAAGCCACAATACAGAAACTCCAGATAGTGTTTTTGAAAAAATAGAATTTTCAACCAACTATAAAATTTTAGAAAATGCAAATTTTGTAGTTGAAAATGCTACCGAAAAATGGGATATTAAAAAGGAGATATATCCCTTAATAGATTCTATTTGTCCAACAGATTGCGTATTTGCAGCTAACACATCAGCAATTCCCATTACCCGCATTGCTTCAGTTACCAAACGTGCCGATAGAGTCCTTGGTATCCACTTTATGAATCCCGTACCAATGAAGCCGATGGTAGAAATGATTCGTGGATATCACACTTCTGAGAAAACACTTGAGACAGCAAAACAAATGCTGGCTCAGATGGGGAAAGTATGCATCATTGTTAACGATTCACCGGGTTTTGTTTCCAACCGCGTGTTGATGTTAACTATTAACGAAGCTGTTTTTCTCTTGCAAGATCAAGTAGCTACAGCAGAAGATGTAGACAAAATCTTTAAAGGCTGTTTTGGTCATAAAATGGGGCCTTTAGAAACAGCAGATTTGATTGGATTAGACACCATTTTATTTTCTATCGAAGTCCTATACGAAAACTTTAATGATAGTAAATACAGACCATGCCCCTTACTGAAAAAAATGGTAGACGCTGGACTACATGGGAGAAAAAGTGGTAAAGGTTTTTACGCATATCAATAGGAAATAGTAAGATTTATGAACGAAATTCAAACTAAAATTAAAACTTTTTTTGCCAAATTTTTTGGCAATCATGATTTACAACCAGATGAAGATATTTTTGCTCTAGGTTTTGTCAATTCTATGTTTGCCATGCAACTTGTTTTATTCGTAGAGCAAGAATTTAATATTGCTGTTGAGAACGAAGATTTAGAGTTTGAAAATTTCCGCACAATCAACTCTATTGCAAATTTAATTGAACGTAAAACTACTGTAATAATGCATAAATGAATAATTAACATTTATTAAGTCATATAGCAAAGCTAGTTCTTCATTACTTATTATGTTGGGATTTTTATTAAAGTCCGTTCTAAAGACTGTTACTTTTGCTCAGTCAGGCTTACTAATTGGTAGATGTATCTTTCATAAGAAGTCATGAAGAACTGCAAAACTTACAATTACACAAGCTTAAAAGCTAAAAATCTTGGAGTATGTATGCAAATCCAAACTAGTGAATCAATTTTAAAACTCAAAAATCCTAGTAAACAAGAGTTTTCAAACAAGTGGAAAAACTACAAACCTTTCGTAATTGAAGGGGTCGCTAAACATTGGGATGCTTGTCATAAATGGTCTAATGACTATTTGGTACAACAATGTGGAAATAATATAGTTAATATTCAATTTTATGCAGAAGATTTTTTTGATAATTATAGAAAATTTTCTTATGAAGATGGATATGATTATATTAATAAAGACATTCCATATAAAGAGTATATAAATAACTATGTAAATAAAGTTAATCAAAATAATAACTCAGATATAAGATGTTATTTACCTAGTGCAGTTTTTGAAAAAACTTTTCCTGAACTTGTTGCTGATGTAACTTATCCAAAATACTTAAACAGGAAGCCATTAATTAGCTTTTGGCATGGTTTATCTAGTAAAGCTTTTTCTTCGACTACTGTCCTGCACTTTGATGGATTTCATAATCTTTTTGTGCAAATTAGAGGGAAAAAAAGAATACTTTTATTTCCTCCTTCAAATTATTTATCATTCTATCCACCTCTTGAAGATAGTCTTGGTTTAGCAGATTATAGTAAAGTTGATCCGAATTACCCTAATTTGGAGTTATTTCCAAGATTTCCCTGGCAAGACAAAATAGAAGTTATACTTCAACCGGGAGAAATACTCTATATACCACCTTATTGGTGGCATCATGTTACAGCATTAGAAGAAAATATCTCATTATCATTTTTCTACGATGTAATAATTCAAGATTATTTTCAGCAAAAAAATTTGTTATCAGTTTTTTTGAAAATAGCACCTTATTATCTCTATCATGCAATTTCTTCTCCTGATGGTATGTGGACAGCTATTGCTCTGCTTAAATCTTTGATCATACCAGGTAGTTTTACAGAAAGTATTCGGCAGAGAAACTCACAATAGCAAGTATTATTTATGAAATTAGAATTATCGACACAACAAAAAAACGCTCAAGCAGAATTTAGAGCTTTTGTTAACCAGGAAATATTTCCTCATGCTGGGGAATGGGATAGACAAGAATTCACACCAGCAGAACTAATTAAAAAAATAGCTCAACGCGGCTTTCTCGGTGCTATCTTACCCCAAGAATATGGTGGTAAGGGGATGGACATGATTACCTATGGCATTCTTAATGAAGAAATCGGACGAGGATGTTCTTCTATTAGAAGTTTGCTGACAGTTCACAACATGGTTGCTCATGCTTTGTGTAAATGGGGTAATAAGTCTCAAAAAGAGTATTGGCTTCCTAAACTAGCATCTGGAGAAATCATCGCGGCTTTTGCATTAAGCGAACCGAATGTTGGTAGCGATGCTAAAAGTGTGGAAACAACAGCAACGTTAGTTGGTAATGCTTATGTCTTAAATGGGCAAAAAAAATGGATTACCTACGGACAAATAGCAGATGTCTATTTAGTATTTGTTAAATGCGAGGATAAACCTACCGCTTTTTTAGTTGAAAAAAATAGCCCAGGATTCTCAGTCAAACCAATGTCTGGCATTTTAGGCGTTAGAGCTTCAATGTCAGCCGAACTGTATTTTAATAACTGTGAAATTCCTCAAGAAAACTTAGTTGGTAGATTAGGTTTTGGCTTTTCCTACATTGCTGCTTCCGCCCTTGATTATGGTAGATATAGTGTGGCAGCAGGATGTGTCGGTATTGCTCAAGCTTGCTTAGAAGCTTGTATCAAGTATACAAATGAACGAAAACAGTTTGGTGTTTATCTCAAAGAACATCAATTAATTCGCCAAAAAATTACTCAAATGATAACTAACACAAAAGCCGCGAGGCTGTTATGTTATCAAGCTGGTTATCTCAAAGATATTAACGACCCCAACTCGATAATCGAAACTTCTATTGCTAAGTACTTTGCATCTACGGTAGCTACAAAAATAGCCAATGATGCTGTGCAACTTCATGGCGGTAATGGTTGTAGTAGTGAGTACCATGTTGAAAGGTATTTACGCGACTCAAAAATTATGGAAATTATTGAAGGTAGCACTCAAATTCAAGAACTTACCATTGCCGAGTCAGGTTATCAAGATTATCTTTTTGCAACTGTAAGTACTGGGATAGAAAAGAAATTAGCAGAGAGAACTTAATATATGATTAGTACTCAAGAGCAAAATTTAAATAGCAAACAAAAAGATAAAAAAGTTATTAAATGTGTTGTTTGGGATTTAGATAATACCCTATGGCACGGCGTTTTGCTAGAAGATGAGAAAGTCTGTCTGCGAGAAAATATAGCAAATTTGATTGAAACTTTAGATAATCGCGGTATATTACAATCTATAGCTAGTAAAAATGAGTCTAATACAGCAATAGCTAAATTAGAAGAGTTTGGGTTAAAAGAGTATTTTTTATATCCTCAAGTTAATTGGAATTCTAAAGCTGCTTCTATCAAAGAAATTGCTAGGTTACTGAATATTGGTTTGGATGCGATCGCCTTTATCGACGATCAATTATTTGAGTTAGAAGAAGTCAAGTTTTCCTTGCCCGAAATTCTCTGTATCAAGGCAGATGAAATAGAAAATACTTTAGATATGCCTGTCATGAATCCCCGGTTTATTACGGAAGATTCACGAATTAGAAGGTTGATGTATCTGAGCGCTATTGAGCGACAAAATGCGGAGAAGGAATTTGTTGGCACAGCAGATGAATTTTTAGCTACTCTTCAGATGAAGTTCACGATATCTTCTGCTCAAGAAGAAGATTTGCAGCGTGCAGAAGAGTTAACCCTTAGAACTAACCAATTGAATACCACTGGTTATACATATTCCTACGACGAACTGAATCATTTTCGCTGTTCCGAAAATCATAAATTGCTGATTGCAAGTTTAGAAGATAAGTATGGTAGCTACGGAAAGATAGGGTTGGTTTTGATTGAATGTCAGCTTCAGTCATGGACAATTAAGCTGTTGCTAATGTCTTGTCGGGTGATGTCGAGGGGGGTGGGGACAATTATGTTGAATCATGTGATGGGTTTGGCTAAGAAGAATAATGTACGTTTGTTGGCGGAGTTTGTATCAAATGATCGCAACAGAATGATGTATATATCTTATAAGTTTGCTGGGTTTAAGGAAGTTGAGAAGAATGGCGATTTGGTAATTTTTGAAAATGATTTAAGTCGCATTCAAGATGTGCCTGAGTACGTGGATTTTCAAGTAATTGGTTAAACGAACCGCCAAGTCGCCCTTCGGGTTCAGCAGTTCCTCATGGGGGAAACCCCCAAGACCGGACTGCTTCACCAAGAGCACCAAGGAAAAAAAGGTAGTTATTTAAAAGGTTTAATGAGATGAATATTGATAATAATTATGAGTTAATGGAGGGGGTTGCTATTATCGGGATGGCGGGGCGTTTTCCTGGAGCCATCGATATAGAATGTTTTTGGCAGAATTTACAAGATGGGGTGGAGTCGTTATCTTTATTTACAGATGAAGAGTTAATTGCTGCCGGTGTACCTGCGGCGTTGGTAAATGATAGTAATTATGTGAAAGTTGGTGGTGTTTTAGATAATATTGATTTATTTGATGCTGCTTTTTTTGATTTAAATCCGAAGGAAGCGGCAGTTACAGATCCTCAACATCGCCTGTTTTTGGAGTGCGCTTGGTCGGCTTTAGAAAATGCTGGTTATGATTCAACTAAGTGTGACAGCAGAATTGGCGTTTATGCGGGTGCTAGTTTAAATAATTATTTAAATTTTGATTTAAAAAATGACCAATTAGGGTCGGGGGAATCATATCAAAAGTTAATTGGTAATGATAAAGGGTTTCTCTCAACTCGTGTTTCTTATAAATTAAATCTTACCGGGCCAAGTATTACTGTTCAAACAGCTTGTTCTACATCATTAGTTGCTACTACCCTCGCCTACCAAAGTTTACAAAATTATCAATGCGATATGGCTTTGGCGGGAGGGGTTTCTATTCGCTTGCCGCAAGAAACGGGTTATTTCTATGAACCAGGAGGGCCGCTATCTCCTGATGGCCATTGTCATGCTTTTGATGCTAAGGCGCAGGGAACAACTGTTGGTAATGGTGTGGGAGTGGTTGTTCTTAAGCGAGTCAAAGATGCGATCGCAGATGGTGATTGCATATATGCTGTGATTAAAGGCGCTGCTATCAATAACGATGGTGCGATGAAAGTTGGGTATACAGCACCTAGCGTCGATGGACAAGCAGAAGCGATCGCAGAAGCGATAATGTTAGCAGAGGTAGAACCGGAAACTATCAGCTATATTGAAGCCCACGGTAGCGGTACGTCATTGGGCGATCCCATTGAAATTGCCGCGCTGACTAAAGTTTTTCGCGTTAGTACCGAGAAAAAGAATTTCTGCGCCATCGGTTCAGTCAAAACGAATATCGGTCATTTAGATGCAGCCGCCGGAGTTGCAGGGTTAATTAAGACGGCTTTGGCTTTAAAACATCAATTGATTCCACCAAGCCTCAACTTTGAACAGCCTAATCCTGAAATTGATTTTGCCAACAGTCCTTTTTATGTCAACACCAAGCTAAGGGAATGGCAAAGCTCGATTCCGCGGCGTGCTGGTGTAAGTTCTTTAGGAATGGGGGGAACAAATGTCCATCTAGTGCTAGAAGAAGCTCCGATTGTAGAGAGGAGGAGTAGGGGAGCAGAGGAGCAGGGGAGAAAATATCATCTGTTGTTACTCTCTGCGAAAACTGAGTCTGCATTAGCAACTACCGCGCAAAATCTCAGCCAACATCTGACGCTACATCCCGATATTAATCTTGCAGATGTCGCTTATACCTTGCAAGTCGGACGCAGAGACTTTAGTCATCGGCGAATATTGATTTGCTCCGATGTCCAAGACGCAATTCAAAGATTGAATCAGCCAGCATCACAACAAGCTGTAACTCAATTTCAAGAGTCAGGAACTCGTTCCGTTGCTTTCATCTTTCCTGGGATAGATGCGCTGTATGCAGACATGGGCAGAGAACTCTACGACACTGAGTCAGTATTTCGCGCCCAAGTAGATCGGTGCTGCTTAATATTAAGACCGCATTTAGAGTTAGATTTGCGTTCCGTAATTTATCCCAGCGAATCTGAACGAGAAACTGCATTAGAAAAACTCCAACAAACTAGCTTTGCTCAAAGCGCTTTGTTCGTCATTGAATATGCTTTAGCGCAATTGTGGAAGTCCTGGGGTATTTCTCCGCAAGCAATGATTGGACAAGGTGTTGGAGAATATGTCGTTGCGACTTTGGCGGGAGTGTTTTCCCTTGAAGATGCTCTTTTACTTGTAGCGAAAGAGTCTTCTACTAAGTTATTAGAAAAAGTCCAACTCAATCCTCCGAAAATTCCATTCATATCCAATATTAGTGGGACTTGGATTATTCCAACTGAAGCAACAGACTTTAAATATTGGGCACAAATACAGCAACCAACATTTTTTAAGGTAGGAATTGCCGAGTTACTTAAAGATAAACAGCGGATTCTGCTAGAAATTAGTTTCAAAGAAACTTTGAGTAATGCTGAATTACCTGTATCAACTCATCACGAACAGTATTCAGAAATAGCATTTTTACTCAACACATTGGGTCGGTTGTGGATGTTGGGAATCAAGATTGATTGGTCGAGTTTTTATGCTAACGAATGCCGTTATCGTCTTCCTTTACCAACTTATCCCTTTGAGCGTCAGCGTTATTGGATTGAGTCAACAACTTCCCAAGAATCTTTAGAGCTAATATCGGATCATTCTGTTGAAAATAAGCGTTATTCTATTGAGTTAGATGAGTCTAACTCAGAAAAAATTTCATATAAATCATTAGATAAAAAGCCCAATATCGCTGATTGGTTTTATATTCCAGTATGGAAACAATCAAGACCGCTTGAGTTTTTCCAAGCACAAGATCTGAGCGATCAAAAGCTACATTGCTTAGTCTTTGTGGATAACTATGGAGTGGGAACTGAATTTGTCAAACGACTCGAACAACAAAATCAAGATGTCATTACTGTAGAGTTGGGTGAACAATTTAATAAGATTGATGACCGGATATATCGCATCAATCCCCAACAACCAGATAATTATGATGCGTTGCTGAAAGAACTGCAAAATCAGAATTTTAAACTAAATACAATTGCCCATTTTTGGAGCGTTACACCAGATGATATTTCACTCAACAATGAGTATCAAGATATCAGCTTCTATAGTTTATTATTTTTAGCACAAGCAATCGGGAAACAAGATATTTGGGATTTCCTAAAATTGATGGTCGTCACCAGTAACTTACATGATGTAACTGGCGATGAGAATTTATGTCCGCAAAAGGCTACGATATTAGGGTCATGTAAAGTAATTCCTAAAGAATATCGCAATATCAATTGCAGTCTTGTTGATTTAGTAATACCTTCTGCACAAACTTCTTTATCACCCAAAATCATAGATAAATTAGTAGCAGAATTAACACTACAACAAACTAATGAAATAGTTGCTTATCGCGGCTCTCACCGTTGGATACAAACCTTTGATGCAGTTCCTTTAGAAGATGGTATTGCAAGCAAAACTAAGTTAAAAAAAGGTGGAGTTTACTTAATTACTGGTGGACTTGGAGGCATTGGTTTAGTATTAGCAGAGCATTTAGCAAAGACATTCCAAGCTAAATTAATCCTCGTTGGCAGAAAGGGATTACCAAAACGCTCAGAATGGGGACAATGGCTAGGAAATCATGATAGCCAAAATGCTATTAGTCATCAAATTCAAAAAGTGCGATCGCTCTTAAAATTAGGTGCAGAAGTTGAAGTTATAAGTGCCGATGTCACTAATTCCGAACAAATGCAGGCAGTAATTACTCAAGCATTACAAAAATTCGGACAAATTAATGGTGTAATTCATGCGGCTGGTATCCCTGGTGGCGGTGTTAGCCAACTCAAAACGCGGGATATGGCTAACAATGTCTTAGCAGCAAAAGTTCAAGGTACGTTAGTTTTAGAAGAAGTTTTAAAGGTTATAAATTTAGATTTCTTAGTACTTTGTTCGTCCAAAACTTCTATTTTAGGCGAATTTGGACAGATAGATTATTGTGCAGCCAATGCCTTTTTAGATGCTTATGCTTGTTGTAATTATATAGGCGATCGCTTAACAATATCAATCAGTTGGGATACTTGGCAAGAAGTCGGATTTGCAGTAGAAACTGTATTACCAGATAAACTTCAAAAAGAGCGTGCAGAAATTATAAAAAAAGGCATATTACCTCAAGAAGGTATCGATGTTTTTAACCGCATTCTCGCAAGTAATCTGCCTCATATTGTTGTTTCCACTCAAGATTTACCAGAGTTAATTAAGCAAAATAATTCTCCTCATTATTTGCAAGAGCAATTAAAGCTTTTAGATGATAAATTATCTTCAGTCAATCTCTCAAAAGCAAAACATCCTCGCCCTAATTTAGGTAACGATTACATCGCACCCGAAACCGAAATTGAGCAAATCCTTGCTGACATTTGGCAAGAAATTCTGGGAATTGACAAGATAGGTACTTACGACAACTTCTTTGAATTAGGCGGAAATTCTATCAATACAATTCAAATTGCTGCTAAAGCTAACCAAGCAGGTTTGAAATTAACATCTCAACAATTTTTCCACTACCAAACAATTGCTGAATTAGCAACAGATTTATCTATTACTCCAACTATCGAACCCGAAGAGTTAGACAGTACATCAATTCAGCATAGCTTCCTTGAAGAAAATCAGCCCGATGTAAATAATTCCCAGCAGTCTTTATTGCTAGAAATACAGCGAGTGTGTGATGACCCCCATTTGTTAGAAAATATTGAAGACATTTACGAACTCACACCCGTACAAAAAGGGATGCTATTCCACTGTCTTTTTGATAGTGAATTATCCTTATACTTTTTCCAGCATATCTTTACTGTGCGTGGCGAACTGAATATAGAGGCGTTTGAAAAAGCTTGGCAATTAGTAATGGATAGACATCCCATATTACGTACTAGATTTTATTGGGAAGAAGTAGAAAATCCGTTACAAATTGTCTACAAAAAAGTAGAAGTACCCCTGAATTGCTATGATTGGACTAACATCAATTCAGCAGAACAAAAAGCACAGCTGGACTCTTTGATTGTAAGCGATCGCCAAAAAAGTTTTGACTTCTCCCAGCCATGTTTAATGCGTCATACTTTAATTCGCTTTACCAATGACAAGTATCTATATGTGTGGAGTTTTAACCACATCATTATCGATGGTTGGGGTGGTTCATTAGTATTCCAAGAGTTTGTCGAAACTTATGGAACGCTTTGTCAAGGTAAAGAAACCTCTTTTGCACCTACTCGTCTTTTTAGAGACTACATTGATTGGTTGCAACAGCAAGACATATCAAAAGCCGAGAATTTCTGGCGACAAACATTGCAAGGTGTTAAAAAACCAACTCCTCTAACTTACATCGAAAAACTAGAAAAAACTGAGCCATCTTCCACCCAAGAAGTCAAGTATAGTGAAGAGATAATTCAACTACCAACAAAAACTACACAGGCGCTACAGTCCTTTGCCACCCAACATCGTCTTACCCTAGCTACAATCATTAACGGTATCTGGGCTGTTCTTCTGAGTCGTTATACTTGTTGCAACAACGTATTGTATGGCTGCACCGTCACTGGACGACCAACAGATTTGCAGGGAGTAGAATCAATGGTGGGTATGTTTGTTAACACCTTGCCCATCCATGTCAATATCGATACCGAACAACTCTTCTTGTCATGGCTACAGCATTTTCAATTGCAATTAGTTGAAGTCCGCGATTATGAATACTCTCCATTAACAGAAATTCATAAGTGGAGTGAAATTCCCCAAAAACTAACTCTATTTGAAAGTATCGTTGTAGTTGAAAACTTCCCAGTCAGCGAATTTATCCGAGATTGGCAAGGAAATATAGAATTTCAACATACAGAGATATATTACCGAAATAACTATCCTCTGAACTTGGTTGTCTACCCCAATAAAGAGTTACTAATAGCTATTTCCTACGATTCTAGAAGATTTGAGACAGCTACCATTACTAGCATTCTCCAAGATATTGAAATGCTATTGCAAGGATTGATCACTAATCCCCACTTCCAAATTAAAAACTTACCCTTGCTGACACCAGAACAACAAGAGACTGCTGCAATCTTAGAAAAACAAGCAACATTTGATTGGTCTTTTGCTGCATACAGTTAAATTTGAAAAGGTGCAAATATGATTGTCGTCAATGAAATCGAGCGCAGATACAAGCTGATAAGTCAGGAATTTAAGTCAAACTATGTTGATTGCGGTAAACCAGTGATTATATCGGGAGCAATTAAAAAGTGGCATGGCTTTGATACATGGTCTTTAGAATACTTCAAAAACTTATCTCCCAATTTAAATATTTATGCCAAAAAATTTAGTCAAACTCAGGAAATTAAATTATGTAGTTTGACAATGGAAAAATATGTTGAATTAATTCAAGCCTACGAACAAAACAAGCAAATCAACGATTTACCACCCTATTGTCATGACTTGCCCCTATTTAGCTTAATACCTGCACTTATAGAAGATGCTCAACCATTTCCTTTAGATTACTTACCCAAATGGTATTGGTACAAATGGTGGCGTTACTGTCAATTTTTTATTGGTGCTTCTGATAGTCTCACTCCACTACATTTTGATTGTCTGCTGACTAACAATATTTTTTTTCAAATTTCTGGGCGTAAACAATTTACTATATTACTTTCTGAAGATGCCAAATATTGTTATCGTCAAGGCTGGCGATGGTTTCTGGTTAATCCAGAGCTTCCAGATTTCCATAAATATCCTGACTACAAAAATGCCAGACCGATTAAATTTATTGTCAATCCTGGAGATATTTTATATATGCCTCCCGGAACGCTACATCATGTGAGAAGTTTAGACCCGTCGATTTCATTTAATATCGATTGGCATACTCCAAAAAGTTCGCTGAATGCTTTAGCCGCGATCGCAAAAGGTATGCCAGTGCAAAACTTATATTATAACTTTTTACTAACTATGGGTTTAGTATTAAAAATTTCGCCACAGATAATTTTTAAATTTTATAAATCCTATCTTAATTATGTTTCATGAAAGACGATTAATGTATTTACTTATTTCCCAAAAGCAATATTATGAATATATTTGAAAAGTGTGAATCAAACGTTAGAAGCTATTGTCGTAATTTTCCTGATATATTTCATCGAGCTAAAGGTTCGATAATTTATTCTGACTCTGGTAAAGAGTATATTGATTTTTTTGCTGGAGCAGGTGCTTTAAATTATGGGCATAACCATGATTATATCAAGCAAAAAGTTATCTCATATTTAGATGCCGATGGCATTGCCCATGCTTTGGATATGTATACTTCGGCTAAAGAAAAGTTTTTATCCAAGTTTAATGAGGTAATTTTAAGTACCCAAAAACTAGATTATCGCATTCAGTTTTGCGGCCCAACAGGAACAAATGCTGTCGAAGCAGCTTTAAAGTTAGCCAGAAAAGTCAAGCAAAGATCGGGCATATTTTCCTTTATGGGAGCATATCATGGCATGACTTTGGGTAGCTTATCCATTAGCGGCAATATTGGAATTCGCTCTGGGGCAAATGGTACATCAAGTAATGTAACTTTTATGCCTTATCCCTATGGATTTATGGCAAGTTTTGACACTATAGAATATATAGAAACAGTCTTAAATGATGTTAATTCGGGAATAGAAAAACCAGCAGCAATTATTTTTGAAACAGTACAAGCTGAAGGTGGGGTTGTTGTAGCTCCTGTTGAATGGATGCAACGACTTAGAAAGTTATGCAATGAGCATGATATTTTATTAATTTGTGATGATATTCAAGTAGGCTGCGGTCGAACTGGATCTTTCTTCTCTTTTGAAAGAGCAGATATTGTTCCTGATATAGTAGTACTCTCTAAATCTATTAGCGGGTATGGGTTTCCGATGTCATTATTATTAATTAAACCAGAGTTAGATACATGGGAACCGGGCGAACATAATGGTACTTTTAGAGGTAATCAATTAGCATTTATTGGAGCAACTGCTGCTCTAGAGTATAGAGAAGGTAGCAATCTTGAACAGGATGTAAAAACTAAAGAAATTTTCTTGAAAAATTTCCTAACTCAAGAAATAGCATCAATTAGTGAGAACATTACCATCCGAGGAATTGGCATGATTTGGGGAATTGATGTGAAAAATTTTGGTGGTAATGTTTTTGCTAAAAAAGTAACTAAGCGTTGTTTTGAATTAGGGTTAATAATTGAATTAGCTGGTAGAAATGATACTGTAATTAAAATACTGCCACCATTGGTAATTGATGTAGCTACCTTGGAAAGAGGTTGTTCAATTATTAAACAAGCTTTTCATGACTGTATATAAAAATAAACTGAAATTTATAACTGAACAGGAAAGTCTATGACGATAAATTCACACTCACATAACTTGTTCTCGCAAAGAACTTATTGGATAAATCAACTGTCTGGAGAACTACCAGAAACTAATCTAATGCTAGATTATGTCAGACCTACATTTTACAGTGGCAAAAACAAATATTTTAACTTTGATTTAGCTAGTGATTTATCTCAAGCAATTATTAAGTTCGCTAAAAATTCTCCCTTCTCAATATATTTGATACTTGTGACCGCATTGAATATCTTGCTGCAAAAATATACGCGCAATCAGGATGTGATAGTTGGAATACCCATATATGAGGAGATTGCTACAGATAATCTCAATAGCAAAGTTATTCCCTTGCGAACTCAGGTAACACCTGAACTTTCATGCAAAGACTTTCTTTTGCAAGTCCAAAACGCAATTATCGATGCCTACAGTCATCAAAACTATAATATTGATGAATTATTTGAGTTATTACAGCTACCAAAAATTTCTAATCGCTGCCCAATTTTTGATATTGTAATTCTTCTAGAAAATATTCATCATAAAAGTAATTTAAATCAAATTAATAATGACATTACAATTTCTTGCAAAGTTAATGGTGCAACTATTAATGGAAATATTGAGTATAACGAATATCTATTTCAAGATGACAATATTAAATTAATAAGTACATATTATACTAATGTACTTGACAGTCTTATAAATCAAATCTATACCCCTATCTCAGAGATTATTTTCTTAAATGATTTTGATAAATATCAGTTGTTAAAACAATATAACAACAATAGTAGATTATATCCTGTTGAACAGACAATAAATCAATTATTTGAAAAGCAAGTTTCTCAGACTCCTAATCGTATAGCAGTAGTTTATAAAAAAACTCAACTAACTTACCAAGAACTCAACGAAAAAGCGAATCAGTTAGCATTATTGTTACGTCAGCTAGGAGTTACTAAAGGCGAATTTGTTGGTATATTTAAAGACCGAGATATTAATTTTCTCATCGCTATTTTGGCTATATACAAAGCAGGCGGGGCTTATGTACCGATTGATAGTAATTATCCGTCACATCGGATTGAATATATGTTATATAATAGCGAAGTCCGATTTTTGCTTACAGATGGAGAATTATTAACAACCTTAACAAATTTTATAGATAATTGTCAGCAATTAAAATCGATTATCTGTGTAGATGCAGTTGTTGCTGAAAATATACAGCTAAGTCAAAATCAACAATTAACCATTTACAATCAACTAGATTTTATCCACCTGAGTCAACAAAATCTAGAACCAATCAATCATGCTGATGACCCAGCTTATATGCTTTATACCTCTGGCTCCACCGGACTACCCAAAGGTGCAATTGTCAGACATGATGGTGCAATTAATCATATTTATGCCGAATTTGATGCATTAGAATTAACCGCAGAATTTGGTTTTTTACAAAGTGCTCCTTCTTCCACAGATATTTCTGTTTGGCAATTTTTAGCACCATTATTAATTGGTGGTAAGACAGTAATTGTAGACTTGGAAACAGTAGCGATTCCTGCAAAACTATTTTCTGTACTAAAATCTGAAAAAATTACAGTAGTGGAATTAGTTCCAGCATTATTTGGTGGTTTATTGGAATATGCTGCACAACTCCCGATTGCCCAAAGAGAATTACCCTGTTTGAAATGGATGATGGTTGTAGGAGAAGCCGTATCAGTCAGTTGGGTAAATAAATGGCTCCAGATATATCCCGATATCAAAATAGTGAATGCTTATGGACCTACCGAAGCGGCTGACGATATTACACAGTTTATTATCGATCGACCTTTACCAGAAAATCAACGCACAATACCAATTGGTAAACCATTAGCTAACTTAAATCTCTATATCCTAGATGAACAGCTGAAATTATTACCCATTGGTGCGCCAGGAGAAATTTGTGTATCGGGAATTGGTGTTGGTGCTGGTTATTGGAAAAACCCCGAAAAAACCAATCTGAGCTTTGTTTCCAACCCGTTTACTGATGATAGGAAGAACTTACCAGCAAATCGCAGCGATTTAATTTATAAAACTGGGGATTTAGGAAGATGGTTGGCGAATGGAAATATTGAATTTCTCGGGCGTATTGACCAGCAAGTGAAGATTCGTGGTTTTCGAGTGGAATTGGGTGAGATTGAGGCTTTGCTCGGTCAGCATCCACTAGTGCGTGACAATGTGGTTGTGCTGAGGGAAGACAATCCTGATGATAAACGCTTAGTTGCTTATGTTGTTCCTAGCTATCAGAGTTATGAGAATGAGACAAGCAATAACAACCCAGTCCAACAGTTACGTGATTTACTTAAAGAAAAGCTACCAGGTTATATGATCCCCTCGGCGATTGTACTGCTAGAAGCATTGCCCCTAGCTCCCAGTGGTAAAATAGACCGTCGGGCATTACCTGTACCCAATTTTCAAGATGAAGAAGTTAGTTTTGTTGCACCCCGCACCCCCGCGGAAGAGATAGTTGCTGACATTTGGATGCAGATATTAAAGCGATCGCACCTTGGTATTCACGACAATTTCTTTGATTTGGGCGGACATTCTTTATTAGCAACTCAAGTCATTTCCCGATTGCGAGAAGCATTTAAAGTAGAGTTACCTTTACGCAGTTTATTTGAAGCACCTACAGTCGCTCAATTGGTAGAACGTATCGAGAAAATGCTGACAGTCCAACAGCTACAGTTTATGTCTATGGATGCAGTAGATCGTGAGGAGATAGAAATATGAAAACTATTGAAGAGTTTTTATCCGATCTTTGCAGTCTCGATATCAAGCTGTGGGTTGAAGAAAATCGCCTGCTTTGTAACGCTCCTAAAGGTGCGCTGACACCAGTTATTAAAGCAGAACTAGCGGAACGCAAAGCAGAAATCCTCGCTTTTATACGTCAAAATAACGTAACTTTAAGTTCTAATCATCAGCCAATTCGCCCAACACCACAACAGGAAAATCTATCTCTATCCTTTGCCCAACAACGACTCTGGTTTATCGACCAGTTACAACCAGGCAGTAACTTTTACAATCTACCTGCCGCCTTTCATCTGCAAGGTTCGCTCAATGTAGTAGCACTGGAAAAGACCCTCAATGAAATTATACGGCGGCATGAAGTTTTAAGAACGACTTTTGCCTCACAAAAAGGGCAACCCCTCCAAGTCATTCACCCGACTTTGACTTTAAATTTGCCTGTAATTAATTTACAAGAATTACCAAAAGTCGAGCGCGAAGCCGAAGTTCAACAACTTTTGAGTAAGGAAGCTTCGCAATGTTTCAAATTAGACGAAACACCATTACTGCGATGTACTCTCTTACAATTAGCCGAAGAAGAGTATGTAGTGATGTTTACCATGCATCACATCATCTCTGATGGTTGGTCGATGGGTATACTCATCCAAGAAGTAGTAGCCCTGTATGAAGCCTTTTCTCAAAATCAAGCTTCTCCGCTTCCAGAATTACCCATTCAATATGCAGATTTTGCTGTTTGGCAGCGCCAATGGTTGCAAGGAGAAGTTCTAGACAACCTTCTTTCTTACTGGAAAAAACAGCTTGGTGGCAACCTCCCAATTTTGCAACTACCTACAGATTATCCTCGACCGCCAATTCAGACTTTTCGGGGTAAAAGAAAATCATTTACTCTATCTACTGATTTGACTGAAGCGTTAAAGACACTTAGCCGTCATGAAGATGCGACGCTGTTCATGACTTTGTTAGCTGGGTTTAAGACATTATTGCATCGCTACAGCAATCAAGAAGATATTTTAGTAGGTTCGCCGATCGCTAATCGTAACCGTAACGATATCGAACAACTAATTGGTTTTTTTGTCAATACTCTGGTGTTGCGTACTGACTTCACTGGTAATCCCACTTTTAAAGAATTGTTGAGGCGTGTACGCGAGACAACTTTAGAAGCTTACGCTCATCAAGATATACCTTTTGATTTATTAGTTGAAGAATTGCAGCCACAGCGCAACTTGAGTTATGCGCCTCTATTTCAAGTAATGTTTATTCTGCAAAATACCCCAATGTCTGCGTTAGAAATCTCAGGTTTAACTTTGAATTTCCTGGAGAATAACGCTAACACCGCAATGTTTGATTTAACACTTGATATGAAGGAGACAGAAGGGGGATTAGTAGGAAGTTTAGAATATAATACAGATTTATTTGATGACACCACCATTGCGCGCATGGTAGAACATTTACAGACTTTGCTCCAAGGTATTGTTACTAATCCAGAGCAACGGCTATCAGAATTATCATTATTAACAGAATCAGAGCGTCATAAACTTTTAGTAGAGTGGAATAATACTCAAGTCGAATATCCACAAGATCAATGCATTCATCAGTTATTTGAATCGCAAGTAGAACAAACACCTGATGCAGTAGCAGTAGTATTTGAAAACCAGCAATTAACTTACCGCGAACTAAACGCCAAAGCCAACCAATTAGCACATTATTTACAAACTTTAGGAGTCAAACCAGAGGTATTAGTCGGGATTTGTGTTGAGCGATCACTCGATATGGTCATTGGAATCTTAGCCATCCTCAAAGCCGGAGGTGCTTATGTACCTCTAGAGCCTAGCTATCCCCAAGAACCCTTGGCTTATATATTAGAAGATGCTCAACCAAGGGTTTTGTTAACCCAACAGAAATTAGTTGCAACACTACCAAATCAGCTAGCGCAGGTTATTTGTCTGGATAGTGATTGGGAATTAATTAGCGATCACCACAGTGAAAATCCCGTAACTCACATCACTGAAGATTACCTCGCCTACGTCATCTATACTTCTGGTTCCACAGGGAAACCAAAGGGTGCAATGAACACCCATCGCGGAATCTGCAATCGCTTACTGTGGATGCAGGATGCTTACCAACTAACACCAGCAGATAGAGTTTTGCAGAAAACTCCTTTTAATTTTGATGTCTCAGTCTGGGAATTCTTCTGGCCGTTGATGACGGGTGCGCGGTTAGTAATAGCCCAACCAGAAGGACATAAAGATCCCAACTATTTGATTAACTTGATTGTCCAGCAGCAAATAACGACCTTACATTTTGTCCCATCCATGCTGCAAGTTTTTTTGGAAGCAGAAGCAGTAGAAAAATGTCAGTCTTTGGTGCGGGTAATCGCCAGTGGAGAAGCATTACCAGTTGAACTGCAACAACGCTTTTTTCAGCGACTGGATGCCCAATTATATAATCTTTATGGACCAACAGAAGCGGCTGTTGATGTCACCTTTTGGCAATGCCAAAATCATCTCAGTAACCACAAGACAGTTCCTATCGGTCGCCCAATTGCCAATATTCAAATTTATATCCTTGACAAATATCTTCATCCTGTTCCTGTGGGTGTACCAGGGGAAGTTTATATCGGCGGTGTAGGCGTTGGTCGAGGTTACTTAAACCGTCCTGAATTAACTGCCGAGAAATTTATTCCCAATCCTTTTAGTTTTAGCACCACAGCCAGCCGTCTTTACAAAACAGGTGATTTAGCCCGTTATCTTCCTAATGGAGAAATAGAATACATTGGTCGGATTGACTATCAAGTGAAACTGCGAGGGTTCCGCATTGAACTAGGAGAAATAGAAGCGGCGATCGCTCAATATCCAGGAGTACGAGAAACTATAGTTGTTGTTAATGCACAACGAATAGTTGCCTATCTAGTTCCGCAAACAGCACAAATATTAAGCATTTCAGAACTACGTAGTTTTTTAGAGTCAAAATTACCCAGCTACATGATCCCCGTGGCTTTTGTCTTGTTAGAAACATTACCCTTAAACACAAATGGTAAAGTTGACCGCCGAGCTTTACCTGCACCTGACATAGCCCGCCCCGAATTAGCTGATGCTTATCAACCACCCCAAACGGAAGTTGAACAAACCATTGCCCAAATTTGGCAACAAGTCCTGCGACTAGAAAATGTCGGTATTCATGATAACTTCTTTGAACTCGGTGGTCATTCATTGCTTTTGGTGCAAGTGAATAGCAAATTACGTGAACTATTTACCAAAAATTTAGCGGTTCTTGACTTATTTAGATATCCCACAATTAACTCTTTAGCCAATTATTTAACGCAAGTTGAGCCGGAAAAAATAACAGCTGAAAGTATAGAGATTGTTACCGAAAAAATTGCCGACGGCAAAGCACAACAAAGAAAACGCCTTCAAAAACTTAAATCTATCCAAAATATCTAAATTTTATTTAAAATCATGAGTATTAGTACATCATTAAATGGTTCAGAAATAGCGATTATTGGCTTATCAGGGCGATTTCCAGGAGCTAAAGATATTGATGAATTTTGGCAAAATCTTCAGCAGGGCAGGGAAACAATTGCGTTTTTTACTGATGAAGAACTCTTAGCAGCCGGGATAAATTCATCTTTATTAAATGATCCTAATTATGTAAAAGCCCAGGCGGTATTAGCAGACGCAGAATATTTTGATGCTGAATTTTTTGGCTTTAATCCCAGAGAAGCCACAATTACCGACCCACAACACCGAGTTTTTCTAGAATGTGCTTGGTCAGCCCTAGAAAATGCCGGATATGATTCCCAAAATTATCAAGGTGCAATCGGTGTTTATGCTGGTTCTGGGATGAACACCTACTTACTAAATATTTATTTAAATCAAAATATTATTGGTTCTGTTGATCCGCAGCAACTCATGCTGGCTGGGAATAAAGATTTTTTAACCACTCGTGTTTCTTACAAACTCAACTTAGAAGGGCCAAGTTACGCAGTCCAAACAGCTTGCTCAACTTCGTTGGTGGCTGTTCACTTGGCTTGTCAAAGCTTACTCAATGGTGAATGTGATATGGCTTTGGCTGGTGGTGTCGCCATCAATGCTGACAGAAAAGCAGGATACTTATATACAGAAGGGGGGATAATGTCTCCTGACGGACATTGCCGTGCTTTTGATGCCCATGCTCAAGGATCTGTAGGTGGTGAGGGTGTGGGGATTGTGGTGTTAAAGCGATTAGAAGATGCGTTGCGCGATCACGATACAATTTATGCCATCATCAAAGGTTCAGCGATTAATAATGACGGGGCGTTCAAAGTCAGCTACACAGCACCCCGCATCGATACCCAAGCCAAGGTGATTAGAACCGCCCAAATCGTCGCTGAAGTCGAACCAGAAACTATCACCTACATTGAAACTCACGGTACAGCCACCGCTTTAGGAGATCCCATTGAAATTGCCGCCCTGACACAAGCTTTCCGCGCCAGCACCCAAAAGACAGGATTCTGTGCTATTGGTTCCGTCAAAACCAACATTGGACATTTGGACACTGCGGCCGGTGTGGCGGGGTTAATCAAAACTGTCCTCGCCCTGAAGCACAAACAAATACCCCCAAGCTTACATTATTCTGCCCCTAATCCTGAAATTGACTTTGCTAATAGCCCTTTTTACGTCAATACCAAACTGGCAGAATGGCAAACCAATAATATTCCCCGGCGTGCAGGAGTCAGCTCCTTTGGGTTGGGGGGAACTAACGCTCATGTCATTCTGGAAGAAGCGCCAGTATGGGAACGGGACAGGGAGCAGGAGAGAAAGTATCAATTGTTGCTTCTGTCTGCCAAAACAGCATCAGCACTAGAAACGGCTACAACAAATCTAGCTGATTATTTGCAAGCACATTCTGATTTAAACCTAGCTGATGTCGCTTACACATTACAGGTTGGACGCAGAACTTTCGACTATCGGCGTGCTGTGGTGTGTCGAGATATTCCCGATGCACTCAAAGTACTGCAAAATTCCCAACCAGTCGCCCAAAAAACTCAGCCACGTCCAGTTGCTTTTATGTTTTCTGGGCTGGGAACTCACTATGTTGATATGGCTTTGGAACTTTACCAAACTGAGTCAACATTTCGTAGCTGTGTGGATGAATGTTGTGAACTCCTGAAGCCCCTGCTGGGTTTAGATTTGCGAGATGTTTTATATCCCAACATAAATAATCACAATGGCAACCAGCAAACGCAAAAAAGTCTAGATTTGCGGAAAATGCTCGGTCGGGGAGAGCCATCAACCGATGTCGCCACGCAAAAACTCAACCAGACTGTTTTGACGCAACCAGCCATGTTTGTGATTGAATATGCGTTGGCTCAGTTGTGGATATCCTGGGGAATTCGCCCGACGGCGATGATTGGTTACAGCATTGGTGAATATGTCGCCACCACTCTAGCCGGGGTTTTGTCTTTGACAGATGCTTTAACCTTGGTAGCTAGAAGGGCGCAGATGATTGACGAATTGCCAGGGGGGGGAATGTTGGCTGTGCCGCTTTCCGAGGCAGAAATACAGCCTTTGTTGCATGAGAATATTTCCCTGTCGGCGATTAATGGCGGATCATTATGTGTGATTGCAGGTTTCCCCGATGCCGTTGCAGAATTAGAACAAAAATTGAGCGATCGCGGTTTAGTTGGTAAGCGGTTACAGACTTCCCATGCTTTTCATTCGGTGATGATGGAAGCGATCGCACCAACTTTTGCGAATTTAGTTAACACATTCAGCCTAAAACCGCCCAAAATTCCTTATATTTCTAACGTCACCGGCACTTGGATTACTGCCGAACAAGCCACAGATCCCACCTACTGGGTGCAGCACCTTTGCCAAACAGTGCGCTTTGCAGATGGAGTCCAACAATTATCACAAACAGACAATCCGATTTTGTTAGAAGTCGGCCCTGGTCAAGCATTAATTAGTTTTGCATCCCAATGTCTTACCACCGACAAGCGAAATCAATCCTTAATGCTCCCTAGTTTGCGCCATTCCTACGAGCAGCAGTCAGATGTCGCCTGTTTATTACATACATTGGGTCGCCTGTGGCAAGCTGGGGTAGCGGCAGATTGGTCTAGTTTTTATGCCCATGAACCACGGCAACGAATTCCTTTACCAACATATCCTTTTGAACGTCAGCGTTACTGGGTTGATGCCCATCCGGGAGCTAATTTGGTTTTGCTTTGCGCCCCTGGGGAGACATCCAACACACTAGACGAATTGAGTCAATATACTCAAACTACACAAAAAACCACTGCCACTACCGTCTATCTCAGACCAAATTTAGATAATGATTATGTAGCGCCTAGAACTGAAGTAGAGCAAACCATTGCTAACATTTGGCAAGAACTCCTGGGAATTGGGCAAATAGGTATTGACGATAGCTTTTTTGAGTTGGGTGGCGACTCTGTACTGGGTATTCAAGTTAGTGCTAGAGCTGCTAAGGCAGGTTTTCGGTTAACGCCGCAGCAATTGTTTGAACATCAGACAATTGCCAAATTAATAGAGGTGGTCAGCACTACTCAAGTCGTCCAAGCTGAACAAGGTTTAGTCACTGGTTCCCTACCACTAACACCGATTCAGCATAAATTCTTTGAACGGGACATCTCACAACCGCACCACTGGAATCAATCAATTTTTTTAGAAGCCCCAGCAGCGATCAATCCAGGTGTATTGAAACAAGCCTGGCAGCAATTACTATTACATCATGATGCCCTACGTCTGCGGTTCACTCCCTCGGAATCTGGTTGGCAAGCAGTGAATGCTGGACATGAAGAAATATCATTTACCCAGATAGATTTATCGGCATTGTCAGCAGCAGATCAAGAACGGGCAATTAAGACAAATACGGCGCAACTACAAGCTAGTCTTGACCTATCAGCGGGGCCGATTATCCGGGTGGGGCTGTTTAACTTGGGTGCAAATAAATCCAGTCGCTTGCTAATCGTTGTCCACCACTTAGGCACAGATCCCGGTTCTTGGCGAGTTTTGATAGAGGATTTACAAACAGCTTACCAGCAAATTTATCAGGGTAAAGCAGTTGAACTACCACCAAAGACAACTTCTTACAAACAATGGGCGTTGCGCCTAGAAGAATATGCACGTTCAGCCAATTTACAAAAAGCGCAAAATTATTGGTTGAGTGATCGCTATCAGCAAGTTTCTCCACTGCCCATAGATTATTCTGGTAGCATCAATAATGTGGCATCAGAGCAAATTGTATCAGTCACACTGAATGCTCAAGATACTCAAGCTCTGCTGCAAGAAGTTCCCGCAACCTATCGCACTAATACTCAAGAAATTCTCCTCACTGCTTTTGCTCAGGCTTCTGCCCAATGGACAGGAGAAAAATTAGTATTAGTTGATTTGGAAGAAAATGGGCGGGAAGTCAGTACTAGTGGTATAGATAATGTTGATATATCCAGGACTGTAGGCTGGATTACTACTACCTATCCCATACTTTTAGATTTAGAAACAGCTGACAATCCTGGTGATGCTTTAAAAGTTGTCAAGGAGCAAATACGGAGCATTTCTGGTCAGGGTATTGATTATGGAGTGCTACGTTATCTCCATCCTGATCCAGTGTTGCAAGAGAAAATGCGATCGCTTCCCCAAGCAGAAGTAGCGTTCCTTTATGTCGGTCAGTTGACTAAAAGTTTACCGCAAGATTCTTTGTTTCAATTGAGTGCAGATTCCCCAGAAGCAGCCACCAGTTTGCAAGCAACTCGTCCGCATAAGTTACATCTAATTGTGTCAGTTGTAGAAGGTGAATTGCAACTCGATTGGTACTACAGTCAAAATCTCCATCAACGTCAAACCATAGAAAAATTAGCAAATAATTGTGTCACAGCACTCCAGTCTTTGATTGCTGATTCTCAGTCCCGAACCACAGTAGAATACACCCCTTCAGACTTTGCCGCAGCTAACATTAATCAAGAGAATTTAAACAATTTACTCGCTCAAATTGGGCAATTAGGTAATAGGAGTTCTTTATGAAACAAAATAATATTGAAGATATTTATGAACTCTCACCAATGCAGCAGGGTATGCTGTTTCACAAGTTAGCTGCACCCACTTCGGTGGTATATTTTGAGCAGAATTGCTTCGCTTTAAAAACTCAACTGAATATTGTTGCTTTCCAAAAAGCTTGGCAGCGCGTTGTTGATCGCCATCCGATTTTACGGACTGCTTTTTATTGGGATAATCTTGATAAACCTTATCAAGTTGTTTATAAGCAAGTAGAATTGCCTTGGGAATTTCAAGATTGGCGAAAATTATCTTTTTCTGAGCAACAAAAGCAACTCAAAGCTTTCTTAAAAACCGATGGTGATCGCGGCTTTGAAATGTCGCAGGCGCCATTAATTCGCCTGACATTAATTCAAGTGGCTGATGACACCTATGAATTTATTTTCAGCTTTCATCACATCTTAATGGAAGGTTGGTCTGTAAACTGGTTATGGCAGGAAGTTTATGAGTTTTATTATGCTTTTTGTCAAGGGCAAGATTTATATTTAGAACGCCCCCGTCCCTACCGAGAATATATTGCTTGGCTCCAGCAACAAGACTTAAATCAAGCAGAGGCTTTTTGGCGGCAAAAACTCCAAGGTTTTACATTACCAACCCCCATTAATATCGGTAAAATTTCGCCTCATTTTTCTGAGCAGCCAGAAGATTATCACCGCCAAGAAGTGTTGCTTTCGGCGAATATGACAATTGCCCTTAAATCCTTAGCCCGCAAATATCAGCTAACATTAAATATTGTCATTAAAGGCGCTTGGGCTTTACTTTTAAGTCGTTATAGTCAAAAATCAGATATAGTTTTTGGTTCGACATCTTCCGGGCGACCAACAGCCCTAGCAGATGCAGAATCTATGGTGGGATTGTTTATCAATACATTGCCCTTAAGAGTCCAAGTCGATAGTGATGCCACTCTCACATCTTGGTTGAAAAATCTACAAGCCCAAGAGGTAGAGATGCGGGAGTATGAATATAGCCCGTTGCTGAAAATTCAACAATGGAGTGAAATACCCCGTGGTTTACAACTATTTGATAGTATTTTAGTTTTTGATAATGAATTAGTAGATTACAATCAAGGGGCGTTGGCGGAGAATATCGGAGTTGTTCAGTCGGAATTATTAGGCGAATCAAAGTCATTTTTTGATTGGACAAACTATCCTCTCACAGTCGGGGTAGTGCCGAAATCAGATTCATTTAATTTGTCTATTTCCTACGATATTCGGCGCTTTGATGATGATGCTATGTCCCGGATGTTAGGGCATTTAGAAACTTTATTAGCAGGTTTTGTGGCTCATCCCGAAAGCAGATTGCGGGAATTACCAATGCTGACTGCTCAAGACAATCAAATACTGCAAAAATGGAATAATACAAACGCTGAGTATGCTCACGATCAATGTATCCATGAATTGTTTTTAGCTCAGGTACAAAAAACACCTGATGCTGTTGCTATCGTTTTTGAAAATCAACTACTAACTTATCAAGAACTCAACACCAAAGCTAACCAATTAGCATATCAGTTGCGTTCTTTAGGTGTGCAACCAGAAGTTTTAGTGGGACTTTGCACCCAGCGCTCAATTGAAATGATCATTGGGTTATTAGCTATCCTCAAAGCTGGTGGAGCCTACGTACCCATTGATCCAACCTATCCCCAACAGCGATTGGCAATGGTACTAAATGATGCTCAAATAACGGTATTAATTACTCAAGAACATTTACTAGCCAAGCTACCAGCGCATACAGCAAAAGTTATCTGCTTAGAAGATATTGATCAGCAATCAGCAACTTCAGAGCATCCTGTAAATCTCGCCACCCCAACAAATCTTGCCTATGTAATTTATACATCAGGCTCGACTGGTACACCTAAAGGTGTCGCTATTCAACATCAGTCTTTAGTCAACTTTGTCCAAGCCGCGATCGCCGAATACAAAATACAACCCCAAGACCGAATCTTACAATTTGCTTCGATTAGCTTTGATACCGCTTGTGAAGAAATCTTTCCTTGTTTGCTCTGCGGTGCAACTTTGGTCTTACGAACCGATAATATGCTGGTTTCCACAGCAACTTTCTGGGAAAAATGCCAACAGCATTCTATATCAGTTTTAGATTTACCTACAGCTTTTTGGCATCAACTCACTGCCGAACTGACAACATCAGCATTCAAGTTACCAGAATCACTACGACTAGTGATTATTGGCGGTGAAAAAGCCTTGCCAGACAAGGTTAACACTTGGCAACAACAAGTAGATTCACGCATACGCTTAATTAATAGCTACGGACCTACAGAAACTACAGTAGTGGCGACAGTTTGCGATTTGGCAAATATCACAGGAGAAGTACCGATTGGTAGAGCGATCGCTAACGTGAAAACCTATGTATTAGATCCTGATTTACAACCAGTTCCCATCGGCGCTTGGGGCGAATTATACATTGGCGGTGTAGGTGTAGCTAGAGGCTATCTGCACCAACCAGAACTCACACAGCAGAAGTTTATCCCTAATCCTTTTAGCAATCTACCAGATTCTCGACTTTACAAAACAGGTGATCGAGTACGCTACCGTAGCGATGGTCAACTAGAATTCAATGGTCGGATTGATAACCAAGTCAAAATTCGCGGCTTCCGCATTGAGCTTGGGGAAATCGAAGCGGCGATCAACGAACATCCATTAGTACGAGAAGCGATCGTGATTTCCCGCAAAGATCTGTCAGACTCCGAGCAGTTAGTAGCTTATGTAGTCGCCAATACATCTGATGTGGTCACAGATCAATCATCAACATTTGATTTGAACAATCAACAAGCGTCACAGTGGCAAGCAGTTTTTGATAACCTTTACAACGAGTTAGATTCTAACCAACAGTCGGGTTTTTATATCAAAGGCTGGGAAAGTAGCTATACAGGCTTACATCTGCCTGATGCAGAAGTCCGCGAGTGGATGAATCAAACAGTTGAACGGATTTCTAGTCTCAAACCAAGCAAAATCCTAGAAATTGGTTGCGGTGGTAGCGGTCTGATGCTTTTACGCTTTGCGCCTGATTGTACACAATACTGTGCAACTGACATTTCACAAAACGCGCTGAATATTCTCCAGCAACAACTAAATCAGTTAGGGCAAGATTTGTCAGGAGTCAGTTTCATTCAAAAAGCCGCAGATGATTTCACTGGGATGAGTCCAGATACTTTTGATGCTGTATTCATCGTTTCCGTAGCCCAATATTTTCCCAGTGTTGAGTATTTATTCAAAGTCTTGGCAGGTGCTGTCAATGTAGTCGAGCCTGGAGGCTGTATATTTTTAGGAGATGTTCGCAATTTCAGCTTACTAGAGGCTTTTCACACCTCTGTGCAACTATATAAAGCACCAGCCTCTCTTGCTGTAGCCAATTTACAGCAACAGGTGCAGAAGCAAATATTTGCCGAGAAACAGTTAGTTATTGATCCCGGCTTTTTCATCGCCTTAAAACAACATCTACCTCAGATTAGTCATGTAGAAATTCATCTGGAACGTGGTCAATTTCATAATGAGTTAACTAAATTTCGCTACGATGTAATTATTCACGTTGGAGAAGCAATTCCTACAGTCGATATTTCATGGTTAGATTGGCAACAAGCTCAGTTGACGCTACCATCTGTCCGCCAATTACTCATCGAGACTGAGCCGGATATTTTAGGAATTGCGAACGTACCTAATGCTCGTGTTTTAACAGATGTCAAAGCTGTAGAATTGCTCCAAAACCCTGGAGATATCACAAATGTGGGAGAGCTACGTCAAGCACTCCAGACAATAGTTACAACTGGGGTAGATCCTGAAGCACTATGGGCTTTGAGTGCAGAATTACCTTATATTGTCGATATTAGCTGGTCAGCTGATAATGTCGATGGTCAATACCAAGTAGTATTTAAAAAGCGCACCATAGCATCACAAATGCCGCCCTTAGTGGTGGCTCCTCCTGGGAGTAAAACAACAATTAGCTCTCAGAATTGGCGTAATTTTGCTAATACTCCACTACAGCAGATGTCGAATACTCAGATTGTGTCATTATTACGGCAGCATTTAGAAGCCAAGCTACCGCAGTACATGATGCCGTCAGCATTTGTGATTCTAGATGGACTCCCTCTGACACCTAATGGTAAAGTCGATCGCCAAGCCTTGCCTGCACCGGGAACGAAAAGACCTGAATTACAAGCAGCTTATCAACCACCTCAAACCGAAGTAGAAAAAACTATTGCTAGTATTTGGCAAGAAATACTGAATGTTGGCGAAGTCGGAATCCATGACAATTTCTTTGAACTGGGTGGTCATTCCTTGCTTTTAATTCAAGTGCATAGCAAGTTGCAAAAAGTATTTCAGCGAGATTTCACCATCGTTGATATGTTTGAATATCCGACTATCAGTCATTTGGCGAAATATTTTACTCAGGAACCTCAAGCAGAAACATCTGTTGTCCCACATTCTCAGCCATCGGAAAATAGAACAGCTTCGGTACAGCGGCGCAAACAAGTCAGGAAAGAACATCGAGCCGCCACCAAGCAAAAAGATATTTAGCTGAATTCAGGCGATCGCTTGGAAAGTGCTGAGTCACCGAAGTTTGCTCAACGGGGGGAAAATACGCACGCAACTTCTCGCTGAGTCAAACTACTAAATAAGGTACCCATTCTCAATCGCGCTCCAGCTTACTATACAAGTTTCTTCATTTCACACTTCATACTTCTTTATGACCTCCAGCAGCCAAGAAATACTCAACAAAAATTCCCTTTTTGAATCAGAACCAGCATTACATGATGATGTCGCCGGACAAATCATGCAAATGTTCACTTCATTCAATCAGGTCAACTCCCTTGAGCAACAAATAGACGCGATAACTGAAAATATTTCTCAAGTTTTTTTAAGTACTATAGACTCGAATAGCAACATTGATTTAGATTTTCTATTAGAAAAGTTTTCTGATAGTCAAATTCCCATTCACCCGACTAACGTTGAAAGCTATCTCCAATACATCAGTAACAATGTAGTTGCTCATTCTATCCATACATCTTCACCGCGATTTATCGGTCACATGACCTCCGCACTGCCTAGTTTTGTCCGCCCTTTAGCTAAACTCATGACGGCCATGAACCAAAACGCCGTCAAAATAGAGACAGCTAAAGCCCTGAGTTTTTGTGAACGTGAGGCTTTGGCGATGTTGCATCGGCAAATTTATAGTTTCTCGGACGGTTTCTACGATCAACACATTCAAAATAACCTCAGTACACTGGGCATTTTAGTTTCTGGCGGTACAGTGGCAAATATCACAGCACTTTGGTGTGCGCGGAATGCTGCATTAGGGCCAAAAGATGGGTTTCTGGGTGTCGAACAAGAAGGTTTAGCAGCTGCTTTAGATGTTTATGGTTACACAGGAGCAGTTATTATTGGCTCTGACTTAATGCACTACTCCTTTGATAAAGCTGCGGATTTGATGGGTCTCGGTATCCATAGTTTGATCAGAATCCCGACTGACTGTCATAATCGCGTTAACTTACAATTACTGCGCCAAACTGTTACGGAATGTCGTCAGCAAAACTTACTGATTATCGCCATTGTCGGGGTTGCTGGTACTACAGATTCTGGTGGAGTTGATGCTTTAGAAGAGATTGCAGAAATTGCCCAAGCAGCCAATACTCATTTTCATGTAGATGCTGCTTGGAGTGGGCCGCTAATTTTTTCGGAAAAATATCGCTATAAGCTGGCTGGGATAGAAAAAGCAGATTCAGTCACCATTGATGGACATAAACAACTGTATCTGCCAATGGGCATTGGTATGGTCTTTTTCCGCGATCCTTATTTAGCTTCTGCGATCGAAAAGCAAGCCAGTTATACCATGCGTAAAGGGTCATTTGATTTAGGAAAACGAGCTTTAGAAGGTTCTCGCCCAGGCATGGCTTTATTGTTACACGCCGGTTTAAAGCTAATTGGGCTGAAAGGATATGAGTTTTTAATTAATGAAGGAATCCGCAAAACTCAATACATGGCTGCTTGTATTGACGCGATGCCGGAATTTGAATTGTTAGCGGAACCAGATACGAATCTGCTACTTTATCGCTATATTCCAGAGCATTTAAGAGAAGTGGTAGCGAAAAAACAGATAACTAAAATTGACAATCAAATTATTAATAAATTCAATGAATCTTTGCAGAAGACTCAACGACAAATTGGCAATAGTTTTATTTCCAGAACCATCAAAAAAAATCTGAATTCGGGTAATGAATTTCCTGTAGTCGCCATGCGGGCTGTGCTGGCGAATCCTTTAACTACCGAAGCCGATATTCTGGCAGTTTTACACGACCAAATCCAAATCGCCGCCAAAATCACAATTTGAAATTTTCTAGAAGTCGCTGTTTAAATAATTCAACTGATAGAAATGGATAACTTCAATAATTCTCTAACTTTTAATGATGAAATAGCGATAATCGGGATGTCAGGGCGGTTCCCTGGAGCCAAAAACATCGATATTTTTTGGCAAAATCTGTGTAATGGTGTAGAATCAATATCCTTTTTCACTGATAAAGAAGTAGTTTCTGCTGGTGTCAATCCCGCTGTGATTAATGACCCTAATTATGTCAAAGCCAGCGGTATATTAGATGATATAGATTTATTTGATGCTAAATTTTTTGGTTTTTCTCCCAGAGAAGCTGAGTTGACAGATCCACAACACCGCCTGTTTATGGAGTGTGTTTGGTCAGCGCTGGAAAATGCTGGTTATAATTCCGAAAATTATAGTGGCGCAATTGGTCTGTTTGCAGGTGTTGCCTTAAGTACGTATTTGCTTGCTAATTTATATACGCATCGGGATTTGATGGAATCAGAAGATAGTATTACTATTGGCAATGATAAAGATTTTTTAGCAACACAAATTTCTTATAAATTAAATTTAAAAGGGCCAAGTATTAATGTTCAAACCGCCTGCTCTACATCTTTAGTTGCTGTTCATCTCGCTTGCCAAAGTTTGATGAATGGTGAAAGTGATATTGCTTTAGCAGGCGGTGTTTCTATTGGAGTACCGCAAACAACTGGCTATCTTTATCAACCAGGAGGAATTCATTCTCCTGATGGTCATTGTCGAGCCTTTGATGCTCAAGCTCAAGGAACTAATGGTGGCAACGGTTTAGGTGTAGTAGTCTTAAAAAGGTTGGAAGATGCGATCGCAGATGGTGATTGCATTCATGCTGTCATTAAAGGTTCAGCCATTAATAACGATGGTTGTTTAAAGGTTGGCTATACTGCTCCTAGTGTGGAAGGTCAAAGAGAAGTAATTTTAGAAGCTTTAGCCTTAGCTGGTGTTGACCCTGAGACGATTACTTATGTAGAAGCACATGGTACAGGCACTATTTTAGGAGATCCCATTGAAATCAAGGCTCTTACACAAGCTTTTAGTGCTAGTACCAAGAAAAAAGGATATTGTGCAATTGGTTCAGTAAAGACAAACATCGGACATTTAAACACAGCCGCAGGAGTCACAGGCTTAATCAAAACAGTCCTAGCCTTAAAACACCAAAAAATCCCGCCCAGCCTACACTTCCAACAACCAAACCCCGAAATCGACTTCGCCAACAGCCCATTTTACGTCAACAGCCAATTATCAGAGTGGCAAACCAACGGAATACCACGTCGCGCCGGAGTCAGTTCCTTTGGTATCGGTGGAACCAACGCCCATGTCATCTTAGAGCAAGCACCAGTCATTCCACCTTCGAGTTCCTCCCGAACTTGGCAATTATTACTGCTGTCCGCCAAAACCAGCACCGCCCTAGAAACAGCAACTATTAATTTAGCCACTCATTTACAGCAAAATCCAGAAATGAACCTGGCTGATGTCGCCCATACTCTGCAAGTTGGTAGGAGAGCATTTGAGCATCGTCGCATGGTAGTGTGTCGTGACATTGAAGATGCACTCAAAGCCTTAACTAGTCAAGAACCACAACGGGTGTGGACTCACCATCGTCAGCCAAAGCACTGTCCAGTCATCTTCATGTTCTCTGGACAAGGAGCGCAATATGTCAACATGGCGCAGCAACTTTACGCACAAGAACCCACCTTCCAAAAACAAGTAGATAATTGCGCTTTAATTTTGCAACCATACCTGGGGATGGATATCCGTTCCCTACTTTATCCCAGCACCGAAGATATTGAAACAGCATCACAGCAACTGCAACAAACAGCATTTACCCAAAGCGCCTTATTTGTGATCGAATATGCTTTAGCCCAGTTATTCATGACTTGGGGGATACAACCACAAGCAATGATTGGTCACAGTATTGGGGAATATGTCGCCGCCACAACTGCAGGTGTGTTTTCCTTAGAAGATGCTTTGATGATTGTGGCTAAAAGAGGACAACTGATGCAACAACTACCCACAGGTAGGATGTTGGCCATTCCTCTACCAGAACAAGATGTGCGGTTGCTGTTAAATGCAGATTTAGAAATTGCAGTGATTAATAGTCCATCTTCCTGTGTGGTTGCTGGTACAAAAGTCGCAATTACTGCTTTGGAAAAGCAATTATCGGCTCAAGGGATTGAATGTCGCCTGTTGCATACATCTCATGCTTTCCACTCCCAGATGATGCAGCCAATTGTCGGAGAGTTTGTCGAATTTGTGCAGCAATTTTCGTTGCATCCACCAAGTATTGATTTGATTTCTAATGTGACTGGTGGATGGATGGAAGATGCACAGGCGACAAGTCCTGATTATTGGGGTGAACATTTGCGTCGAACGGTGAGATTTTCAGAGGGAATTTCTCTATTGATTGAGCAGTTTGAGGGTGTGTTTTTGGAGGTGGGACCAGGAAGAACTTTAACTAGTTTGACTACGCAGCATTTGCACAGGGATGCAAAACAATTGGTGTTGGGTTCTTTAGCTCATGTGAAGGATGAAGTTAGTGATGTTGAATTTTTGTTGCAGACTTTAGGGCGGTTATGGCTATTTGGTGTAGATATTGATTGGTCTGGTTTTGCTGCTGAGCAACAGCGTCATCGTTTGCCTTTACCTTCTTATCCTTTTGAGCGTCTCAAGTACTGGATTGAGCCAAAAAAGCTGGAACAAACTACTTCAAGTTCACTAGCTAAAAAGCCTGATATCGCTGACTGGTTTTATATTCCTTTTTGGAAGCCAGCTTTACCGCCAATACAACCTGAATTTCCAGAATTAGTATCTGCAAAATCCTGCACTTTGGTATTTATTGATGAGTATGGCTTGGGTATCAAATTGGTCAAACAATTAGAAAACCCAAACCAAGATATAGTTACGGTGAACATTGGTAAGGGCTTTACCAGATTAAGTGACAAGCAATATACAATTAATCCGCAAAATCATCATGATTATGATGAATTAACGCAGCAGTTAATTAGTAACAATAAATTTATTCAGAAAGTTGTTCATTTATGGAATGTTACTCCTATAATTGAGCAGGAATTAGAAATTATAGAGCTGGAAAAAGCCCAAGTAACAGGATTTTATAGCCTGCTATTTCTTGCCCAAGCTTTGGGGAGACAAGAAACTGTAAAGGAAGTACAACTCACAGTTATTTCTAATAACATACAGTCGGTTACAGGTACTGAAGTGCTTTGTCCAGAGAAATCGACTTTGCTTGGCCCAGTTAAAGTTATATCTCAAGAATATGCCAATATAAATTGTCGTAGTATTGATGTTATCCTACCTCATAGTGGTAGTTGGCAAGAACAAAAATTAGTAGAAAACTTAATAGCAGAATTGACCGTTACTGATTCTGAAAAGCTAATTGCTTATCGAGGATTGAATCGTTGGGTGCAAACTTTTGAGCCAGTGCATTTAGATAAAAATCAAATAGCAAAACCAAGACTGAGAGAGAAAGGAGTTTATGTCATTACAGGTGGACTCGGAGGTATTGGATTTGTTTTAGCAAGATACTTGGCTCGAACTGTACAAGCAAAATTATTGTTGATAGGACGTTCAGCTTTACCTAAAAAAGACGAGTGGGAAAAATGTTTAACTACTCATGATGAAACTGATAGCATTAACCGCAAAATTCGCCAAGTTCAAGAACTCGAAAACTTAGGTGCAGAAGTTTTGGTGATGGGTGCTGATGTCAGCAACATAGAACAAATGCAAAGTGCGCTCGCTCAAGCTGAACAACAGTTTGGCGAGATTAACGGAGTCATCCACGCCGCTGGAATTACTGAAGGAAAGTCTTTTGCGGCGATTGCACAAATCAGTCACAGCAATTGTGAGGAGCAATTTCAACCCAAAGTATATGGACTTTTAGTGTTGAAAAAAGTCTTGCAAAATAAACAGTTAGATTTTTGCGTTTTATTCTCTTCTTTATCGTCTATTTTAGGAGGATTAGGTCATGTTGCTTATGCAGCAGCTAACATTTTTATGGACGCTTTTGTACAGCAATATAATCAAAATTATCCTATTTACTGGAGCAGTATTAGTTGGGATGGTTGGCAAGTTAGTGAAGCTAACGAACATAGTACATCTATAGATACCTATGAGTTAGCAATTAAATCAGCGGAAGGAGTCAAAGCCTTTCAAGAAATTTTAAATATTAGTAACTTTAATCATCTTGTTGTTTCTACGGGAGACATTCAAGCTAGAATTAAACAATGGATTCAGCTAGCATCTCTCCAAGAAAAAGAGAGTCAAACTGCAAATATATCATTATATGCTCGACCTGAGCTAAAGAATAAATATGTTGCTCCTAGAAATGAAATTGAGCAAAAAATTGCTCACATCTGGCAAGAAATTCTAGGAATAAAAAATATTGGTTTATATGATAACTTCTTTGAATTAGGAGGAGATTCGCTCTTAATCATTCAGGTTCGGAGTAAAATTGTCAAAGTATTCAGCAAAAATTTATCAATTGCTGAACTATTTGAATATTCAACAATCAGTACTTTGGCTGAATATATCAGTGGTAAGAAAATAGAAGAACCAATATTTCAACAAGCTGATGAGCGTGCCAGCAGAAAAGAAGCGGCTATGCAAGAAAAACGACAATTAATGAAACAAAGGAGAAAAATAGATGTCTAACCAAGAAATGGACAATTCTATTAAAGGCATAGCAGTAATCGCTCTTGTTGGTCGTTTTCCAGGAGCCAAAAATGTTGATGAATTTTGGCAAAACTTATGCCAGGGACAAGAATCAATTTCTTTTTTTAGTGATGAAGAATTAAAAGCCGCAGGTGTAGATCCAGGATGGTTGAGCGATCCGCAGTATGTTAAAGCCGGTGCTAGTTTGTCAGATATTCAGATGTTTGACGCTGCTTTCTTTGACTTTTCGCCTAGGGAAGCTGAACTCATCGACCCGCAACACCGCATTCTTTTAGAATGTGCTTGGGAAGCATTAGAACAAGCTGGTTATGAACCAGGAGCAAGCAAAGGTTTGACTGGTGTGTATGTGGGAACCAATATGAGTAATTACTTTATGAGTAATTTGAGTTCTCACCCTGACTTAAGCAAATTGACAGATGTAATTGCATTTGGCAATAGTCAAGACTTTGCTGCCACCAGAGTTTCATATAAATTGAACTTAAAAGGGCCAAGCATCAATATTCAGACTTCCTGCTCGACATCATTGGTGGCTGTTCACTCAGCTTGCCAAGGATTGCTCAACTACGAGTGCGATTTGGCTTTAGCGGGCGGTATTTCTATAGAATCTCTGCAAAAACAAGGTTATTTTTATCAAGAAGGAGATATAACTTCGCCTGACGGACATTGTCGAGCCTTTGATGCTCAAGCCAAAGGTACTGTTTTCGGCGATGGAATAGGTCTGGTTGTCCTCAAGAGATTAGAAGATGCGATCGCAGATGGTGACTATATTCATGCAGTCATCAAGGGTTCAGCCATTAATAACGATGGTGCAGCTAAGGTAGGTTATACAGCTCCTAGTGTTGTGGGTCAAGCTGAGGTGATTGCTGAGGCGCAAGCGATCGCAGGTGTGACTCCAGAAACCATCACTTATATTGAAGCGCATGGAACTGGTACAGCTTTGGGCGATCCAATTGAAATTAGTGCTTTAACAAAAGCATTTGGAACCCGTACCAAGAAAAAAGGATATTGTGCAATTGGTTCAGTAAAGACAAACATCGGACATTTAAACACAGCCGCAGGAGTCACAGGCTTAATCAAAACAGTCCTAGCCTTAAAACACCAAAAAATCCCGCCCAGCCTACACTTCCAACAACCAAACCCCGAAATCGACTTCGCCAACAGCCCATTTTACGTCAACAGCCAATTATCAGAGTGGCAAACCAACGGAATACCACGTCGCGCCGGAGTCAGTTCCTTTGGTATCGGTGGAACCAACGCCCATGTCATCTTAGAGCAAGCACCAGTCATTCCACCTTCGAGTTCCTCCCGAACTTGGCAATTATTACTGCTGTCCGCCAAAACCAGCACCGCCCTAGAAACAGCAACTATTAATTTAGCCACTCATTTACAGCAAAATCCAGAAATGAACCTGGCTGATGTCGCCCATACTCTGCAAGTTGGTAGGAGAGCATTTGAGCATCGTCGCATGGTAGTGTGTCGTGACATTGAAGATGCACTCAAAGCCTTAACTAGTCAAGAACCACAACGGGTGTGGACTCACCATCGTCAGCCAAAGCACTGTCCAGTCATCTTCATGTTCTCTGGACAAGGAGCGCAATATGTCAACATGGCGCAGCAACTTTACGCACAAGAACCCACCTTCCAAAAACAAGTAGATAATTGCGCTTTAATTTTGCAACCATACCTGGGGATGGATATCCGTTCCCTACTTTATCCCAGCACCGAAGATATTGAAACAGCATCACAGCAACTGCAACAAACAGCATTTACCCAAAGCGCCTTATTTGTGATCGAATATGCTTTAGCCCAGTTATTCATGACTTGGGGGATACAACCACAAGCAATGATTGGTCACAGTATTGGGGAATATGTCGCCGCCACAACTGCAGGTGTGTTTTCCTTAGAAGATGCTTTGATGATTGTGGCTAAAAGAGGACAACTGATGCAACAACTACCCACAGGTAGGATGTTGGCCATTCCTCTACCAGAACAAGATGTGCGGTTGCTGTTAAATGCAGATTTAGAAATTGCAGTGATTAATAGTCCATCTTCCTGTGTGGTTGCTGGTACAAAAGTCGCAATTACTGCTTTGGAAAAGCAATTATCGGCTCAAGGGATTGAATGTCGCCTGTTGCATACATCTCATGCTTTCCACTCCCAGATGATGCAGCCAATTGTCGGAGAGTTTGTCGAATTTGTGCAGCAATTTTCGTTGCATCCACCAAGTATTGATTTGATTTCTAATGTGACTGGTGGATGGATGGAAGATGCACAGGCGACAAGTCCTGATTATTGGGGTGAACATTTGCGTCGAACGGTGAGATTTTCAGAGGGAATTTCTCTATTGATTGAGCAGTTTGAGGGTGTGTTTTTGGAGGTGGGACCAGGAAGAACTTTAACTAGTTTGACTACGCAGCATTTGCACAGGGATGCAAAACAATTGGTGTTGGGTTCTTTAGCTCATGTGAAGGATGAAGTTAGTGATGTTGAATTTTTGTTGCAGACTTTAGGGCGGTTATGGCTATTTGGTGTAGATATTGATTGGTCTGGTTTTGCTGCTGAGCAACAGCGTCATCGTTTGCCTTTACCTTCTTATCCTTTTGAGCGTCTCAAGTACTGGATTGATGCTAAATCTCCATCGCAGACTTTAAAGAAGCAATCAGCAAAATTAGACAGTAAACAAGAGATTGCTGATTGGTTTTATATTCCTTCATGGAAACGCTCTTTGCTAGCGAATGTATCATCTGAGCAAGAAAATTGGCTATTTTTTGTTGATAATTTGGGAGTTGGTGAACAATTAGCTAAAAAATTGATCAATCAAGGCAAAAATATCATTAAAGTTAAGCAGGGAGAGCAGTTTAAGCAACTAGATACGAGTAATTATATAATTAATTTATGTGTACAAGCAGACTATGATTTATTATTGAAAGAAATTATTTTTTCAGGTAAACAAATTCAAAATATTGCTTATTTTTGGAGTATTAACCATTTTGAAGAATTTCAGTACTTAGAATTCAATAGTCTGTTATTTTTAACACAAAGTATTGGTAAGTTAAAAATTGGTGACTTACAACTGTGGGTAATCTCGAACAATATCCAACAGGTAAATGGTTATGAAAAACTAGAGCCAGAGAAAGCAACAATTTTAGGGTTATGTAAGGTTATTACTCAAGAGTATCCTCATATTAGTTGTCGGTGTATTGATATTGATTTCACAAATCGCAGAGAGAAGTTGCGTACGGGGGTTCCTCCCATTGAGCAAACTTCTCCTATCAAAGACGCTGCACGAACAGTGGACGCAGAGGGCAAGAAAGAAAATCATGATAGTATTGAGCAATTAGCGAATGAGTTAACATCTATATCTTCAGACTTAGTTGTTGCTTATCGTAATTCCTATCGTTGGGTACAAATATTTGAGCCAATTTGCTTAGAGTCAATAGTAGAAGAAAAAACATTATTGAAGCAACAAGGTGTTTACTTATTTCCTAAGGGTTTAGGAGGTATTGAAGTTGCGATCGCCCAATATTTAGCAACAACATTTCAAGCAAAACTTATCTTTATCGAGGATGCATATTTCCCAGAAAAGGATGATTTTTCGGAATGGCTGGAAACTCATAGTCAAGAAGATGAAGTGAGTAGCAAAATTGAGCAATTGCTGGTCTTGGAGAAGTTAGGTGCTAAAGTTGTGGTTATTCGTGTAGACACAACTAATGATACACAAATTCATCAAAGCTTTGCATGGGAAAAGGTTGGTGGAATTAACGGAGTTATTTATGCAACTGGGATCAAACGCGAAGATTTATTTTGCTCAATTGCAGAAATTGCAGCAAGAGAATCAGCAAATTTATTTAACTTCCAGCATCACCAGATCACCGTATTAGAACAAGTATTACAAAATCAAAAGTTAGATTTTTGTATTGTCTTTTCTTCCTTATCTGCGATTTTAGGAGGATTTGGCTTAGGTTTATATTCAGCAGCTAATAATTTCATAGATAGCTTTACTAACCGACACAACTGCAATCATTCTTTGCCGTGGTATCTCATAAATTGGGATAAATTAGAAACAAATTTACCTCATGAGCAACAAACATCGGAATTAGCTATTACTCCCAAAGAAGCTGTAGAAGTATTTAAACGCATATTTGCTTTAGAGCCAGGAACACAGATTGTTATTTCTACAGTAGATATCAAGACGAGAAATAATCATGTATTTAATTCTGAATTCCTCGCAAATTCAAAATCTCTCAATGATTTAGATTCATCTTCACGCTATTCCCGACCTAACTTGAGTAATGCTTATGTTGCGCCTACAAATGAGTTGGAACAACAAATAACAGAGATATGGCAAGAGGTACTAGGAATTACAGAAATTGGAATTTACGATAATTTCTATGAATTAGGAGGAGACTCCTTGATTGCAACTCAATTAGTTTCTCGATTGCGAGTAAAATTTCCTGTGGAATTACCACTGCGCGACCTTTTATTACAAGCAATGATCCCAGCGAAACAAGCAGAAATGATTGAGGCACTGATGTTAGCGAAAATCGCAGAATTATCAGAAGAAGAAGTAGCAGTGCTGTTAAATAATTCATAATTAATTAGCTATGGATAAACAATATTCTAATTTATCATCTGCAAAAAAAGCCTTGCTGAAAAAATGGAGGGGAGGAAAATTTCAAGCTGATACTATTCCCAAACGTCAAATATCAGAAAATATTCCTTTATCTTTCTCGCAGCAAAGACTATGGTTTATTGACCAACTTTATCACGGTAGTTCTTTCTACAATATTCCCATCGCTTGGTATATTAAAGGAAAATTAAATATTACAGCATTGCAACAGAGTCTGAATGAAATTCTCCAGCGTCATGAAGTGTGGCGGACAAATTTTTTGGTTGTCAATGGCGAACTATGTCAGAAAATTACAGCACCATCAACTTGGGATTTAGAGATTATTCATTTGGAACATTTATCTGCTAAAAATTGGGAAGCAGATGTTAAGCAACTTGTAGCAGAGTTAGCTAAAAAACCTTTTAATTTAGCTCAAGGACTTTTAGTCAGAGCAAATTTACTGTGCTTGAGTGAAGCAGAACAAGTTTTGCTTGTCACCATGCACCACATTATTACAGATGGCTGGTCTTGTGATGTCTTCCTGCGGGAGTTGTCAACACTATATGCGGCTTTCTCGACAAATCAACCTTCTGTGCGAGACACTACGCAAAGACCCTTAACGGAACTCCCCATCCAGTATGCGGATTTTGCCATTTGGCAACGCGATCGCATTCAAGGTAAATTTTTAGAAACCCAGTTAAATTATTGGAAACAACAACTCCAGGGTGAGCTACCCATACTCCAATTACCTACAGACCGTCCGCGACCTAATGTTACATCTTTTACTGGTGCTAAACAATATTTTCACTTATCCAAATCTCTGACAGATGCTTTAAAACAATTAAGTCAGCAAGCAGACGCTACTTTATTTATGAGTTTGCTGGCGGCATTTAATATCTTATTGTATTACTACACCGACCAAGAAGACATCTTAATTGGTTCTCCTATTGCTAACCGCAATCGAGCCGAATTAGAAGGAATGTTGGGTTTATTTGTCAATACTTTAATCTTACGTAATAACCTGAGTGGTAATCCCAGCTTCCGTGAATTTCTCCATCGTGTACGTGAGGTAACTCTCGATGCTTATGCACATCAAGATTTACCTTTTGAAATGCTTGTAGAAAAATTGCAACCCGAACGTGATTTAAGCCGAAATCCACTTTATGAAGTCATGTTTGTGCTGCAAAATACTCCCACAAATGTGCAAGAAATCTCTGGTTTAACTTTGCAGACTTTAGAGTTTGATAGCGGTACAGCGCAACTAGATATTTTCCTCTCTGTGTCTGAATTTTCAGAGGGATTAACAGGGTGTTTGGAATACAATACAGATATTTTTGATTTAACAACAATTACCCAACTAATCAACAATTTTCAAACGTTGCTGACAAACATCGTTGCTAATCCAGATCTGCGATTGAGTGAATTATCTCCACTAAACGTTTCTGAGCAAGAACAACTATTATTTAAGTTTAATCAAACTTGTACAGATTATCCGCAAAATGCAACTTTACATCAATTATTTGAGCAACAAGCTGAACTCACTCCTGAGGCTTTAGCATTAATTAGTCAATCGGAAAAACTAACCTATCGTCAACTTAACTACAAAGTTAATCAACTTGCACATTATTTACAAAAACAAGGTGTCACGAACGAAACGCTAGTTGCTCTATGTCTGGAACGTTCCATAGACATGGTAATAGGAATATTAGCTATTCTCAAAGCTGGTGGTGCATATATTCCTTTAGATCCAAGTTATCCAGTTGAGCGTCTGAATTTTATGCTTGGCGATTCGCAAGCATTTTTGTTCCTAACGAAGCAAGAGATATTAGAAAAACTATCTTTATCAGCAGATAAAATTGTTTGCTTAGATATCCATAAAGATGAAATTGCTCAACAAAATCTAGAAAATCCTATTCACACTGCAAAAGCCGATCATCTCGCTTATATTATCTACACTTCTGGCTCAACTGGTACTCCTAAAGGTGTGCTTGGCACACATCGTGGAACAGTCAACGGCTTACACTGGTTATGGAAAACTTATCCTTTTATCCCAGAAGAAGTTTGTTGTCAAAAAACAGCTATTAGTTTTGTCGATTCTATATGGGAGATTTTTGCTCCTTTACTCCAAGGAACTCCGACAGTAATTATTAGTAATGCTACTGTCCAAGATCCGCAGTTATTTATCGAAGCTTTGGCAGATTACAAAGTCACTCGGATTATACTTGTTCCCTCGTTACTTCGCCTAATTTTAGATAATTACAGTTATCTGGCTCAGAAATTATCGCACTTAAAAATTTGGATAACTAGCGGGGAAAAACTATCTTTAAAGTTAGCGCAAAAGTTCCGAGAATTGATGCGATCGGCGAAACTAATTAACCTTTATGGCTCATCGGAAGTTTCTGCAAATGCTACTTATTATGACACCAGTTTGTTGTCAGAGATAGCAAATATTGTTCCTATTGGTTGTCCGATTGATAACACTCAGATATGTATTTTAAATCGTCATTTGCAATTAACACCCATAGGAGTTTATGGTGAGATTTATATTGCTGGTGATGGGTTAGCCAAGGGTTATTTGAATCGTCTGGAATTAACTCAAGAAAGATTTATCGATCATCCCTATATTTCTGGAAAAAAACTTTATAAAACTGGGGATATTGGACGTTATCTTCCCGATGGCAATATTGAGTATTTTGGTCGCCGAGATGAGCAAGTAAAAATTCGCGGCTTTCGAGTGGAATTAAGTGAAATTGCGGCTGCGATCACACAACATCCAGATGTGGAAGACGCTGTGGTCATTGCTAGTAATGATACTCAAGAAAATCCCCGGTTAATTGCATATGTCGTCACAGATAAATTGGATATAGCTACACAATTACTGCCAGTTCTACAGCAGAAATTGCCTAATTATATGCTACCTTCGGCTTTTATTGTCCTGGATAAACTACCCTTGACACCGAATGGTAAAATAGACAAGTGCTCTCTACCAAATAATGAAGTTATTCGAGCCAAAACTCATCAATCCTTCGTTGCTCCAAGAAATTTTACAGAATTATCATTAGTAAAACTTTGGGAAAATCTTCTCAATGTTAACCCAATTGGAGTGACAGATAATTTCTTTGACTTGGGTGGACATTCGTTTTTGGCTGTCCGCTTAATGGCTCAAATTCACGATAGATTCGACCATAATCTTCCCCTATCTACTCTGTTTGAAAACCCCACAATTGAAAAACTAGCAATTATTGTTAGTCAACCATCTCGTCAGAGTTCTCATTCTCCTTTAGTAGCAATTAACTCCACTGGTTCTAAGACACCTTTTTTCTGTATTCATGGTGCTGGTGGCGGGATTAGTCACTACTTTAACTTATCTAGAAGGCTTGGCGAAGATTATCAATTTTATGCTTTGGAAGATAGCTTAGAACAAGACAAACCAAAAATTCTCACAGTAGAAGAAACAGCAACTCGATATCTGCAAGAAATTCAGAAAGTACAACCAAATGGCCCTTATCTTTTAGGTGGTCATTGTTATGGTGGCGTACTGGCTTTTGAAATTGCACAACAATTGCAAAAACAAGGTCAAACAGTAAGTTTATTAGTGATTATCGATGCCATAATTTCCGAAACACCTATCGAATCTACAGATGATGACGATGCAAAATTTTTACTCCGCATCGCTGAATCTATAAAAACTGATAACAATATAGATTTTTCTGTACCTTTTGCTGAACTGCGAAATTTATCATTAACAGAGCAACTGCATTTAATTAATCAAAAAGCTAACTTTCTGTTTAGCGATACAGAAATTAACGATTTTCTGCGCCATTATCAACTGTTTAAAGCTCACGTGCAAGCGATGCGAAATTATGTGCCAGAAGTTTATTCAGACCAGATAACTTTATTTCGAGCTAATGAAGCAATATTGCACGATTTTGAAAATCCAGAGTGGAATACAGATGATCCATTCTTAGGTTGGGGAAAATTTGCTCATCAACCTATACAAATGATTGAAATTCCCGGCGATCATTTTTCAATTTTTATAGAACCTTATATTCAGGAGTTGGCTAGAAATTTGAGAGTGCATATTGATCATGCTGTAAATAATCATGGAAGTAAAAAAGACTGATGAAACTACCACCTGGCCCAAAAATTCCAGTTTGGGTACTAGCTCTCCAATTTGAAGCTAACCCCTTTGCTTATATGGATGCTAATTACCAACATTATGGTGACATAGTGACGATAATGTTTGGTTCTACGCCAATGATTTATGTGAGTAATCCTTTAGGTATCAAGCAAATTTTTACTAACACTAAAGAAATTACTGCATCTGGGACATTGAACGAAGATTTTGCTTTGTTCACAGGAGAGCGAGGAATTCTACAACTGGATGGTTTCGTTCACAAAAATCGCCGTAAGCTGTTAATGCAAGCTCTTCATGGAACACGGATGCAAGCTTGTGGACGAAGGATCTGCGAACTTACGCAAAAAATTCTTGAGCAACAGGTGATTGGAAAACCTTTTGTCGCTTATCCAATCGTAGAAGAAATTACTCTATCAATCGGGATAGAAGTTGTGCTGGGATTACAGGAAGGACAACGCTATGAAAAAGTCAAATATTTATTTTTTTCGATGTTCAAATCCGAGCAATCGAAACTTTTCCAACTGCTGACCAAAATACCTTTAGGAACACTAAATTTAGGTCGATGGAGTCCGCAAGGGTATCTGCTTCACCTCCGACAAGAGATTTTTCAATTTCTCGATACTGAAGTTCAACAGAGGCGATCGCAAGCAGATTCTTCACGCATTGATATGTTGAGCGATCTGATATTTGCTGCTGATGAAACAGGCGAATTATTAAGTAATGAAGAAGTGCGCGATTTGTTACTATCGCCGATTTTTGCGGCTGGTGATGCTTCCGCTACAGCAATTACTTGGGCATTATATTGGATTCACCGTTTACCGAGAGTCCGCGATCGCCTACTATCAGAACTCAATAGTCTTGGGGAAAACCCAGACCCCATGAACATTATTGCTTTACCCTACCTCAGTGCCGTTTGTCACGAAGTTTTACGAATTTACCCAACTCAGTTATTTACATTTCCTCGATTGGTAGAGTCTTCAGTGGAAGTGATGGGCTATGAGTTGCCTCCTGGTACAATACTAATTGCAAATATTTATTCCACACATCAGCGCGAAGATTTATATCCTCAACCCAAAGAATTTCAGCCAGAACGCTTTTTAGAAAAACAATTTTCTCCCTACGAATTTCTGCCTTTCGGCGGTGGTTCTCGTGTTTGTATTGGGGGAAGTTTTGCCTTATTTGAAATGAAGCTGGTATTAGCAACTATCCTTTCAAATTATCAATTAACTTTAGTGAGTCAACAACCAGAACGTCCCAAATTTGGCGGTCTGCTTGCTTATCCTGCTAGTGGTGTAAAGATGCTTATACAAAGTCAACGTCAACAGCAAAAACAATCACAGCCACTTGCTTCTGGCTTATTTTAGCCTGGAAATATAATTTTTTAATCAATTTAATTATCGAGTAATTAGTTATGACAAAAAGTACAAAAGGTGCAATATTAATAACAGGAACCTCTGCGGGAATTGGTCGAGCTACTGCACTTTTACTAGACCAAAAAGGATACCAAGTCTTTACTGGAGTCCGTACAGAAAAAGATGCTGAATCCCTAAAACAAGAAGCATCTGGAATGCTCACTCCCATCATCCTAGATATTACAAATCAAGCACAAATTCAAGCCGCATCTGAATTTGTTTCATTAGCAGTCGGCGAACAAGGACTATTCGGATTAGTTAACAATCCATGCGGTATAACCTATGGGCCTTTAGAGTGTGTTCCCATAGAGGATGTGAGATTAAATTTTGAAGTAGGTATTATCGGGCATATTGCTGTTACCCAAGCATTTCTACCAATGCTGCGAAAAGCTAAAGGCCGCATTATCAACATTAGTGCTAGTTGTGGGAAAATAGCCCTGCCATACTTTGGACTTTTATCCGCTTCAAAATTTGCTCTAGAGTCATTTACAGATTCTTTACGCACAGAATTATGTTCTTCTGGGATTGAAGTTTCCTCTATTTTGTCTGGTGCATTTAAGACAGATATTTATAAAAAAGTCAAGGAAAGCTATGAAATAACTTATGCCAATATGTCGCCAGAAACCAAAGCTTTGTATGATAAATATTGTAGAACGGATCTACAAGAAATTAAACACGGAAACCATAATGGTTTGCCATGCGAAATATTTGCAGATGTCATCTTAAAAGTCTTAGAAGCTCGTAAATCAAAAAGACAATATTTTATCTCAAGTTCTTTCTTGGGAATGTTAGAAGAGCAGCTTTTTTACCTAGCAAAAAGATTACTAAGCTGTTCCACATTTAACTTGCATAACATGGGCAGGCAAGATGTCTGCCCTACAAGAGTTTAGTCTCATTTCAATATGCAAACTAGATGTTGATCAGCTTACCACACCAATATTTTTATGACAATATTCTTTTTGGACAGCTAAGAAAGAATATGAAGCTTGATGTTGGATTAAAAAAATAGAGTGGGAACAGGAATTCTTGGAAGATAAACATTTTCTATTCCATTCTTTTTGCAAATTGGTATTAACATAGTACAGTTCAGATAAGATAATTAGCCTAACGATAATCTTGTAGAGAAGTTGTAATGCAAAATCTCTACAGATTCAAAAACATAATAAATAACCTTAACTGAACAGTATTAATAATCCAAAATGGTATAACTCACCTGTATACAAGATAAATTATTAATTAAATATGCAAACTCAACAGAGCAATATACTTTCCGTCGCTGAATGTCGTTTTTGCTCCTTGGTATCTAAAGCTAACAAAGAAGACCCAATTGGTACAGCAGAAACTTGTGACTATTGGCTGATTATAGAAATTCCTCAGCCTTGGCCCCAAGCCTTTTATGAGGAACATCCAAAAATCCAGCCATTATTAGGCTTGTTTTATGAGGTCTTTGAGCAATATGAGATTAAACTTCGACCAATGGTAATTGCTCCTGACCGCGAGTACTCCCAACTTGGCTTCACCCGCATACTTTACTACTATCGTCCTGCCAAACTATTTTCTCAATTTGAAAAGCAAGAGTTTGTTGTTCCAGATGAGCAAGTAACTGCGTTAGTCACAGCAATACTCCAGCAATTGATGCAACAGCCCAATGATTTATCAAAGTTTCAGCAGTATGAGCAACAAACTAGTCACATTCGTGAACTGATGGTTTGCACTCATGCTCAAGTAGATTTGGCCTGTGGTCGATTTGGCTCACCTTTATATCGGCGATTACGCAAAGAATATGCTCCTGTTTCCAACGGTAAGTTAAGGGTGTGGCAAACTACTCACTTTGGCGGTCATCAATTCGCCCCTACCTTAGCTGACTTACCCCAAGGGTGCTTTTGGGGACATTTTGAACCGGAAGCCCTTGATTTACTTGTAAATAGAAATGATTCTCCTTTTGGGCTGCGTCAATTCTACCGAGGATGGTCAGGCTTAAGCAAATTTGAGCAAATTGCCGAGCGGGAAATTTGGATGCAATTGGGTTGGAATTGGCTGGACTATTGGAAAGCTGGACAAGTGCTGGTAGAAGATGCTGATTGGGCGGAAGTACGTATTAATTATGTTGCGCCAGATGGCAGTTTATCTGGAGGCTATCAAGCCAGAGTCGAAGTTTGTGGTCAAGTTATGAGTGCATTGAGTTCGGCAACAGAAATGCAACTAACAGCAGTGAAGCAGTATCGTGTTAGCCATTTAATTCAGGTTGATTAAATCATCAAAGTCAAAAACAATGACTACACAACAACAATCTCAAATCACAAATGAAATCCTGCAAGGCAATCTTGTGAGGCTGGCATTTAAATTATCAATTCCCAGTACTTTGGGAATACTAATGTTTAGCTTAAATAATTTTCTGGATGCTTTATTTGCAGGAAGATTTCTTGGTGAAACTGCTCTAGCTGGTATTACTCTTGCACTACCATTTACTGGTATAGTTGAAGGTTTTTCTGTCTTAGTTGGGGTTGGTTCTGGTGCTGTTCTTAGCCAAGCCATTGGTTCTGGAAATCTCAAAACTCAGTCAAAAATATTTGGCAATTTCATAGTTATGGGTATCGCGATCGCGTTGGCAATCACAGCCCTTGGCTATAGTTTTAGTGAGAGATTGATTGTATTTATGGGAGGCAGTGATGAAGTTGCTTCTGCTGGCACGGCATATTTTAAAACTTATATATTAGGTGCAGTATTTTATATCTTAGGAGGAGCTTCTAGCCAGATCATCAAATCAGAAGGCAAACTTAGACTATCAACTATATTTGATTTAGTTTTTATTATTTTTAATATTTTATTAAATACTTTATTTATTAGTGTTTTCCGTTGGGGTATAGAAGGAATTGCCCTTGCAACAGTTCTGGCGATGGTTGTTTCTACTAGTGTCAATTTAACTTATTTCTTTACTGGTAAAAGCTCGATACCAGTGAATTATCAAAAGTTAGCGATCGCCATAGATTTACTACCTGAAATTTTTTCAGTAGGAATATCATCACTGTTTTATCCAATTCTGGAATTACTACAAGACTTTGTAATTTTCAACTCACTTTCTTACTATGGCACAAATAATGATATTGCTTTTGTGGGTACAACTGCAAAATTAAACGCATTAGTATTTATTCCAATATTTGGTTTTGCCCAAGCATTACAACCAATCATTGGCATGAATTATGGAGCGAAAAATTATCAAAGAATCAAAAAAGCATACTTAACTTTTGCTATCATTGCCACTATTTTATTAATATTAATTTGGCTGGCTCTACAATTATCTCCAAGGATATTCTTGGGTCTGATTTTGTCTGGTGTAAATTTTACAGAAGATGATGTCATAAACTTTAGAATTCTCAGTATATTAATCCCAATTTGGCCTTTGGCATTCTTTAGTAATACTCTTTTTCAATCTATAGGTAAGGGTACAACAGTGTTGGTAGTACTCTTACTAAGAACTATAGTTTTAAATGTGCCAATAATAATTCTATTGTCGAAAATTTACGCTGTCAGAGGTATTTATTGTGGAATACTTTTGGCAGATATTTTATTTATGTTAATTGTGTTTGTCTTAACCTTTTTAGAATTTCAGTATTTAAGTTCCTTAAAAGTTGAATGAGCCAAATCAATAATCCTAATTAATAAGGGAGGTACTCATTTGAGTGTCTATAACATCTAGAAAAATTTTGCATTTTAGCAAAATTTACTATCTAACAACTCTGGTTAATACTTACAACTTTCTAGAAATGGAGAATTATCATGGTATCCTCATCTATTTCTCAAACAAGAATCTGGTTGATTACTGGTTGCTCTAGTAATCTTGGTCGAGTATTAGTAGAAACAGTGCTTGAGCGTGGAGCACGCAATCCACAGCAACTAGAAGATTTGGCAGCAAAATTTTCGAGTCATACCATTTCACGAAATGCCTGATACAAATGATTGGTCTTTAAATCTTTCCCCCTGCTAAGAGCTTCCTGCCCCCTGCTGTCCATTTGTATCAATCTTAAAGTGAAACAGTATCAGACTTTAAGCTGTACAACTTGATGTCACCAAACCCGATGAGGTCAAGGAGACTGTAAGACAAGCAATTGCTAAGTTTGGACGCATTGATGTACTCGTCAATAATGCTGGATGTGAAATTGCTGGAGTCATTGAAGAAATTAGCGACAAAGCAGTTCGCCGGATGTTTGAAACAAACTTTTTTGGAGTACTAGAAATGCTACGGGCAGTTGTACCACATATGTGACAGCAACGTAGCGGACACATCTTTAATATTTCATCAATTGCTTGCTTTACAGCTAGTCCTGGTGGAGGAATCTATTTTCTAACTCCCGAAAAAATGGGCGAACCGGGAGAAATAAAATAAACATAAACATATTTGTTCCTGGATTAGCAATTTCTCTGGACGACCACTAGCAGCCGCATAAATTCTTATTTTTCATTTCTCTTGTTCAGTTTTAATTTCCTAATGGTGTTGTCTGGTACAATTTAATAATGATTGTAGTTGCTCGTAACTAATCCCTAAAATTTGTTTTGTTCTATGTGGATATTTCTCGATATAATCAAAAACCATACCTAATTCAGAAAAATGGTAAATGCTCAATTTAATGTTTTACCATTTTTCTTTTTCTAAGTTAATATTTCGGGCAAGTCTAATAACAATTATGCTAATATTACTTTTTATTAAAGATATTTGCCTGTTGACTTTTATTCAGCTTGTTCGGGTTGTCAAGACCGTTTTTTCTAGGTGGAGCCTCCTGTGGAAACCTCGGCAGATTTCGCGTAATTATAGATTTTTACCATTCTTGCTGACAATAGTTGTGGTTTTAGCGATCGCAGCTTGTAACTACAACACACCCCAGCAACAAAACAGTCAAATAGAAACAAGAACCGTTAGTAATACTTTAGGTGAAGTTGAAGTTCCCCTGAAACCGCAGCGAGTTGTTGTATTAGAAGAAAATATAGTTCTCGATTCTGTACTGGCGTTGGGTATCAAGCCAGTTGGTGTTGTTGATTGTCGGGAATGTGAGGAAAAATTTAGAGGTATACCCAACGATTTACTTGCTGATGTTCCAGTGGTGGGAAACATTGGAACTCAGCCTTCCCTAGAAAAAATTCTCAGTTTAAAACCAGATTTAATTTTAGGGTTAACATGGCTTAAAAGTTCTTATGAACTGCTTTCCAGCATCGCACCTACTGTACTAATCGATTTTACCACCATGTACAATTTTAAAGAAAGACTACGATATGTAGCCCAGGTGTTAGGAAAGAGCGATCGCGCCGAAGAACTCCTGAATCAGTATCAAAACCGCATCCAAAAATTACGGGAGCAATTAGGGGAAAAATTAGCAACAAAAACAATATCTGTAATTCATCTTGTGGGTGCGGCGGATATTTTCTATAGCTACAAACCAGATTTTATTACTTATGGGCAAATTCTTAGTGACGTTGGGTTACAACTAATTCAGAAAAATCAAAAACAAATTGAGTTAACTTTAAGTATTGAAGTTTTACCCGAATACGATGCAGATATTTTATTTATTATGACAGAACACTTGAGTCAAGATTTTAAATCAGCAAATCCTGATTTCTTATCTTTCTTACAAAAGCCTATTTGGTCAAAACTGAAAGCTGTTCAAAATCAACAGGTATACAAGGTAAATTGGACTGTCGGGGGGGCGATGGGAGCTAATAGAATAATTGATGATCTCTACAAATATTTAGTCAAAACATCTTAAATCATCACCGAATGGCGCTCGCTGAACCGTATTGCTTGAAAAGGGGAAAGGGGAGCAACGCGATTTTCTAAAGTTGGACTTGAAAGGAGCGATCGCTAAAATATACATTTGAATAAAAAGTTAATTTTATCACATAAAACACACTGAAAAGTACGAGAATTAATCTTGATGAGTTATTTCAAAAAGATTACTGGTGGGTAATTTGGTAATAATTTAGCTTTAATACTAAGTATTAATGATCACAAAAAGTTCCAGATGAGCAAACTGATGTATAAAATTGTTCAAGCACTGCTGGGGTTAAGGAAAGAATTAAAAATAGAGTTACAAAAATTGTCCCAACTACAAGCGCACCATTGACATCGCAGATGTAACATAACCTCTGCGTTATCTTGAAGCCAAAACTTACTGTTTCCTGTCATACGTAAGTTAACAGCTTGACGAATTAAACTTTCAACTGCACCACTACCAAGTGGTAACTGATGTGCTGCAACTAACTGATAGTTTAATAGCCGTCTGCGGTAAGCTTTGAGAATATAATTACGCTCTCGCACCAAAATTTTACAACGCTCTCCAGTAGCGTCGGAAATAAATTCACCCATGTTCCTCATTAATTCTAAAGCTTGACCTTTTTTTAAAGCTTTACGTGCTTTTTTAAACCATGATTGTCGTTCATTATCTGTGCCAAAAGCAGCATCGGCAAAGTCTTGTAAATGTGATGCAGCGTGGTAAAAATCTAATAATTGATAAGTGGCAGATGGACATTTTACTTTTTCCAATAAAGGCGGAATATGTTTCCATATCCATTTAGCGCCATCAGCAATAAACAATACCTGTTTAGCTTGACTGATCCCTAAATCAACTAAATACATTTCTAAAATATTTAGAATCTAAAATATTTAGAAAATATTCATAACCCGAATAGGTGCCGTCATTGGTAATAGGAATTGATGATGTCCTAATTTTTTTACCATGCTCATCTACCACATAAATAGTTAACAATTTTGGCTCAACCCATTCTCCAGTAAATCCTAGACGATTCGTTTTTAGTTTACGTTTACCTTTTTTATTAATCCGATGTCTATTGATGAATTAAAAACTCATCTCAATGGGCGTAAAACTCCTATTCGCTCTCTCAAACCCCGTGAAGTTGTTCAAGAAGTCTACGGTTGGCTTTTAAGCCATTATGCAGTTCGCACTTTAATGTTTCAAGCCAAAATAGAGCTTGTTGCGAATGAAAGCTCTATTTAATGATAAAGCTACAACAATTTTACGAAACGCACCTCAAACGGGAACTTGGACGGGCAGAATACTTAATGAAAAAAATTATTATTTATCTTGTGTCTCTTATCACTTCATAATATAATTCAACTAATTCCAAGTAAATGACAATTTTTTTCAAAGTTTGTCGTTGTGTTTTCAGGTACAACCAAGTAGTGTGATTGAGTGTAATCAGAATCAATGAAGTTAGATAAATTGTTTCAAAGCTTGCTGCTGACAGCTACAGTTGTTCTTTTTATTAGCATTCCTGCGAAAAGCGAGGAAGTACGAGAAGATGTGCAAGGCGAATCTTTTACCCAGGTGAAATCTCCTTCACCGCAAACAATAAAGTCTGATCAAGCAAGTAAAAACATTCCCCAACTCGACGAAATTGACTTTTCAGCAGCTAACGCGCAAATACTAGTACAGACACCAACACTAACCACGCCTCCTAATCCAGAACCAAGGAGTGAGGATCAAGTTATATCAATTACGGCAGTAAAAGCTAATTCCACCGAAAAAGGTGTAGAGATAATTTTAGAAACGACTCTTGGGGAAAAGCTACAAGTCACAAATCGCAGTAGTGCTAATAATTTTATTGCAGATATCACTGGCGGGCAGTTACGTTTACCGTCGGGTGAAGCTTTTACATTTCGTTCCGAGAAACCCATAGAAGGAATTACAGAAATTACCGTCGCCAATGTTGACGCGAATACTGTGCGGATAACGGTGGTAGGTGAGCAGGCTTTACCTGTAGTTGAGTTATTTGATGATAATGCTGGGCTAGTTTTTGAGATAGCCTCTATTGCAAGTACAACTCAGTTACCAATAACACCGCCAACCGAAGAACAGCCAGTACCGGAGACTCCGCAAGAGCAACCAGCTGCACAGCCAGATGAGCCGATAGAGTTGACAGTCACGGGAGAACGGGATGAGTATCGTGTCCCCAATGCTTCTGTAGGAACTAGAACCGACACACCACTGCGCGATATTCCCCAATCAATTCAGGTTGTTCCCCAAGAAGTCCTGCGAGAGCAACGAGCTACTCGTTTAGGTGATGCGTTGAGAAATGTGACTGGTGTTAACTCTACGAGGGGATCTAGCGACAGAGGAGATTCTTTTACAATTCGAGGCTTTGAGATTTTTAGTAGTAACGTCCTCAATAACGGGCTGCCAGATCGTACTCTGGCAGAAACTAGAGATTTATACAATGTTGAAAGGGTAGAAGTTCTCAAAGGGCCAGCTTCAGTACTATACGGTTTAGGCAACCCAGGTGGCACAGTGAATATCGTCACCAAACAGCCCCTAGCAACCCCTTTTTATGAGGTAGAAGCCACAGTTGGGAATTATTCATTATATCGAGGAAATATTGACTTCACTGGGCCTTTGAATGATCCGAAGACGTTACTTTATCGTCTCAATTTGGCCTATCAAAATTCTGGCAGTTACATTGATTTTATTAGTAATAGGTCATTTTTTATAGCACCGGCAATTAGCGCAGCACTCAGCAAAAATACAACCTTGATCTTTGAGGGTGAATATTCCAATAGAACAATTGATTCTCGGTCAGTTGTTGTCTTACCAGCCGTGGGTACAGTGTTACCTGGCCCTGATGGGCGTCGGATTCCTCGCAATCGCACAGTCTATGAACCAGAAGGTGATACTCAAAGCGAAACCACAAGGCTGGGGTATCGCTTAGAGCATCGATTTAGCGAAAACTGGTCATTGCGAAATGATTTTCGCGTCACCTTTGAGCGTTATTCTGATAACGATCAATCGTTTTTTCTCGGTCTTGACGCTGATGGCCGCACTGCAAATCGTGTTACTTATAGTTCAGAGAGCGATTCTAATATTTATAACCTGACAACAGATATATCGGGACGCTTTTCTACTGGCTCAATTGAACATCAGTTATTGTTCGGTGTAAATATGAGTCGATTTGATAATTTTAACAATTTCGGCATCGATCTAGCGAATCTAACCCCACTTGATATTTATAATCCTGTCTATCGTCAGCCAATTGTCAGTCGAATTGATACTGTATTTGAGGATGGTTCTGTTTTAACAGACACACTGGGCATCTATATTCAAGATCAGATTAAATTTGCGGAAAACTTCAAGCTTTTGCTAGGTGGTCGATTTGATTTATTCACACAAACAAATCGCAATTCTTTAGACAATACAACAGAAATTCAAGCGGGTGATGCGTTTACACCGCGTGTTGGAATTGTCTATCAACCAATTCCTCCCATTTCGCTGTACGCCAGTTATAGTGAGTCTTTTAACCCTACAGAGGGCAGGGCTGCGGATGGTAGTCTATTTCAACCAGAACGAGGTACTCAGTATGAAGTTGGGATTAAGGCAGAGTTGAATGACCTGCTTTCAACAACTCTTTCTCTTTATGACTTGACACGTTCTAACCTGTTGACTCCAGATCCTAATGATGACCGCTTTTCGATTCAAACTGGTGAACAACGTAGTCGAGGTATTGAATTTGATATTGCTGGAGAAGTTTTACCAGGGTGGAAAATTTTTGCTGGCTATGCTTATACGGATGCAGAAATTGTTGAAGATAATATTTATGCGTCTGGTAATCGTTTGACTAATGCCCCCGAACATAGCTTTAATATCTGGACAACTTACGAATTCCAATCGGGAGATCTAAGAGGTTTGGGGTTTGGCTTAGGGCTATTTTATATTGGCGATCGCGCTGGAGATTTAGACAATTCATTTGAAGTACCTAGTTATCTCCGCACCGATGCTAGCATTTTTTACCGACGAGATCGGCTCAGACTTGCATTGAACGTGAAAAACTTGTTTGATACAAACTATTTTGTTTCTGTTACAGGTAGAGATTCCGTGTTGCGAGGCGATCCGTTTACCATCTCAGGTACAATTTATTGGGAGTTTTAAATAATTTTACGGCCTATCGTCGAGAGCGATTTTTTTCGGGGGAGATGGGACTGGCAATGCGGTAAGATGACCCAATGAGCGATTCTGAGCAACTTGTTATTTACCAGCTTCAGATTTTTATCCTGGGCATCAGTCCCATGATTTGGCGTAGAGTCAAAATCAAGAGCGACAGTACAATCGCCGATTTGCACTACATCATCCAGATAGTAATGGGATGGACTGATTCCCATCTACATCGCTTTGTAATTCACGGTAAGCATTACGGGATTGCAAAAATTGGTGGAATGGAGTTTTCTGACACTCCAAAAGAAGTGAAGTTATCAGATTTTGGCTGGCGAATGCGAGAGCGTTTTTTATACGAATATGACCAGGCGTGATAACTGGCAGCATCAAATTCGGGTCGAAGCAATTCTCACTCCCAAATCAAATTGCTTTTATCCAGTGTGCATTGATGGTAAACGCGCTTGTCCTCCAGAAGACTGTGGTGGCTCGTGGGAGTTCATGGCACAAAAGCAGGAATACTCAGTAAGATATATAGCTTCTCGGTTAAGTGACATTGTGGACGAAGGTGATATACCTGGCAATGTTGAGTTGATGCAGTCAGCTATCAAAAAGTCTAAGGGTCGCTACGCTCATCGAGACTCAACCCTAATTTTGTTGATCTACCGCCACGGTTTGCGAGTGGCAGAGATGCCACCTCTGCGCTGGGAGCAAATAGATTGGAATGGTGGTACAGTTTACGTGAAGCGAGTCAAAAAAGGTACGCCCTCGGTTCAACCACTTTCCGGTCTGGAGATTCGCTCTCTCCGTCAGCTGCAACGAGATTATCCTGTTAGTCCCTACATTTTCCAGTCTTCTCGACGTGGCCGCCCGTTGGCACATGATATGATCGCTGGCATTGTTGAACGGGCTGGTGAATTAGCTGGTTTTCCTTTCCCTATTCATGCTCATATGCTGCGGCATGGAACAGGTTATTATCTGGCGAATCGAGGCATTGATACCCGAACAATTCAGAGCTACTTGGGGCATAAAAATATTCAGCATACCGTTCGTTACACCAAACTTACATTTACCAAGTTTCAAGGTCTTTGGGATGATTGATGTTTAAACCCCTTGCTTAATTCTTGCCCATCTCCCCCGAAAAAAATCGCTCTCTACGTGGCGTTGCTTGCGAAACAGTGATCGCTTGTGATGAAAATCTTTGCCTCACCCTGAAAGCGGCAGATTTTTTAGCACTGCTGGAGGAAGATGAGGAGGTGAGGAGGTGGGGAGATAGGGAGAAAGAGTTGCTTCGCGACAATGCACAGGTGGGGAGATTGAGAAGTGGGGAGAATAATTTCACCCCATCCCCTCATCACCCCATCCCCTCACCATCATTCGCTGTCTATTTCCGCAACCACTGTAGCCTAATTGAAATTTACGACCTATTGGGAGCAGAACTACAACGCCGGGGAAAGACTTGCGAGATGATTTATTAGAAAAGGCGATCGTCGCCACCAAATCAGCTACTATCCTCAACCTACCTTCAGGTAAAACACCACTCCAACAACTAGACCCCAATCTACTGTGGTTAGTCAGCAGTAAAGGTTCTAATTATGCTGTGGGCGATCGCATTTCATGTGAGGGGGAAGTGGGACAGGGGGAGAGGGTACTAAAGGCGTTTGCTTCTTAGCCAATCCTTCCTTCTAAGTGCATCCGGTTGATACCTACTCAAACAATCAACCATTGTTTGAGAGCAGAAATAGAAGGTTATCCCGTTCCTGTTATTCGTTTGGCGTTGATTTTAGGATGTCACTGTCCGCCGGATTATACTGTGAGGGTGATAGTTGTTACACCAGTGGTAGCAACCTCGGTTAATCGTTACCTTTTTGGTCTGGCTTATCAGTCTCATTTAGCCAGTTCGTCTTTTACGACGGGTTAATGTGACTTCGCTTGCGCTATCCATGATCAACTATGTTAGATGGGATTCTGGATGAGACTTCCAGTTACCACCGTTTATCACCGCTTTACCCGTTTGATAATCAGTCGCCCAGATAGGGGATATACTGTTACCTTGTCACCACAAGGAGTAGGAATTGCACCTACACGAATAACAAGTTGTCAAGGTACAGATTTGGAATGTCAAACATTCCTTGTGTACTTCTCGCCACCAATCCTTGAGTAATATTACTCATTTCTGGCGAACGGGTCGCACCCCGGCTGGAAGCACGGGGGCTTTACGCATCACGGCTGGTAAAACATCTCAACACATTTGCGGTTATGGTAACGCAATTTATCCTGTAGCGTTGAAAGAAACTCAGCGTTCCTCTGCGTTTCTACTAATATCAATGACTAATAACAACTGTTAAAGAATTGTACTAACTTTATTTATGACTGACATTTCACGAATACGCCAACCGTTCCCTTGACGAACCAAACTATACCTAACTCGCACTGTTTCGTTGTAAGACTTGCGTTGATTTATTTGACCATTTTCATAAAATTGGGCTGCTTCAGTCACAGAAGCTTGAACAGCAGCATAATTCTTATCGGTTGGACTAGTTTCTAAAGATTCCACTTTCAGCCGATGTTCATACTTGCGATAGCGATTTTCTGCTTGTTCCTGTTGAGCAACTTGCTGCCATTGAGACAGAGCCGAACCTACTAAAATTTCTTTTAAACTATCAATTTCATGATTTGGCCCCAAGGCGGCAGCTTTAGTTGACAACCAACTTTGAATCACTTCTCGTGCCGTGACTTCTGTCAAAGGGCCTTCTGGAAATATTGTCTTACTATTACGATCTGGAATAGGTAGAATAGGCTCATTCAGTTGTAAGACCAATTGTTCACCTTGTAAAGTAGGCGCTGGTGACAATAGATTATGCAACCATCCCAAAGCTGTTGAAATCAAAAGCCATAAAACTACTATTCCTGTCACACCAATCAAAACCATCCACATCAACCGCGTTTTTGCTTTTGCACTAACAGCAAAATACCGCCGCCGACGCCCAGTTATTGGACGTTGATCTGAAGTACGTCCTCCTGGGCTAGCATATGGACTGCGTCTGCGCTTGACTGGAGGTTGCGATCGCCGATATGCAACAGATGGCTCTGCACCGTTTACGTAATAGTTAGCGCCTCTGAGGTTACGATCGCTATTCTCGGAGGGTAGTACGGGCATTTCTAAATTTGTACCCTCAGATCCAGCATCAGTAGATGATGCCGAAAATTGAGATGACGAGTATTGTGAATAACTTGGTCTATTGTATGGTGTTTGCGGAACTCTTGGTTCAGTTCTTCCATCCTGAGGAAATCGGCGATGAACTACATTAGGGTTACTGCGGTAATTCTGACGAGGTGCCTGTGGCTGGGAAACAGATGGCGGGTTAATGCCAATTTCTTCACCATTTGTTTGTGCATCTGTTGGTAGTTGCTCTAAATATGCTTGAACGCGGCGATCGGCAAAATAATCTTTGAGAGAAGCTCGCTCTTGTACTAAATCACAGAAGTGGGGAAACACTTCGTTTTGCAACCAATTCTCACTGTATAAACACAGCCCTGGTAATAAGTCTGGAGAGTTGAGAGAATGTTCTCGAATAAAAGCCAGGGCTTCATACTCCTGACTTAGTTCTAAGGCACGGGTGGCTTCTTCGGTTTGTCCTAGTAATAAAGCACACAGTGACTGTTCTAAATGCACGTCTTGGCGCTTGCCCAAACGCACTAGCATTTGCTTGGCTTGACGAATCAAAGCCGGTTGACGTTGAGTAAATCCACGTGCTACTAGAGCATAAATAGCTAAGTATGTGGCGACGGCAGAGGGACGCTTGCTTTCTGCTTCAAATAACTTGTGTTGTTCAGCAACCGTTAAGTAATTACGCAGTTGCTGGATAAAGCGCAAAAAGTCATCTACACTGAGACCAGATCGGTCGTCGCCTGTGCCATCAACACCGCCACGCTCATCTAAAATTTCTTGTAATAGTTGTAACCCTTGACTGCGTTCAGCACCTTTTTCTTTCGGCAGCGCCACTAACTCTAAAATTCGATATGGTCGTAGTCTGTATAAATCAGACTGAATTTCAGCCCGAACATTGGAAAATAAACCTTCCCGCGCCAATAACTCATCACCAGTTTCTAAGGAAACGGCAGCATTTTCGTAATGTCCTTGTTGCCATTGTTCTCGACCAACCTCTAGGCAGGCAAGAGCAATGGTAAGAACAATGTCTGCCCTTTCAGTTGTGACTTCACCGAATTCGTCAGTTTCTGAAGTGGAGCCGACTCTCAAAAATGTACCGTTTTTATTGACTAGGTATGGATGACCTAGTTTAAGTACAAGTTCATATTCTCCTAACTCTTGCAGCAGTAGTAAAGCACCGACAAATTCTTCTGGGTTGATTTCGATGCTGAGATTTTGGGAGTCAAGATTGCCATTACTATTAAAGGCACGGTTCTCTACTGCTACGGCTGCATTGCGATCGCTTTCCGAACCGTAGGCATGGGCAAGATAAATTTGATCGTAGGCTTTTCGCTCTTTTGGATCTGATAAAACCACGTAAGCCTCTTCAATTAGTTGTTTGCGAGAGTTAATTGCTGCCTGGGAATATTCGCGTCTTGGCAGTTGCACCATGCGATCGCTGTATGCCTGCCGCAATTGCTCTTCACTTGCCGCCAAAGGTAGCCCTAAAATTCGGTAGTAATCTAGCGGAATTCGCACAGCTTAACTTCCCCTGCAGCTTGATCGACGTAATTCTCCTAGAGAATTCCAGGTATGTAAAACCGTGCCACAATAATAACCGATTGGTTTTACACTACAAGTGTGTTTTGCAACAAGTTCACCTAAGTCTGTCCAGCCCTTCTTGTGGCAATGCCAATCATGTTGTGCTAACAGAAACTTAAGATTGTTTTCCTGCCAGAATATACGGTTTGACCGTTTCTGCAAATCAATCAGAGGAACTTGTTCCAGCATCCAGTCACAGAAGCACCATGTTTGTATAGATTTGCTGCTGCTGGTGAGCGACCCGAAGTATAACATAATTATATTGTTATGACAATTAGTTAATAGAAAAATATGGACATAATTAGGTTATATTTTTTATCTGTTAATGAATATGCAGAAAGCAAGTTATCCTGATTGGTATTGTAGGGTCTAAGGTGGTTATCTTACCCTTCAAGACACAAGATAAAACAGTATGCACTCAATAGCTTGATATTGTTGATTCTTTGTAAGAATACAACTTATCTAAAATGGTAACTTTAAGTGTTACTACGGGGATAGTAAAAAAATAATGGTTCAAGAACGCACTTTACCCAAATTTGACGTCACTACCGCGCAAATCAAAAAAGAAGAAGGGTTGCGGTTGTACAAAGATATGGTTTTAGGGCGCACCTTTGAAGACAAGTGTGCTGAAATGTACTATAGGGGCAAAATGTTTGGTTTTGTCCACCTTTACAACGGTCAAGAAGCAGTCTCTACTGGGATAATTCAAGGGGCGATGCGACCTGGAGAAGACTTTGTTTGCAGCACCTACCGCGATCACGTACATGCTTTAAGTGCGGGAGTACCAGCAAAAGAAGTCATGGCAGAACTCTTTGGAAAAGCCACGGGTTGTAGCAAAGGACGTGGCGGTTCCATGCATATGTTTTCTGCTGAACATCGTTTGCTAGGTGGCTATGCTTTCGTAGCTGAAGGTATTCCCGTCGCAGCAGGGGCAGCATTTCAAAGTAAATACCGCCGTGAAGTTCTAGGCGATCCAAATGCTGATCAAGTTACAGCTTGCTTTTTTGGCGATGGCGCTTGCAACAATGGTCAATTTTTTGAAACGTTAAACATGGCAGCGCTGTGGAAATTGCCTGTCATTTTTGTAGTTGAGAATAATAAGTGGGCTATTGGTATGGCTCACGAGCGAGCAACTTCCGATCCAGAAATTTACAAAAAAGCCAGCGTATTTAATATGGTGGGTGTGGAAGTAGACGGCATGGATGTCATGGCGGTGCGTGCAGTCGCTCAAGAGGCTGTCGCCCGTGCTCGTGCAGGTGAAGGGCCAACATTAATTGAAGCACTTACCTATCGTTTTCGGGGTCACTCTTTAGCCGATCCGGATGAACTGCGTAGCAAAACCGAAAAAGAATATTGGTTTGCCCGCGATCCAATCAAAAAATTTGCTGCTTATCTAACAGAACAAAATCTGGCAACAGATCAAGAATTAAAACAGATAGATCGTCAAATTCAACAAGAAATTGACGAAGCAGTCAAGTTCGCCGAAACTAGTCCCGAACCTAGCCCTAGCGAATTGTATCGCTACATATTTGCTGAAGACTAGTAGAAATTATGAATTATGGATTATGAATGCTAGAGAATTTCATAATTCATAATTCATCATTTATCATTCATCATTCAAAAGTCGTGTTTGATATATCACTAGAACAGAGACAATATTTAACTTTTATTCTGTGCGATCGCACCACCAACTCTCTGCTAGAAGTTGTACCAGAACGTGGCGGTATCATCACTCGCTGGTGCGTCCAAGGGCAAGAAATTCTCTATCTGGATCGGGAACGCTTTGCCAACCCGGAATTAAGTGTGCGTGGTGGCATTCCAATCCTATTTCCAATCTGTGGAAATCTACCAGATAACACTTACACTTATCACGGCAAGCAGTATACCCTGAAACAACATGGCTTTGCCCGCGATTTGTCTTGGCAAGCTTTTGGTTCAATTTCTGAACAAGGAGTTTCCCTTCAAGCTAGTCTCCATTCGAGTGAGCAGACACAGGCAGTTTATCCTTTTGACTTTGGGCTGACTTTTACTTACCAGATGAAAGGAAATAGCTTGACAATTTACCAGCACTACACAAACAAATCATCTCAACCAATGCCCTTCAGTGCAGGGTTCCATCCTTACTTTTTGACTACAGACAAAACTCAGCTAGAGTTTGAAATTCCCTCTACCGAGTACCAAAACCAGATTACAAAAAAAATTCATGCATCTGACGGTAACTTTGATTTCAACCGCGATGAAATCGACGTGGCATTTAAACAAATCAAGCGTAAATCGGCTACTGTCACCGACAACAGCCGGAAGTTGAAATTAACTCTCGACTACGACGATTTCTTCTCTACCTTAGTGTTTTGGACAGTCAAAGGCAAAGACTTTTATTGCCTCGAACCTTGGAGCGCTCCCCGCAACGCCATCAATACAGGTGAAATGCTGACAGTGCTAGAACCAGGGGCTAGTCACTCAGCAATGATTCGCCTCAAAGTAAATTTTTTCTAACCCCTTTACAAATCTACAGAAGTTTATGATATAGTAGTGAAGTTGCAAATTAGTGCTAAACGGGTCGCTAACTCAAAGGTAGAGTACTCGGCTTTTAACCGATTAGTTCTGGGTTCGAATCCCAGGCGACCCATATAAAGAAACTAAACAAACCAAACCAAAATTATAATTTGTACCTTTTGAACTATGGCCTGAGAAACTATGGCGTAAACTTTTTAAACATAAACACCCATCACTAGTTATAATTTCCTATAAGCTCACAATAATTTAAGATTGGCGTAATATTTGTTTACGCTGTATATCGAAACGAATAGCTGACAACCACAATAGGAGGACTATCTATGGCGCTCGTGCCTATGCGGCTGCTGTTGGATCACGCGGCAGAAAACGATTACGGCATCCCCGCTTTCAACGTCAACAACATGGAGCAGATTCAGTCAATCATGCTAGCTGCCCATGAAACAGATAGCCCCGTAATTTTGCAAGCTTCTCGTGGCGCTCGCAAGTACGCTGGCGAAAACTTCTTGCGTCACCTGATTTTGGCAGCGGTGGAAACCTATCCTCATCTTCCCATTGCCATGCACCAAGACCATGGTAATGAACCTGCTACCTGCTACTCTGCTATCAAAAACGGCTTTACCAGCGTGATGATGGATGGTTCGCTGGAAGCTGATGCTAAAACCCCCGCTAGCTACGAGTACAACGTCAATGTTACTCGCGAAGTGGTAAAAGTGGCTCACGCATTGGGCGTCAGTGTCGAAGGCGAACTCGGTTGCTTGGGTTCTCTAGAAACTGGTATGGGTGACAAAGAAGATGGTCACGGTTTTGAAGGTAAGCTTTCTCATGACCAGTTACTAACCGATCCAGACCAAGCGGTAGACTTTGTAGAACAAACTCAAGTAGATGCTTTGGCTGTTGCTATTGGCACTAGCCACGGTGCTTACAAATTTACCCGCAAACCAACTGGGGAAATTTTGGCAATCAGCCGCATTGAAGAAATTCACCGTCGTCTGCCCAACACCCACTTGGTAATGCACGGTTCTTCCTCCGTACCAGAAGATTTGATTGCTCTGATTAACCAGTACGGTGGTACCATTCCCGAAACCTATGGTGTACCTGTGGAAGAAATCCAAAAAGGTATCAAGAGCGGTGTGCGCAAGGTAAATATTGATACTGACAACCGTTTGGCGATTACTGCGGCTGTAAGGGAAGCTTTGGCAGCTAACTCTAAAGAGTTTGACCCTCGTCACTTCCTCAAGCCTTCCATTAAATATATGCAGAAGGTTTGTGCCGACCGCTACCAGCAATTTGGTACTGCTGGTAATGCTAGCAAAATTAAGCAAGTTTCTTTGGAAGAATTTGCTGCTAAGTATGCTAAAGGCGAACTCAACGCTGCTATTAAGAAAACTGTTGCTCTGTAACTTAGGAAAATAAATAGGGATATTCTTATAGCTATGTCCCTATTTTTCTAGAATTTTTCATCACTCGTTTATTCAGCCGGGAAGCGTTTATGCTTCTCGGTTGTTTGTTTTATGTCACTGTAAGTATGGTTCTCATCCCAGCTTGAAAGTGTCCTGGTATATTACAAACTATCAAATATTTACCAGGAGTTAAGTTGACTTTGAGTGTTTTGGTTGTATCACTTTTAAGTTCATCTGCTTCTATCTCAGCAATTTTTTTACCTGCTTTATCTATATCTAAGCGATCGCCATTTGTGAGTGGCAATTTATCGATTGGTAAGTCAGTCTTGATGAGTTCCATTTCGTGTGCCAATCTACCTTCATTCGTAACCACAAATTCTACATCTCCAGCTGGAACATTTGATTTTGATAGCTGGAATGCCATTTCCTTGACGGTTACTTGAACTGTATTGACACCAGATGCAGGCGCGACTACACCTGGAGAGTTAGTAGTTGCTTGCTGTGGCGGATTATTTGTACTGCATCCCCAGCACAGTAATAGCGATGCGATCGCCATTAAGCAAAATTTCCAAATTCGCTTGTTCAATTATTTATACCTACTGCTGTAAAAGGGAACTCTTATCAGAGAACAGGGAGTTTGTGAGGGGGACATCCCAACTCTCTACTTGCAACAAGCGCGAAGATGGGATTTTAAACCCCCGTAGAGGAATAGATAAAATTAATTTTGTTTGATATTTTGTATTTTGAAGATAAAAAGCGAAAAAATTTAGTGATGGTTCTAATTTTTTTACAATTGAAAGCTAATATTACTAACATATAAGAGACGCGATCACTCGCGTCTCTATAAGTACTTATTATCTGTTCCCTGTTAAGAGTTCCCTTTTAATGGAAGACTCGATGTTGGAGAGACGGCATTTGACGTCTAACTTGTTCGATGCGCGAAGGATTGATTTCGGCGATCGCAACACCTGGTTTCTCACCCGCATCGGCTAAAATTACTCCCCAAGGATCGATAATCATGGCGTGTCCGTGGGTTTGACGGCGATCGTAGTTTAATCCTGTTTGGGCTGGTGCAATCACATAGCAGGTGTTTTCAATTGCACGGGCTTGCAACAATACTTGCCAGTGATCTTTACCCGTAAAAGCGGTAAAGGCGGCTGGAACAAACAGAATATCTGCTCCCTTGGATGACATATGACGGTAAACTTCTGGGAAGCGGACATCATAACAAACCGAAAGTCCGATGTTACCCAATGTTTCACTAGGATAAATAGAAGGCAGCACTTTGCCAGCCATCACAGTAGTGGATTCTCGATAGGTATTGCCATCGGGAACATTAACATCAAATAAGTGTACTTTATGGTAGCGCAGTAACTCTTGACCATTGGGAGCGATGAGTAAAGCAGTGTTATAAACCTTGCCTGCACCCTCCACAGGAACCGGAAAACCACCGCCCAAGATGGTAATTTGATAACGCTGCGCCATTTTTGTCAAGAAATTTTCCGTTTTTTGAGCGATCGCCTCCGCTTGAGCAAGTTTGTCCTTTTCTTCTCCCATAAAGGGAAAATTTTCTGGCAAACCAACCAGTTCTGCTCCCTGACGCACGGCTAAATCAATTAATTCCTCGGCTTGTGCCAAGTTTTTCTCCAAATCAGGCACACTGGTCATTTGAATAGCGGCAGCTAAATAAGATTTCATAGAGTTAGCAAATGTTATGCGTAATAGATTATCAAATAGTCATTAGTCATGGGTTAATGGTTAGTGGTTGATTGTTCTTCCCCTCTCCTCTGCCCCTGGTGCTCTTGGTGCTTTGTTGTCCCCTTGTCCCCCCACTTTCCTCTTCATCTTCCTGTGGCAGCTAGAAAATAGGACGAGATTCAGGTTAAGTTGTTAGAAAACCCTGATAGAGCCAATCTGCTGTGGATACGTCTGTTCTCATTAAAACTTTTGTTGCTGTCTTTGTACTTGCGGATGCGATTGGTAATATACCAATACTTTTGGTTTTGACCAAAGGTATGGAAGCAGAACAAAGAAACAAAGTGATAGATAAAGCCATTTTAGTGGCAATAGCAGTGCTTTTACTATTCGCCTGTGCTGGTAAATTCATTTTGATTTACTTGGATGTCAGTATGGGATCTTTACGAGTAGCTGGAGGATTACTGCTATTATTAATTGCTTTACAAATGCTACAAGGACAATTAGACACTCCAGTGATTGACAAAGAGCGTGATGTAGCAATTACTCCTTTAGCATTGCCATTATTAGCTGGGCCTGGCACACTTACATCTGTAATGTTATTAATGTCAGAATCTCCTAGTCCGCATATTAGTGTAGTAGTGGGAATTATCGTAGCGATGTTCGTTAGTTGGCTAATTTTGCGACAAGCAAACTTTATTGATAATTGGATCGGTGCAGAAGGTGAAGTAATTATTACTCAACTTTTAGGTTTTTTATTGGCGGCATTGGCAGTGGAAATTGGCAGTACAGGAGTTAAAGAGTTGTTTTTGAGTTAATATTTAAATCCTAAAGATTGTCAATCTTGAAATTCTGTTGATGAAGTTCCTGGTAGATTTTCCGGTGACGACAAGCTACGAATACGATGCATTTGTGCAAGAGCATATCTTGCTGTTGCTTGAACTTCAACATCGGAATCTTGCACCGCATGACATAACATCTGGCTGATTTGAGCTATCATATCGTACACGCGAGTCAGATCGCGAATAGCATTTTGCCGTACTTGGGGACTTTCATCTTGCAATGACATTGCTAATGCGCGGTTCATCGGTTTGAGCGTGCGGGTGCCAATTTCTGCCAAAGCAGCCAAAATTAAACTACGTTGTTGCGAATCTGCATCAATCATCAAATCTACCAATGGCTGAATTGCTCGTGAATCTCCTTGTTGCCCCAAATCCCAAATCGCTTTAGCTCGATGGATCGGATCGGAACTATTTAAGTCTTTGATCAATTCTTCAACAATATTGACTTTGGCAAGATGGGGAGTGGCTATTGGTGGTAGTAATTTTTTAGGTTGTGGTGTATCAGCTACTTGGGGAGTAATGCCATTAGAGCTAGGGGAATCTTGATTGGCTGTGGCTTCAAGCTCTTGTGAAGCTTGCGTAACTGGGTTAGTTTCGGCTTGAATAGAAGTTTCTAGCTCTGAAGTATCTTCTGAAGTATCTGTCGGCGCATTTTTTTTGCCTTTACTAAGCCATTTCACAAGATATAGCAGTGCGCCAGTACTTCCTAAAAGGGCGATCGCCACAAGCAACCACCACACAAAACTGTGTCTTCCAGATACCCGTTTCTGTTGGGCAGCCTGCGGAGTTACATTGGCGACAATAGATTTTTTTTCTACTTCTGCTTCCAGCAGTTTCGTAATTTGGGTACTAGCAATTCCATTTGCTGCTAAATTTCGGTTTTGCTGAAATTTAATTACAGCATCGCGTGTGGCTGTACCATATTGTCCATCGATCACACCATCGTAGTAGCCTAACTTTAGTAGTTGGGCTTGTAATGTCTTGACTTCATCCCCTGTACTGCCAAATTTGAGAATTGGCTGGTTGTCGATGTCTTGCAAACTGACTTGGGTAAGTTTTAGAAATTCATGGACTGGTTTTGGGATAGCTGTGTTTACTGGAATGTAGTCCAAATTTAAGCGAGTAAAGCCGATGACGATCAGAATTGAGAACATACTCTCATGTAGAAAATTTCAGCCAGAAGTGGATTGCCAGTAAAATACCGCAAAATAACTTCTATCTGGCTAAATGTTAAGTTTTATCCCAAAGAATGACAAGCGATGTCTGTGAATAAACAAGGCAGAGGGCAGTAGGCAGTAGACGCGTAGCGGCTACTTACCCGACGGGAAGCCGGGCAAAGCCCGTCTACAGAAGTCGCTAGCTAACGCAACGCCTGACGGCGAACTCGCAAGAGCGTAGGTAGGGAAGAGGATTTGACTTGTTTGTTCGATTTGTAGCGGGTGGTGCGCCCCCTGTGAGGCGGCTGCTAAAAAACTGCGAGAGCATTTAAGCTATTTGGGAAAGTTCAGGCATGACTCAATTCTGTATAGCCCTTGCATTTCCCAAATTAGTTTCATCAAGAATTCTTTGAGGGTAAAATTTCTGGTTCGGATTCTCTCACGGGTACGGTTAGAGAGTTCAGTTTTTTTCCAGAAGTTTCTAAAATCGGTTGCTGTTGTTTAGTAGCTATTTGTTCTGATAAAGTTTCGTTCTTACTTACACCTGCTAAGGAATCGCGCTGATTGATCAAATAGATGCTGATTAAAGTCAAACCAACCCCTCCCCACTGTAAGGGACTAAGAATTTCTTTGAGCAACAAATTGCCAAATAATAAGGCAAATACAGGAGTCAGGAAAGTCAGAGAACTGAGACTAGTAAGATTGCCCCTAGAAGCAAAATAGAAAAATAATCCATAGGCGATCGCACTGCCAAACACTGTGGCGTAAGCTAAAGCGAGCCAATCAGAAGCCACTAAATTCGGTAATTGCTGCGATTCTGCAACTGATGAAATCGCCCACAAAGGCAAACCACCCAAAATCATATGCCAACCTGTTGCAGCTATAGGATCAGCATAGCGGCTAACAAACCGAATTAAAACCGTTCCCACAGCCATACTTAGCGCCGCCAGCAGCATTAACCATTCGCCACTTTGAAACAGGGAGTCAAGAAGTGGAATCGTAGGGGCAGCGCCTTGTGCCTGCCCTAAAGAGTGGAAGAGCGGGAGAGTATGATGAGAAAAAATACCCAGAATCCACTCATCAGGTAAGCCAATCAAACTAATACCTGTGACTCCAAGTAAAAGCCCCAGCCATCCCCATAAGCCAATTCTTTCTTGAAATAGCCAAGAAGACATCAAAGCAACAGCCAATGGCTGAGAATCAATCATCACTGAGCCTAAGCCAGCACCAGTTCTAACCAATCCCTCTGCCAAAAAACCTTGAAATAATGTTCCATCTACCAAGGCAAATAAAACAATCCACAGCCAAGCTGCCCAACCTCTAGGCTGAGGTTTGCCCATCATTATCGCTGCAATCAAAATCAGTATCCCGGCTGGTAAGATACGCACTCCTGCCATGAATAGTGGTGTGGTGTGGGAAATAACTCCTTTCATCGCCACCATAGCCGTACCCCACAGGAAAAAGGGTGCGATTAGGAGTAGGGGAGCGAGGGGAAGCCGAGATGCACTGAGTTTCAGCTGCATGGAATTGCTGACGCCTTTTTTTCACAACTGCAAAAATGCTTTACCTAATTTTACCGAAACATTTCGTTTTGTGAAGGAAAGAATACTCAGTTGCGATCGCATTCAGTTACAGCCAGCCTTATTTTAAGGTGTATTATACCATTTCACTTTTTGAGTGATTCATATTCAACCCCTCCCAACCTCCCCTTAGTAAGGGCAGGTGCCGTAGGCGGTGGGGTACATCCATATCAGCCTTTTCGTGAAATAGTATTACACCTTATTGCTTATGTGGGAAAACTGTGAATAGCAATTACTCATCTACAAAAACGCTTCCAAATAAGTATGCAATTCCTTTGTTGCAAAAACTTTCAGAAATTATTTTGTCTTTCAATATTTCTAATTGGAGTTGTAGTATTTTCTTCTCCAAGCTATGCGGGTGGAGCAAGCTGGAAGGTTGTTGTAGAGGGCGTGGACAATCTTTCCCAAACAAGTGCCGTTATTACTCTCAAAACAGTTGAGTCATGGTATCCAAAATGTACAGTCATGACAATTCTTGCCGAGTATAGACCGGAACCTCTTTGGGAACAAACTTGGAGCAAAAATATGGTAACTCAAGCAAAACACCTGAAAGCTTTAGAATATCTTCATCACGCTCATGTTCAAAGTCAGGTAATTCGATTTGGTGAAATAGGAACGGGTTTGGTTAGTCAAGAAATTTCAGAACACTGGTTGTCTAAATTGATGTCTTTGTTGAGTTCTGTATTCGGCTTTGGGAAAAATAGCAATCTGAAACAGCCTGACTTATCTCGAACTCCAAGCTGTACTTTTAAGAGTAGGGGACTTGCTATTCTTGATGAACATGAAGGTACACAAGCTGTTTACTCATTCTACGGGCGAGTTTAATCTGCTCAAATCAAGCTTCCCAAGTCTGATGTTCCTATGTCATAAATCTTGTGGTGTGGCTTACAATTTGTATTTAAGTTTTTCTACTATCATTTTGGCATAATGACTGAATGAAGTTTCTTTTGGTTTGTTCATTTCTCTGACTATTGGTTCTATCAATTCAGGGGAGAAATTCTCAAATGACAGATTTGGCCAGCACTTGATTAACCAATTAACATTTTCATCAAGAGAATCCCACGTTTTATATAGTTTACGACGTTCTTTACCTGCTATCTCTAGCTCTTGTTTCAACCTAGTGAGTACCATCTGAGGTAACTCGGAATTGTATTTGCGAGAGATGGCGAAGAAGTTTTGTTCATTGCATTCCACAAATCCTTTTTCATTTATGTAAGCCGCACAAGTTTCCCAAGCTTCTCCTGTCACTTGCATCATACTTGTTAAACTGACGGACTCTAGTTCAACTGTATAAAGTTCTGAAACATAGACTATCGGAGAAGGAAATTTTGCTTGCCAGTCTCCTACTGTGCAAAGATATATCCTGTCATAACCAAAAATTGGAATCAGGGGTTTATCTATGTACCTGACTCCATATTTTTCAAAATCTTTAACCGTCTCTATAGATCCTTGCGGGCTACAAAGCGTCATCGTGCCATAGTAGGGGGCAAAAATTGTATCCCAGTTTTCAGTTTCACAATCCCATCCCCCACACCATTGATAAAGTTCATAGACTTCTTGTGGCAATCGATAAGGTAGAACTTGAAATCTTTTTTCAATATTTTCTAAAGGTAAACCTGGAGGTAATTTGGCTGCCACATCTGGATAATTACCCTCTAAGTAGGTGCGAATGCGATCTAAAGCATTTGTTAATTCAGACACCTTTAATTTAACATTTATAGAAAAATTTTAAGGTGCGTTAACGCAGTGTAACGCACCCTACTTTATTGACCAATCGACTAACTAACCACAACAGCAGACGATTCCAAACTTGCCACTAATTCTACATTGAACTCTGTTTCAAAAACTCCTTTTTTGTAATCTAAACTCCAGAGTTCTAAGCCGCAGTCATCATCAGGACGAGATGGGTAAATTCGCATTTTTAATTGTCGCAAATCTGGACGAAATTCACATTTCAATTGGGTTATTGCTCCAATCTGTCGCCTGTCTAAAGCAACTGCCAATCTTAAAATGGCACTCAATTGACTGACAAGTTGTCGGTGCTCTTTGTGCAGAAGATTGCGGAAATTTTCGTGCTTTTTCTTGGGCGGTGATTTGCGATGATAACGCGCTAAGTTGGCAATAATTTCGATCTCGGTTTCGGTATAGCCGAGCAATTCGCCATTACGAATCAGATAGTAAGAGTGTTTGTGGTGAGAATCATGACTGACATAGTGACCGCAGTTGTGTAAGATGGCAGCTGCCCAAAGCAGTTGCCTTTCTTCCACTCCCCAATTGTGTAGGATACCTTGAGTTTGGTCAAATATACTGAGAGCAAATACTGCGACGCGATCGCTATGTTCTAAATTGACATGATATTTTTTCGCACTTTTGAGAACACTGCGTTGGCGCACTGAACTTTGGTAGCGCAAACGGTCTTCTATTAAGCTATGAGTGAGCATCCAGTCTACGATCACTCCTTCCCGAAGCGATCGCTCACACACCGTTAACGATTCTACTCCCAACAGACTCATTGCTTCCTGTAATATTACTGCGCCTGCCAGTATAACTTCTGACCGCTTTTCTGGCATACCGGGTATTGTCGCCCGCTCGGAGTTAGTCATTTTCCGCAAGCGATTTACCGACTCTCGCAAATCTTTGAGGCTAAACTGATAACCATTGAGGGTATTGGGAACAAAACCTAATTTCTCCCTGGCATGGATCGCAGCCATTGTTTCGATAGTACCGGAAGTTCCTACCAACCGAGGATATTCACCAAAGTGTAAGTTTGACAATACCTCTTCTACAGAACGTTCCAGCATCCCGCGTGCATAGGCTTGCAGGTATTGAAATTCGGCATTGCTGACGGGATCTGTCGAGATCAACTCGTTCGTGAGTCGAACTGCACCTATTTTTGTACTGGTAAGGGTTCGTTCCTCATAACTGTCGCCCAAAATTATTTCTGTGGAACCACCACCAATATCAATAATGACGTGGGGCTGGTTGTTAAATTCCATCCCCGACAACACACCCAGGTAAATCCGCCGTGCTTCTTCTTGCCCAGAAATTAAGTCAACGCTCAAACCCAACTCGACTTCTACCTGGTGTAAAAAATCTTTACCATTTGGGGCTTCCCGCACAGCGCTAGTTGCTACAGCAACGATTGTCTCGGCGTTGAGAGTTTTTGCTACTTCTTGGAAACGCCGCAAGCAGGCGATCGCCCTTTCAATCACTTCTGGTTTTAAGCATCCAGTGACAAGATCGCGATCGCCCAGTCTCACAGTTTCTTTTTCTCTGCCGATAATACTGAACGCTGGCAGTGTTGGTTCAATCTGCACAATTACCATGTGCAGAGAATTTGTTCCCAAGTCGATAGCAGCGATGATTCGCTGTTGCTTGCCAGTTTGAGTTGGTGTACTCCCCCAGTTAGCAGAAACTAAATTCACCATCTATTTTGTTCTCTCTATTTAGGATGGTAGGAGCCGACAACGCCGATTAAACGGCACGAGTGTTGTGAAACAAATTTGTCTCAGATAGAAAGCCGGATAACTCTACCTGAGTGATAGAATTCACCCTGCTGCTTGCAACTAAAAGAACTATTTAGATTGATTCCAAGTTGCTAGTTTAGATTTTGCTTTTATAAATATCAAATAACAAATATCAAATAAAATTATTCTATATTATGTGAAGATGTGTTAATCAGGTACTGGGAAGAGTCTAGTTCACGCTCTTGAGCGTTTCATTTCCCAGTCACTAATCCCCAGTCACCAGTCACTAATACCTCATCCTTTGAGATTCCTATGCTAACTACACCAGAATCCAAACAGGAACCAACATGGCTTGTGATCGCCCGGCTTTTACGATGGCATAAGCCAGAAGGACGATTAATATTAATGATTCCTGCCCTTTGGGCTGTGTTTTTGGCAGCCGCAGGGAAACCACCTTTACCACTGGTTGGCGTGATTGTTCTAGGAACTCTCGCCACAAGTGCTGCTGGTTGTGTAGTCAATGATTTATGGGATAGAGATATAGATCCAGAAGTGGAAAGAACACGCGATCGCCCCCTTGCCTCCCGTGCGCTGTCGGTGAAAGTTGGTATCGTTGTTGCGTTTATAGCGCTCGGATGTGCTGCGGTTCTTGCTTTCTATCTTAACTCACTCTCATTTTGGTTGTCTGTGGCAGCAGTTCCAGTAATTTTGCTTTATCCAGGTGCAAAGCGCGTATTTCCTGTACCGCAGTTGGTGCTTTCCATCGCCTGGGGTTTTGCGGTGTTAATTAGCTGGAGTGCAGTGACGCAGAACCTTTCCTTACCGACTTGGCTACTTTGGAGCGCGACAGTACTGTGGACGCTAGGATTTGATACCGTCTATGCTATGAGCGATCGCGATGACGATAGGCGCATTGGTGTTAATTCCAGTGCCTTATTTTTTGGTGATTATACTCCTGTGGCAATTGGCATTTTCTTTAGTGGTACCGTCTTTTTTCTTGCCTGGCTAGGAATCACCATACACCTTCATCTAGCCTTCTGGATTAGTATTGCCATTGCAACTGCTGGTTGGATTTGGCAGTTTATTCGTTTAGCTAAAAAAGACTTACCTAACTCTATTTATGGTGAAATTTTTCGGCAAAATGTTTGGATTGGCTTTATCGTCTTGGCTGGAATGATTATCGGCAGTTTGCAAATCTAAGGCACTTTTTCTAATACATACTTTGAGGAGCAGAGTCTGATGCTGCAACATACTGTAGCATCCGAGATTGTAATTGTAGATATTGGTGCTTTAACAAATTTTTGCTCAACTGGAGATAAGACGAAGCTGGTAGACTTTGACTCTGTTCTACCCATCTTTTCAGCATTTGCCGCTGATCTAAAGCTATATAACTGCTCAAAACGTTAGCACAAAAATTTGGTGCTTCTAGAGTAAAGAAAATCAAAGGATAGCGTTCATTTTTAGCCAAAGAACTCACTAGCCTATGATTGTGAGGATTTGTCATATCTAAGTAACAAGGTAGCCACTTAGAGCCAAATTCTCGACTGTAAAGTAAAGTTACCCACAGCAGCATTGGGTGGGGAGATGCGGCAAAAATAAACTGGTTGCAACGCATACAAGAGGTGTACTTGCTGATATTTTGCACAGACATCATCAGCAGTAGCCCTGTCACCAAACCTTGTTCGGTATCAACTAGCTGAGGAAAAACTATTTCCTGAATAGGTTTATCTTTAGGCCATATCAGCTTTTTACACGCTTGTTTTATCGGTAGCAACTCAGAATGCCCAACTGAGGAGGATGAAAAAGCTGGGGAGGCAGGTATCCCAACTTGAGGAGTAATGGCAGACGATTGTGGTGGAGATGGAGAAGGAAATTTCTCTGCCAGGCTTTCCAATATTTTGAGAACTTCACCCAAATTTTGGGGGCGATCGCTTGCTGATTTTGCCAAACAAGCCACGATTAAATCATTGAGTTTCTCAGGCAGTTTGAGATTGGGATTAACATCAGCGATCGTCAGTGGTGGTTGGAAGTGATGAGCCTTATACCAAGCGCCAAAAAAGTCTGTTTCTGGTTGCCAAGGTTTTTGCCCCGTGAGCATCTCAAACATCATTACCCCCAGGCTATAAATATCAGAACGACTATCTAATTCATTGCCGTCCAATTGTTCTGGAGAACAGTAGGGTAAAGTGCCATGAAAGCTCTTACTAGTGCCTATTGTGGTTTGTGTAGTTAAAAATTTAGCAATTCCGAAATCTAGAATTTTAACTAACTGACCCAATATCGGATCGGGTACAACTAAAATGTTAACTGGCTTAATATCTCTATGTACAAGCGGATAAGTTTTTCCGTCTATATTAATACCTTGATGAGCGCACTGCAAACCTAAACAAATCTGACGGCAAATAGCAATAAACATCGGTAAAGGCGTAGGAATCAAATCTTTTAGAATCTTGCCGCATAAATATTCCATTACATAGAAAGGTTTACCATTTTCACTTACACCATAATCTGTTACTTTAACTATATGTAAGCTCTGTTGACTTAATGCTGCACAAATGCGAGCTTCGCGAGCAAAGTCCTGTTGCATCTTACCTTCTGAAAAAGTCTGAGATAAGAATTTAATCGCGACTGATATTCCTCCTAGCAAAATATCCTCTGCTAGATAAACTTCTCCCATGCCTCCTCTACCAATTATTTTTTTTAATTGATAACGTTTGGCAAGCAACCCTAGATTATTTGTAGGGTTAAACGAACTAATCTTCATTGTTTCAACCTCTACGATATCTATCTACAAGGTTTTATCAATTAGTCAAAAAAATGTTTATGACTATTAACTATTTTTATTGGAATAATGCGAAAATAAATTTAAAAAAATATCTACCCATTTATTAAACCATGTTTTACCAACTAGCTCTCCTTGTTTGTTTTGTTCTGCTAAACTTTGCATAATTTCTGATTTCATATTTTCATACTCTGTTTTCAATATAGCTTTACTTTCACTGAATGAAATTACAGAATCTGGTTTATACCTTATCTCCAAATAATCTAATAATTGCTGACGCTGGACGGCATTTAGAGATAAAGTAATTACGTTATTACAATGATTTGGTTCTTCTAATGTAAAAAATAGCAGATGATAGTAGCCAAGCGCTGCTAAAGAATGTACTAGATTATATCCTTGATTATCTTTTAAATCTAAAAAATAAGATAACCATCTTGTCAATTGAACTTGAGCATCAGATAAGACAGTAATCCATAATACAACTGGATAGAGATTTTTTTTAAAGACAAATTCTACACAATTATTTTTATTTAAAAATCTAGCTATTTCTTTTTGAGGTAACATCGCCCAAAAAGTCGGAATAGAACCTTGTTGTGTGTGGAGTAAATGTGGAAAACAAATAGAAGCTATTGGCTTATTTTTTGGCCATTTTTTTTGTAAACAAAGTTTTTCTGACCATGAAGTTACAGGTACTAATTGTACTAACTCCTTATTCAGATAAATATTACTACTAACAGCAAAGTCTCTATCTTGTTGGCGCTGAATATATTCTAAAGTTACTAATATTTGATTGACATTCTGAGGTCGATTGCTTACTTCTTTAGCTAAACAACCAATGACTAAATTTTTTAATTCCTGCGGTACTTTTACCTGAGGAGCAACTTCCTCAAAAGCAGGTGGTGTTTCAAAACGATGAGCTTGATACCAATCACCGAAAGAATGACTTTTTATTTGGAACGGATGTTTGCCTGTTAGCATTTCAAACATTAGTACACCTAAACTGTAAATATCAGAGCGCACATCCAATAGTTTGCGTCCTTCCATATGTTCCGGAGAACAGTAAGGTAAACTACCTATAAAAGACTCTGTTATAGTCATTCCAGAACGTTCACTTAAAAACTTGGCAATCCCGAAATCTAGAATCTTGACAATCTTATTTTCTTTAGTATCTTCACTTAAAAAGATGTTTTCTGGCTTAATATCTCGGTGAACAATTGGATAAATTTCTCCTTTGAGACTGACACCTTGATGAGCGCATTGTAAACCTAAACAAATTTGATGACAAACACTTAAAAAAGTTGGTAAATCTAATGGTTCAATCTTAAGAATACTCTTAAGATTTTTTCCTTGCAAATACTCCATTACATAAAAAGGAACTTTATCTTCAGTTACACCATAACTTAATACTCGGACAATATGTGTACTTTTGCGGCCTAATTGAGCACCAATAAATATTTCTCTAGCAAATCTTTGAGACATTTGCTGATTTACTAAATTCATAGACAAAAGTTTAACAGCAACTGGTATATTACCTTTAGCTGAATCTTCTGCTAGGTAAACTTTACCCATACCTCCTTTACCAATTACATCTTTAATTAAATAGCGATTATTGAGAAAATTTCCAATATAAACGTCTAACTCTATTTTTTGTAAATTCTTCTCGTTAATATCATTTTGGGACATAAATATTTTTCTATTCTCCAATTATTTAGTCAAGTAAATAAAATATTTCATACTTGATTTTAACTATGAAAAATAAATAACTATTGAAATTTAATAGACTAATTTAAAAATAAATAGAAAATAATTATAGCTTTTTGCTAAAGCCATCTTAAAAAAGATATAAAGGCTTGTAAACCTTATTTAACACAAATATTAATTAATAAGTATGAGAAAAACCACTGAAACTCAAAGATTTATAAAAATTTTCTTGCTGACATCAGTGTAATTACTATTTTTCAACAGTAAGTATAAATGCTATTAACTAATCAGCACATATAAAATTCTCGTTACCAGGTTGAACTTGGTAACAAGAACTAAAGCAAGAGGCATCCTCAATCGTGGGGCGTAGACACTGGTAGATGCTTTCGCCATAAGGTGTTGCGTTAGCTAGCAGTTTCTTCCCAGATGGTAGGGTACAAGATATCACCTTACTAAGTACTGACACGTATATTGTTACGATGAAAGTAACCTATATAGAGATGCAAACATCACTCTAAGCACAGTTAATGATATTAGATTTTAGATTAATACTATTAGGAATAAGTTAAAAAACTTAGATATTAACACCTCAAGTCATTTTCTGTAAATTAAATGATTATTTTGTTGATAAGTTATATAAATAAATCATAAACACAACCATTTGCGATTGCAGTTATTTTCTAAAGAGTCATTAATTAGTGCTGGGATTTAGAACTAAACGAAGAAGACGCAATAATCTAAGAATCGGAGATTCTATCTTAAGTTTAAATGCTAATATTTGAGTACGTTGAAGGGCATTAAAATTATTGTCGCTGACAAGGATTAATGAGCGTTGTCCATTAGGTAATCTAGAACCAAAAGTTAAACCTTCTATATTATCTAACAGCACATCAACTTTTCTCAAATCTAATAGTAGTTTTTTGTGAACAGGTTTGATATTTTTAGTATTTACAGCCAAAAGACTGTTAATCTGATGAATATCAGAGGCTCCTGTAAAATCAACTTGAAACAGCGCAATATAAAATCCTAAGCCAGTAAAATGCCTCTCTAAACTCAAGAATTTTCCTTGATTATCTAGGGCTAATAAATCAGCAAGTCCACCCATAAATTTGCGAGAAATATTCAAAAATGGAGCAACGGGTTCTGTTAAGTAAAGAAATTCTTTTTCTGGCTGATTGGTAAGCAAGTTGTATTGCACAATCCGGCAAGGACTACTAGTGTTTGGTTTTACTTCTGAACCATCTTGAATAAGAGCATTTTCTGTGGCTGTGAACAAATATTTTTCATTTGGTGTGATAGTAAGGCTTTCAAAAGCTAAATTGTTGCGGATACCCTGCTTGTTATTTTGATGTGGCAAAAATTTATTCGGTATTGGTAATGTTGCGATTTCTCTTCCTGAAGCAAGAGAAAACTCTTTGATAAATGGATTGATTAACTGATTATTGTCACCTTCAGAAGAAATAAACACAGTTGCCTTCTTAGTTAAAGCAATACCTTCTGGGTCGACACTACCAGCAGTAAAATTTGTACCAGCTTTATTTAATAATGGGGTAACAGCAACAGGAATAACATTACCATCTTTAAGTGAGCCTTTGCTCAAATCAATTTTTAGGGTATAAATGCGAGCAGTAGATTTGTTACTGCGGTCATCAGATATAGCATAATAAAGGTCATTTTTAGCATCATAAGTAATACCAGATAACCCTCCTACTTCGGTATTTTGAAATGTCAAACCAGTAGGCAAAGTGGCAGAACCAATGAAATCTATATCTGTAATTTCAACAGGATATGAGATTAAATTGCTCAATAATATACTGATGATTAAAACTAAGATAAAAACATAAAAAATACGTGGCAATCTCCATATTTTTTTAATTAAGTACATCGGTAAGTATGACGCTAAAATCTAAAAGTCAACAACACAATATCATGGCTAATCGCTATCAGCCATTAGTTATTTTTGAGAAAAACTCAGAACAGCAATTTTTGTAGGCGCTGCCTAGCTTTCCTCAAACCCTTATTTTTACATTGTGGGCAGTACCCACCTTACGGTTATTCATGGCTCAATCGTAAAGAACTTTGTCGCAAACACCCGGAAGACGGCTTTGCGAAGAGTATTCTGATTCCTCAGTTCTGAGTTCTGCTTGGAAAAATTTAACTAACCAGTCTTTGACGCTGCGGGTAGCGCGGCAGTCATCTTCGTTGTAACGCTGGATGACTTCTAGCAAGCTACGATCGCCTGTTTTTAACCACCGATCATACCAGTAAATACACTTAGCACCACTCGCTTCTGGATCGCGCCACTCAAAACCCAACCAACGAGCGATCGCTTTTAGGGCATAACTTTCTACTGGCAAGGCTACGCTTTGAGTTAATTTATCGTATATATCTACAAACCGATTCAGTATTGGCTGTACAGAAGCATGGGAAGTACGGTAAAGCTTCGCCAGCCGCTTAACTGCATCAGATTCGTAAACACAAAAATGATAAATTGGCGCATCCGGATACTGCCACATCAAATCCAGAAATTGCTGCCAAATCAATTCTTCGTCTTCTGGTTTTTCTGCAAGCAAGGAATAAAAATTTTCCGTATTTGCTTGTCTATCAACAACTAAAATCCCCAACAAGTAATCCAAATTTAAGTCTGGCTGCGCTTCAATATCAAAGTAAAGCTCAATCGGGGTTGTAAATTTATTATTCTGAGTTGATGGCGTTGGCAGTAACTTTTGTTCGTGGCTATGACTTTGCAAATCATCCCTCATCGCCGGAATTGTTGAGTGATACAAGGTAACTGGCAGAAAAGGTAAAATCAGGGGACGATTTTCCAATACAGATTGAGCTTGCAATACAAGTTTGCAAGCAACTTCGCTGTCAAAACCAGGCAGATTTTCCAGTGCCGTTGGATTTGCTTGGGCGAGAGATTCTACTGTGGTAATACCCAATGCCTGTAATTGAGCGTAGCGAACGGGTGTAATTCCTGGTACGAGAGAGAGGTGTTTTTGAGATTGAGCGATCGCATAACAACTGCTGTACCAATGGCAAAGATTGCAGCGTTGCCGACTCATAAATAATTCTGGTGCTGTCACCTCCTCCAAAGTTTGAATCAACTCCTGGAGAATACTATGCATCTGCGGTTTCCATCTCAGTAGATCCACAGAATAATGTTCCTCTTTGCCACGCAAAACTAACGAAGCTATTTTTGGTTCCGCTTGCTGGGCGATCGCCAATACTTGAGCGTGAAATGCCGCTACAACTTGATATTCTTGCTTCGGACGTTTTCCCAGTTCAATATTCACCGGAACGTACATCCAATCTCCAAAACAGGAATTTCCAGGCAGCTTTACCAGTAAATCCGGACGACTTAATAAAGTGTATTTATCAGATTGAAGGCAGGAAGAAGACACAGGGCAATTCTCCGCGTCTCCGTGTCTTTGCGTCTCCGTGTCTTTGCGTCTCCATGTCTTTGCGTCTCCCACTCCCCGCGTCACCGCGTCTTCCCCCATCTCCTCCTCTACCGTCTCAGTTAACTGCAACTGAATATCCGAGTATTGAGCTAGCAACACACCTTGATAAATGCACTCTACTCCTTGCTGCATAAACTCCAGAGTCGCCGCCTGTCCCCTTTGCCAATCTCCCAGTTTATAATCTGGGCGGCGAGAATCCCACTGCCCCAAAACACCTTTCTGATAAACTCTCTTGTCTTGTTGCAGTTTCAGGAGCAAATCATTAGCAGCATCTGTTTGGCTGAAGTCGCCGTGGATATCTAAATAAGAGCGGCGCTTACAACGTTGAAATTGCAGCAGAAGTTCAGCATTTATTAACATTCCTCTAAGCTAACAAGAATTAGCCCTATTTGGAAGTAACCCAGCTAACGAAAATCGTTGTTAATAAAGGTACACTCTTTTTTGGGCAGATGGAAGACAGTATTTTTTTATTTCGCTATTACCTGTGCGATCGCCAACTGCAAACGTGCCTTTTGTTGAATAAGTTGGTCAATTTAGGAACTGACTAACGGATTTTCTCGTAATAATTTCAGTGCCGTCCCCAAAGTTCCAAGTGTAGGTGAGGGTGTCACCGTAGTTGGTAGTGGCGCGGAATGCTTTGTCAGTAAGGGATGTGGTGAATTCGCTGTTATCAAGTGGGGTGGTGTCGATGAACCAGCCGATGCCGTTAGCGTCATCGTCGATGAGGATGGTTCCACCGTTAGGACGACCGTATTGGTCAAATTGGGTGATTTGGGCTTTGGCTAGTTGTCCTGTGGGGAGATCGGTGAAAGAGAAGTTGATGTTGAAGGTGGGATCGAAAAGTGTATTCCAGAGGTTGAGTGAGTTAGAGTTATATGCGTCAATCGATGTAAGAGGTGAGGCATGGAAGAATCTGAGAAAAGAATTATGGAGCGCCAAGAACTGGATCGGCGTATAGAAGTTGGAGACATAGAGTTTATTAACAGATTTTTCAGTACCGATCTCAGCGTTGCAGAACTGGTTGGAAGCTACAATGCTGGGAGGAGGGATTTCTCTGACATCGGATTGTGTAATCTTGACTTGAGTGGAATTAATTTGGCTGGTGCCAATTTGACTGGAGCTAAATTGGTCAGCACTAATCTTAGTAGCGCTAATTTGGCTGGTGCCAACCTGAGTTACACCTACTTGGCCGGAGCTAATCTGAATGGTGCTAACTTGACTAATGCCAATTTGACAAGAGCTATTATGGCTGGGGTTAACTTGGAAAACGCTAACCTCCGAGGAGCTATTAGCAAAGGAATTGAAGACCATCAAGCTTTCTACTGCAATACTGTCATGCCTGATGGCTCCGTTGAGATTGGACCCTATTGGGCTGAAGGTTGAAGAATCTGTAGTACCTGTAGTGCGATCGCCCTCTCTTGTAGGTTGGGTTGAGGAACGAAACCCAACATAATCAACCTTCTTGACTCAATGCATTGACTTATTGCGCTTCATTACATCTTTGCAAATTGAGAATTACGCAAAAACTCTCTCAAACTCTTATTTCTTTGCGTCCTACCCTTACGGGAAGCCGCTCCGCGTCTAATGTGTTCTTTGTGGTACCCTTCGGGAAGCCGCTGTCGCGTCTACGTTTTTCGTTACCGCTCGCTTCATTACATGATGGTTGTGGAGGTGTATAGATGAGGATAACTGCTGAGGAGTTGTTGCAGCGATATGCTGCTGGGGAAAGAGATTTTGTGGGAATTGTGCTAGTACCTTGTGCTAACTTGAGTGATGCTAATTTGAGTAGTGCTAACTTGAGTAAAGCTAGTTTGAGGGAGATTGACCTGAGTAGAGCCAATTTGGAGAGAGCTAATTTGGAGGAGACTGACTTGTCTTTCTCCAGTTTGGTAAAAGCTAATCTCAGGCAAGCTAACCTGAAAGGAGCCTTGCTGCAAGAAACTGCTTTGGCTGACACCATTTTCGAGGAAGCTAATCTTAGGAAATGCTGAAATTGCTTTGTGTTCTATGGTAAGAACCAATTTCAGAGGAGCTGTTTTGGACAATACCTCTTTTACTGAGTGTATGTGCCGTGACACTATTTGGCATGACGGTCGAATTATTAACGATCCCATTAACTAGCGATTAGTGCGATCGCCCTCTCTTATAGGTGAGGTTGAAAAAAGTAGACGCCTATTAACCTCTATTCCTAAAATCAATTAAAGTTTGCAAATAAGCATCCGGCATTCCAATATCAAAAAGCTTTCCTTTCACAACATATCCTGTTATTCCTTCTGCTTGACGCAATTTATCCAGACAGGTTGTGAGTTGAAATTCTCCCCTTTCTCTAAAGTTACTACTAATATTTTCTCCCAGTAAATCAAATATTTTCGGCGTCAATACATATAACCCAAATATGCATAAAAACTCATCTTCTGCTATACCTTCAATACGTAAATGCTGACGTGCATATTCAACAGTAGGTTTTTCGGATACTTGCGTTAGTGAAATAATTGAGTTTTTCTGTTGCCAAACCCCTGTGACGCAACCAGCTTTATAAAGCATATCTGCAGGCATTGTCGTTAAACCAACAACATTTTGATTAACTTGTTTGTAAGTTTCTAATACCTGACGCGCACAAGATATTTTTGTATCAGATGAATAAATATGGTCGCCCAACAACAGCAAAAATGGCTCATTATTTACCCATTCTTTGGCACAGTATACAGCATGACCATAGCCTAGCTGTTCTTTTTGAACCAAAAATTTAATTTTGTCACCCATGTCCACCAGATATTTGCTGTATTTCTGATTTTCTGGCGAAAGTTTCTCAAAAAGTTCTGCTTTAGGTGGAAATTTAAATAAATCTATAAAAGTTCTTTTATCTTCTGGCTGGATGACAATCGCAATTTCTTCAATGCCAGCGCTCAGGGCTTCTTCTATAATTAGCTGAATGGCAGGTTTTGCCCTGCCATCTTTATCAATGATTGGAAAAAGTTCTTTTTTAACAACTTTGGTTGCAGGAAATAATCGAGTGCCAAAACCAGCAGCCGGAATTACAGCTTTTCTAACTTGTTTTTTCTGCATAAATCGTTAATTCTAAACATTGCATTTGTGGAAAATCTCGTTCAATAATTTCAATTAATTTTTGTTGATTTTCTTTGTTTGTAACAATAAACTGTGCTGTGCCATCTCCTTGGGAACCAACGCCTTTGCCACCCAAAATATAAGGTTGAATTGGTTCATAATTTAGCAGTTGATGCAGAATTGGTGCGGTTAATTCTTGAGAGCAAGCCGGAATCAGATGTTTATCAAATTCTGCTTGTGCTTGTTTCATCAAAATGCCAATTTGTTGGGCATCACCTGCTTGCAAGGCACGAACAGCAGCTTGGGTGATTTGATAGCTGACAGAACCGAGATACTTCTGAACATTTGCTTGTACTTCATTACGGGCGAAAGGATAACACTCATTCAGTTTTCTGAGAATTTCCTGAGTATTTTTGCTGGCACCAAGATCCACAATCACAAAAAACAAATCTGTTGGAACACTAAGTTCGATGATATCAGTGCGATCGCCATCAAAGATCATAGCAATGGGACGATTACCGTAAGCACAAGCTTGATCCATCCGCCCGCAACGGGAAGGGGTGGTAATTTCTCCTAGATAGGCACACTCCATCTCCTCTCGGATCGACATCTTTAAGTTATAAACCAGATTAAATGCCCTCGCTACCAGAACGCAAACAGCAGCACTCGATGACAAACCTTTTTGAATTGGTAAATCTGTTCGGTAATTATCAATTTCTAGCCCGCCCACACATTTATCTGACTTGACAAGAAGTTGGTAGGCAACACCAGCAGCATAGCTGAAAAAACCACCTTTTTCGGCTTCGGCAAGCAAAGCTTGTTTTCCCATTGGTAGAGTTAAGGTTTTGCGGCTGCCACCACTGAGACAGGCACTCAGAATCAGTAGATTTGAATGTGGCTTAATTTCAGCATATAGCCCCTGATTCGTACCCACCAGTAGCGTGCAACCTACTTCTAACTCAGAATTGAGACTGCGATAGCCTCCTGCCCAATCACTATGTTCACCAAATAGACACAGGCGTCCTGGAACTAAAATTTTCATATATGTTTTTTATCTTACTTCAGAATCTTTAAACGCTTAGTAATATATTGCTACGGAGATGGGCAAGTTCTTATACCGTCTTTTACTAAGGGTTGAGCTAGGATAACCATATATCTTACTTCTGAGATAGACACTTGTTGCTTGGTTATACTAGTGTCAGTTCAGAAACTGTCACTCACCTAAGTCCCCGTTTTATCTCAGAAAAGATATTCTTGATTTTGTGCAAGGAGTGATACCACTTCACCATATGTTTGCCACAAATTATTTTCGCGATAGACTATAAACAAAGGATTATTGCGAACTTCAAATGTTGCATCAAACAAGTGAATTGGTTCATATTTATACTAAATGCGCTTGAGTTAGCAAAATTCTCAAGCGCATTTACGTATTACTTATTTATACTTGATTCTTTGGTTGACTGTCATTTGCAATTAATTCTGAACCAATAACAAATGACACACATCACTCAGCCCAAGACAAAGTTAATCAGCTTACCAGGCACCACAATCACCTTTTTAACCTCCTTGCCTTCAATATAACGTTGACCAACATCAGATTCACGGGCATACTTCTCTAACTCAACTTTGTCTGCTTGAGCGGGAACTTGAATCGCACCGCGAGTCTTACCCATAATCTGAATTACCAAGGTGATTTCATCGGCAACCAATGCTGCTGGATCGTATTTAGGCCAGCTTGCAGTGTGAACTGAGTTATTATTGCCCAATAAATGCCAAAGTTCATCGGCAATATGGGGTGCAAAAGGTGCCAATAAAACGACTAAAGTCCCAATCCCTTCTGCATAGACTGATGAATCTTTGCAAGTGGCATCATTGAGGGCATTACTTAATTTCATCAATTCAGAAATAGCGGTGTTGAATTGATATTCATCTTCTACGTCTTCACTGACTTCTTTGATAGCAATGTGAATCGCTCGTCGCAAGTCTTTCTCGACTTTTGTCAATTTGCTCGTAGTAACGCTATTAATAGCGTTACTACCAACAGCAATAAACTCAGTTAGCAAGCGCCAAACTCGGTTCAAAAAGCGGAATTGCCCTTCTACATCCGCTTCATCCCATTCCAAGTCTTTTTCTGGTGGTGCTTTAAACAGAATAAACATTCGAGCTGTGTCTACACCATATTTGGCAATTACGTCTTCTGGTGCCACACCATTACCCTTAGACTTGGACATAGTGGCGTAAATGCGTTCTAGTGGTTCACCAGTGTGGGGATCACGGGGATTGGCAGGATCGACTAAATGAGAAGGAACCCATTTATCTTTACCAGATTTATTGGGATTGAAGTAAGTTAAACCTTGCACCATGCCTTGAGTCAATAGGCGTTGGAAGGGTTCATCAAAGTTCAACAAACCTCTATCGCGCAATACTTTAGTAAAGAACCGCGAATACAACAGATGCAAAATCGCGTGTTCGATTCCACCTACGTATTGATCTACGGGCATCCAGTCGTTTACTTTGCCAGGCTCGAAAACCTGCTGTTCATTCTTAGCATCAGTAAAGCGCAAGAAATACCATGAGGAATCAATAAATGTATCCATCGTGTCAGTTTCCCGCTTGGCTGGCGTACCGCAAGTAGGGCAAAGTACATTTACCCAGCTTTCCAAGTTAGCCAAAGGTGAGCCACCACGTCCAGTAAATTCCACATCTTCTGGCAACTTCACAGGCAAATCTTGATCTGGAACTGGCACTGCACCACAGTTAGGACAGTGAATAATGGGGATGGGTGCGCCCCAGTAACGCTGCCGTGAAATCAACCAATCCCGCAGGCGATACTGTACTCGTTCTTTGCCAAAGCCTTGTTTTTCGGCATATTCCACAACTGCTTTTTTGCCATCAGTGGAACTTATACCGTTAAACTGGCTAGAATTCACCATCATTCCTGGATCAGTGTATGCTTCTGTCAACGATACACCTGTATCGCCGCCTTCAGGTACAATTACTACCTTAATTGGCAAATTCTGTTCTTTAGCAAACTTGAAATCCCGCGCATCGTGGGCAGGTACGCCCATAACTGCACCAGTACCATACTCATACAGCACGTAGTCAGCAATCCAGATCGGAATTTCTTCACCTGTAAATGGATTAGTTGCCTTACCACCCGTCGGAATACCCCTCTTTGGCTTATCTTCAGCAGTACGTTCCAACTCACTTTCGTTGGTAACTTCTTGTACAAAGGCTTCTACTGGTGCTTGCTGTTCGGGTGTTGTTACCAGCTTTGTTAAAGGGTGTTCTGGTGCTAACACGACATAGCTAACACCGTAAACTGTATCCGGACGTGTAGTATAGACACCGATTTTTTCTGATCTGCCAACAATGGGAAATTCCAAGTAAGCGCCTGTGGATTTGCCAATCCAGTTAGCTTGCATTAATTTCACACGTTCTGGCCATCCTGGCAACTTGTCCAAGTCATTCAATAATTCTTCGGCATAGTCGGTAATCTTAAAAAACCACTGCCGCAATAATTTCCGTTCGACTTTGGCACCACTGCGCCAGGAACGTCCTTCACTGTCAACTTGTTCATTTGCCAATACAGTTTGATCAATAGGATCCCAGTTGACTGCTGCCTCTTTTTGATAAGCTAAACCCGCTTGGTAAAATTGCAAGAAAATCCACTGCGTCCACTTGTAATAATCTGGCGAACAAGTAGCAACTTCACAGTTCCAATCTATGGACAAACCAAGGCGCTGTAATTGCTGCCGCATCTGCTCGATATTTTGATATGTCCATTTTGTTGGCGGCACACCCCGATCAATAGCAGCGTTTTCTGCGGGCAAGCCAAAGGCATCCCAACCCATCGGATGCAGTACCCGATACCCTTGCATACGCTTGAGACGGGCAATTACATCAGTAATTGTGTAATTACGGACGTGCCCCATATGTAGGCTGCCCGATGGATAGGGAAACATTGACAGGGCATAATATTTGGGCTGATTTATATCTGTGGGAGTTTTATCTAAGCCGAGTTCAGCCCATTTTGTTTGCCATTTTTCCTCAATCGATGCTGGGTTATATCGGGAATCCACCAAAAATTCTCCTACTGGATCTGTAATCTTGTCTGCCTCCATATTTTAGATGGTAAGCACAGGAATTAAGTTGGATAAAAAAGGCAATGACTGAATTCAAAAAAAACTTGTCTGGATTGTTACGAGTATTTGTCTACGGCACCCTTAAACCAGGTGAAGCAAACTATAAAAGCTACTGCGAAGGTAAAGTTATAAATGCTACTGAAGCTTTTGCATTAGGTAAATTATTTGCTTTGCCAGTAGGCTATCCAGCAATGACGCTAGGCCATAGGCCAGTCTACGGATATTTACTGGAATTTTCTTCTGTGGATGTGTTAGCTGAATTAGACGAACTCGAAGATTACTATCCTGCTAGATCTACTTCCGAAAATTTATATAATCGCCAGCAAATAAAAATATACGATCTACAAGGGCGATCGCTTGGTTGGGTTTGGGTATACTTAATGACACCAGAACTGGTTAGCAACTTAGGAGGAACTTTTCTACCTGATGGCTGCTGGAGTAATAATTACAAATAGAGACGCTTTTTAATATAAGTTAATATAAGCGTCTCTATATAAATTTTTTCGATCTGTTAAGAATTATGAAATCCATAGCGTTTCATAATTCTTGATTCAAAATTTTTAACTCCTCACCGTTTGCATACTCAATTGTAATTGTTTTCCAGATCCCCTAATTTAAATTGCTTCTGTTGATTGACTGGATGTTCCGGAGAAGTTTCTGCTGCTTTAGGAATAGCCATAATCGGGTTGTTTATAGCCAGCATTAATGGTGCAACAGCAATAGGCTCAGGATTTGGTTGTGTTTGTTCTACTGATGGTTTGATAGCCAATTGTGGCGCAGTCAGTTTACTACCCGGTACTAGGCCAGATATAGCACCGATGATAGTAGCAGCTATGGCAGTACCTCCTAACACCCAGGCTCTTTGCTCCCGGCGGTGCAAACGACCCATCACTTGCTGAACTGTTTTCTCTAAAGGCTGCTGAGACTGTGGTAGTGGCATAGTCCGCAACCCTTGACGCAGCTTTAAGAGTCTGTCATACAAGCGTTGAACATCTGCATCATTTGCCAGCAATTGTTCTACTTGCTTGCGTTCTGCTGCTGTTACCTCTCCATCGAGATAAGCACTCAATAACTCGAAGCGATCGCGCTTCACCATATCCATAGCACCCGCTAAATCATTGGTATGCTTTTCCTTCTTGTCTGGCAAATCATTGAATTGCAAACAAGAATGGTCGTTAAAGTGATAATCAGTAGTCATCTTAACATTATTACCAATTCACGCACGGGTAGACAGAGTGAACAAACTTAATGAAATTAATCATTCTTTCTCCTGCTGGCCAAGGTTCTCTGCACTTTCTTTAAAAATCTTAATCAAATATAAAATTTTGCCATAAACCTGAGGATACGTAAATTAAACTTAGGTATCTAAATAGTTTTGCAACTGAGTTTGCAATCTAGCTCTGGCTCTGGCTATTCTTGATTTTACTGTCCCTAAAGAAACTCCTGTAATTTCAGCTATTTCTTCATATGCCATGCCCTCAATTTCTCTTAGAACAATGGTGGTACGAAATACTTCTGGCAAATCAGCGATCGCTTCTCGCAATTGTTCGTAAAACTCTCTAGTTGTCAACTCTTCCTCTGGGCCAGGAGTGTCTCCCGCAATTTCCCAATCCATTTCACCATCATCCACCGAACGGGGAGCATCTAGCGATAAGGGACTAACAACTCGCTTGCGTTTACGCAGCTCGTCGTAAAACAAGTTGGTAGCAATGCGACTTAACCAGCCCCGAAATTTAGACGGTTCTTGCAATCGGTTAATATTTCTATACACTCGAATCCACACTTCTTGAGCCAAATCGGCTCTATCAGCCCAATCAGGAGCAAGATGGTATAAAACCCTATCTACTTGGGATTGATAGCGGCGCAACAATTCTGCGAAAGCAGCACGATCGGGACGCAATCCTGCTTGACAGCGCAAAATCAGGTCGTGGTTAGAAAGTTTGTCAACTTGCACTAATGCTTCTGGAAGTGTTGCATCAACCGTTGACCAGGATACAGTAATCGACTGACTCATAGATCGTACTGACTTTAAATCATCCCTATCTATTAGACATACTTAACTGAAGCAGGTTCCTTGTGTAAGTGACGGATTTATGACTGGAACACTGTATACTTTTCAAGATGCATCTTTAGAGTAGACAGTAACGTTACCTATACCTGTGCCACTAATAGTAACTGACTAATTACTCTTGGCTAAAATGCAATGATGATGTACTCAACAGAGTGTAGTTACCAACAACCCAAAGTTAAAATTTTCTAGTATCCGAACCATTATGTCACTTACAATCAAGTCTATTTTGAGGTTTTTTAACAAAAGTGCTTTACTTTTAGCTTAGACTCAATGGCAGAGCGGTTGGTAAGAATTGCTCTACTTATAGCTGAGTCAAAAAAATCACTGTTGTTTTTGCGGCAACCTGACCAAAATAGTTGATGATGGCTCTTGTCGATGTTGATAATTAGCACCACTATCAGGTTGATTGGGTATGCGAACTTGTAAAAACAAATTGAGGGAAAATGTGATTGTTATTGCTAGTAATAATTTTTCCAACATGGTCTTTCTCCCGCCCACACCATACTAATGATTGAATGCTGCACCTGTTGGGTTCCAGGAGAATGACTAATTTCACCTGGATCTTTCAAATCTAGAGGTTGGCAAAAATCTGTATAGCCCTAGTTTGCCCACGAGTAGAAACAAATAGATGATGGAACTGATAAAAGTTTGTAAATTTTTGGTAATCGGATAACCAGGCAATCTAAAAAAGTTTTCAGCGTCAGCTATCTGTAAATACACAACGCGCACACCTTTTTCCTAAAAGGTAGAGTATCTTAGGTAAAAGTGTTAGCAGATTGCTCAGTTCACAGAGTAGTTTGGAGAATATAGAACGATGGTGATGGCAAGAAATGAATCTGTAGCGCGTATAGCAATGCTGCTCTGTTTTGGCACAGCAATTTTGTCTCTTGCTGTCCATTGGCACATTTCTGCTTCTATGACACCTTCTACTAGTTCAGAAACTCAGGGAAGTGGTGCAGCCAGAGCAGCAGATGTTAAGATGCCAAGGAGCTTGATGCCGAATGACACAGGCAAAGTTAATGCCTCTCACCCTATAAAGTCACTCTTGGCTAAAGTTTCAACTCCAAAGGCTCCCTTATTTCCTGCTTCTACTCCCCAGACAAAAGTAGTAGTTGATTTAAGCGATCGCCGCGTTTATGTTTACCGTCTTGGTCAGGTGATTGCCAGTTATCCAACCGGTATTGGTAAAAAAGGTTGGGAAACACCTACAGGTACTTTCGAGATTTCGCAAAAGCGCCTCAACCCTGCCTGGCGTCATCCGATCACGGGCAAAGTATTTCCAGCAGGAGCTGACAGTCCCCTTGGAGATAGATGGATTGGTTTTTGGTCAGATGGACGCAATCAAATTGGGTTTCACGGTACTCCAGATGACGAGCTAGTTGGTTCTGCTGTGTCTCATGGCTGCTTACGTATGCGTAATCCTGATGTTCGCTTATTATACAAACAGGTAGATTTAGGGACACCAGTAGAAGTACGGAATTAGTTGCTGGTTTATTAATGATTATTAATTTTTAAAATCAAGAATTCAGGATATGGACTTAGAATTCAGTAATCTTAGATGAAGAAAGGCAGCTATGCTGGAGGCAGAGGAGCCAGCGCGTTGCAAAGAGAAGCGCCGTGCGGGGGTTCGGTTCCCCCCGTTGTAGACGCCCGGAGGGGTTCCGAAGGTAGGGTGGCGACTTCGGAGGGTTCCCCCCGTTGTAGCACCTGGCGTCAAGTGGCGTCCAAGACGAGGGCTGCCTCACCTCCTGCCATCTGCCCTCTGCCTTATTTTCTACAAACTACCTAAGAGTGTGATTTTTGCTCAAAATTAGGTGCATAGACTTGGAGTAAAGTGCTAACTTGGCGCAGAATTTCGTTCCCGGTGTTTTTACCTAATGCTTGCCGTTCTGGGAAGAAATTTGGTCGATCTAGGTAACGAGCGATCGCCTCACTTACTTGCTGGGCAATCAATTCCTCAAGTTCTGCTTGAGCGCGTTGACGTTGATAGTTAGCACCTTCTTCCGTCGTCGCATACAAAGGCGGTAGGCGGTTGAGGGCGTAAGCGGCAATATCTCCAACATCCAGCGAACTGTCACTAGTAGCTTCAATTTCAGCTACACGAGCGATCGCCTCTGTCAGTACCAATTCTTCCATCACGTTAATAAACTGTTTGCGTGGTACCGCCACCACCTCACCAGTTAATAGTGCTCCCATCAACCGATCCAGTGCCATGTACTCTTCGATGGAGAGTTCACTAGCGTTATCACAAATGCGCCCGACTTCTGCTTCCATTGCTGGTGTAAGATAACCATCCTGGAGAGCTTGTTCTACAATTTTTTCTATACTCATAACGCTCATCTTTTATAAGCCACCCAAGCGAGGTAGGGACGGTACCGATCCAATTTATTCTGCCCAATTACGAGCAGAACATAAACAAAAATTTACTACTTAAATTCTTTATATCGCCAGGGTACAGGATCAACAGATTGGCCATTTACATATAATCCCCAGTGTAAATGGGGACCTGTAGAAGCACCTGTGGAACCCACAGTACCAATCAATTGACCGGGTTTCACAAAATCACCTTCTTTGACATTAATGCGGCTCAAGTGCATAAAAATACTTGTCACTCCTTGACCGTGATCGACGCCAACAACGTTACCATGAACCCGGAAACCTTGGGATACTTTTCCTACCAAAGCGACTCGTCCAGCAGCCGGGGCAACAACAGGCGAACCTGCGGCACCAGCGTAGTCAACGCCACGATGGTAGTAATCATTTGCAAATTTACCATTATAGTAGCGACGTACACCATAGATTGTCGTAATTCTACCTGCATTTGGTTTGCCAAACATCCCATTCCAATATTTTTTTGGTGTTTGTAAGGCTTTAAATTCCGCTACACGTTTGAGTTCGTACTCTGTAGCTTTTACTCCTGCTTTACCAGGGGGTAAAGTAATACGTTGTACAGGGAATTTACGATTCTGTACCAGTACCGATAAGTTTTGTACTTTACCATCTCCTGACACTTGAATTGTTCTGGTTCCAGGCTTTTCTAAAGGCGTTGTGGGAATAAAAGCTCTATACTGATTGGGAGCAACTTCAAAAGCTGGGTAAGTTTTATTTCCGGTTGTAACTTTTGGATTAGAACTAGATCCTGAATTATCTACATTAATAAAAACCGATAGCGTATCTCCCAACTTTGGATTAGAGGGATTTATCTTTACTTGTAAAGCATATGCAGGTAATGCTAAAGCGACAGGAAAAGCGGCAAATATCCCGCCTATGACAATTTTTGCAAGATATTTGCTTTTCGCGTTTGGCACAACTGAATCTAGTAAATGATTGCCTGAATTACTAGCACGATTTTCGGTAGTCATATAGAAATAAGCTTAAACAAATCAAAATTTTACTGCTCAAAAACAGATTAAAGCATTGTATATTAGTTCCTCAACTGCACTGTGCTGATTCAAAAATTGAATTTTTGCAAAGTTTTCTATATTTTTATAAAAAATTAAATTATTATTTATTTTTTTGCATACCTAATAGTTTTTTCTTATATTCAGTAGCATTACTCAAATTCCAAAGGACAAAATTGTTTGTCTTTTATAATTATCGATTTGTAGTGGCTCTGAGTATTAAATCTGAATATAGGTTTACCCAAAAATACCCTTTTATTTCTCATCATCAATCAGGAGCAAATTTGTTTGTCAGTAGTTGATGAGAATAAGAATAAATTACTAATAAAAGTCATATTCTCATACTCATAATTATATAAATACCTGATCCAAACTAAGAGATTTGCTTGAAAAATTCTCGGTTCATCTTGATATACATAAAATTGTCAAAGCTAATAAATTGTCAAGGAGTCAGTTTAACCTAATGACCTGCCTGATACTATTTTGGAAAATGGAATTGGAAATCGCCTTCTTTATCCGGGTTGGGTAAATCCATCTGTTGCAATTATTTTTTAAATTGGTATAAAGATTGAATACGGAGGTGATTAAATTGTTGTGTGCGAAAAGCAATATGTGTGTTATCTTAACAATCGTCAGATAGTCTATCTGATAATTTTTTATACTATCTTGCTGATTTTTATAGATAAATCTACTGCTTAATTATATAGTAGTATGCGACAAAAATTGGATTAAGTGGCAGTGTAGCGTTAGCAATCAACCTGCAAGCACATTATATAAATTTCTAATGAGTTAGATAATAGGTAAAATCTAAATGTCAGAATCCCAAAGTTCATTTGAAAACAACCTCAGTAATTTGAAAGCATGGATGACACGAATTAAGAGTACCTCAGGTAGCTTGAGTACAGATGATGTTTTAGTAACGCTAGAAAATATGGCTATATGGGCTGCAACTTTGGAAGCTGCATTAACCAGAGCTTGTCAACTAGCTTCATCCAGTGAGAACGATCGCGAAGCCAATCAGTTGTATCAACGTCTGATCGAACAAGCAACTCCTAATGTACGAAAGCTTTACGACTCTCTTTAAAGTTTAAATTTTTGTAGAGACGTGCCTGGTATGTCTCTACAGATTTAAAAAATATTAGTAATGGTAATTTGGTATTAAACATCAAAAGACAAAATAGTATTAATATCAATACCTTCACAAAAATCCAACACCCTAGAAGGGTGTCGCTATAAGAACGAAGGCTGCCTCCGCAGACTGCAAGGATTTTAGCCCACCTCAGTGGGCTTTGTTTGTCTAGTCGTAGACGCCAAAGGCGGTGAGGGGGTCGCAGTCTTGGCGGTTCCCGTCACGATTGCGAACCCCCGAACCTGTTCGTCGAAGACGTTCCCGAAGGGTAGGGCTTCCCGTAAGGGTGGCAGTGCGCCCTTGGGGATCTCCCCCCAACCCCCCGTTGTAGCAACTGCCGTCTAGGCTTCCAGCCTGTGGGCGTTTTTGAATATACTAAAAATATTCTTTATATAAAGTATAAATTCATACTTCTGAACCAAGCAAATAATCACTTGGCGAGTAACTTGACAAAGAAAAGGGCTATAACTCTCAAAAATACGTTGTTACAATCAACTGTATGCTGAAGTTAATAGGTCTTAATATTTCTTTGAAAAACTTGTGCAAGAAGATTTTAGGTTAATAGTCGATTTAGTATCAGTTCTAGCCGTTGCAGCCTGTGGAGGATTGCTGGCAGCACTTTTAAGACAACCTGTTTTACTTGGGTATCTAATCGGTGGTATGGTGATTGGTCCTGCCGGTTTGGGACTTATTAAAGAATTAATTCAAGTTGAGACTCTAGCACAGTTCGGCGTTGCCTTTCTATTATTTGCTCTAGGAGTAGAGTTCTCCTTTGCGGAACTCAAAAAAGTCCAAGCGATCGCTCTTGGTGGCGGTGGTTTACAGATTACCCTAACAATTCTAGTTACTGTTTTGGTATGTGGGGTAACGGGAGCTTGGGGAGCCTTACCAGCTAAGGGCGTGTTTTTAGGGGCGATTTTATCTTTGTCTTCGACGGCGGTTGTGCTCAAGTGCTTGATGGAGCGCAATGAAACGGAAACGCCGCACGGACAGGTAATGCTAGGTATTCTAGTGGTGCAGGATTTAGCCTTGGGGCTAATGCTTGCTGTCTTGCCAGCTCTGCATCAACCAGGAGAAGCAATTGGAATTGCAGTTCTGACAGCTTTAGCTCGAATTAGTTTATTTGCTGCGGGTGCGGTGATTGCTGGTAAGTGGCTGATTCCACCTTTGTTGCGATTGCTAGCCCGTACGGAAAGCCGAGAGTTATTTTTATTGGGGGTGGTGGCACTGTGTTTGGGAATTGCCCTCCTGACAGAGTATTTAGGGCTGTCGATTGAAATGGGGGCATTTGTCGCGGGTTTGATGATTTCGGAAGTCGAGTATGCCGATCAAACTCTGACTTATGTGGAACCTCTACGAGACATATTTGCCAGTTTATTCTTTGCCTCGATTGGGATGTTAATCGATCCACTATTTTTGTGGAATCATCTGGAATTGATTCTGGGGCTAGTAGCACTCGTATTTATTGGTAAATTTTTAATTATTACGCCATTAGTAAAGTTATTCCGCTATCCTCTCAAAACAGCATTAATTACTGGCTTTGGATTGGCTCAAATTGGGGAATTTTCCTTTGTGCTTGCTAGTGAGGGACAAGCACTAGGATTAGTTTCTCGACAAATATATTTAATGATTTTAGGAACAACAGCAGTAACATTAGTACTTACCCCTTTTGTACTGCGATTGGTACCAATCGTATTTGACTGGGCTGAATCAATGCCTTGGCTGAAGCCCTATTTAAGTGGGGAAGGCAAGCCGCTAGAAGTTTCTGACGAACTCCCAATCAAGGATCATGTGGTAGTCTGCGGCTATGGGCGAGTAGGTAAGAACTTAGTCAAGTTGTTACAGCAGCATAACCTACCTGTGGTGGTGATAGACCAATCTGAAAGCAGAATTCAGCAGTTGCGCGAAGCTGGTGTACCTTATGTTTACGGAAATTGCGTGAGTTTTCACGTTCTAGAAACTGCTGGTGTCAATCAAGCCAAAGGAATGGCGATCGCACTTCCCGATCCAATGAGTATTCGTCTTAGCCTCAAACGCGCCTTAGAATTATCTCCCGAACTAGATGTAGTTGTTCGTGCCATTAACGATAAAAATATTGAAGTACTTTACCAATTAGGGGCGCGGGAAGTCGTACAACCAGAGTTTGAAGCCAGTTTGGAAATGGCAACCTACATTTTAACTGTTGTCGGATTCTCAAATACTGTGGTGCAACGAGAAATGCAACAAATCCGCAATCGCCATTATCTCGATTTGCAACCAGAACAGTCAGCCTCTCAAGTTTCTCGCCACCTGCGCCAAGCTACTCAAGATTTGAACAGCCGTTGGTATCCTCTCCCAGATGGATCGCCCTTGACTGGCATGAGTTTAGAAGAAGCGGATATGCGTTATTTAACAGGGGTAAGCTTGATGGCTATTCGCCGCACGAATGGCGAAGAAATAGATTATCCCAGTACTGGTACTAAGTTAGAAAAAGGCGATCGCCTGTTAGTGGTGGGTTCTGACGAGGAACTCGCTGCTTTAAATGAATTTGCCTTGGGTAGAGCAGCTGTTCCCACAGACAACAGCGCTTGTCAGTGGGTGACACTCAATGCTGATTGTCCTGTGCTTGGTAAACACCTAGCAGATTTGGATATCTTCCAACAATTGGGTGTACAGGTGCAGGCAATCCGACGAGATGGCAAGTTTATCCGCTTTCCAGATGGCAAAATCAGCTTGCAAGTCCGCGATCAATTACTATTGTGCGGTAGCTTGCAAAGTCTCAATCAACTAGAACAGCTGCTTACACCAAAAACTGAACAACCACTATCTATCCCAGTAGTCAAAGCTTCTGAAGCGGATGCTCTGAAAGAATATTTACCTACGGATAGTGTGTGGGATTAGTAATTTTTAAGAAGGCAGTCGTGATGAAACTTGTTTCATCACCAAAGATGAAAAAGGTTTTTTCTCTTACACCCCCAAACCCTTATACACGCCAGGTGACGCCAGTCGCTACAACGCGCTTAACCCGCAAGGGCGCGCTGGCTCCTTTATGCTGGGAAACCCGTCTACCCTCCGGGTACCCGGAGGGAACGCCAAGAGCGTACAGCAGTCCCCCATTGCCGGGAACCGCCTTTGGTGGTGGGCTGCTTCACCGCACTGGCTCCCCTACCCCTCTTTCAAGTCAGAGGGCAGAAGGGAAGTAAGGTAATTAATTGTTCTGTTCCCCGTTACCTGTTCCCTGCCTTGGTGTACGCACCTCAGCAAGGGCTACTTATTAATTCTTTGTAATTCTTATGTAGGCGATCGCTTGCCTCCAAATCAGAGTCTGCTGGCTGTGTTCATCCACAAGGCAGATACTATGGTGATCTTGCCAAATAACTTTTCCAGTCAACATCTCATTAGTTAGCAGTTTGATTTCGGTAGGTAATGCTTGTTTAATCAGATTTTGTAATTGCCTATTACTAGGCAGTGAGGTGTCAAATTCCGTAATCATAGTCATTAATAATTACTCACGAAGTCATTAGCCACTGACGCATGACTAATGAGATAGGAGAAAACACAAATATAGTTCATCAATTTTGGAAATGGCAATCGAATTTACTAAGTATCATGGTTTGGGTAATGATTTCATCTTGATTGACAATCGCTTGTCATCTACTCCTGTATTGACTCCAGAGCAAGCACAGCAGTTGTGCGATCGCCACTTTGGCATCGGTGCTGATGGTGTTATTTTTGCTCTGCCTGGGGAAAATTGCACGGATTACACCATGCGGATTTTTAACTCTGATGGTTCGGAACCAGAAATGTGTGGCAATGGCATTCGCTGCCTAGCTGCTTTTTTGGCTGACTTAGAGGGAAATTCACGAACAAGCAATCAATATCGCATTCACACCCTCGCTGGTATGATCGTCCCTCAACTAATGAGCAATGATCAAGTCAAGGTAGATATGGGTATACCCAAGCTACTTGCTAATGAAATTCCCACAACTTTGTGTTCCACTAGTGAAAAAGTAATTAGTCAGCCACTAGAAGTAGCAGGGAAAACTTGGGAAGTTACTTGTGTAAGTATGGGAAACCCCCACTGCATTACTTTTGTGGAAGATGTAGCAGCAATTCCTTTGGAAACTATTGGCTCCCAATTTGAACATCACCCTGTTTTTCCTCAGCGCACAAATACTGAATTCATTCAAGTAGTACGCCCAGACTACTTAAAAATGCGAGTCTGGGAGCGCGGTGCTGGTATTACTCTCGCTTGCGGTACTGGCGCATGTGCGTCATTAGTTGCTGGAGTGTTAACAGACAGATGCGATCGCACTGCTACAGTAGAACTTCCTGGAGGCTGTTTGCAAATTGAATGGTCAGAAATCAACCAACATATTTACATGACCGGGCCTGCCACGCAAGTTTTTCAAGGAAGATATGAAATATAGGGTGATATGGTAATGTAATTTTTTTGGTTGTCTGTAGTTGATTCGTGGTTGGTTACTCCCCCTAACCACCACTGACAGCAGATCTTATTCTTCCACTACCCCTCTCACACTCTAAAAATACTTGTGCTGGTTGAGCGCGATCATCAATCTTATATGCTTCGATGCGGTGGAGTGATAAAGCAACGCCATCACAGCACAAACAAGCACAGACAAGAACCAGCAATTTTTTTAAGTTCAAGAATAACGATAGATTCAGCAATCTTAAGTTATAGACAACAGATCCTGCTAAATTCTCAAACTCTTCGTAATTGATAGCAACATCAACAGTACATAATAGTTTAGTTAGCACATTGCTCAGTAATTCCACGTTCAGTGTTTTATCTTTAACTAAGAGAATATTCATGGCGGTTATAGACCGCTTATTAACTAGATTTTTTACAAATAGAGAAAAAAACTTTATCGTTTCTTCCTAACAATGAATATATTAGTATTGGTAATTTAAGTCAAATTTAAAACACCATTAAAAGCTAAAAAGCTTTTAAAAGGACTTTTTTACGTATAAACACTTAGTAAAAGTTTTGTTAACTTACATAAACTCGCAAAAAATCTTTTATAGCAGTATAATTACTGTAAAAAAATACCTTTAGCTACGTAAACTTAATTTAAATAGGCAAAATAATCATCTGTATGAGTAGCGGTGTTTACCTGATTTAAGATGGAAATAGGCTAGTTGCCATGAAACAAGAGCTTTATAAATCAGAAGCTTTGCTAGGGAAGTTACTCACTCACTATTCAAACTTATTAGTAGTAATCCCGATTAGGGGTGCGTTATAACGAAGCGTAACGCACCTTACTAAAGAGAAGATTTACTTAATCAATGGTCTTTTAGTGACTAGTGTAGATGTTGCTGGAGGCAAGTTTTAAAAGCTCGAATCGCCTGACTTCTACCAGCACTTAGACTTTGTTTTACATATTGATTAATCAGTTCAATAATCGGGATATCAGGAAAGTTAGGGCTGAAATTAGTTTCTATAGATTTACCCTGCTCTAGCAAGTTAATTTGTAATCCCTGCTGTGTATATCGCCAAAGTTCAGGTACTCCTAAAATTTGGTAGTTATCAAATCTAGTGCGGGAAGTAATATCAATCTCTATCGCTAAATCTGGTGGGGGGTCTATAGTCAAATCTATACGATTTTTACCAATCACAGCAGCATAATTCTGAATGTAAAAACAAGCATTTGGTTCGACTGCTTGATTCATATACTTATTTTTAAAGGTTGTTGAACCTAAAGACTCAAAAATAATTTGTAATTCTTCTAAAATAATTTTTACTAAATCCCCAATAAACTCTTTCTCTTTTTCATGTTCAGGCAAGGGAACCATAATTTCTAGCCAGCCATTACTATAAGAAAGACGTGCAGCACGATTTACCCCAATTCCTCTAAAATATTTTCTAACTGCTGCCAACTAATATCTTTAAGCAACGTTTGTTGCCCTGGTTTGACAATAATTTGTTGCAGTTCTAAAAGCATATAGTATTAAGAGGGTATAGTTCCCTGCCACCAAAGTTATCTCTAATTGTAATTTACACTCTCACTTGATATGCCCTTTACTTGCATACAGGTTATTGTTACGAATTACAACAGAAGAATAGCTAATTTTTATGGCGATCTAGTAATACAACCAGCGATCGCTGATATCGTTTTCATGCATACAGCTCACCCATTCGGGTGAATGCGATCACACCTAGCAGCATTTACCCTAAAAATAGGGACACTTTTAATTCTGCTGGTAGTAATCTCAAGACTTTAAAAACTGCCACAATACCCATACACAACTTGTCCCAATCCATCAGTTGCTTAATATATAGAGTCAAAAAGTGGATGAAACTGTGAAAGCGCTGCATATATTGGATTTTCAGCCAAGAGCATTGCCGCTACTAGAAAAAATTGCTGCTAATATACCGGGGATAATTTTTCAATTTTTACAGCAGCAGGATGGTTTTCAAAGAGTGGTTTACATTAGCTCTGGTTGTCGGGAGTTGTACGAAATAGAACCAGAAGTAGTGCAGAAAAATTTTCAGGTTTTGTACAAACTTCTTCATCCAGAAGATATAAAAGCTTTTGCAGAATCGGTAAGTAGCTCTTATATTACAGGGGAACCTTGGTGCTGGGAAGGACGGATTGTGACTCCTAGCGGCAAACTCAAATGGATTCAAGGTGCTTCTCGTCCAGAAAAGCAACCTAACGGCGATATTATTTGGGATGGGTTACTCATGGATATTACAGATCGGAAGCTGACAGAGGAAAAATTGCGAGAGAGCGAGGCACGCTATAAAGCAATTTTGGATGCTATTCCCGATCTGATGTTTCGCATTAGCCGTAATGGAGAGTATCTAGATTGTAAAGAGCAGGGTGCAAATGTAACTATTCCTAGAGCAGAAGTACTTGGCAAACGTGTGCAGGATTTATTACCCCCACACGTGGCTTTGATTTGCCAAGAGGCGATCGCTAAAACTTTGGATAGTGAGAGTTTACAAACTTGCGAATACCAACTGCCATCACCTTCAGGAATGCGAGATTATGAGGCGAGATTAGTAAAAAGTGGTAAAGACGAAGTACTGGCAATTGTCCGAGATATCACTGAACGCAAACAAGCAGAAGTGAAATTGCAAAGTCTTGCCCAAAAGTTTGCTAAAGCTTTTCGTTGTAGTCCCAATCCAATTACAATTAGCACTCTACAAGAAGGACGTTACGTAGAAGTTAATGATAGTTTTGTACAACTTAGTGGTTATGATCGCTTGGAAGCAATCGGTCATACTGCTTTTGAGTTAAATGTTTGGGTACATGAAAGCGATCGCACAAAACTATTACAACAACTACAACTACAAGGAGCCATTCGCAACCAGGAATTTACATTTCGCAAAAAGTCTGGCGAGTTGATTTTAGTGCAACTTTCTGCCGAAATCATTGACTTAGATGGAACACCTTGTCTACTCACTATTAGTCAAGACATCACAGAGCGCAAACAAGCAGAACTTGCTCTGAGAGAATCTGAGGAAAAATTTTCTAAAGCCTTTCGTTCTAGTCCGATCCCAATTACTATTCTCAAACTTGAAGATGGACGATATATTGATGTTAACGATGCATTTTTGGCAATAACAGGTTTTAGTCGAGAAGAAGTAATTAACTGTACCCCTAGCGAGTTAAATATTTGGACAAATTCTGAAGATGGCGACAGAATTCAAAGTTTATTACAACAACAAGGATTTATTCGTAATTTAGAAACTGAAATTCATAGCAAATCAGGTGAGCCAAGAGTAGTATTATTTTCTGCTGAGATTATTACCATTGGTGGTGAATTTTGTATGCTTTGCGTCACCAATGATATTACTGAACGCAAGCATGCAGAAGAATTACTACGTCTATCTTCTCGGCGCGATCGCTTGTTAGCAGAAACGCTAGTACAAATTCGGCATTCACTCAATCTCGACCACATTATACAAACTACTGTCAACGAAGTTCGGCAATTTTTACAGGCAGACAGAGTATTTCTTGCTATTAATAATATGTATGCTAAACCTAAAATTCTTGCCGAATCACTAAATCCTAAATATCCATCAATTCTAGACTGGAAAAGCGATGAAGCGATTTTGCAAGAATTGAGAACGCTATTAAAAACCGAGAAAGTGCGTGTAGTTGAAGATATTACTCAAGTGGCAGTATCTCCCAAACTTGCAGCACTATATCAAAAATTCCAAACAAGAGCCGCCTTAGCTGTACCAATTATGCTGGGCAAGGAATTTTTTGGGGCATTAATTGCAAATTCTTGTGGCAAACCACGTCATTGGCAACCAATGGAAATAGATTTGCTCCAGCAGATGTCAGAACAACTGGGCATTGCGATTCAACAAGCACAACTGTACCGACAATTAGAAGAACTCAACACAAATTTAGAACGTCAAGTAGAAGAGCGTACTGCCCAATTACGGCAAAAAATGCGAGAGCTACAAGAAATTCATCGGGTTAAAGATGTGGTGTTGCACACAGTCTCCCATGATTTACGGACTTCTGTGATGGGCAATTTGATGGTACTACAGAATCTGCTTAATCAGGGGGTAGGGACTAGGGACAAAGAAGAGGACAAGGGGAAGGAAAGAGGAGCCAGTACTCAACTAGGGTTGCCCGGCATAAAGGAGCCAGGGCGTTGGGCTAGTTCCCCGACTTGTAGCAACTGGCGTCAACTGACGTGGGAAGACAAAGAGCAAGAAGATGAATCACAATTCTCCTTGTCCGCGTGTCCGCGTGTCCCCATGTCCTATTCTATACCCGTTTCCAGTTCAATTATTGAGCGGATGATTGAGGGTAACGATCGCCAACTGCGGATGATTGACTTGTTACTAGAAATTCATTCTAGTGAGTCACAGGGAATTATCTTGCATCGAGAAGCAGTCAAATTTAACAAATTAACAGAGGTAGTTCTCAAAGATGTGGAGCCAATTTTAAAGCAAAATCAAGCCTCTTGCCACAAATTGCTTCCTCAAGATTTACCGTTAGTGTTTGCCGATCCAACACAATTACAGAAAGTATTTGTAAATTTGTTTACCCACAGCTTGCAAAAAAATCCGCCAGGAGTAAAACTAAAACTCTCTGTAAAAGTGGAAGCAGAAATGATTCGCTGTACTATTCAAGACAACGGTACTCCACTGAATAAGCTAGAGTGCGATCGCCTATTTGACTTATATGTACGCGAGCCGCAAGCCCGTTGTTCCACAGACATTGGCTTAAGAATGTATCTTTGCAAGCAAATTATTAAAGCTCATGGTGGTGAAATTGGCGTCAACAGTAACCGCAAGCAGGGGGTAACTTTTTGGTTCACCCTGCCCTTGGCAATTCCATCAAAAGTGGTGAGTGATTAGTACAGTTTTTTGCGACTGCATAAGCTATCTTCGGCTTGTTGGAGATAGTAAAAATGCTCTCACAAATTTTCAATTAAGAAACTCCTGTACATATTCTTATTCAGACTAGTCTAGTAATATCAATCATTTTGAGAACTAGTTTTATTTACCTTTCTTATGGGGTAATAACTAACTTAAGAAATGACTTTTGTTTGTAGCACCAGCGAATTGTTAGGGCAAGCTGAAAGATGTGAAAGTACCTTCAAGAATATTCTTGATATTTGAAATTGTGGATAATAGTAATATTACGAGTATTTAAATCTTAAAATTAAGATAAAAAGCTTAAACAATTTATCAAACTTTTATTAATACAGCAATAAAACTATAACTAAATATTAAGCTCCTTGGCTAAGGTATAAACAACAACTTGTTTCTTGCATATATGCAAAATAAATTTCTTTGGAGTCTTACCTTACCTTTATTAGCTATAAACTCTATATCTGTTCCACAAGTATTAGCAGCTCCTGTTAATTCGGATTCGCTTTGCTATATTCAGCTTGACTCAATTAAGAAACTTGATTTGACTTCAATTTGTGGTTTTTCCTCTAGACAAAATACTACTTATTTAGCAGAAGTTCAGCAGCTAATTAAAGGCTTTGAAGGAGACAAGCAACTACTTGAGCTTTTAAATAACAATCATAGCTTACTAATTGATGCAGCAAAAAGCTACTGCAAAGCACGTTTAGAAGGAATGTCTGAACAAGAAATTTATGAAACTAAACATAGGGAAATTATGCAAGGAGTTCAGGATCACTCATTAGCAAAGCAGGATGGTAATGCAAATAGACAATTTGAAACCTCATTAACAGCCATGTCGATGGCATCAAATATAGCATCTAAAGTTTACTGTCCCAGTGTAACGGCTTGGTAAAGACTTCAAATACATAAGTACTGAAACTTTGCGTTAGTGTTATTTGTTTTAATTACTTTTTCAGAGGTTAATTCAATGTTCCATAGTAAAATTGCCCGTCACTTTACCCGATTGACTGCTATTACAATTGTCTCTGTGACAGCTACCGTAGGCACAATGAGCACTACAACAAAGCCTGCTCAAGCTTCTTTAGATGTTGCAGTCAACTTTCTTGATCAGAGATGGGGCGATCTTGTCAGCCACCTTTGGACACCTTGGAATAAGCAAGTGTTTATGACTAATCTGAGTCCACAGGAAACAAAAGCTGTTCAAAACCAATACCGTAGTCGTGCAGATGGAGTTTTGTTTGACAGATGTGTTAACAAGACAGCCAATATGTACTACAAGGGTTGGAAAAACGGTGCGATCAAAACCACTCATCGATGGGTTATTGCTATGAGAGTCGAAAATGGGCAAGCCAATTGCTTTCAGAGAATGCCCAATCAATATGCAGATGCTTTTATCCGTAGACGTGGATGGTAGATGGTTGTCACTTGCATCATAAGACGGGTTCAAAAGACAACATATGAATTAACATTTCAAAGCTTTCCTTCACGGTTTAATTTCTTCTGGGCTACCTAAAGCAACCATGTACGGCAGCGGCAGTCTTTCGAGTACTGCCGTCATTGCTCACCTAAGCAGGCTAACGACATAGTTTAGTGATCGCTTACATCCTCAAGCCAAATAACAACAGGACTCCATTGTCGGTTGCAAGGAGCTTTTTATGGGGCGATATCCCAATTTATAAATTTGATGCTAGCTCCAACAGTGCAAGGAAGTTACTCAGCATTGTCAGCTTCCAAGCGTCATCAATAAAGCTTTTTAAACAAATAAGAGGATTTTTTCTTAATTTATTTTCTTAGCCGCATTCAATTTTAGAAGTAAATCCTTAATGCAGAACCTGATATCTAGCTGACATTAAGGAGGGTTTTACCCTCCTCAAAAATCCATCTAAGCAATAGTTACATCTTTTGATAGATAAACATCTTGGATGGCATTGAATAGCCTGATGCCTTCCTCAAATGGGCGCTGGAACGTCTTACGCCCAGAAATTAATCCTGTACCACCGGCACGTTTGTTAATGACTGCGGTACGAACTGCTTCGGCAAAGTCATTTTTACCAGAAGCACCACCAGAATTAATCAACCCTGCACGCCCACAATAACAATTCAACACTTGGTAACGAGTCAAATCAATGGGGTGATCGGTTGTCAAATCTGAATAAATCCGTTTGTCGGTTTTACCGTAACTCTTGCCAGTTGCTTTGGCTATTGCTTCATAACCATTGTTGTTTTCTGGCAGTTTTTGTTTAATGATGTCGGCTTCTATTGTTACGCCCAAATGATTTGCTTGCCCTGTCAAATCGGCGGCAATATGATAGTCTTGGTCTTGTTTAAAGGCGCTATTACGTAAATAACACCAAAGAATTGTCCCCATCCCCAGTTCATGGGCGCGTTTAAATGCTTGGCTGACTTCTTGAATTTGCCTGGTAGATTGTTCTGAGCCAAAATAAATTGTCGCACCCACTGCCGCAGCACCCAAATTCCAAGCTTGTTCGACAGAGGCGAACATAATTTGGTCAAATTGATTAGGGTAAGTTAGCAATTCGTTGTGGTTAAGTTTGACGATAAAGGGAATTTTGTGCGCATATTTGCGTGAAACTGCACCCAACACTCCCAAAGTTGTCGCCACAGCATTACATCCTGCCCCGATCGCCAACTTGACAATATTTTCTGGATCGAAATAAAGGGGATTGGGTGCAAAAGATGCACCTGCGGAGTGTTCAATACCTTGGTCTACTGGCAAGATGGAAAGATAGCCAGTATTAGCGAGCCTGCCAGTAGAGTAAAGTAGCTGGAGATTGCGTAAAACTTGAGGACTGCGATCGCTATTGAGCCACACTCGATCTACAAAATCCGAGCCTGGTAAATGTAATAAATCTTTAGGAACTTTTGCCTTGTAGGTTAATAGTTCTTCTGCTTCCTGCCCTAGCAAGGACTCAATGGAATCTGGCACTACTAACATTGTAGTCATAGCCTTTCCTTTAGCAATGAAAAAACTGTTGCTACTATCAGCAACACTAAATTTACAAACGCTTCGGTTCGTCGCGTCTCTACTACTATGATGACGCTACTCAAGGATTTGCTCAATCTACTCTCAGGTACAAATCAATACAAGTTATTATTGGTAAACTCGGACTTGATTAAGAAAGTGAATCTGGCAAGAGATGGAAAAAAGATAAATCGTAGTTGCTAAAAATAAAGAGTATACTTACAGCACAATCACCTAGCGCTGCGAGCGCTCTCAATGCAGATCGGCTGATTAATTAACAATTGTATTCTATGTTGCAGTTCGCTTTCCTTCATGCGAGTATCTATATATACAATATGTATCAGCAAAATAAACTAAAATAAGTATTTGACAATTAATAATTTTTATCAAAAAATTTATGTTTAAAAGTTTGACCAATATAGTAGGGAGCAGAAAATAGAGAATAAACTTGAAACTCTCTTGAGATTAGGCTTTTATCATTAATTGATATCCGAAGCTAGCTGGCAACTGCTATAAAATGTAGACTTGTAAATTTTAGGAGATTGCAGTGAATTCCTTCAATGATGCTCAACAAGAGCAACTCAAGGAAGTAGGAGCATATTTACGACAGGTGCGACTAGAAAAAAGCTTGCGTATAGAACAAATCACCGCAAAAACACTGATTCGACAAGTTTTATTAGAAGCTTTGGAAGAAGGGCGATATGAAGATTTGCCCGAACCTGTTTTTGTGCAAGGATTTATCAAGCGCTACGGGGATGCCTTAGGGCTGAATGGCACTGATTTAGCTAAAAATTTTGCAATTAATTTTTTCCTTCTCGACTCTGAGAACGAAAATCTTGATCTCAAGCCAAAATCAAATATAAAAAACATACATATTCCTCTTGCTATCCCTTATGCAATCTTGCTAGCTGTTGCTTCCCTTGTACTATTTTTTAAACTTAGTCCCAGGAATTCAGCCGAATCCATTGCTAGAAACCAAAATCAATCCAGATCCGCTATAGAGAAACCAGGATCTTCATTGCGAACAGAAGCCTCTTCTTCACAAGTATTTCCTGTTGAAGTTACCATTGAACTTCAAGATCATTCATGGTTACGAGTAAAAGCAGATGGCAAAACAGCTTTTGAGGGTACGTTAAATAAGGGCGAAAGAAAAACCTGGACAGCAAACAAACAGTTGACTATTCTTTCAGAAAATGCCGGGGCTGTATTAGTTTCTGCCAACAACAAAGAACGAAAACCTCTTGGAAATTCAGGGCGTGTAAAACAAGTAACATTTACCCCTGAATCGGTCAATAGTCAATAGTAGGAGCGGGTTTATTTTAGATATTTCGTCATCCTAGAGAGATTGTTCTGAAAACCCGCCCGGCAGTCGCACTCGACGCGCTTAACCCCCAAGGGCGCACTGGCTCCGCAACGTGCTGCCTCCCGTACAGTAGTTAGTAATTAGTGGATAGAATGACGAATGACGAATGACTAAATTTTAGGCTTTTGCAGGTGCCATGAAGTCGATTGCTCATAAGCATAAGCTACCTGAAACAACTGATCTTCTCGCAGTGGTTTACCAATCAGCTGTAAACCAATCGGTAGCCCCTTGTCGTCAAAGCCACACGGCACACTTATACCAGGCAAACCCGCAAGATTGACTGGAATAGTCATTAAGTCAACCAAATACATACTCAAGGGATCGGAGGTTTTTTCTCCTGCTTTAAATGCCGTAGTGGGAGCCGTAGGACAAGCTAAGATATCTACGAGTTCAAAAGCTTTCTCAAAGTCTTCTTTAATCAAAGTACGTACTTTTTGTGCTTTGAGATAGTAGGCATCGTAATAACCAGCCGATAGGGCATAGGTTCCAACCATAATCCGACGTTTGACTTCTGCACCAAAACCAGTAGCACGAGTACGGGTGTACATCTCCATCAAGTTATCTGCCTCAGAAGCACGGTAGCCATATTTCACACCATCGTAACGAGCTAGGTTTGCCGATGCTTCTGAAGGAGCGATGATGTAGTAACTAGGTAAGCCGTAGCGGAAGCGGGGACAAGAAATTACATGAATTTCTGCACCCAAATCTTGCAATTGCTCTAACGCTTGTTTTACGGCTTGTTCAACTTGAGAGTCTAAACCTTCACCAAAAGTTTCTTGTATCACACCGATTCTAAGTTGTCCTCTCGGTTTGAGATCTGGTTTTAGGCTGGCGGCATAATTAGGAATTTGAACTTTTAAGCTGGTGGAGTCTTTGGGATCGTATCCGGCGATCGCACTCAATAATATCGCTGCATCTTCTACTGTGCGCCCAAAAGGCCCAATTTGATCCAAAGATGAAGCAAACGCTACCAAACCATAACGAGAAACCAGCCCATAAGTTGGTTTCATGCCCACCACACCACAAAAAGATGCTGGTTGACGAATCGAACCACCAGTATCAGAACCAAGAGACACAAGACACTCTTCTGCTGCTACTGCTGCTGCCGAGCCGCCAGAAGAACCACCTGGAACCCTTGATAAATCCCAAGGATTACCCGTCATGCCAAAGGCAGAAGTTTCTGTAGAACCGCCCATGGCAAACTCATCTAAATTGGTTTTACCCACCATAACTGCATCAGCTTCTAGCAGTTTTTGCGTTACCGTTGATTCATAAGGCGGTACAAAATTTTCTAAGATGCGGGAAGCGCAGGTGGTAGGAATTCCTTTTGTACATATATTGTCTTTAATACCAATCGGAATTCCTGCAAGGGCGCCAATTTCTTCCCCGGCGGCGATTTTGGCATCCACAGCACGCGCTTGTTCTAATGCCCTTTGGGCAGTCACGCACAAAAAACTGTGTAATTGCGGCTCTAGGGCTTGAATACGCTCTAAAGCTTCTTGAGTAATTTCCACCGCAGAACGTTCTTTGTTTACTAGCTGTTTGTGCAACTCGCGAATGGATGCCATGATTGCTTCCTTATATGACTCAAGTCCTTGATTTTAGTACAGTTTGATAGTTTCTGCTCAATTGGTTTTAGCCGCACCTACGGTTTTGTGTGAAGGCGGCTTATACCAATGCGTGGATTTTGGATTAAAACCATTGAGCAATTAGGCTATGCCAGAATTTTGAAACCAAACTCCCGTGTGCCAATTTGGTATTACACTCTTGGTAATAGAAGTCTCGTAAATTAATATTAATTTTACAAAGCCCTTAGCTTACCCTACGGCATTCAACACCTATTTGTGCCTTTGTTTGAACAATTAAAATAAAGCTGATTTACGAGCTGTTTATAAATTTTATCGGATGGAAACATGGTTAAAATAATCGCTAAAAAATCACTTGGTACGCAGAATGTATATGACATTGGAGTAGAACGCGACCATAATTTCATCATTAAAAATGGTTTGGTAGCTTCCAATTGCTTTAACAAATCACATTCTACAGCTTACGGTTATGTAACATACCAAACCGCGTATTTAAAAGCCAATTATCCGTTAGAGTACATGGCGGCGCTGTTGACAGCTAACTGTGATGACACAGACAAAGTACAGAAATACATTGCCACTTGTACGAATATGGGAATTCAAATTGACCCGCCAGATATTAACCGTTCTGGTGTCGATTTTACTCCATTGGGTGGCAAGATTGTGTTTGGGTTGTCGGCTGTGCGCAATGTTGGGCAAAATGCGATCGCCTCAATTTTAGAAGCAAGAGAAACTACAGGCGAGTTTAAATCCTTGGCTGATTTTTGCGATCGCATCGATTTAGGTACTGTGAACCGCCGCACTTTACAATCATTGATTTATTGTGGAGCCTTTGACAAACTTGATTCTAACCGCAATCAGTTAATTCACGATTTAGATTTAGTCTATGATTGGGCTCAATCTCGTGCCAGAGATAGAGCAACTGGGCAAGGAAACCTTTTTGATTTATTAGGTGGTGGATTTTCTAGTAAGAATAATACACCCCAAAATAGCTTTGATAGCGCGCCCAAAGCTAAATCTGTGCCTGATTTTCCTCCCCAAGAAAAGTTACGGATGGAAAAAGAACTTTTGGGATTTTATGTATCAGATCATCCACTTAAATCTATACGTAAATCTGCAAAAATTTTAGCTCCAATTAACCTTTCCCAACTAGGTGAACAACAGGAAGATACAACATTATGTGCAGTTGTGATTCTCAATAATGTGAAAAAAGTAATCACAAAAAAAGGCGATCCAATGGCCATTTTGCAAATAGAAGATTTAACTGCACAATCAGAAGCCGTAGTCTTTCCAAAAAATTATGAACGTGTTAATTTGCTCTTGCAAGTTGATGCGAGATTAATCATTTGGGGTAAAGTAGACCGACGTGATGAACAAACTCAATTTATTGTTGAAGATGCAGAGCCAGTCGAAACAGTACAAATGGTGATGGTAGAATTCAATCCTCAACAAGCAGCCACAATTGAAGAACAACATCGCCTGCGAACTATTTTGCAAGAACAATCAGGAGAAAAAGAAAAAGCAAAAGTACCTGTAATTGGGGTTATACAAGCTGGAAACTCGCGTCGCCTTGTTCGTTTTGGACGGCAATTTTGGGTGCAAAATTCTATCAGCACCGTTCAGGCTTTGCAAAATGCCCAATTTATGGCTCGTGTACAACCACTTGTAAATGACTGAATTCAAAGCATAAATTAACACTTTATTTGTTAGCAAAATCTCCAATTCAACTTTTTAAATATGTATGTTTACCCTTAAAATATACTATTTAATCTGCTTTTTAACATTTTCTTTATTATTTAACCTCAGTAATAGCTACTAAGTCTTTTTAGAGTAACTAGTTTTTTTGGTTACTTATGCGGTGGGAGTCTTCATGGAGAAAATGTTATTTTTTTATGCCATGAGGATAAATGCAGTAACCAGGGCAAGGGGCAAATACTTAATGACTGCAGATGCGCTAGGTCAATTTGTGGCATACTGCAAAAAAATTCAACCTCAAACTCAACAAGACATTAAAAAGTTTTTTGAGGGGGTTGTTGGGTTTCCTTATGACAAGGAACTTTTATTGCAAGCATATTTATTTTTAAATATCACAAATTTATTTCCGACCTGCGCCGAATTGCTGTTATTTGAAAAGTCTCCAATTGCTGATTATACAGATTTGGGAAAGTGTGATTTTGTTTATCTCACATCCTACCAAAAATTGTTTTTAATAGAAACTAAATTTATTGATACTGAAGCAACAGGAGCAACAGAAAGAAAAAGAAGAAATAAACACAGAAATAAAGTTTTTGAACAGGTAATAACTTTAAAAAGTCGATTTAGCGAGTTTTGGGATATCCAATTGGAGGAATTAGAGTGCGGAGTTTTTACAACAGATCCAGAAATTGATTGGCGAGGAAATGGTGTAAATGTTGTGACGAAATCAGTATCTATTGAAAAACTAGAAAAATGGCGACAAAATTACATGAAAAATTTGGATAAGCCCACAGGCTAAAGCTTAGGGCTATACAAACAAAGCCTGCCTCCACAGGCTTTGTTCAGGTAGCCACACCCTTAAGGGTGTCGGTTTTCTTAAACATTACTAATCAACAAAAATGCTGCTTGAAATAACCCCACGATAAAACCTAAAATACCACCTAAAGTCACAATTGCTTGCAATTCATTTTTAACAATTCCCTCAATAGCAGCTTCTAAATCTGCTGGTGAAGTTGACTTGACTCTATCCATAATTACCTGATCAATGGACAAAATTGGAATTGCGTGAGTCACGATCGCTTCTAAATCTTTTTCTAAATAACGCTCTAAGATTAAAGCCAATTCTTGACTTGCAACTTCTAAAGAAGTGTTCACAACAGGTGAGGTACTAAGGCGGTTAACTAGTAAGACAGCTATATTATGCCAGTCAACCGAATCACTTAATCCTTGTAGGAAATCACCACCGCGTGTTTGTAGATATTGACGAACACTTTCGCGTGTAGTTTTTCGTAGTTGCCTCACGGTACCTATAGGCAAATTTTGTAAAGTCAAATTTTGCAAGACATTTTTGAGGTGATCGCGTACTCGCAAATCTTGAATCCATTCCTTTAATAGCTGATTCGTAGCTTCTTTCTCATCCAAACAATAAGTCCGCAGCCGCGATAATGTATTGCGTAAACCAAACAGATTTGCTACTACCCAATAGGTACCACTGGTTTTTTCTCGAAAGCTTTCATCAATAGTCTGAATCGTGCGATCGCTTAAAAAATCAATAATTGCTAACCGAATTGTCTCTGGTGGTAAAACAACTTGCAAAAGCCAATCAGCAAGGCGAGAAGCTTGCTCATCAGTCAGTTGAAATTCCAAAAGTATTTGGTCAAAAATTTGATTGATTTGAGCTTCTAAAAAGTCTTCCCGTCGTGCCAGCACCTTCAGCAAACGTGGTAATGATTCCCCTAACAAATCCCGCAAAATACCCGCCACAATCTTGGCTGTTTTCTGCTCTTTATCGGATTTGACTTGATCAATTGCCATTCTCAGCAACCAGAGAATTGCTGATTCCACGCGTTCTGTTTGTAACAATCGCCGCGCCAGATTCTGTAACTCCTCTGGCGTGAGCAGCGATCCCATAATCGTTTTGGAGATATTCTTAGCCAAACGTTCCTGGTTGCGAGGAATCAATCCAGGAGTGAAGGGTAATCTTCGTCCGCCAATGTAAATTGCTCTATAAGGACGAAATAACATTTTGATGGCTATATCATTAGTGAAATAGCCAATTACTCCACCTAAGATTGGTGGAGATACATACAGCCAAAGATGAGACCAATCCAAATTCATTCAGTCATTAGTCATTAGTCAAGAGTCATTAGTCATTAGGTAAGAACTAATAACTAATAACTATTAGGCTTTATTTACCACCAGCACTCCCATCATACCGTTCGCAATGGGGTAATGTGTGGCAGTTGTAAAACCAACTTTTAGAGCTATTTCTACTTGATTTTTGCCTGTAGGAAACCGATCTAAGCTAGGACTGATATAGGCGTATTCTTCCTTTAAACCCATTTGTTCGGCAATCGGCACTACAAGATTGCCCAAATACCACTGCTGAAAAGCTCTAGCTGTCGAATCTGTGGGACGATGAAAGTCTAAAATTGCAGCTTTCGCACCTATTTTCAGAACCCGGTGTAATTCTTTTAAACAGCGAGGAATATCTGTTACATTTCGTAAACCATAACCCATCGTCGCAGCATCAAATTGATTATTCTCAAAGGGTAAATCCAGAACATCGGCTTCTACCCAAGCGATCGCAAAAGAGGGATACTGAGATTGAGAGCGCATCTGAGCAATTTCTAACAGCCCAGGTGAAAAATCCACGCCGTATACTTTTCCAGTTGCTTTTACACGCCGAGCCAGCCGAAAAGCTAGATCGCCACTGCCGCAACACAAATCCAAGCAAGTATCTCCTACTTTTGCTTCGCTCCATTTGACCGTCATTTCTTTCCAAATCCGGTGTTGTCCTAAGCTTAACCAATCGTTCAATTGGTCGTAAACAGGAGCGATACGATCAAAGATGTTGCGAATTTCGTTAGCCATTAGTCATTAATTAGTAGTCAATAGTCAATAGTCAAGGGTTAAGGTTCAAGAGTCAACTACTTTAGACTATAGACTATAGCTCACAGGCTTAAGCCTGGAGCTATACATACAAAGCCTGCCTCCGCAGGCTTTATTTTATAGAACTGTATTGGGTTATGCAGCGTGAACTGTTTGATGATAATGAACTGAACTAAGTATGATCGCCACTAGTTGTGCTGATAGATGAATTAGTTTGAGTTCATCTTCTCGTAAAGTGCAGGGTTTTTTCCATTGTAGGGACAATACTGCTAACACCTTACCTGCGGAGGTAATTGGGATAATTAGATGCGCTTCTACACCAGTATTGGAGTAGTGAGTAACACCAGCCAATTTATCGTCTTGAGGAACGTTGACTGAGACTTGCATTTGCCCAGTAGCGATCGCTGCACTGGTGAGAGGATCGTGAGCTAGCCAGTTTTCTACAGAACCCGTACAACTGTAATTACCTTCAGTGGCAACTAGATTACTACCCTCCACAAGTTGCAAAATCGCTCCATCGGCAGCGAAACTTTCACCAAAAGCCTTGGCAATTGAGTTTAAAGTCACCTCTAAACTAGAATTATCCTCAGCAACCTGCACTAAAATTGCAAGTAACGCCATATGGGCATTAGCACGACGCAATTCTTCCGTTCGCTGGTTGAGCAAATCATAAGTTTCAGCCGCTCTTTGGACAACAGCCTTCAGTTCGCCTGGATCCCACGGTTTGGTAATGTACTTATAGACTTGTCCAGCATTAATCGCTTCAACTAAGTCTTCAATATCTGTAAAACCAGTGAGAATAATTCTGACTGTGTTGGGAAACTGAGGTACAGTTTTGCTTAAAAACTCAGTTCCCTTCATTTCTGGCATTCGTTGATCGGAGATAATAACTGCTACTTCCCCTTCTGCTGCTAATACTTGCAGAGCATTCATCCCACTATCTGCTTTGAGAACATGAAAATCTCGTCGGAAAGTACGATACAGCAGATCCAAATTATCTGGTTCATCATCAACTACCAATATTTTTTGTTTTTTTGGTCTATCCAGAGTCATCAATTGAAGGCGTACTTTATCTAATTCGGAAATGGGATGATCCATAAGATAATTTCTGTATGCAATAAGAAATTAGTTCCAATTTATACTAAAATATCTCAGGTTTGTCTAATCGGTATGTGGCTGAAAACCATTTTTATAATGTCTATATATTAAAGTTAAAATCAGAAAATCTGACGATTATAACTTTTTTGTTCTACGTGTAATTACTTAGATTTAAAACAAAAAATAACTTTTTATTTTTGGTTAATGATAAGTACCTACGCATAAATATTTAGCCATTTTTCAATACAGGTAAAATTGCTGTATTCCTTTCCTATTCCCTTTTAAGCGATCGCAGTATATGCTTTGCGCTCTATCCCAACTAGGCGATCGCATCTTAAGTTCTCTTGAAAACTCAATATATTTTTCACTTTTCGTTCATAAACAGTGGTTGCTTAAGTCTGTACAAGTATCTACAATGGACTACCTGTGTTTCCAAATGTAGGAAATTTACAAATTTTCCGAAACTACTCAATCCACCGTTGTAGCAATAACTAGATAAGCAACTTATAAACTTATAACTAATCTCTATAAATAAAGCGCGGGGATATACCCTGCTCAAGCCCAGTCACAAGACTGGGTTTTTGAGTTTAAGTGAAGGCATCGCACTGTGATAACCTTCTCAACGTCATTCCTTCACATCAAAAAGCGAAGTTTCCAAGTGCATCAATACCAACGGTTCTTGAGGCGATAACACCAACAAGTACGACTAAACCTAATGCTCTGCGAAAATAATTGACGCCTTGAAATAATTCCAGCCATGCCCAAGTAAACAAAGAGCCATATGCTAGTACGTCTAATACTGTATTAATTTCGCTTGTTGTAAATACCAGCTTAAGTAAACTAGCTGTGAACCAAACAATAATTGGTAGATTTGGCATCTGAGCTACAACAATGTTGCCATCACTGTCACGGAAGATTTTATCAAATAATGTATTTTTCATGACTTGAAATTCCAATAAGTACGAAAATTATTAGCTTACAAAAACTACAACTCGCATTAAAACATTCACATTTTTCTCTAATCAAGCACCATTATGCTGAGATTAAAGCGGCAAAGCGTGTTTATATATAACTCTTTTGGTAGGCATATTTAAAAAAACTCTGGATGCGTAGACGCGCAAGCTTCTCGAAATGAGATCGCACTGGAGTATTGAGCATAGTTGCACAGAGTAATTATATTTAACTTTCCCTCAGAACATAGGCTGAGAATCAATATCTAACGTGTGTCAGTGTTAAACACTCACGTTCATACTAAGTTCTAACTTCACCAAAAGACGACGGGGAAGCCTGTTCCTTTAAGGGGCGCTCAGAATCGTCGTCCGTCGTCTTGGGGCAAGGGGCATTCATGCATTGGCCAATGCCCAATTCCCAATTCCCGATGCCCGCGAAATCCCCCAGACTTCAGTCGGGGGATGAGCTTAACTCTTCCCATTTTCTTTAAAATCTATGAGTGTCAGTGCAGCACCAGACCTAAAATAGATACTTGGTGCTCAAGTATGAATAGCCTTTTTTGGAAATTTGCTAATCGCTTATGACTGACCTACCACCCAACGCTCATAATCCTGTAGAAAATGACAATGTCGCCCAAGAGTTGCTGCGAAAATTACGACAAAAACAAGGCAACTGGGTGGAATGGGGACAAGCTTGCGTTCACTTACAAAAAGCCGGTTATAATCCCCAAACGATTTTTGAAGCTACAGGCTTTGAGCCATCCCAACAAAATCAGGTTATTGTCGGTTCGCAAGTTTACAATTCTTTAGAAAAGGAAGGAACATCACAAGAGGTGCTCTCGCATTATTCCCAGCGAGGAAGTGATATTTTGTACGAGTTGCGCTTGCTTAACCAACAAGAACGTGCAGCAGCAGCCACACTCACCTGGCAAAACAAACTTGACGCGCTTGAGGCGCGAGAAGTAGCAAAGGCAATTAAAGATTTCTCTCGTTTCCGTGAGTTGCCACAAGGTTTTTCCAGTCATCCCGGTGATGCGGTTGCTTATCAATGCTGGAAACTTGCTCGACAAAACTCAGATCTGCAAGTGCGATCGCGTCTGATTGCCAAGGGTTTAAAATTTGCACACACGCAAACTGCTAGGCAGCAAATAGAACAACTATTAACAGATTTTACGGTTGTTCCTAAGAAACCTGCACCAAGTTTACCAATGTATAGACCGGAATCAGAGGAAGAAATGCCTCGCCTTGTACCAGTGGTAGGTGAGTTGCCATTAACACCACAAGATTTACAAGCGGTTCCTTTAGCAGAAGAAATTGGGCCATTTCGCATGGTTAAATTTGCTGGAGAACAAGCCTGGGTTCCTTTACCTGGTTGGCAGCTGGTATTGGGTGCAGAAGATCCGGTAGTGATTTTGTGTAATAGCGATCGCCTACCAAACCAAACACAAAATACTGTAGAACCAGTAATGGTAGTTATTGATCGCGCTCAACGGCGATGGGATGCAATTAGCTACTTTGTGGTGAATAATTCTGGGGATTTAGATTTTCAGTGGTTTGAAACAGAACCAGAAGTTCCTTTATTAGGACGAATTATCGTGATTGTACGACCGAAGAGAATTGTAGATGAGGAAGTAACTAAGGATGCTTGGCAAATTGATGAATAGTTAAAGCTCAAGATACTTAGTGATAAACTTTATTCTCTTATTCACATTCTCCCTGGGTTAGTTCAAGAATTTCATCAAAGCAAAAATTACGTACAAGCTTTGTGAGTTTGTCTGCCAGGGCAGAATGAGTTTTGGGAATTAACTCAATCAGTTGAACAATCTTATCAGCGTCAACTTCTAAGGCTGCTTGGCACATTTGTTCTCTCCAAGAGGAGGGCATCACTATCAAATCTTCTGACTTGAGCTTGTTTTCTAATGTTAAGTTACTGTTATATTCCTGTGTTTTTTTGCTCTCCTGCTGTTGGGTATAAATATACTTAACCCCTAAATGTTTAGCTATTTTCTCAAAGATAATCTGCTCTTGGAAAGGTTTGCGAACAAAATCATCACAACCTACAGCTAGGATGTTGGCTCGCTGTTCTTCAAAGGCACTGGCAGTCAGAGCGATGATGATCGTGCGGGAAGAAGACACGGCGGGTAAGTTATCCCCATCTTGTTGATTCCTCTCCATTGCCTTAATCTGCTTGGTAGATTGATAGCCATCCATCAAGGGCATTCGCATATCCATCCAAATCAGATGGGGATGCCACTGCTGCCAAATGGTGACAGCTTCTTGTCCATCAATTGCACTGCAAGTATCAAAACCAACGCTTTGCAACAGTTGCACTAGCAGTTCCCGATTTTCTTGATGGTCATCAACTACAAGAATTCGGTATGCTGGTTGATTAAAAGCAAGCTGGAGAACTCGTCTTGGAGTTGTTTGAGGGACTTGTTCTGGTAATTTAGCTATTTGGACTTGTACATCAAAACTAAAAATCGTTCCCTGCCCAAAAGTACTGCTGCAACGGAGTTCGCCTCCCATCAACTGTACAAACTGGCGGCTAATAGCCAGCCCCAGCCCAGTACCTTCCTTGATTTGGACACCACTGCTGGTTTGCACAAACGGTTTAAATAAATCTTTCATTTCTTCTGGTGCAATCCCACATCCAGTGTCTTCAACCTCGAAAAAGAGGAAAGGGAAAGGGGGAGAGGGGGGGAGTGGGGGAGAATTATTCCCCGTGTCCTCTTCAAGTGTCCCTAGTCCCCAGTACCCAGTACCTAACTTTGCTCGCAGCGTCACTCCCCCAGCAGAAGTGAATTTAACAGCATTACTCAAGAGGTTGATTATAATTTGCCGTAATTTACCTTCATCAGTAACGATAAACTCAGGTAAGTCAGGTGCAAGCTCAAACTGCAGCGATAACTGTTTTGCTTCAGTTCGCACCAAAAACATTTCCTGCAAAGTTTGTAAAAAAGTTCTTAAATTGAAAGGTACGGGCTTAAGAGCAACACGTCCTGCCTCAATTTTAGACATCTCCAAAACGTCGTTAATTAAACCCAGCAGGTGTTTGCCACTACGGTTAATGGTAGCTAAAAATTCAGATTGCTTTGGAGTGAGAACAGGATCTCGCTCCATAAGTTGAGCAAAGCCAAGAATGGCATTCAATGGTGTGCGTAATTCGTGGCTCATATTTGCTAAAAATTCGCTTTTAGAACGATTAGCAGCTTCGGCTTCCTGAGCTTTCATTTCTAGTTTGTGGCTGTAATTCTCTAACTGCTCGCGCGAGATTTTCAACTGCTGTGTCAGCCAATTTACACCAATAAATAGAAATACTACTGATATCAATCCTACTGCCACAATTGTCCCTGCTAGTTGGCGAGCCGGAGAAAAAGCTTCTTCTTGATGCATTTCCACTAATAAGGCAAGGTCTTGGTCATTAAGCCAGCGATATACTCCAATCACTGGCACTTTCGCATAGTTAAAATAAAGACCGTAACCACTTACTCCACTCATTGCTGCATTAATGCCTTGGCTGCTAACTCCTTCGGCAAATTCTCGCCTGTTGTCATTCTCTTTGGAAATAAAAGTATTTCTCGTCACCATCGAGCCAACTAAGTAAGTTTCGCCACTTTTACCTAAGCCTGTACGTTCTCGGACAATGCGATCGATTCGGTCTAAATTTAGGTGAGCTAGAATTATACCCTTGTGTTCTCCTGTTACATCGCGCAAAGGCGTTGCCAAGGTGACTGATGGCTTGCCAGTGATAGGCGAAACATAAAAAATGGGAGCAAAGGCATCTCCCAGCTCAATCTTTTCAACGTAAGTAACGTTACCTAAAGGTTCATACTGACCTTCGTGTATTTTGTTAATAGATAAAATTACTCGATTACTACGATTAAGAACAAAAATCTCCCTCAGGTTGGGTTTGAGGCGATTTACCCTAACTAAGTACTGAGAGAGAACCCTGTAAGCAACTTGATAATCTGTATCAGATTTTGTTTGACTCAGGAGTTTGCTCACATTCGATTGTACGTCTGGTAACTGAGTCACAAGTAAAAAATCTCGCTGTTGATCTTCAAACCAACGGGTGATTTCTTCCTCTTTGAGCGTTGCAGTCACACTCAGTCGATTGAAAGCAGCTTGTTTTAAAGCCTCTCTTGCTTTAAAGAAGGCAACTCCTCCCACTACAGCAACACTCACTAGGGATAGGAGTAAGAAGGAACGAGTAACATTATTGGTAAAGTATTGGTTCCAAAACTTCATAAACTATGAGCGCTTTGTTCCCACTGAAGATTTATCGCTTTTTTTATCTTTACGCAGGCTGTTGATTTTTTGACACAAGAAAAGATAATTTTCTAGATTGTTAAATCTATCTTTTAATTTTTGACTTTTATATAGCTTGCTGCCACTTGTCAAAAATTTGTTTGATCTGCACAATTACCTCATTAGCTGCTTGTTCTGGAGATAAACCATCTGCAATTATCCGATTGAGAGCTTTGCCCCAAACGTTCTCCTCCAAAACTAGGCTATAAGCTGGGCTCTGAGTACTATAAAATAGGCGTGTTTGACCATGAGTTAATGTTTTAGCAACAGTCGAAATATGCGGATCGGCAGGATTAGTCCAAAAAGGATCTTTCCAAATTGGTTTGAGTACTGGAAAATTCCTACCTCCAGCAGCTTTCAGATAATCTCCCATTATCTCTGGTTGTATTAAATAGGTAAGAAAGTCTTTGGCTATCTTCTGGTTCTGAGACTGAGCAAACAAAACTACTTCTTTAAGAGTGACTAAATGACGCATTGAACTGGCATTAGGTTTGTGAGGAAAAACTATAGTGCCTAGCTTGTTGCGATAAGTATCAGCATCTTCGCGTACAGCGCTAGGAATTGAGAGTGTAGGATTGGGTGTCATAACCACAACACGGTTAAGCAAGTTGCGATTATTGTCTGGATTTAACCATTTCACTGCTTCTGGTGGTACATAATCCTCTTGATAAAATTTGGCATACCAGTCTAGGCTATCGATAATACCTTGACGGACTTTAGGATCGTCAATGCGCAATTGACCTTTAGTGTCTAGAATCTGAACATCGTATGCCTCTAAAATCTGCTCAAACAAGTAGTAAGTATCTGAAGCTCCGATGGAAAAAGGAAAGCCTAGCCCGTAAATCTCCTTTTTTTGCTGTTTTCGCAGATCAACCTGTACTTGTTTCCAGAATTCCCAAAAGCCAACCCAATCTTTAGGAATGTCGCTTTCTTGACGACCAACTTGTTTGATTAAATCCCGCCAGTAAAATATTTGAATAGTTGCTTGGTGAATCGGAATAGCATAGTAGCTCCGCTTTTTATCTACATTGTTATACAAATGAACGGCTTCCAGTACAGCCTTAGAATAAAAACTTTTGACTGGTTCAATTACATCCGAGAGATCTGCTAGTTTGCCAGCCCAAGCAAGACGCGGATTCAACTGCCTTTCAGCTATTAAACTTATCATCAAATCGGGCGGAACACCCGCTCGAAGCGCCCTTTGTGCTTTCTGTGCCAGCTCGTCATCATTATAGAAAGAAAGCTTGATTTTGTTACCAGTTTTTTGCTCCCAGTGCTTCACAAGTTGTTGGAGTGCTTCATCCTCTTCTAAAGTAAAGCCTTTATCCCACCAAATCTTCAACACTATATTGTCATTAGACAATTGGGTGAGTGAGGACGGTTCTAATTTAGAGGTGCTAGTACAGGCAATAATTATGAAGCAGAGTATTAATGCTATTAGCACATCCTTATAAGTTTGCTTAATTCTTCGCAAACTCCTAAGGTTTTGAGCAATTTGACCGATTCTTATTTTGAATAACATAGATATAGAACTCACATTCTATATAAGTAGATACCCTATTTAATGCCTCTTAGCGCTAAACTAACCCAGCGACGCTAATTCCACATCAAACACTTGACAGGGAAAAAGAGTGTATATACACTGATTGTTATGCAAGACCAAAATACTCAGTTAGCTTTATGTAAAAAAGTCGCCGCTACTTGTACCTGCTTTAATCTGCGCAAAGCATCGCGCGTTGTGACGCAAATTTTTGATGAAGTACTACAACCAAGTGGATTGTTAGTGAATCAGTTTACACTTCTCGCTGCTATCAGCATAGTTGGCTCGGCACCAATCACACGCCTTGCACAAGAATTAGTCATGGATCGAACTACACTGACACGCAACCTCAAGCCATTAGAAAGACAGGGATTGATCCAGATAGAGCCTGGTAAAGATCAACGAATGCGGGTTGTAAGTTTAACAGCCGAAGGTAATGCCGCTTTAGAAAACGCACTGCCCTTGTGGGAGGAGGCGCAAACTCTTGTGGTAGAGAAATTAGGACAACAAAGATGGAGCATATTGTTAAAAAGTTTGTCTGATACCGTTTCCACCCTCCAAAAAAGCTAATTTTTTTGCTTGATAAGTGTATACACACTCTTTTTTCTCTATTAGCACTTACGCAAAACCCCTCTAAAATCCTCCTTCCTCAGTGTTCTCCGCGTACTCTGCGGTTTGTTTATTTTCCATAACTCCTGCGTAAGTCCTGTCTATTTCCCTTAAACTTTGTTTTCACAGGATGAATATATATGCCAAAATTCGATCACCATCCGACAGTGAGACGTTTTCGCGAACAAGCACAGAGCAATGATTCCAAGTCTACTTCTGTGATTGATGCTGAGTGGTTACGCAATCTTTGTTTAGGGGCTGGGGCAGATGATGTGGGTTTTGTCGAGATTGAGCGATCGCAGATTGCCAACCAACGCCAGGATATCCTAACTGCCTTTCCTCCGACAAAAACCCTGATTAGCTTCGTGTGTCGGATGAACAGAGAGAATGTTCGCAGCCCGGCGCGTTCTGTTGCCAACGTAGAATTTCACAGTACAGGTGATGAAGTTAATCATGTTGCCCGTGAGATTGTCGCTGCTCTTGAGCAACGGGGTGTACGAGCCTTAAATCCGGCAATGGGTTTCCCGATGGAGATGGATCGCTTCCCCGGTAAAGTCTGGGTAATTTCCCACAAACCTGTGGCGGTGGCAGCAGGCTTAGGACACATGGGAATTCACCGTAACGTCATTCATCCTAAGTTTGGCAACTTCATCTTGTTGGGGACAATTTTAATAGATAAGGAAGTAACCGCATATAACCAACCTATCGACTATAATCCTTGCTTGGAGTGTAAATTATGCGTCACAGCCTGTCCAGTGGGAGCAATTGGTACAGATGGACACTTTAACTTCTCAGCTTGCTACACCCATAATTATCGGGAATTCATGGGAGGATTCACAGATTGGGTAGAAAATATTGCTGAAAGCAATAGTGCTCGAAATTACCGTCAAAAAGCGAGTAGTGCTGAATCAGCATCAATGTGGCAAAGCCTTTCTTTTGGAGCAAACTATAAAGCTGCTTACTGCATGGCTGTTTGCCCGGCAGGAGAAGATGTGATTGGTGCGTTTTTGGCAAATCGTAAAGACTTTATTCAAGAAGTAGTTAAGCCTTTAGAGAATAAAGAGGAAACTATCTATGTTGTTCCTGGTTCTGATGCTGAAGCCCATGTAAAACGTCGGTTTCCTCATAAAAAAGTAAAAAGAATTAGAAATGGATTGCAGCCAAGTTCAATTCGCGGATTCCTGCGTGGTTTACCGCTAACCTTTCAAAGAAACCAATCAGAAGGTTTAGATGCAACTTACCACTTCACATTCACAGGTGCAGAGGAATGCAGGGCAACAGTGATTATCAGAGATAAGAAAATACAGGTTCATGATGGGTATATTGGCAATGCAGATATTCGTATCACTGCTGATAGTGATAATTGGCTTCGCTTTCTAGCCAAGGAGCAAAACATAATCTGGGCATTGCTGCGAAGGAAGATTCGCATTAAAGGTTCACTCCGATTACTTCAAGCTTTCGGCAAGTGCTTTCCATCCTGATCTAAAATTTCTCACCACACCGATAAAGTTGATAGGGAACGCCAACACGATAATGCTGTTTGGCATCTATAGTGCAAATATTAGATTGTGAAAGTAGCACTTGTTGTGGATAATCACGGCGTTTAATTCCTGGAGCAACAACCCATAAATTGAGGTTAGAAGTGGTTAGATTAGACAATTGAGAAAGCTTTGCCCATATAGATTGAAAATCAGGTGATTTTTGGAAAAAAGCAAAATGAGTAGACGAAAATGGGATATGAGATTTGGATACTTTCTCTTTCCCATTCCTGACTGTTTTTAATGCTAAGGCAAAACTCAATCCCAATGCTACATCCTGATAATTTCCATATCCCACCACAACCATCAGTGGTGTAGAGGGGTTTTGGTTCATGGTTTGAGCGACTTGTTCAGGTGTAAATGGTTTGAGAAAAACTAAGTTATAAATCACAAAAATGCAACTGATAAAACTTACAAAAAAAACAGTAAATTTTAATTTTACTTTTTTAATTATTATGAGGCTGGCAGCAACAAGAGAGCAGAAGCTGGGATAGTAAACAAAACTATAGCGAGGAATAGCTGTAATATCTTTTTCTAAAAAATAGGCAATAGCAAAAAATTCTAATAAAATTACAACGAAAAAACTTAAAAGTGTAAGTGTAGCTAAATGAGTTGTCGATTTACACCATAGTTGCTTTAATCCTTGCCAAACTTGCCACCCCAGCCAAATTCCAAAACAAAGCATGGATACTCCTGATAGGATAGCGATCGCAAGAGGTTGTCTTTCAACAGGTAGAGCAATTACCATTAGTATCCAGTTCAGCAAGGTTTGATAGAAAGGGGCAATGTGATTTGGAGGATAGAGCCAATTAGTTTCAGGACGATGATAATCTCTTAATATCACTGGCAACCAGGGCAAAAAGCTCAGTGTAACTGTACTAATAGATAAAATTGTTGCTAACCAAACTTGCAATTGATTTGTAATATTTGTCCTATACAGGCACAATAAAACTAATAATATTCCAAATTCTGCAATTAAAGCAAGAATAAAAAAGTAGTGGACATAAAGACCAATAATATTAATAATTGTCCAACTTAACCAAATCCAAAATCTAATTTGTTGACGTTGAAAAATATCTAATTGAATTTGTATTAAACCCAGTAATGACAAAGTGATTAATAGCATGGGTAAAGTGTAGTGCCTTGCTTCTTGGGAAAGGTAAACAGTAAAAGGCGAGACTGCCATTAACATTGCTGCTGTTAATCCAGCCGCTTTAGAAAAAGCAAGACGATTGAGACAATAAATAGCCGCGATCGCACCCACACCAAACAGAGCAGGTAGCGATCGCAATTTAAAGATCCAATTCTCTCCTAGAGGAGCGAACAAACCTAGCCAACTGTACATCCAGCAAAAAAACAACGGCGGATGAGTAGACTGATTAGCAAGATTTTGAGCTATTTGAGCACAACTTTTGCCTGGTTGATAAATAAAAATCTCCTGTAATTTTTCTATAGGCAAGACTACGTCTAAAGGCAAGTCATGGTAATTTTTACCCAAGCTGAAGATGGCAGTAATAATTTCATCCATCCACAGAGGTTTTAAGTCCAAATTGTAAAAGCGCAGGATGATACCGAGGGCGATGACTCCGGTTAAACCTAAATAATGTAGATAAAAACTGTGATTTATCATTTGTCAGTAGAAGCGGTTTTAATCAGATATCTTATCGCTTCACTAAATAACAAAACAACATTTTCTTGCTTTCTTGGTTTAACGATTCCCGCATCTCGTCTCAACACCAAATTTGGATTTAGTACATAAATTCGCTGGCAATGTGCCAAGTGCTAGTCATAAATTCTCACTTTTGATACTTTCATAAATACTAGATAGTAATTTTTCAAACACAATTGCTTTAAATTCTTCATTGTTCATCACTTGCATAAAGATTTTTTCATTACCTTCCATGCGTTCGATAAATAGATTTTCAATATGCTTTTCTAGAACTGGGGCAAAGTTTTCTTTTGTATTGACTTGAGCGGCTTGTTTGATGGAGTCATTAGCGATCGCTGTTTTGGTAATTTGCTCGAAAAACAGTTGATCGGCTGGAGTGAAGTTAGTACCAAAACGTTCGTTCAGGGAGTCAATCAGCGCGGATAAGGGGACTTCTTTATCTAGCTGCCGAGTTCCGAGTGCGATCACACCTCGTAATGGTCGCTATAGCCTTTTTGTTTAATATTATTGATCGAAGGCGAGTTTGTATTTAACGGCGTGTTCGCGGAAACGGGTGACAACCATTGCTTTGGCTCTTTCCCCAATTTTGTGGTGGGTATGGTTGCGGAAATGTTCAATGATGATTTCAACTTTTTGGGCGATGTTGTGGGGGTGGAGTTCGAAAAATCGGGCGATCGCCTTGGCTGCTTGGCGACGGGGTAAGTCAGGGTTATCTTCTGAGATACGGACAAGTTCGTAATAGCGTTCGTAGCAGGTGTAATTTGCCAAAACGTCTTTAATATAGCCTTCCTCAATCGCTTGGCGCATCGTGTAGAGATGGAAAGGGACTTTACCATTCTCCCCTGCTTCATCAAATACAAGTAGAGTTTTGTGTTTGGGGGTAGCGCTAAAGGCAAAATAACTGAGCTTTGGTTGTTTGGTGCGGGTGAGTTGTTCTTTGAGGAGTTGTTGTTTAGCCTCATCAGTGAGATCGTCTTCCTCAAGTTCATCTTCTAGGAGTTGGGCGGCGATCGCTGATTCGATACCATCTTTATTGAGAATTTTGCGGAGTTCTGTGGCGGTTTCTCCGGTTTGGGAGCCGTGGGCTTCATCAACGATGACGGCAAAGCGTTTATCTTTGGTGGTAATGTCTATGGTTTTACCTTTTTTCGCTAAAGTCTCAATGGCTTTAGTAATGAAAGGGAATTTTTGAATTGTTTATAGGCTTTATTGAGTGCTTTACGGGCTGTTCCATCTGGACTCAGGGCAGCACTAATTAAAATATTTGTGTCAATAACAATTAGCTTATGATTCATCGACGAGTAATTCTTCTAAGATATCTTCTGTTAATCCTTTGGCTTGAGCATTTCTGCTGATTCTGTCAAAAACCCTCGGTAAATCTTCATCTTTATTTGCAGGGTGTTTTTTTATTTCTTGAATGAGTTGTTCTTGTTCTTGCGCTGTAAGTTGTAGGACAAGATTAATAATTTGCTCGAAGGTTAAGGGGAGTTGATAGGTTTTTTGATTCATGGTGGTTTCTGTGCTTAGGGAATGGGGACTTAGTGCATCTTGATTTCAACTACGACAATATTAAAGATTAGAGTTATCTTGCTGGTCTAACCAATTTATGAGATCTTCTAAACATTGGAAATCAAAAATTGCATCTGCTAGGTTTTCTAATTGTTCTGAAGATAAATCATTAATACGGTTTTCCAAAGTAGAATCAATATTATTAAAACGCCGTTTTACTAGCTTTTTAATAATTTTTTGTTCTCCTTGTTCAATTCCCTTTTGCATCCAACTGGTGACAATTTCCATGATTTCTTCCTCTTCAACTAAGTTGGCTTGTTTTAGTTCAGTTTCAAGTTCTTGTTCTTCTGTGGCGTTTAATCTGAGATAAGTATCAATAAAGCCGGAAATTAATTCTATTTTAGCAGGATTTAACTGTAGTGTTACTAACATCCTTAAGCATTCTAGTTTCACTCGGACTCTTTCTTCTGGTTTAAAGTCCATTTTTGCCATTAATGCGGCAGCCACCGGGTTTGGTTGATTTAAAAAATTGCGCCAATTCAGGTTATTTAGTTGGATGGAAAAGTAATTAAATTCTAGTATTTTCCTGTTAGGGAACTTAACTATATATTGACTTTTTTCGGGGCGTTTTGGTTCGTTGTAGGAGAAGATAACTATAGGAAAGATTGGCAATAAATATTTAGCATCTAAACGAGCGAAGTAATGAAACATCCGCCGTTCAAATTCTTTTTGATTATATGCTTGATTTTCTAAATGTATGAGAAAATAACTGTCTTCTCCTCTCAATTTTACTTGTGCTAATAAGTCTATTCTTCTTTTATCTCCAGTGGTAACATCAGTAAATACTTCTTCTGTTAAAAAGGTAAGGCTGTCTTGGGCAACATACTCTAAGACTTCTGGTAAAAATAGTTCTATAAATTCCCAAAAGAAGGTTTGGATTAATTCTTTAAAGAGTCTGTCGTGATCTATCATTGACGAGTATGATAGAAATTTTATTAAGTGATTCTTTTATAGTAAATAGGTAAAAATTTTTACAATTTTCTGAATTGGCAAACTGGTTTAACTCAATGTATTAAGACAAGTGGCTTTAGTTAAGTTTCCGTCTACGGTGACAAGAGTAAGTTCGTAATGAATTGCGGTTGCTGCAATAAAACGATCTGCGGGATCTTGATGTACTAAATCTAATTGACGGCTTAAAATCGCAATGTCATTGGATAAGGGGGCTTCTTTTGTATCTAGTTGCTGTAGACTATTTTGAATCCATTGTTCTGGAGTTGGCTTTAGGATTAAGTCTTCCTTTTTCAGTAAGTAAGAGGGTTTCCCAAATGCTGATAGGACTTAGCCACAGTTCATTTATTTCGTCAGAGATCACTTTTTGTAGATTTTCTGAAAGGTGGAGATCGCCGAGAAGATACCAAATCCAGATATGGGTATCTAGTAAAAGTTTCATAATAGTACATCCCAAGTAACTAGATTTGAAGTAGGCTCGACAATATCTCCTGTAATTTTACCGCTATCTTTCATCGCTCCGAAGGCAGCTCTTTTGTTTTTCTTGATGGGGGAAATGATGGCGAAGGGGATACCATTTTGGATGATGGTGAGAGTTTCGCCTGTTTTTTGGGCTTGGTTAATTAGGTTTTGGACGGTTTCGGGAAGTTCTACAAGGGTAATTTGTTTCATGGTGGTTTCTGGGGTTAGGGGATAGGGAATTGTCGCACATCTATTTTACCTGTGACGGCGTTGGTGATGAGGGCGGTGCGATATTCTTTTAATAGTTCTATGGCTTCTTTAATTTTGGCTTTTTGTTGGTCAATATTTTGAAGTTCTTTTTCTAAAAATTTAGTTATCTTTACTTGTTCATCTAGAGGAGGAATAACTGTAAATAAATTGCTTATTCTTTCAATATTTAGATTTAACTGTGTATTTAAAACAGCCGTTGACAAAAATTGCTTCTTCATAGAACTAAAAAGATAGTAAAGAAAAAATATTTCTGTCATCTTTGATGGGAGAAAACCAACAATACTATCAGGAAAACAAGCATTAAAGGTTAAAATTGCCATATCTCCTATATTTGCGGCATAAGAAATTTGCTGATTTAAAATTAATTCTGTCTGCTCCACTTTTTAACGTAATTCCTCCAAAGTCTGCGAATCATCAAAAATAGAAATCCCCCATCTATTCATCATTTCAATCATTTCTAAACGAGAAATACCAAGGATTTTTGCTGCCCTGCCACTGGTAATTTCTCCTACCTCCAATAAAGCCATTACATACCCTTCCTTAGCTTTTTTTAAAGCTTTTTCTCGAATCTCATCCGAAAGCTGAATACTTTCCAACTCTTCATCTGAAATTGTTAAAGCCATTGCTAAAATCTCCCGACTCTACATTTTTATTTTAGTTCTTAAACCACTTCCCCCAACATCGCCATAATGTCCGCCTCCAAAGATTTAATATCATTTTTAGTAGGTTCTAGAACAGAATCTAAACGACGCAAGACAATTAGAGGCAACATCACCCGTCGGTACTGGGGTGGACGGTAAGGGCCTCTAAGTTTATCAGCAATGCTCCAGATAAAACCGACTAACTCTTGATTATTAGAATTTTCTGTATTTGTCAACATAGGAATTTTAAGTAACGAATTTAGTAGATTAATTTATTTACCAAAGAGTTATACCATTTCACTTTTTGAGTGATTCATATTCAACCCCTCCCAACCTCCCCTTAGTAAGGGGAGGTTGGGAGGGGTACATCCATATCAGCCTTTTCGTGAAATAGTATTAGCAACTATTTTTTACCTATACACAACCTTCTTGCCGAATCAAAGCTTGTTCTACTAAACTACGTGCGAATGCAAGAAGTCCAATAAAATCCACACGCCAGGTGCTTTAACGGGGGAACCCGCAAGGGCGCACTGGCTCCCCTACTAACCACTTTCTTATCTAAAATCTAAAATCTTATAAGACGCTACTTTTAAATATCCAGTAAATATCCAGTGCCTCAAGAACCTACCCTCAAAGAATCTCTTCCATCTGATTTGTCTTCCCTAAGGGAGACAGCTATATTAAATATTCGCAACAGCCTGCGTCCCGGACAACAACAAATGGCTGATTGGTACTCTGGGCAATTGGCTGTTTCTGCGGTTCCTGGTGCTGGTAAATCTACAGGGATGGCAGCAGCAGCAGCAATTGCGATCGCTCGTCAATATCAGCGTTCTGCTTTGGGCTTGTCTGAACGACGACGGCAATTGATAGTTGTTACCTTTACTCGCTCTGCCGCCGCTAATATTAAAGCCAAAATCCGCAAAAACCTCAAGGAATTATCTTTACCGCCCAGTGGGTTTGTTGTTTATACGTTGCACGGTTTGGCGTTGAATATTGCCAGTCGCCATCCCGATTTATCTGGCTTGCAGTTAGAAAATGTGACATTAATTACTCCTACCCAAGGTCATCGCTTCATTCGTACTGCTGTAGAACAATGGATTGCTAGGCATCCAGAGCGTTATTCTCGCTTGATTGAAGGTATACAATTTGACGGCGAAGAAACAGAAAGATTGCGTCGCCAATCAGTACTGCGAACAGAAATCTTGCCGGATTTGGCAACTACGGTAATTCATGAGGCAAAAAGTTCTGGGTTGTTGCCGGAAGATTTGCTGCGGTTAAGCGAACAAACCACAGATGAGTATGGAATTTTAAGAGTTGCGGCGGGACTGTATGAACAATATCAAAACTTGATGCGATCGCGTGACTTTATTGACTACGATGACATGATTTTAGCTGCGCTGCGGGTACTAGAAAACGAAAGCGCTCGCAGAATTGAGCAAAATCAAGTTTTCGCCGTTTTTGAAGACGAAGCCCAAGACTCCAGCCCGCTACAAACCAAGCTATTAGAAATTCTTGCTACCGATGCCAACAACCCTAATCAACCACCAAACCTAATCCGCGTCGGCGATCCCAACCAAGCGATTAACTCTACCTTCACCCCAGCCGATCCGATTTATTTCCGTCAATTCTGTGAAGACTGCAACATTCAAAACAGACTGGCAACAATGGATCAAGCCGGGCGCAGTAGCAAAATTATCATCGACGCTGCCAACTTTGTTTTGGAGTGGGTGAATAGCTTTTATGGAAACGCAAAAGGACAGGGGGAATTAGGAGGACAAGGGGAGGACAGTCGTGTGCGGAGGTTCCCTCCGTTGAGCGAACTGTCCGTTGACAAGGAGAGGGGACACGGGGAAAAACTGCCCCCTCTTACCGCCTCCCCCTTCCGTCCCCAGAAAATCCGCCTCGTTGACTCCGATGATCCTCAAACCGATGCTAATCCCCAACCAGTAGGACGAGGACTGGAAATATACACTCCGCGTGATATTAATCACACCGTCGAGTTGCTTTCCCAAAGAGTTGTTCAGTTATTTGCCCAAGACGCAACAAGTATTAGCGCGGCTATTTTAGTGCGAGAAAATCGCCAAGGCAGATGGTTGGCAGAAGCACTGACACCTATTTGCAAAGAGCATAAAATTACACTTTATGATGTAGGTGAACGCGATCGCCATTCCCACGTACCAGAAGAAATTTTGATATTACTGCAATTTTGCGATCGCCCTCATTCTCCCGACTATCTCAAAGCAGTTCTAGAAGTCTTCGTCGAACGGCAATTAATTCCCACTCAAGATCTTAACGCCCTTGCCTCTGTACCAGAAGACTTTTTGTATCCCGGCCCTTTGTCTGCGCCCCAGCCAGAACCAGCCCAAAAAGCTGCACGTTTGTGTCGAAGTTTACTTCGCGCTCGCTTGGAGTTGCCTTTGTATCAGTTAATTCCTTTCCTTGCCTTAACGCTAAATTACGACCAAGCAGAACTAGCAACAGCTGACAAACTTGCAGAAAGAGTTAACCAGCAAATAGCTGGCAATACCTCAATGGGGACAATGTTGGGTGTCTTAAGTGAAATAGTTAGTTCCGAACGCTTTGAGCCTGTAGAAACAGAAGATTTAGAAGCTCGATATACGCGTCGCGGTCAGCTTACTATTATCACCATGCACAAAGCCAAAGGGCTAGACTGGGATTACGTATTTCTCCCCTTCTTACATGAAAACTTGATACCTGGTAGATTTTGGGTTCCTCCCCAAAGCCAATTTTTGGGCAGCTTTACCTTATCAGAAGTTGCCCGCGCCCAAATTCGCGCCAACCTCCATGGACAAGCAACTTTACCAGATATAACCCAAGCTTGGGAACAAGCAAAATACCTGAAAACTGCCGAGGAATATCGGTTACTTTACGTTGCAATGACACGGGCAAAGCGTTTGTTGTGGATGTCTGCCGCCCAGAAAGCACCGTTCACTTGGAGTAAACCAGAGAATTTACAATCTTCAGCACCTTGCCCTGTTTTTCCAGCATTGAAGCGTCAGTTTCCTGGAAGTGTGCAGTAGTTGTCTACATGATAAACAAGCTCGGCTCCACATGAAAAAACTCTCCTAGCTTTCGCGCTTGTTCTGGAGTTATCTTTTGTTATCCGTTTAAAATATGATTAACCACATTCTCTGACCCTAAAACTACCTGTAAATCTTCTCTATTTCTGTCAGATTGTTCTAAAAGAAACAAGATCATAGAGTGAGGATTAATCTGCTCATCAGGCTGATAATATTCTTGTTCAAATTTTTCAATTAAAGTAATTAATAATTGATATAGTTCATTTTATTCAGGAGTGCGTTCCCGGTGCATTAAATCTTCTATAATGGCTAAAGCTTGTTGATTTTCAGCTTCAGTTCTGATAATTTTAGGAAGATAAGCAATTAATAATTCTTTATATTTTTCTGGATTAAAAGTAAGGGTTATTTTTCCATTCTTATTTACCTCTCAAAGTAAGGCTAGTTCCACTTTGCGGAATTAAAATATAAAACTTATGTTAATAAAAAAAGCGCCGTGCTTTCTCCATTACAGCTTTTATATATTCACTCTTAGCCTCAGTATAAGCCTCACGATCTGTACGGAAACACGCCGCCAAATCTCTTTTTAGAGCTTCGTAGCGTTTCGCCTCATCCGAATGTATTCGTAAATAGTCACGAAATAACTTGCGCTGCCAAAATTCCCCATACGCCTCAACGATGTGAACATGATGAGTACGTTGTTTACCATATGGCGGCATTCCTTTTACAAAAAACATCCTTGCTAGACAAGGATTGTCCCGCCAATAGACATATCCCAGTGCTTCCATTAAAGGAATGACTGCTTTTGCATCTGCAAGAGTTTGCACTCCGATCATGATATCAATGATTGGTTTTGCAGCTAGTCCTGGCACTGCTGTGCTACCGATATGTTCAATTTCGACAACCAAATCATCACCCAGCGCCTGCTGAAGACGCGCTGCCTCTTGTGCGAACATAGCTTGCCAGCGCGGCTCGTATTCAACAATGTCGATTTCGTCAGACATCTTGTTTTCCCCAAGGTGCGATAAATCCCCAATCCAGATAAAAAACGTAGTAATATATTAGATTGTGTCGTTTTACAATCCATCCATGCCTAAACTTAAAACTCGTAAAGCGGCGGCAAAGCGATTCCGCGCTACCGGCAGCGGCAAAATCGTGCGTCGTAAAGCTTTCAAAAACCACCTGCTCGAACACAAAACCTCTAATAAAAAGCGCAAGCTTTCCAAAATGGCAGTTGTTAACGAGCGCGATGAAGAAAATGTACGCTTGATGCTCCCTTATTTGTAAATTTGTTTAGGAATTAATTAAGCTATGACAAGGGTAAAACGCGGTAACGTTGCTCGCAAACGCCGCAAAAAGATTCTCAAACTCGCTAAAGGTTTTCGCGGTTCTCACTCATCTCTGTTTAGAACTGCCAACCAACAAGTAATGAAAGCGCTGCGGAATGCTTATCGCGATCGCAAAAAACGCAAGCGTGACTTCCGCCGCCTTTGGATCACCCGTATCAATGCTGCTGTTCGCCAACATGGTATGAGTTACAGCCAATTCATCGGCAATCTCAAGAAAGCCAACATCCAACTTAATCGTAAAATGTTGGCTCAAATGGCAGTTCTCGATCCAAGTGGTTTCAGCAAAGTTGCTGAATTGGCAAGCCAAGCTAAATCATAAAGAAGGATAAAGGTAGAAGGAGCGAGCATTGCAATGCACGCACAACGCCTACAGATGGTGGAGACACGAGGAATACATCCTGTCTCTACCTCTATACAAACAAAGCCTGCTTTTACGAGCTATCATTAGTCTTTGTATTGCGGACTCAGTTTGTATTGCCGCGATATTCCATCGCTTGGTGTTTGAAAAATGCGATGTACCCGCAATAGGATACTTGTTTTTCTGCTTACTTTTGCCTTTTGCCTTTTACCTTTTAATGTTTCCAGTACTGCCGCAGAACTGTCAGAAATTCAGCGGCGGGGCTATTTAACTGTTGCTGTTAAAGATAATTTGCCTCCACTGGGATTTAGAGATGCGGGCGGTAATCTACAAGGTTTAGAAATTGATTTAGCAAAAGCCTTGGCAAGTGATTTGCTCGGCAAGCCCAATGCTGTGAAATTGCAGCCTGTAGCAAATCGCGATCGCCTCTCAAAAGTATTAGACAATAAAGTTGACATTGCCATCGCTAGAGTTACCGCTACAGAGTCACGCGCTCGCTTAGTGAGTTTCAGTCTGCCTTATTACTTTGATGGAACCAGATTAATCACAAAAGATAGCTCTGTACAGCGATTAAGTAACTTGGCAAAGCAAAAGATTGCTGTTCTCGAACACTCCAGCACGATCGCCACAATCAGGTACTATGTGCCACAAGCAGAATTAGTGGGTGTGAAGTCTTATCACCAGGCGCGATCGCTCTTAGAAAGTAATGGAGCAATTGCTTTTGCTGCCGATGGTAGCGTCTTGAGTGGTTGGGTGCAACAATATCCTCAATATCGGCTGCTCTCTACCAAATTATCAACCGAACCCTTATCTGTAGTTATGCCCAAGGGATTGCAGTACGATCCACTGCGACGAGAGATAAATAGCGCGATCGCTCGTTATTTAGAAGCAGGTTGGCTTCAGCAACGCGCTCAATATTGGGGTTTGCCATCGTCAGAGTTAAAAATTACGTCTGATGTGAATCAAAATGGCAAGCAAAAATCATATTATAGAAATCGACCACAGATGGACACAGATAAACACAGATAATTTATCCGTGTGCATCTGTGTTTATCGGTGTTCGTTATCATCTAAAAATTGGATTTCGCAATCAATCGATTCTTTGCTGCGACTCAAGGTGAGTTCGGCTAATTCACATTAGACGCACATTAGGAGTTAGTAGAGCAGCCAGTGTGTTGCGAGGATTTCCCCTATGAATTCACAAAAAGTTGCGATTATTACGGCTGCAAGTCGGAGCATCGGAGCAGGTTGTGCGCGAGAGTTAGCTGTACGGGGCTACAAGGTTTCACTCTTGGCACGAAGTGAAAGTGTATTTGAGTTAGCTTCAGAGTTAGGCGGTATAGCTACTCAGGGTTCCATTACAAATTTCCAAGATTTGCAGCAATTAGTAGAGACAACACTAGCAAAATTCGGTCGCATTGATGCAGTAGTAAATAGTTTTGGAGATCCACCCCGCCCAGATTTACTGTCAATTTCCGATGAAATGTGGATAGAGAATTTTGAAATGCTGTTCTTGAGCGTTGTTCGGATCGCAAGGCTGGTTACAGAACCAATGCGCCAACAAGGGGGCGGGGTGATTGTTAATATCTCTGCATCTGATTCTCATGAGCCAGCATTAGGAACACCATTTAGTGGCACACTCCGCGCTGCGATGGAAGGATTTACAAAACTATATGCCAAGCGTTACAAAGCCGATAGAATTCGGATGATTTCTGTGGCTCCCTTCTTTGTGGCAGACAGCCTCGAAGAACTTGAAGGATGGAATGTGCCAACCGACATGATGTTTAATCGCCCTGCAACCTATGCTGAGTTTGCTAAAATAGTTGCTTTTTTGATTTCTGACGATGCGAAATTCATTACGGGTACAACTCTCAAAGTTGATGAGGCATATTCAGCAGGTATTTAGCTCTATAGAAAAATCGAATATATATGAAGCAAAGTGAAGCTGTGCTTAGAGAAACAGTTGTGAAGCACTCCAAGCAATCTCGTGAACATTACCTGATAATAATATAGAGAAGAGATTTTTAATAAAGGCAATGGATAGTAATTTAGCGGTTATTTATCTCTCAATTTTGGTGGGTTTGCTCTTATTCACCTTTATCAATGTTTTTCGTCAGATTTTCAAAACTCGCAAGCTAGAAAGCTCTTTTTCAAAGTTGCGAAAAAAACTGACAAAAGAACAGGGTACGGCTCAAGAGTATTACGAATTGGGTAGTATCTATACTGAAAAAAAAGTTTACTCTCAGGCTATAACCCTTTTTCAAAAAGCTCTCAAAGCTGCGGAAGAAGAGGGAGAAGAAAATATCGCTGCCATTTACAATGGGCTGGGTTACGCTTACTTTGCTCAAGAACAGTATGATTTAGCAATTCGTAATTACAAAGAAGCACTGAAAGCCAAACCTGATTATGTAACAGCACTGAATAATATTGCTCATGCCTACGAGAAGAAAAAATTAAACGTTCAGGCATTGCAAAGTTACGAAGAAGCACTTAAATACGATCCAAAAAACTCCACAGCCAAACGTCGGGCTGAATCTTTGCGTCGCTTGGTGTCTGCATAAACTTAGAACCCCTCCCGCAACCAAAGGAGTGCTTAGGGATGGGGTTTTTTCTATTTCTTCTTATCCTCCAGGTTCCCAGCTTTTTGCAGTACAGGAATGCATTGGTTAATCATCCAGATCAAGACTTCGATGGGGGTATCTCCTTGTTGAATGCGGTTTTCGGCTTTGATACCGATAAGCAGGATTTTCAGGACTAGTAATAAACTGATAATTTTACGATTATATAGGCTGCGATCGCTTTGTAATTTTTTCATTTCTTAACCTCGTTTCTAGCTTCAAACCGAGGTTAAGGTTGGGACTTATGAACAAGTAATTTTCCCAAACATTCCAGAAAAGCCCCATAGAATAGATTTAAGTGTGCTTGGGAAAGATGTTTCCTTTGGGACAATTTGAATTTTTTGGAAAAATTTTGCTGGCTAGTTGTAATACTTAGATGGGACGAAATCTTAGCTACGAAAATGGTAGAGAACAGTCAAAAATATTACTTAGCGCCTTGCTATCATTTTTGGAAGAGTCGGAAGAATCCGATAGCTACAGAGATTTAGACATCAAGGCTGATTGGCAAGGAGAAAATCAGTTATGGGTTACACATTCCACTCTAGAAGCACTTGCCAAACTCACCAGTAATTATGGGAATAGCTTGGGAAATGAAGATATTCGCAATGCTTTACAATGTTTGGCAGCATTAAAGATTCTAGAAGACAAACGCGAACAAGTTAGTGCCAGAACTAAAACTAATTCCAAAGTTTGGCGTTTTGTATTGCAGTTTCCCAGTATCGACAAACAAGAAAATCTCAATTGGTTATTTCAATCTAGTGGCGAATGGGATAAACGCCGTCAAGCTCAAAAATCTCAGAGTGGGAAAGTTCCAAAGCAAACAGCAGTAGCATCCCAAGCTTTAGATTGGCGCGAAGTCTGTCGTAAATCATTAGAAAAGCACAAGCAGCTAACTTCCAAGCAACTGATGTGTGCGGATGCAATGGTATTTGATATTGATAAACTTCACGTACCTTTGGCATTAGTTGAACGCAAAAAGCCAGATAAACGCAATGACGATGATAACCCTGCATCTTCGCGGTTATATCAACCAGAATACAAAGAACGGGAGAAGTTTGAGTACAAAGAATTTCTTAGCAAAGTTCTAAAATCACAGCACAGCCACAAAATTGCCATTATTGGCGAACCAGGCGCAGGTAAAACGACGCTGTTGCAACGCATCGCCTTTTGGATCTTGGATGAAACTCAAAATTTACCAATTTTTATACGCTTGGGTAATTTAGGCAATCCTGCACCAAAGTTCCAGGATGTTCGCAATCATTGGTTGGAGGATGTTTTAGGTAGCGAAGCACACAAGAGAAAAGCTGAATTTGAAAAGTTGTTGAGTGATGGTAAGGTGTGGCTGCTGCTGGATGGTGTAGATGAAATGGCAACTTACGAACATCCTCTGAGTTGTATTGATAGATGGATACCAACTTGCTATCAGACTTGTCGCGTTGTTTTAACTTGTCGGCTCAATACCTGGGAAGCAAATCCTTATGCACTCAATGGCTATCAAACCTACCGTACATTGCAGTTTAGCCAAGAGAAAGTTGAGGGGTTTATCAAGGCTTGTTTTGAAAACCCCAACGATGCACAAAAATTGCAGCAGGCGTTAAATCAACCAGGGAAAGAACGGATTAAAGATTTAGTTAAAAATCCTTTGCGGTTGATGCTGTTGTGTTCCACTTGGCATTTACACGATGGTAAGTTACCCGATACCAAAGCAGAACTTTATCAAATGTATGTGGAGGAATTTTATTGTTGGAAACAAGATGAATTTCCCACAACATCCCAACAAAGAAAGCAACTGAACGCCAAGCTGGCAGAGTTGGCACTAAAGGCAATTGATGAGAAAGAGAAGCGATTTTGTTTGCAAAAGAAATTTATTGAAGATGTATTTGTTGATGCTTCGCTGTTTGATTTGGCAGTTAACAAGCTTGCTTGGTTAAATCAAGTTGGAGTTGATGCAAATAATCCAAACCCGAATAATCCTGTTTATGCTTTTTATCATTCCACGTTTCAGGAATATTTTGCAGCGTTAGCAATTGATGATTGGGATTTTTTTCTACCTCGCACTCATAATAATAACAATCTTAAGCCAGTTCCAGAAAGATATCGCATTTTTGAACCACAGTGGAGAGAAGTTATTTTACTTTGGTTTGGACGTCAAAATATCTTGCCAGAAGAGAAAGAAGCTTTTATTAAAAAATTAGTAGGTTTTCAAGATGAATGTGAAAATTTTTATTATTATCAAGCGTATTTTATAGCAGCAGCATCTATAGCAGAGTTCAATTGTAGATATTCAGACAAAATTGTAAAACAAATTATTCAATGGAGCTTTGAAGATTCAGAATCTGAAACTTATTGTTGGGAAAACGATCCTTTACAAAAACAAGCTACAGAAATCATACACGAAACTGATACTACTAAAGCAGCTAATTTCTTAATTGAACGAATACAAGCTAATCCATTAGAAAATTTGTCTAAGTCAGATGTTAATGCTTTACAAGATGCATTGCTCCATGCTCAAGATACATTAGAAAATTTATCTAATCTACAAATTGCAGATAGTGAAGAGAGTATTGATTCAAAATTGACTAATCAATGCAAGATTATATCTCAGATATTAGCTTTAATTATTAATCGTGATAGATTGTGTTGCAGAATCAGTAAGATTTTAAGCCATATTGCTCCACGCAATTCAATAAATATTATATTTTTAGAAAAGATTTTAAAAGAAGATATATATAAATTTGAGTTTGAGGATTTGCAATGGATTCGTTTTTCTGCTGCTCGAATTTTATTAAAAATTTATCCTAACAGTTCACTTGCTATTAAAGTTTTGATTGAATTGTTGATTTCCAACTGTAAATTTAATAAGAAAAATCATAAATCCTCGTTTTTGAATATAGAGGTGAAATTTTTTTTGGAACAAATAGATACTAGCAAGTCTGATATCATCAACCCCCTACTTCAATTACTTTATTCTGAGCAAGACATTAAAATTTATAGCGAAGCCGCAGAAATTATAGGAAAGATTGCTTTTAATAACTCAACAGCCATCAAGGCTTTAACAAAGCTAATAAAATCTTGTCAAGACGAAGATAAGAGGTTTACAATTGCTCTATGTTTAGGCAACATTAATCCTAATAATTCAGAATTTATTCACGTTATAGTTAATACACTTAGTAGCTTAAATCCAATAAAGTGTTATTTAATTATTGAACACATCGTAAGAAAAAATACTTTTATAAATCAAGAAATAAGTTGCGCTCTCACTAAATTCATAAAAGATGTACATAACTACTTGGATTTTTTATATATAACAAAGGAAGAGAAACAACGTAATACTAATTATCATGAGAGTAATGATACTGAGCTTTTACAGGAAGCCTGTGCATTTGCTGTTGAGTTTATATCAGAAAACGCAACTAAAAATATTATAGATATTTCTACTTTTGAAAAACTACTTGATACTATTCAGCATGATTGGTATCTTATAATAATAGCCAAATGTTTATGGCAACTTCATCCTAAGCACAAAAAAGCAAAGGAAATTTTTAATAGGTTTTTAAACAGCCCAGATTCTATGACTCGCTTAGAGGCAGCTCACTACCTACTTATGGTTGCTCCAAATGATCCTCAAGCTGTAGTTACTCTTGTAGAATTACTGCGCGACGAACATAATTGTAATGTTATTGATATTTTGGGTTCTGATTTTTATAAAAAGGATAATCCAGAGATTATTTGGAATCTTGAAGAATTACTTAAGCACCAAGATGAAGTTACACGTAGCTTGGCTGCTCAAAGTCTGATAAGAATCAATTTTAGTGAGAAAGCAACTAATATTTTAATTGAGTTACTTAATAGTCAAAAGCAATATTCCACTGCTCTTTATGATTTACAATGGAGCCTAAAGAAAAATGATTTAATTGATTCTAAGCTTTTAATTCGGCTTATAAAAAATTTGATTGGGATTTTACAATCCAACCAAAATGATTACTCTGTGCAAAGTGCTGCTGATTTAATAATTAGTACTTGTCCGAAAGTTTTATTTGCAGATGTGATTAAATCTCTAAAACAATTTTTAGAAAAATCAGTAGCTAAGAGTGATCCTGCCCTTTATCAAAACTGTTATAGAGTCATCTGGCATTGCGCCCAAAATATGACCTATCCTGACTTTTATCAAGCTTGGCATCAAGGAGAGGAAGTGAGAACTGATTTAAGTCAAACCCTTAACCAGGTTGATTTACCTAACATTTTGAAAAAAGCGATCGCTAATAACCCCCACCTCAATCAAACCACCCACCTCATCTACATTAACAACCCCGTTCCCGAAATTTACGACAAGATGCTTGACTGGGAATGTCCAGAGTGGGAAAGAGGAATCCCAGAAACAATTGCAACGCTGAAACTTTATTACAATTCCTTAAAACGTAAAAGCAGTAAAAGCTTGGTGTTGGTGTTTGACGAAAGCCAATCAACAAATCAAAAATGGAGCGATTCTTTCTTTCACGACCTCAGTAAATTTGACGAGACAGTTTGTGTCATCAGCAACAACCTAAAAGATAATATTCCGTTAAAATTATTTACTCCTAACCAATCAGTTGAAGATGTATTGGCATGGCTTGGATAAATATAACTTTCATGCGAAAAAATAGCATGATTATGCTATTGTCACAACTCGTAGCGATCGCAATTCGTAATTGCTAAGTAATTTACCGAAACGTTAATTTTTATTGAAGTTTAACAACACAAATGTTGTTTTAATTGAGCGCCTAATCCAATCAGCAACGACATTTCAGGCATTCCTTAGGGATGTAAACTTACAAGAAGCCAACTTCTGTCACACTAGAACTTTTGAGAGAATCAAAAACGATTTAATAATCAAGCAATCATTGTCCACCTCTAATTCGGACATACTTCGTTTGATTAACAGGGAGAACACCGAATGAAATTGGCTTACTGGATGTATGCAGGCCCAGCCCACATCGGCACTCTGCGGGTTGCCAGTTCTTTTAAAAACGTTCATGCTATTATGCACGCGCCCCTTGGCGATGACTATTTCAACGTCATGCGTTCCATGCTTGAGCGGGAGCGGAACTTCACCCCGGTAACAGCCAGTATCGTTGATCGTAACGTTTTGGCACGTGGTTCCCAAGAAAAAGTGGTGGACAACATTACCCGCAAGGATAAGGAGGAAACTCCCGATCTAATTGTTCTCACTCCTACTTGCACCTCCAGCATTTTGCAAGAAGATCTACAAAACTTCGTCGAGCGCGCGAAGATAGAAGCGAAAGCAGACGTGATGCTGGCGGATGTGAACCATTACCGCGTCAACGAACTGCAAGCAGCCGATCGCACTTTGCATCAAATCGTTCAGTACTACATTGAAAAAGCCCGCAAGAGAGGCGAACTACCACAAGGCAAAACCGAAAAGCCTTCTGTTAACATCATTGGTATTTCCACCCTTGGCTTCCACAATCAGCACGACTGCACCGAATTAAGGAGGCTGATGGCAGACTTGGGAATTGAAGTCAATACTGTGATTCCCGAAGGTGCTTCTGTACACGAATTGAAGAACCTCCCTCGTGCTTGGTTTAACCTCGTGCCTTACCGCGAACTTGGTTTAATGGCAGCTCGCTACCTCGAACAAGAATTTGGGACACCTTACATCAACATCACCCCAATGGGTGTAGTAGAAACTGCTCGTTGCATCCGCAAAATTCAGCAGATAATTAATGAGCAAGGCGCTAATGTAGACTACGAAGACTTTATCAACGAGCAAACCCTGCACGTCTCCCAAGCCGCTTGGTTCTCCCGTTCCATCGACTGTCAAAACTTGACTGGCAAGAAAGCTGTAGTTTTTGGTGATAACACCCACGCCGCAGCCATAACCAAAATTTTGGCACGAGAAATGGGCATTCACGTTGTTTGGGCTGGAACCTACTGCAAATACGATGCAGACTGGTTCAGAGAGCAGGTAAGCGAGTACTGTGACGAAGTGATTATTACCGACGATCACGGTGCCATTGGTGATGCGATCGCTCGTGTCGAACCTTCTGCCATCTTTGGCACGCAAATGGAACGTCATGTTGGTAAACGTTTAAACATTCCTTGCGGTGTAATTGCTGCACCGATTCACGTCCAAAATTTCCCAATTGGTTATAAACCATTTTTGGGTTATGAAGGTACAAATCAAATTACAGATTTGATCTATAATTCCTTTACCTTAGGAATGGAAGATCATTTACTAGAAATATTTGGTGGTCATGATACTAAGGAAGTAATTACTAAAGGAATTTCTGCGGAATCTGACCTGAATTGGACAAAAGATGGTCTAGCAGAATTGAATAAAATTCCTGGTTTTGTGCGTGGAAAAGTAAAGCGCAACACAGAGAAATTTGCTCGTGAGCGAGGTATTAAAGATATCACAACAGAAGTGCTATACGCAGCCAAAGAAGCAGTAGGAGCATAAATTCAAAATTATTTCCACAAGAGTTAGTAGTAAGAGATAAAATTTACTCTTACCACTAACTCTTTTATTTTTACTGAATGATTTTCATCACCTGATTCACATCTTGCGCCTCGCTCCTAAAACGCCTAGAACTGAAGTTCCTCTCTTCTAGCTCAAGTCAGTTAAAACTGACTGAAAATCTTACCTAATCTGCTTGAGCAGACTTTAGCTTTTAGCCCTTGAAATTTATTTCTTGGTGGATAAGAGCACAGATACAAGATATGAGATGAACAACTTTTATTTTATAAAGATAAATTTATTTATAGGCAAGGCCATCTCTATGCTTTAATTCAGCAGGCACCAATCTTAAGATATATTTTAAAGATATGGAAATTGCTATAAAGTACTTAATAAAAAGCGATTAAGACTAAATGTTTTTAAGGCTCGAATCATTAACCCTAGAAACCAATACGGTTCAGTTCAGGGTAGCCGACACCTTAAAAAGTGTAACTTTCCAGGCACAGCCTACCTTTGCAGGCTTGGTTAATTGAAGCCTCAGGCTTAAGTCAACCGTATTGCCGTAGAATCGGCTCCTTGATTCAAGCTGGCAAAGCTGATCCACAAAACTGACACTATCTTAAGGATGACTGAATTTATCTTCAAAAAATTCCTCAAACTAGTAGTCTCGATTGATTTATTGAAAACTTTGCAGATTGGATCTTATGTATGTTAACTCACCGGACTGTTATTGTCATTGCCGACTCTGATGAGAGCAATAACGATTATGAGCATCAATTACAGCAAGATGTGAGTTTTGCATACAGAATTCTAACAGAACGCTATCGCACCAAAATTCTGACACTGTCTCAATCACAGCAAATCGATGGCATCCTCTTAGAACTCAATTCTCGCCATTCCGGTAGCTTTGATTTTCTGAGGCAAATGAAAGAACAAATGGGCGATCGCTGTCCGCCAATTGTGGTAATTGGTAGTGGTGATGCAGAGATTGTAGTGCAAGCATTCAAAAATGGAGCTACAGAATATCTGATCAAAGAGCGGCTCACTCCAGATGATCTGCGGTTAGGAATGCGGAGTGCGATCAAAAATGCACAGTTGCAACGGGAACTGCAACGCAATCAAGAGCAGTTCCAAACGTCCATTGAAAATATGCTAGACTGCTTCGGCATCTTCTCATCGATGCGGGATGAGTCGGGGCAGATTGTGGACTTTCGCATCGATTATCTCAATGCAGCAGCCTGTGATAATAACCGAATGCCCAAACACAAGCAGATTGGCAGAGGATTGTGCGAGTTACTGCCTGCCCATCGCGCATCAGGGTTATTTGACGAATATTGTCGATTGGTTGAAACGGGAGAGGCATTAATTAAAGATTCACTGGTTTATGAGGATACCTATGGTGAGCAACAGCTGGTGCGAGCATTTGATATTCGTGCTACCAAGTTGAATGATGGGTTTGTTGCCTCCTGGCGAGATATTACCGATCGCAAGCGTATGGAACTGGAACTCAGCCAGACAGCAGCCGCTTTAAATGCCAGTCAACAACTTTATCGAGAGTTGGCACAAGCAATGCCCCAAATGGTTTGGACTGCCGATGCCAGGGGATTTGTCAATTACTGGAATCAACGCTGGCATGAGTATACGGGCTTGAATGAAGCCGAGTCAATGGGCTTGGCGGGGATAACTACGGTTCATCCTGATGAGCGCGATCGCACCCTTGAGCAGTGGCAGCAGTCTGTAGCCAACGGAGAACGTTTTGAAATTGAATACCGAATTTGCCGTTGGGATGGTGTGTATCATTGGTTCATCTGTCGGGGGATACCGACGCAAGATAGCCAAGGACAACTTACGGGTTGGATTGGCACGATTACCGATATTGATCATCAAAAGCGGCTAGAGGAAAAGCTGCTCAACGAAATCGCTAACCACCAGCACACCGAGCAAAATCTGCGAGCCGCTAACCAAAAAATTACCAATATTCTCGAAAGCATGACAGATGCGTTTGTCGCACTTGATCCAGACTGGCGCATTACCTACGTCAACCAGATGACTGCTCGTATTAATCAAGTTTCACCAGAGGAGCTGATTGGTAAATCCCATTGGGAAGTTTGGGCTGCAACTAAGAACAGTATTCTTGAAGAGAACTACCAACGGGCGATCGCAGAACAAATTCCCGTTCATTTTGAATATTTTTATGAATCGAGGCAGCGATGGTATGAAGTTCACGCCTATCCTGCACCTGATGGATTAGGCATTTACTACTGCGATATCAGCGATCGCAAGCAAATTGAATATGGATTAAGGCAGCAAGCCGCTCAACTGGAGCAAACAAATTTAACCTTGCAAGAAACTTTAGAGGAGCTTCAAGTTGCCCAAGAAGAACTGCGTCAACAAAATGAAGAACTAGTAATTGCCCATAATCTAGCCGAAGCAGAAGGAAAACGTTACCGGGATCTGTTTAATTTTGCACCCAATGGTTATGTAGTAACCGACGCAAATGGCATGATTCAGGAGGCAAACCAGGCGATCGCTACATTAGTGGTAATCAATCAAAGTTATTTGGTCAATAAACCATTAGCAGTCTACATCAGTGACTCAGATCTTCGAGCTTTTAGAAATTTGCTTAACAATTTGTATCGGCAATCGCAAGCACAAAAGCTGCAAACCGAAGAACTGAGCTTAAAATCAGCAAACGGGCATCCAATTCCAGTTGCAATTACAGGAACAGCCATGCGCGATGCTCAAGGAAGAATTGCTGGGGTTCGTTGGTTAATTCAAGATATTACTGAACGCAAACAGGCACAAGCAGCACTTGCAGCAAACGAAGCCCGACTGCGAGGATTTGTAGATGCCAATGTGGTTGGCATTCTCTACGGAGACATCTACGGGAACATTAATGAAGCCAACGATGAGCTATTGAGAATTATCGGCTACACGCAAGAAGATTTGCGTGCAGGCAGACTTCGCTGGATTGATCTCACGCCGTCAGAATACCTACCGCTCGATGAACAAGCGATCGCAGAGGCACGGGCAAACGGTGCCTGTACCCCTTACGAAAAAGAATATATTCGCAAAGATGGCAGTCGAGTTCCGGTTCTGGTGGGTTATAGCCTGGTAGGAGAGGCAAGAGAAGAGTCGGTAGCTTTCATTCTCGATTTAAGCGATCGCAAACAGGCAGAGGAAGCACTACGCCTTAGTGAGGAACACTACCGCTACCTGGCAGAGGCGATTCCACAACTAGTTTGGACATGCAATGCTAGTGGTGTTTATGACTACGTAAATCAGCGATTGTGTGAGTATATCGGATTGTCCTTTGAGCAGATTATAGGAACAGGCTGGCTTTGTGCCGTTCACCCAAATGATCTAAAAGCGACTCAAGCCGCGTGGATGAATGCTGTGCATCACGGTAGTTGCTATCGCCATGAATATCGCTTGAGACGAGCTGCTGATCATAGCTACCGTTGGCATCTGGCACTGGGTTTGCCACTCAAAGATAAACAAGGACGGGTGGTAAAATGGTTTGGCACCTGCACAGATATTCACGATCAAAAGGAACTAGAAATTGAACGCGAGCACTTATTGCAGCTAGAGCGAGCCGCAAGGGAAGCTGCCGAACGAGCCAATCGCATCAAAGATGAATTTCTGGCTGTACTCTCCCACGAATTGCGAGCACCACTCAACCCGATCCTGGGCTGGGCAAAGCTCTTGCAAACTCGCAAGCTAAATGAAAACAAAATGGCAGAAGCCTTCGCCACTATTGAGCGGAACGCTAGATTGCAGACGCAACTAATTGATGATCTACTTGATGTTGCCAGAATTTTGCGCGGCAAACTCAGCATAAATGCTACCTCCGTCAATCTTGCCTCTGTAATTGCAGCTGCGATCGATACAGTCAAAACAGCAGCGATCGCTAAATCCATTTCACTCCACCCTGAATTACCCAATATTGGGCAAGCATCTGGTGATACTGCTCGTCTCCAGCAAATCGTCTGGAACTTGCTATCTAATGCCATCAAGTTCACTCCGAATCATGGACAAGTTAATATCAAACTTCAACGAGTGGAAAATCAAGCAGAAATTAAAGTCACAGATACCGGCAAAGGCATCAACCCAAACTTTCTCCCCCACATTTTTGAATCGTTCCGACAGGAAGACGCCTCGATCACCCGCAAGTACGGAGGGCTGGGGCTAGGATTAGCGATCGTCCGGCAGTTGGTTGAGGCTCACGGCGGCACCATCTCAGCCGACAGTCCCGGTGAAGGATTGGGAGCCACTTTCACTGTCCGCTTGCCACTACTAAAAGTTGAACCAGAAATCCAGCAAACTGATGAGTTGCCACAAAAAGAACTCAATCTCATGGGCATTAGAATCCTCGCAGTCGATGATGATCCCGATGCTCGTGAGCTATTAACAGTATTGCTTACCCAGTATGGGGCAGAAGTTCTAAGCGTTGCATCTGCCCCAGAAGTGCTGGCAAATTTGGCATCCTTTCAACCAGATGTCTTAGTCAGTGATATTGGGATGCCTGATGTTGATGGCTATACCCTGCTCCAACAGATTCGGACTTTATCTCCTGCAAAAGGCGGACAAGTTCCGGCAATTGCCCTAACTGCTTATGCCAGAGAAAACGATTACCAGCGAGCCTTAACCTGTGGTTTTCAAAGGCATGTGACAAAACCCCTGGAACCAGAACAATTAGTTCAAGCTGTGGTGGCACTTGTACCGGATAAAATAAACTAGTTTGTCAAATACCTAAGTGGAAATTTGGAAACCCAGTATTTTGAGACAAATTCTGGGCGATCGCACAAAGAGCGTTGCTGATTTAGGCTATGAAAATAATTTTGCGTCATTCCAAAATCTTTGCCCAGAGGCAATATATCGCGTCTGGACATTCGGATTCATAACTCTCTTTTAAGTAAAGAAAATACTTTCAAATCATGAAAGTGTCCTTTCCAAAAACCGTATTCTCTCAAAATTCCTTCCTCTACAAATCCTAAATTTCCTAACAATTTCACAGAGGAAATATTTTCTCTCATTACCATTGCTTCAATTCGATTCAAAGCTAATTGGTGAAAACCCCAATTAATAATAGCTTTTAAAGCTTCTGTCATTATGCCCTTTTGCCAGTGCACCCTAGCAAGCTCATATCCGATTTCTGCCTGAAACTCGTTTTTAATACCATAGCCACAAGAGCCAATAATGATATTATCTTCTTTTCTCGCAATTCCCCAGCGTATTCCCTGTTTATTCTCAAATCTCTCCCTACGCCGCTCAATCAAACACTGAGCTTGTTCTAAACAAGTGAAAGTTTCTAAGTCATGAAACTTAGTTACCTCATCATCTGCAAAAATCTCAAAAATGGCTGGTGCATCAACTAATTGTATCTCCCTAAGAATCAAATTCTTAGTTTCAAGTTGTGGAAAATTTTTGAAGACAGCACTTTTATTGCTCACAATCTTGCTAATAGTAAAAGTAATATCTTACTCATCACTCAAAGTTTCAATCAACAAATCCACCTGTTCCTGTCGCTGCTGCAAAAACTTTTCACACTCACGCAAATTTTCCACAGCCTTAGCAAATTGCTCAAACACATCTGCCAACTCCAAATTACCCGCTTCAATGCGAGCAATAATATTTTCTATCTCAGCAACCTTCGCTTCGTAATTCCAAACCTCTACAGATTTAGAATTAGAAGAACTATTACGCTTAATCATTTAAATCTTTCTGTCCTACTCTACGAGAAGCCGCTGACGCGTCTAATGCGTCTTGGCGGTTCAAATTTCTAACTATTTTGTTTCCATAACCTTTACTTTAACCTCACCCTGACCCAACTGAATCAATAACTCTTGCCCTACTCCCAACTCAGCCGCATTGCGAACAATTATCCCATTTTCTTGCCTAACTACCGCATAACCCCGTTGCAACACAGCTTTTGGATCAAGAGTTGCCAACTTTTGTCGCAACATCTCTAAATGCTGATTGGCGTGCTGCAATTTACTAGTGGTGGATTGTAGCAGTCGCCGACGTTTCCAACTTAATATCTGTAGCTCTTGCTGTACCTGTGCATCCAACCGCAAACGCCGCAAACGATTTCGCAAGCCTTGGAGTTGATTTTCCGCAGTTTCTAACTCGCCATACACCACCTGTTGTAAAGCGGTAATTCGCTGTCGATGCTGATTATATAAATCTACAAGCGCGGGAACAACTCTTTCTGCGGCGGCAGTAGGAGTATGTACGCTCTCATCTGCAACTAAATCTACTAAAGACTCATCTCTTTGATGCCCTATGCCGGTAATCACAGGAATCGAACAATTGGCAACTGCTCGCACCACTCGCTCATCATTAAAGCAAGCTAATTCTTCAACAGCACCTCCACCCCGCGATAAAATTAGCACCTCGGCACGTCCATCTCGTTCTACTCTTTGAATGGCAGTAACGATAGATTCGGGCGCTTGTTCTCCTTGTACTATGGCTGGCGAAAATAAAATATGTAAACCTGAATACCTGTGTTTAAGAGTCTTTTGAATGTCTCCCCAAGCGGCGGCAGTGGGTGAAGTGACAACAGCGATAATTTGGGGATGGTGAGGAAGCGATCGCTTTCTTTCGGGAGCAAATAAACCTTCTGCCTCTAAACGATTTCGCAATTGTTGGTAACGTAGCGCTTGCAAACCAACACCAGCAGGTAAAGCTTGCCAAACAGAAAGCTGATATTCTCCCCGTTGGGGATAAACTCGCATACTGCCCAAGATAATGAGCTGCTCGCCGACTATGGGCATTTGCATGAGTTTGGGCAATTGGCTATTCCAGACTACACACTTAATTGCAGCCCCAGCATCGGGATCTTGCAGTGTAAAAAATAAACCACTGCGGTGCTGATTAGCACTTGAAACTTCTCCAATTACCCAAATTTGCCGCAGTTGTTCATCTTGCTCTAATAAAAAACGGATGTAGTCAGTCAACCCAGCAACTGAAACTGCTGTATCAGGAATCAAAAAGTCCCCAAAGTCCCCACTTATCATAACAATGCTTGTAGTCGCTACACTTAAGCTGACAGTATCTGCTGTGCCTTTCCAATTTAGCTCATCTTTTGTTGCAATCAAAAAGCGAGAAAATCATGGAAAAACCTGCTAATTCTCAGTATCCTATTGATCAATTATTGCAAAAGCGTTGGAGTCCTCTCGCATTTGCAAAACAGCAAGTCGAACCAGAAAAGCTTTGCAGTTTACTAGAAGCGTCTCGTTGGGCTGCTTCTTCATATAACGAGCAGCCTTGGCACTTTATCGTTGCGACTCAAGACAATCCAGAGGAATTCAACCGTTTGCTGAGTTGCCTTGCAGAAGGAAATCAAGTGTGGGCAAAGAATGCCCCTGTTTTGATGCTATCGGTAGCAAAGCTTTACTTTGAAAAGAATGGAAAAGAAAACCGTCATGCTTTTCACGATGTGGGGGCAGCAGCTTGTAGTATGGCAACTCAAGCAACTTCTCTAGGCTTATTTATTCACCAAATGGCAGGATTCGATGTTTCTAAGGCGCGGGAGTTGTACAGCATTCCTGAGGGATATGAACCAGTCGCAGCGATCGCAGTTGGATATCCAGGCAATCCGGAAGAATTACCTGAACAATACCAACAACGTGAATTTGCTCCACGCCAGCGCCAGCCCCTAGAAACATTTGTGTTTACCGGAAGTTGGGGAGAGACTTCGCCTGTCGTATCTGATGGGAAAACATCTAACTAACCATGCATAATTAAGGATTGCAGTACATACATTGTCCTGGATCGGCGTATTCAATTCCATGAGGAAATCTTTTTTCTTGACTAAACCCACATTTTTGACATTGATCAATAACAGCAACAGTCAAGGAAGTCGGCATATAGCACATCGCACATGGTAATCCTTGAATTCTTCTAACAACCTCAAAACCAGGTGTAGAACATTGTGGGCAACGGCTGTTAATTTTTTTTACTAAATTTTGAGTGGCTTTAGCGATATTTTTCATCCGTGTAGGGTTATACATTGCCCGCATATCTGTTTCTAGATGTGCTTTTCCTGTCAGTGAATTTTTAATTATAAAATTCACCGCTTCTACTAATTTTTCTTCTGTAACTATTCCTTTAATAACTTCATTATCATCTTGAGGAAATTCGCGGAACATAGCTACCAAACCATGTTCAGGGAAACCAATTTTTTTCGCAAATTTCAATGCTTGCTCGATATTTTCTACAACTATATGATTATGGTTAGTATCTGTGGAAAAGTCTTCACCAACAATTGTTAAATTATTGTTTTTATCTAAAAAAATTACAATTTCTCTGTTACTAGAAATAAAAGGTATTTCCGGATGGGGTGCAAAACTTCCTTCACTGGCGATTGCAAGAGTTGCACCAGTTAATTCTAATGCTTTTTCTGCTTTCAATTTTGCAGCTTCAATTTGATTGCCTGGACGTTTAATTTCTCTAGTAAATGTACCGAAAGCATCAGTATTAAAATTTTGGGGTACGATAACTTGAATTCCTAACTCTGCTTCTAAAATTGGGGCAATAACTTTTTCTTTTTGGTGCATTGTCGCCAGCACTGCTACTCGGTTGGTAAATAATGAATCTATTGGCATTTTTTACCTCCGCTTTAGTATGGGTTGGGAAAGACACTTCTTTATGAATCTACAAAAAGGCGATCGCCCCAGGGTGAACACCTTCAAGTGGTGATTGTATTACGAAGTACGTACAAAACTACCCACACTACTGTCGGTGTTGATATCCCTTCAAGAGTAGAGGATTTTGGTACGGCAACCCAACAATAGCCTAGCGCCATATAGGCGAAAATGAAATTTTAAATGTGACAAAAACATTGCCCGATGGATGGACGAGAGTTTTACTCTAGCTTGATTCGACTTCACATTCTGCATCATGCAGTTCAAGAACCAATTTTTGGACTAGGTATTATTGAAGAACTGGCACGCCACGGCTATAAACTCAGTGCTGGAACCCTCTACCCAATGCTGCATGACATGGAGAGCAAGGGCTACCTATCTTCTGTAGAGGAGCGATCGGGGCGGCAATTGCGGAAATATTACCGGGCAACTCCTCAAGGTAAAGCTATGCTAGATGAAGCGAAGGAAAAGGTAAAAGAGCTTTTTGGTGAATTGTTTGAGGAAGAGTAATAAAAGATTACTATGTTTTGCTATTTTGATTGAGACCAAATTTAGCAGACATTTTGCTTGCTCGACGGGAAATCAGGGCATCCATCTCATTTAAGCCCCACTCTTGTATCAATCTTCAGCAGAATAGGCAGATAGATTTTGCATCACCCATCGCCACACTAGCCCAACGGCGATCAGCCCCAATCCCATCAACCAGATCTGCTGCTCAACCCAAAAAGCCAGAAACAGGCACGCACATAAACCAACCCAGGCAATCCATCGGGGATATAATCGATCCGAGTCAGGAATTTGTAGTGCGGATAAATCAGTCAGTGCGTAATACACCAATACTGTAAATGCACTAAATGACCAGGTGATTCGCACATCTCCAATTAGCACAATGGCTGCGATCGCAACTCCCATAATGATGACTGCAATATAGGGTGTTGTAGACTGATTTAATCGGGCAACTACCCTTGGCAGATCACGGCGGCGACCCATTGCAAACAGCACACGAGATAAACCTAAAATCAGATTGAGCAAGACTCCCAGGGTTGCAGTCACAGCCCCCACAGCCATAATGATAGAACTACCCGGCACAGCGAAATTACGAGCCGCCACTTCTAATGGTGCTACCTCTTGGCGGGTGACACTGCCCAAAGTATCCGCCCCTACAGAGCCAATGCCAACTACAGCCACTCCTGTATAGAGCAACATGGTTATAATCAATGTTGTGATCATCGCTCTCGGAATTGTACGCCGAGGTTCACGAATTTCTTCCCCCAAGGTCGCAATACGCCCATAACCTGTATAAGCCACAAACATCAAAGCGGCAGCGTGGAACACAGATCCAATTGCTGTATTCGTTCCTCCCTCTGTTCCACTCTGAAAAAATGGCGTAAAGTTCGTAGCACCTTCTGCGATCGCAAGGGGTAAACCTGCTAGTACAAAAAAGACTAGCGAGAAGATTGTAACTGACACAATGCCGATATTAATTACATTGGAGCGCTTAATGCCCGTTAAAATCAGACCAGTGAGAATGACAACAGCCCCCAACGCAGTGGGAACCAGCAATGAACGGTCAGACAAACCGAATAAATTTAGCACATATCCAGCAAAGCCTAATGCTGCTGTGGCAGCAGAGGCGGATTTGGCAATTAAAAACATCCAACCTGCTGTAAATCCCAACCAAGGATTGAGATAACGGTAGCCGTATTCGTAGGCACCCCCACTCACAGGATGATTTGTTGCCAGTTGAGCACTGTTCAATCCATTACAAGTAGCAACCAATGCTCCAATGGCAACGGCAATCAGCATGGCGGGGCCTGCTATTCCCGCCGCCAACCCAATACTGACAAATACACCTGTGCCTACAATGGAGCCTAAACCCAGAGCGATCGCCCCTGGAATACCTAGCTGCCGCTTGAGAGATTGGTGTGGTTGAGAAGCCATACAATCCTTATAAATTCCGACTGTTTTACCGAGCTGACTGCTCAACAGCATCGTAACAGAGATTCTTACTGATGTATAGTTTTTCGTTATCGAAAATCGATATACAGAAACGACAAATTTGGGTATTGGGTACTAGGTTTGTCATTTCTCATCCCTAGTCCCCAGTTCTTCTTCCACTAACGCACTACCCCTAAGGCAAAATTCACCGTGTAGGGTTCCTCCAGCGATTGCTGAGTACTGACTTTGATGATATCCAGATAACGACGTAGAGAATGCAATTGTGTGGAATTAGGACGATAGATAAAGTTGCCTTGTTTTTCAAAAAGTGGTGCTTCTGCGATCGCCTTATAATCTAAATTCTCTCTAGAAATTTGGGCAAGCCAGTTATAAGCGGTGCCATTAGGTAGAAAACCAGGAGGTAGTTCACCTTCTAAAAAAGCTAGTAGGCGTTGCTGACAGCTACGAGTATTGATGCCACGAGTCTCAAATAATTCGATCACATCATTTAAAGATACGGCTCGCTCTGGAATCAGGCGCAACAACTCTGTAAACAGGAAATAATCGGTGTACTGTTGCTTGGGTACTTCTAAAACCTGCGGATGTAGAGGCAGCATTGCTAAACCATAGGCTACCCGGCTACAAATCGGGCTGCCATTTTCATCCATGTACGCATCTTGAATAATTCTCGCATTGGGGAGTTTTTGCCGCAGCCAACGAGAAACTGCACCCAAATTAGCTGTGCCACCAGTCAGGATTGCTTGCTGAACTGCTTCTGTAGGTATACCTTTTGCTACTAATAACTTGTTGAGTTCACGGTTAAGGCGACGGACAAATGGAACGAATACATGGCTTTCTAAATCCCGTCGCTGTAGGTTCCAACGCTGATCTGATAATTCCATGCTGAAAGATTCTTGGTGTTGCAAAATTAACTTTAAGGCTATGGCTGCATCCAAAACTGCCTTACCAAGTAAAGAGCTTTCGAGCCGTTGCTGAAGGCGGATGCGATCGCCAACATCCGGTTCACCAGGGCGCGGTAAATTCAAGGATTCTAATCCTAAATCTGCAAAACTCATTTGCTCCACACCATAAACAGCTGGTTGCCAGTTCCAGGCATTACCGCTTGTGGCATTGCCATTGTCTTGGTTGGAGGTGATTGGTTGTCGCCATTTTGTTGACAACAGTAATTGACAGATGATGTCTTGCTCTATTCCCTTAGCTGCATAAGCAAAACCGTGGAGCATAAAATTATCGTGGGTTAAATCTTCCAGGTTTTCTGGCAAATCAACCAATGCCATTTCTGTTGCCGATACCCCAATATTAATTACCAGAGTGTTACCAACCACAGGGCGATCGCTGATTTTAGCAGCATGAGGAACTGGACTCTCACTTAATTTGACGACTTCACCGTTGGCACCATCGAGTTCTGAAAGTAAACAGGCGATCGTTTCCTCGACAAAAAACACTTGTTGAGGATGCTGGACAATTTTACTAATTAGTAAGGCTTCGCGGATATTAAAACGATATTGTTCCGTCCAATTCCAAGGACAGGTGCAGATCACACCAGCAATATTATCAATCGCATGATGTAAGATTTGTTGATCTAAACCAGCAGCCGATGCAGTTAAACCGAGAGTTGTGCTGCTAGGATCAGATTTTAACGTCAACAACAATTTTGAGAGCGATCGCGTGACCCAAACCAAAGGAATCATCGCAACTTCATTGAATTGCAATACTGGTTCCCATTTTTGCCGTTCGTTTCTGTAAGGGAGGGCGATGTGTAAATAAGGTTTTAACTGTGCAGAAAAAAGATTTTGTGTCACAGCAGGTGCATTACTAGCATTAGCCCGCTCCTGTGCTTGTTTAGTTTCTGTTTCTAGATGATGTCCAGAATAAGCCGTTGGCGGCAAATAAACTTCTGCTGGTAAACGAAATGCTTTTGTGTTAGAAATTGCTTCTGGTTGGTTTTGTGCTGACCAATATAGAGGATACATTTCTGCCGTGGAGCGATTCAACAGTACCGCAGAAATCCCCGTTGTACCCAAATCAATACCGAGATACCAGGCCGAATTTCGAGTATTATACTTAGATTCTGTAAGATTTCCAAAGTTAGAATCAGAAGACAAAATAATTTTTGAAGAATCTGTTTTCTCTTCATTTTTTTCAGTTTCAGCTAACTGCGTACTCGAAAAAGTAGTAGCAAGTTGTCCCTCATCTGTTTCTTGAGATTCTAAATTTTTTGCAACCTGCTGTTCTAAATTATTTTGTTCATCAAAATTAGCTAAATCTAGATCCAATTGCTGCAACTGCTCTCGATCCAAGGAAATTTCTGGTACAGCTAGATTCTGATTTTCTGCTTGTGCCAGTAAATTTTCTTGTGGTGATGCCACAATATAGTCATCTGAGGAAATCTCTCTTTCTTCGGTTATGGGAATTGGTTGTGTACTTGCCGAAATTTCTAGCAATTCTATTTCAGATAACTGCTCATTAGTACCAACATTTGTAGTTGGATCAACACTAATTGACTCGTCTGGTGATACAGATGAAGTTTGTGTATCCTCCGCAAATGTCATCTTATTTGATAAATCTAATAATTGTTCTCTGACAACTTCGGATGTATTTTGTGTATTTATGACGTTGGTATTACCTGAATCTAAAAGACCAGCATCCGGTTCATCAAACCAGGGATCTGAGCCACTAAGAATAGAATCTGGTAATTGAAATTCGTCGCTGGTATCTGAGGGCCGAATTTCATCAGTATTCAAAAAATCACTAGATAATTCATCTGGAAGATTGGGGGCTTCAAAAACTACTTCTTGAGGAACAAATTCTGATTCCTGCTGACTGATAGTACCAGTTTCATCAACAAGAAATTCTTCTGGCACATCTGTCTTTTCAACAGTTACTTCTTGATGAAACAACTCTGATATTTGCTGATTATTCCCAGTAATTTCATCAACAGATGATTCCTCTGGAGCATCTATCTTTTCAAGAATTACTTCTTGAGGAACAAATTCTGAGGTTGGTTGATTGCTTGCAGGAGTTTCATCAAAAGTTATCTTATCATTTGGGATTTCAGTATTGGCTTCCTCAGAAGAAGTTTCAGAGTTAACTGCAATTTCAGTGCCAAACAAACTGGCATAAAGTTGCTCTACTTCATCGCGGATTGACACAGAGTTCTCCGGCTCTACTTCATTAGTAGTGACATTAGTAGTATCCGGCGTGTTTTGCTCATCTTGCTCTAACTCTGTCCCTAAATTATCCTCACTGAGCACAGAGTCGGTTGCTGGGAAATTACTGGTAAATGCAGTTGAACTATCTTCTAGTGTAGATTCCGAAATTGTATTACCCGCCTCCAGACTTCTGAGATTGGCAGATAAAGTTTCTTTATGAATATCAATAGTAAACGGTTCCTGAGAACTGATTTGTAGCTGCGCCTGCTGGGCAAAATTATTGATTAAGCCCGTCAATAACTGTTCTCCTTGCAGCCCCTTACTATACATTCTTGCCAATGCCTGAGACAAAGACTCATTATAGGTGTGAATATTGCGCTGTAGTGACTCAAACACCACATTTACACTGCCGTCAAGGGCAAGTAGCCGTCGATCCAATTCATTCGCAAGACGTGTTAACCGCGCCAGCTGATCTTGTGACTCTAATAAAGATTCACCAGAAGATGATACTTGTTCTAGTTCACCTTTGTTATTTGCCGCAGATGAACCAGCAGCACCAAGGGCGAGCCATTGCTCCTGTGGGGAATTAGCCAAAGTTGGCGACTTCTGAGGCTGGAAATTGCCCCCCAGTCGATTTGTTACTGCCTGTAAAAAATCTGTAATGATTTGTTCTTGGTTCGCCAACTGCTGGGCAAGGGAGTAGCTTTGTAACCGTCTTTGTTCTAGCTGCCTAATTTCCTGAACAAGGCTTGCCCGCTCTTGTAAAAGCCCTTGTATTTCTGCTTGTAATGGTGCCAGCAATGACGAAAATACGTTCGTCTCGGTAGAGTTCACATCTTCTCTCTCTTGGTTGGCTTGCTTGTGCCGCGATAAAGAAGAGTGATTATTTTTAACCACAAATCTTGCTAGTAAAGGTGACAGCAGTCGCGGTTGCTGATTTTGCTCTTGGTTTTCTGGGCTACCTACTTCCGCCTCAGTTTCCGTGTAACTCACAAGAAAATTACGAACTCTTTCTAAAACCTGTCTTGGTTGTTCTCCTTCGCTAGAGAGAAGCTTTGAGAGGCGTTTGTTAGTTAGTAAACTATCAATGTCTGCGATCAATGTTTGAATTTCAGTTGTGCGGGAAGTCACTTTAATTTACCTTCGCTAAAACTGTACGTCTGATATTGCAGAAATTACTTTATTACTACTGTCATGATGTTATGCATCAGTTGAGCGTTCCAATCTCGTGGGCGATCGCCACTGAGTTCGCAACTCCCAAGAAATCTGCTCGGTGTTTACACGGTACTAAAAAACCAAAACTTATGCATTATTTTTAATTTTCAACCTCTTGTTAAACTGGTCAGTTAAGTGCGACTATCTGTACCCTTTGTAAAATTTGAGCTAAAAAACCAACGTCAACCTAATTTTCCAAAAGTTCCAGAATTATTTTCAATAAGTTACTAAAACGAAATATTTTACAACAGACAGTTAATTTCGGCGATAGGCATGATTGCTACAAATTTTAGCAATAGCTGAAAACAGCCTTAGCAAAATTTTAGGAGCTTGAGTATGATTGATATAACTTGCCTGTACTCCGGTCATCATGGTTGCAGTATAGGTAGCCAGCCATATATCTTGTACCAGTTCCGAAAGCGGGTGAAACACCCACCCAAATTTTTACCTAGTTTTTATTACCAGGTAAAAATAGTTGAGAATCCTCTTGTCACTTGATTGTGTAATATAGTTTAGTTTTATCTTGGAAAGGGCTTGTGCTTTGATAGTTTAGTACACGTGATCATGAAAAGGGGTTTGGGAGTAGCCTGAAGTCTAACTGTTTATCCAGAGCGATCGGCACTATTGTTTTCTGACTCCGATTCACGACGAATTGTACTGAGGTTGAGAATGGCGCTTTTGTTTGTTGTGTTTATTGCAGCGTTTATCAATTAGATTTCGTAATGGAAGATCGGCATAGCGTCCAGACACCCGCCAATCCCTGGATTTTATCGGCTCCCTTTTTTCAAGGATTGCCCGGAAGCGCTATAGAAATAGCCTTCGCTCATCTGGTTACTCGCACTCACCCAGCCAATCAAGTGATCCTGCTAGAAAATGACTGGGGAGGGTCTGTATATTTTATTATTGAGGGATGGGTAAAAATTCGTACTTATAATTTAGAAGGTAAAGAAGTCACGCTAAATATTATTGGCAAAGGAGAATTATTTGGCGAAATGGCTGCACTCGACGAAGTGCCTCGCTCCACTGACGTGATTACTTTGACTGCGACTGTGATTGGCAGTATGCCTGCTCAAGATTTTCTCAAATTAATTCAGACAGAACCTTTGGCAGGGGTAAGATTGGCACAATTAATGGCACGGCGGTTGCGGCAGGTTAATCGACGACTGCGTTTACGAGAATCTGATAGCCAATCGCGTGTAGCAGATACGTTATTATTTTTGGCAGAGGGACAAGGGAAAAAAGGAGAAACGGGAACAGAAATTCCTAATTTACCTCATCGGGAGTTAAGTAGCTTAAGCGGACTGGCACGGGAAACAGTGACAAGAGTTTTGACAAGACTAGAAAAGAAAGGGTTGATCAAGCGGGATCAAGAAGTCATTTGTATCCCAGATGTGTCAGCTTTAGAAAGAATGATTGTTTAGCTTCTTTAATATGAGCATTATAGATTCTCCAACCGATGAGCCAGAAGAACGTCCCAACTCCCAACCCTACAACTCTGTAACTCCTCCATATCCAGATAAACAAAATCATTTAAGACAACCCCAATTAAAGCTAGATGCACCCTTGAGAATGGTGGAAACAGCATTTTTAGCCAGTGCTGCTAGCTTAATTTGGTTTATTAATTTCTATTTTCCTTTAGGCCCGGTGTTGCGGATCTTTTTCCCAGTACCGATCGCTCTAGTTTACCTGCGTTGGGGACAAAGAGCAGCGTGGATGGCAGCAGTCACTTGTGGTTTGCTGCTATCGGTATTAATGGGGCCTGTCCGTAGTTCACTATTTGTTATGCCCTTTGGCTTTATGGGAGTACTTTTAGGAGCAACTTGGCATCGTCGCGTTCCCTGGATTGTTTCAATTAGCTTGGGTGCAATATTGGGTACTGTAGGAGTATTTTTTCGGTTGTGGCTTTTGTCTTTGTTGTCAGGAGAAGACCTTTGGGTTTATGTGATTAACCAAGTGACAGATATGATTGAGTGGTTATTCCTCAGGCTGGGCATACTCTCATCTCCTAGTGTGTATACGATTAATCTAGGAGCGATCGCTCTTATCATATTCAACAACTTTATTTACCTATTCGTCGTACATCTGGCAGCATGGTTGCTCTTGGATCGCTTAGGCAACCCCATTCCCCGCCCACCACGCTGGGTACAAGTTTTGATGGATTATGAGTAATGGTCATTTTTCCTTTGTCTTAAGCTAATGACTAATGACTTAATTCGTATTTATACCCAAACCCAACAGGGAAAGGAATGGCTCGCTCGGTATCGTGATTGCTCGCCCGTATTTGCTTGCATTTTAGGATTTACTGACACTTGTTTAATTCCCGGAATATCCGCAGCCGGGCGCACGATTGAGGATCGCAAATACACAGCAGTTGCTGATGCCGAATTTCTCTACTACGGTACAGAAAAAAAACCCCAATATCCCCTACCACCTCTGATTGCTGGTGCATCTCCAGTGTTAATTACCCGTGCGGTGGTGGAGGAATTCAATATACCAATTTATTTATTTAATGCTGGTTTGCCTCAGCCCCCTGCTGTGCCAGTAATTGATTTGGGCGGTTCTCCAGCCCGGTGCTTAAGTCACGCTAATGCAATGGAACTAGCAATGGTACACAACTTGCTAGAACAAGGACTTTTGTGGGGCGATCGCCTAGCTAACAAAATTCAAAAAGGCTACCTAGTCTTGGGTGAGTGTGTTGTCGGCGGAACGACAACTGCTTTGGCAATCCTAACGGGTTTGGGCATAAATGCAGTGGGAAAAGTCAACAGCAGCCACCCCGTTTGTAACCACGCACAAAAGTGGGCAGTAGTACAGGCAGGTTTGGAGAAGATGAGGGAGCACAGGAGTAATAAACAACTAACTACCAACCACTTTATTTCCCCTACACCCTTACACCCCTCCACTCCTACACCCCTAATAGATCCTCTCCAACTTGTAGCGGCGGTGGGTGATCCCATGCAAGTTGTCGCAGCAGGAATGGCGATCGCTCTCAGCCGCAGTTGTGGCGTTATGCTTGCTGGTGGCACACAAATGCTGGCAGTATACGCCCTCACGAGTGCGATCGCTCAAGCTTATAATTTACCCTGGCACCCAGAAGCAGTAGTCATCGGTACAACGCGTTGGGTAGCAGAAGATCCGACAGGAGGTACTGTAGATTTAGCCCAGCTAGTGGGTGAACACAGCATAAAATTGGGCGGTGCTCCTCCGCCCTTACTAGCCACTCAATTAAGTTTTGCTAATTCTGTTTACCCCCAACTTCAAGCCTATGAACAGGGTTTTGTAAAAGAAGGGCTGGGGGCTGGAGGAGCTTGCATCGCCGCTCATCTTACTTACGATAGGCAGCAACATCAACTTTTAAAAGCCATTGAAGCTCAACTTAAAGGTTTATTTCAACTTTATAGTTCAGTAGTCTAGGGTTAACACAACATCATTTGTGGAAGATTGACTAATGAGTTTATTAGTGAATTCTTTTGAGTAGTAATTGCTCTTCTAGAGCAGCAATCCGATTGTATGCTGCCGTTAACTGTGCTGTCAGTCTTTGGATTTGAATTTCCGGCGTGATTTGCTTGTCTCCTCCCTGAAGATTCGAGTCTGGATAAATACCGTCTGCTATTACATCTTTGTGTTCCATCTCCGGGTTAAGACTAAATTGTGCTTTAAACTGTAAGCGGCCAGTCTCAACATTTTCTAGAACATTATCTCTATCCTCGTGTGTTGTTTCCAAGCAGCACGTCGATAAAGCTTGAGATACTTTATTATCAAGCTGCTCAATCACTTGGTAGAGGGCATCCAGTTTATAACTCAATGTCAGGACTTGCTTTTGTAATGGCTCCATTTAATACCCTCGTCCGCTTATTTTTCTCTATGTTATTCAATTTACTGGCAACGTTAAATATACTTATGATTTTTTTAATTTTTAATATTATTTTTTAGGATTGAACATTTAATTAATCAATTGGTAACATTTCTAAATATTGCCTATAGCCTTACTCAATTTTAGCATTGAGAAAATTTACTTTCTCGGAGTTTTTTCAAAAAAACCATGCTTTACCTTAATTGTCTTTAGTTTTTAGCAGTATATCGAAGAAAAACTCATCAAGTATACTCAAGCTTGGCAAAGCTAATGGTTAAAGCTGCTAATGGTAATTTATCAACTTAGATATCACTAAATTTTGACAAATTATCAAACAAGAATATTTACAGCTAGAGACTTAGTGACTTCTGGCCAAGGTAAGAATTAACTAAGTAAACACCCATATAACTCATATCGCGCAATACTCGTGACGAAAAATCTCTTTTGTAGTCTCTGGCGCTTAACTTCAGACAGATGACAGTAATTATGCCTATGTAAATACAGCGATTTTGGCTGATTATTTTGAGTGGGATAAATTAAATCATAAATTCAAGGAAAAATACTTATAAAAAAGCTGATTATTCTGAAATATAGTGAAAATAATTGTTTTTAAGACAGTTTTCTGCCCACAGTACCTTAGAAAGTCTATAATTCTAGCCACTGCTGCTTGATGCTCTTTTAAGACTTCAAGAATGTGTCTGATTTAAAGAATCCTAAAATATAAAAGATTAGTGAGTAAGCGTGTATCTTAATCTCAATAACCTATGGTTGTTGCTTACAGAAATCTTCTTAATTAGACTGGTTATGGCGTTGTTTGGTCAGTAGCAAGGGGAATCAGGCAATTTGGTTAAATAGTATGAGTGATAAACTAAAATCTCAAATCAATGTATAGACGGTCTTTTTTGCAAAGCAGTATTACACTAGTACTGCTGCAGTCACTGCTTGGATGCACTAACAACAACCAGGAGACATTAACTGTTCAACTTTTAAGAGGCTCTATCCCCGCTCAGGTAGTTGATAAATTCCGACGAGCTTTGCAGCAAAAGGCACAACTAAATTTTGCCCCTGTAGAACAGTTACGGGATTTATACCAAGAATTACAAACTTGGCATAATCAATCTAAAACCAATTCCGAGAAAAAATGGAATCTCCCCCTGCCTTTAGGAGCATCAGCAAATACTGCTGCTGATTTGGTGACTTTAGGAGATTATTGGCTAAAAACAGCAATCGAGCAAAAACTAATTCAACCACTAGAAGTAGGACAGCTCAAACAATGGCCTACTTTACCTCAACGCTGGCAGGAATTAGTAACACGCAACGAGCAAGGTTACCCAGATCCTCAAGGAAGGATTTGGGCGGCTCCTTACCGTTGGGGTAGCACGGTGATTGTTTACGATCGCGATAAATTTCGAGAATTGGGTTGGATACCGACAGATTGGAGCGACTTATGGCGACGCGAACTACGCGATCGCATTTCTGTACTCAACCAGCCACGGGAAGTAATAGGACTAGTGCTAAAGAAGCTGGGAGCATCTTACAACACGCAAAATTTGGAAAGCATTCCCAACTTGGAACAAGAATTAAGCGCTCTCAATCAACAGGTTAAGCTTTATAGCTCCACAAGATATTTAGAACCTCTAATCATAGGAGATACTTGGCTGGCGGTTGGATGGTCAAATGATGTATTACCAGTAATTGGACGTTATCCTCAACTTGCCGCAGTTACTCCCCAATCAGGAACAGCATTGTGGGCAGATGTGTGGGTAAGACCAGCAAGTGCTACAAATGAAAACTTAGCATACCAATGGATCGATTTTTGTTGGTTACCAAACATAGCTGAACAAATTTCTCTGCTCGCTAGAACAAATTCACCGATTTCTCCAAAAATTGAATATTCTAATCTCCAAGCAGCATTACGTAATTTGCTCAGAAACAATAACGAAATTTTTGCCAAAAGCGAATTTTTACTTCCCTTACCACCCGATGTAACTGCTAAGTACGAGTCTTTATTTAACAAAATTAGAGGATGAGTCTTGATTGGGTATAGGGGATTGGGAAGTAACGGGAAACAGGGATTGTGATTCCTCGTTACCAGGTTGAACCTGGTAATGAGAACTAGAGTCTCTAGGCTCTGTTACTCTTAATCGATAGATTTATTTTTCTCTTCACCTTATACGTAATTGGTGAGTTAGACACTGTATTCAGTAAATAGCTTTGTTCAAGCATTAGTTTCTAGCTGATGCCAATTACGAGTGATTAAGAAGATCACAATGAAATACATATAGGTGCAAGTGATGAATCAGGGATTATAAGTAATTTTACGCTTACTTGAGTATGTAATATAATTTACTCGTAAATATTATATAGATATATTTGCATTAAAAGACAAAGTAATAAAAATTACTTGTGTATTATAGATACCCAAGCGATTTAACCTGTTAAAATCTTGCAGCACTTGAAGATAATTTGAGGTGTAAATGAGATACGAAAAGCTCTCTCCTGGACTACTTTTAGCTTATGAAGATTATCAAAGAGAAGGACAAGAAGCTTTAATTCTCCATAAGCGATCGCTGGGCATAATTACTCCCAAAGCAGCCCTCAAGCCAACCCGTAGTGTCGTTTTTATCTACTGTGATGAACAAGCTGACTTGAGTTATTTATCACAATACGGTATTGAGGTTAACCAAGATATAGGAACTGTGCGGACAGCTTACTTGCCTTTAGAAAGTTTAGACGCTCTATCACAAGAGGATGCCATCCAACGGATCAAACCATCGCGTAAATTACACTTGCGCATGGATGTAGCAGCAAAGGCAGTAAAATTACCAGAGTTCAAAAATGAAACTGGATTGACAGGGAAAGGAGTTATTATCGGTGTCGTAGACAGTGGTATCGATCCCAAACACCCTGCCTTTGCAGGGCGCATTCTCCGCATCTGGGATCAGACTTTACCAGGACCAGGAGTATCAGAAGGTGGTTATGGAGCTGAATTAACCGAAGCACTGTTGAGCGTGTCCCAAGATACAGACGGTCACGGTACTCACGTAGCCGGAATTGCTGCTGCTTCTGACAGTACCTATAATGGTGTTGCACCAGATGCAGAATTGGTAATCGTTAAAACTGACTTACAAGATGCCCACATTGCCGATGGCGTTCGCTATATTTTTCGGGTAGCAACAGAAATGGGACGTCCAGCAGTGGTAAATCTAAGTTTGGGCGGACACGCTGATGCTCATGATGGCAGCGATTCTCTCTCAAAAATCATTGATGCCGAAACTGGCCCAGGACGGATTGTCTGCTGTGCAGCAGGTAACGAAGGTAACGACAATATTCACGGTCAAACCCAGGTTACAGGCAATCGACTGCATACAATGCGCTTTAACGTTCCCTTAAATCAAGCAGGCATAGTCTGGTTAAACGGCTGGTATTCCAAAGGTGGGCAGTTAGAAGTTTCTGTGCGCAGCCCCAAAGGTTTTGTGACACCTTTTCAAGCGATCATTGCTGACGATAATCCTTCCAAATTATATACTTTACCGGATGCACGAGTAGAAATTGTCACACCCGGCCCTGATCCAGTCAACGGAGAGTATAATTTCTTCGTACAAATTCGCGGTTTGGGTAACGACAGGTTTAATCAACCCGTACAAGGTGGCATTTGGCAATTGCGAGTACGCAAAGCATCAGGAAGTGATGTACAGTTAGACGTATGGACATTAAGTGACTCTCCATCTGTATTTTTTACAGGTAAAAGTGTATCTGATGCAGTGAAAATTGGTTCACCAGGAGCAGCCAGCAGCGCGATTACAGTTGCTTCTTATACCACTAGAGTGAAATATAAAGACATTGACAACAACGAGCAAGAAATAGGCTTAGAGTTAAATAGTATTTCTGAATTTAGCAGCGAAGGCCCATTGCGTAATGGTGCTCAAAAGCCCGATGTTGCAGCACCAGGAGCGATGATTATTTCTGCCCTCTCCTCGAATGCCAATCTTAATCGCTCAATGATGATAAATTCCAAATTTGTAGCGATGGCTGGTACAAGTATGGCAACACCGTTTGTCACTGGTTTAGTTGCATTGTTGTTGCAGAAAAACCCCAATATAGATCCAGCGAAGGTCAAAGAACTGTTGTGTAAAAATTGTTCTATTCCTGGCAAAGCTGCGGGAACTTTTGATGGTAAATGGGGTTTTGGATTGATTGATACGCTAAAGCTCACTCAAGAGTAGAGTAATTTATTGAGAGATCTCTTAAACTCATGAATCTGTAATTAGTCGTAGGTAAAAGCGTCAGTTAGCTCTACATAAGGGTAGGCAATTGAAAGCAATAAATTTGCTACGGTAATTCTAGAGCAGGCTGATTTTAGTCTGCTCTTTGTGATTCGGAAAGTGGTAATATCTCGCCCTACTTTCCATCTATCTGTCTGAACAAGAAAGTAGACGGGGTATTGATGGGAGATTTTTTAGATGAACTATCAGAAGCTAGACGCTGCTCTTGCAATGGCGTTAAATCAAGTTCACGATCCAGAAGAACGTAGTTTGGTAGTCTTTATTCACACTGAACCAATTACAGACGGATCTGCTGCGATCACTATCTTAGAAAATTTGGGTGTTAGTGATATTAACAAAGCAAAAGATGTATTTAGTGCTACTCTATCACCTAATGAAATTTCTAAATTATCAGAGCAACCTTGGGTACAGTATCTAAAGCTATCCCAAAAGCTGCATTTGATGGATAGACAGTTAGGTGGAAGAAGCATAGGTAGATCATAAATTTAAGTTAAATTTATACACTCGTTTTCCTGTAATAGCAATAGATAATGCTACTTGTCTGTGGCAGCATACAGCAAACTTAACTCACTAGAAATCTCTGATCCCCCCTTACCAGCAGGTACAGACAGTCCTAAACTGTAGGTGAGAGTTGAAAGGCAGTCGGGAGAAACTTGTGAAAAGAGTTTTAGCAATCATTCTCGGTGGCGGCGCAGGTACCCGCCTATATCCGTTAACAAAATTACGCGCTAAACCAGCTGTACCACTGGCAGGTAAGTATCGCTTGATTGATATTCCTGTCAGTAATTGTATAAATTCCGAAATATTCAAAATCTACGTCCTGACACAATTCAACTCGGCTTCGCTGAATCGCCATATTGCGCGTACCTATAATTTTTCTGGCTTTACTGAGGGATTTGTGGAAGTGCTTGCTGCCCAGCAAACGCCAGAAAACCTCAGTTGGTTCCAAGGTACAGCAGATGCGGTTCGTCAGTACCTATGGCTGTTTGAAGAATGGGGTGTAGACGAATATTTAATACTATCAGGCGATCACCTATACCGGATGGACTATCGCCAATTTATTCAGCGTCACAGGGAAACTGGGGCTGATATTACTCTTTCTGTAATACCCATTGATGAGCGCCGCGCCTCCGACTTTGGCTTGATGAAAATCGATCAGTCTGGAAGGGTAGTAGACTTTAGCGAAAAACCCAAAGGCGATGCTCTCAAGAAAATGGCGGTTGATACTACCATCCTTGGCTTAGAAAAAAACCAAGCCGAGCAACAACCTTATATCGCCTCAATGGGGATTTATATCTTTAAAAGAGATGTTTTGACCAAGTTGTTAAAAGATGCTACTGAACGCACTGATTTTGGCAAAGAAATTATTCCAGATTCAGCCAATGACTACAACATTCAAGCCTACTTGTTTGATGGCTATTGGGAAGATATCGGAACAATAGAAGCGTTTTATAATGCGAATTTAGCACTAACTAAACAACCCCGTCCGCCTTTTAGTTTCTATGATGAGCACGCGCCAATCTACACTCGCGCTCGTTACCTCCCTCCCAGCAAGTTATTAGATTGCCATGTAACACAGTCAATTATTAGTGAAGGTTGTATTCTCAAAAATTGCCGGATTGAAAATTCGGTTTTAGGAGTGCGATCGCGGGTTGAAGCTGGTTGTGTCATCCAAGATTCTCTCATCATGGGTGCTGACTACTATCAGCCGTTTGCCGAACGCCAGTCTGATTGCGAGCATAGCAGCATACCCTTAGGTATAGGTGCTAACACAACGATTCGTCGTGCCATCATTGACAAAAATACTCACATCGGTTGTGATGTACAAATTGTCAATAAAGACAACGTTCAAGAAGCCGAACGCGAAAATCAAGGTTTTTACATCCGCAATGGTATTGTCGTGGTGTTAAAAAATGCTGTCATTCCTGATGGAACGATAATTTAGTTATTAGTCAATAGTCATTGTTTATCTGTTACAAATGACAAAGGACAAATGACAAGACTAATTTTACTAATTGGTCTTCCTGGTGGCGGTAAGTCAACCCTAGCAAAACAATTGCTAGCAGAATGCCCCCAATGGCGGTTGGTTTCCACCGATGCTATTCGGGGGCTATTATTTGGTAATGAGGCAACTCAGGGATCGTGGTTATTGATTTGGCGAGAAATCAGGCGACAATTCCAACAAGCGATCGCCACAGATAGTACGGTAATTTATGACGCTACTAATGCCCAGCGACGCCAGCGCCGCGAAATCATCACCATAGCTCGCGATCTCGGTTTTACCCAGATTGTCGGAATTTGGGTAGACACACCAATTTGGTTGTGTTTAGCTCGCAATAAAAGACGGGAACGTCAAGTGCCAGAAGATGTAATATTTCGTATGTATCGTCAACTCCGGGATGCTCCCCCTAGCTTACTAGAAGGATTAGACAGCCTAAGCATTGTTTTTCCCCGGAGCGAGGAGAGTACGGGAATTGCGCTCGTACAGTAAGCAAGAACCGTACTTGATTTTATATAAGGTTTGTTAACTTAAAATCAGACTTAATATGCCTGGAATTATACCCGGTGCAAAATAACGACTCAAATTTTATCTAGAAAAAAACATAAAGGGAATTGCTAGTGGAGGCTGGTAGATGGCTGCAACCGATTTTAAAGACTATTACGCAATTTTGGGAGTTAGTAAAACTGCCAGTCCAGAGGAAATAAAACAAGCCTTTCGGAAATTAGCCCGTAAGTATCACCCTGATGTCAATCCTGGCAATAAACAGGCGGAGGCACGCTTCAAGGAAATTAACGAAGCCTACGAAGTTTTGTCAGATCCAGAAAAACGCAGCAAATACGACCAATTCGGTCAATACTGGAAACAAGTCGGTCAAGGTTTCCCTGGCGGCGGTGTTGGCGTTGATATGGGTGGCTTTGACTTTAGTCAGTACGGCAGTTTTGATGATTTTATCAATGAGTTGTTAGGACGCTTTGGTGGTGGCGGTGGTAGCACTCGTGGTGGACGACAAACCTATAGTTACCGCACTTCCACAGGCGCTCCTAGCGGATTTGGCGGCTTTGGTGATTTTGGCTTTCAAGACGCTGGCACAACAGGCACTACCCAAGACAGTGAAGCGACAATTTCTCTGACTTTTTCCGAAGCATTTCATGGTGTCCAAAAGCGCTTCAGTCTGGGCAATGAAACTATTGATGTTCGCATTCCCCCTGGTGCAAAATCAGGAACCCGCCTGCGCGTGCGGGGCAAAGGGCAAACCAGCCCTTATACGCAACAACGAGGAGATTTGTACTTAAAAGTTGAACTTCAGCCCCACTCTTTCTTCCAATTTGAAGGTGATAATTTAGTCTGTGAAGTGGCAATCACGCCAGATGAAGCCGTGCTGGGAGCATCTATTGAAGTACCTACTCCTGATGGCAGCGTTAATGTGAAACTCCCTGCTGGAGTACGTTCTGGGCAGACTTTGCGTTTGCGGGGCAAGGGTTGGCCGCAACCTAAGGGTGGACGTAGCGATCAGTTAGTTAAAATTGCGATCGCCACTCCTAGAGAAATCAGTTCGCAAGAGCGGGAGTATTATGAAAAAATCCGCGCTATGCGTACCTACAACCCCCGCAGTCATCTACAAAATATCAGGTTGTAGAAATTGTTAGTAGTTAGTGGTTAGTAGGGGAGTCAGTGCGCCCTTGCGGGTTAAGCGCATTGTAGCACCTGGCGTCGGGTTCCCCCGGTTGTAGCGACTGCCGTGCGGGTTTCATTGATTATTTTTAGGTTAAGACCGATAATTTATCTTTTAAACCCGCCCGTACAGTGGTTAGGGGTTGATAGCTAATTTTTGATTGTAATTAACTGCCATTAACCATTAACTATTTCATCGTATTGTTCTAGCAAAGTCTCTACACTGGCATTATGATCCAAGAAAGAAAACAAATGTTTGTAGCGCAGTCTACCTTCTTTATCTAATACAAATTGTGCTGGCAAAGGTGCTCCCAAAGCTTGTCCAACCTTATATAAACGAAATATGCGGCAGGTAGGATCACTTAGTAGCGGTAGCTTTAAACCTAAGTCCCTGACAACTATTTGGCTTTGCCTTTCATCGGTACTAGTAATCATTAAAACTTCTATACCCCGATTTTTAAATTGCTCGTAGTTTTCATTCAATGCTTTGATATGTGGATAGCAAAAGGGACAATATTGTTTTTCTGTAAAAATACGCGTAAAGGCTAGTATTATAGGTTGTTTGCCTCTGTAACTTGACAATTTTCTTAAAGAGCCATTAGTAATATCCGGCAGTTGAAAGTCTGGTGTTAAAAATTCTAGCGGTAACTGATTACTGGCTGGAATTGGTAAAAAATTTCTAAAAAAACGCTCATTTAATAAGCCACTAAAATTAGTAGATGTCAACATATTTTCTCCCTGAAAATATTAAAAATATCTAAAAATATCATTAAAATATTAAATTAGAAAACCACAGATAGAGAGGATATATCTATGTTTATCTGTGGCTATTCTTTACCGAAGAAGGGAACTCTTAACGGGCAACTGTTCCCTGTTAAGAGTTCCCTTTCAATTGTTTTCCACTATACTAAACAGCAGCAAAGTAGACTTTGGACTTGACGGGATCGGGAACCATTGTTTTGTCGCCTGGCTGCCAACCAGCAGGGCAAACTTCATCGGGATGAGACTGCACATACTGAATAGCTTGCAGTGTCCGCAGAGTTTCATCGACATTGCGACCAAAGGCTAGATTGTTGATGGTAGCATGCTGAATGACGCCATCTTTATCGATGATGAATAAACCGCGTAAAGCAATGCCAGCCGCAGGATCAAGAACGTTATAAGCAGTGCTAATTTCTTTCTTGATGTCGGAAACAAGGGGATAATTTAAATCGCCAACACCGCCTTGTTTGCGATCGGTTTGAATCCAGGCTAGGTGAGAAAATTCGCTATCAACGGAAACACCTAGAATTTCTGTGTTAACTTTTTTAAAGTCTTCGTATCGATCGCTGAAGGCAATAATTTCAGTAGGGCAAACAAAGGTAAAGTCTAAGGGATAGAAAAACAAAATGACGTACTTACCGCGATAGTCGGAAAGTTTAATCGTCTTAAATTCCTGATCTACTACAGCTGTGGCTGTAAAGTCGGGAGCGCTTTGACCAACGCGGAGGCATCCTTCTGTTGACATATACTAATTCTCCTTGAACTTATATGTGTCTAGCTGCCCGCTTTTTACTTGTGTACAGGTAACGCTTTCCTGTACATGCCCTGACAGCTTAAATTACGAACTGTTACAACTATATCATACTCATAACGATTTTGAGTAGCAAATGGTGGATTTAGATACGAGAGAATGGTTGCTTACAAATGGCTTGGGAAGTTTTGCCAGTGGTACAGTTTCTGATGTCCGCACTCGCACCTATCATGGCTGGCTGTTTGCCGCGACTAACCCGCCTTCGGGGCGTACACTGCTGCTTTCGCATTTAGAAGCGAGCTTAGAACTACCAAAGCAACTTATAGCATTAGGGACTAATTTTTGGGGCTTTGGTCAGATCGATCCGACAGGCTATGAACTGCTACGCTATTTTGATATCAATCCTGTTCCCAAATGGATTTGGGGGGAAGACAACTGGCAGTTAAGCAGGCAGATTATCATGCCTTATGGGTTAGAAGGGGCAGAGGCTAGTGATGTGGTGGATAAATTCTCGACGTCTTTGTACGCTCGCGCTTCCGTTTCCTCTTGTTTGAGTCATCGCCTTTTAATTCAATATCGTTATGAGGGTAATGATGCTGCAATTTTAAAGTTGCGACTGTTGATCAGCGATCGCGACTTTCACAACCAGCAAAAATCAATTCCCGACTTACATTTTTCCCAATTACTTGGTCAGAAGCAAGTGTGCTTACAAGCGATTGATTCTGGACATTTTGGCACACCTTGGCACCTGCGCTGGACTCATGGCAGATATCAACCAGATGCAGTTTGGTATTGGAATTATCATTTACCAGAGGAAACAAGACGCGGATTGAGCGATCGCGAAGATCTCTACAGCCCTGGTTACCTAGCAGTTACTCTTCGCCCCGGAGATGTAGTCACACTGGAAGCAAAAGTGGGTTTTCCCGACAGATTTCAGAGCATCCTCACCGACGAAAGTTTTGCAGAAGCGATAGAAATAGAGCAAGAGCGGCTTTGCCAAATTTTTGGACAACAAGGGATGGGAGACAAACAACAGGACAAGGGGAGAGGGAAGATGGGGGAGATGGAGAAGCAATTTCTTCCCAAACTCCCCACACTTCCCACACTCCCCAATCCCCAATACCCAATCCCCAATACCCAATCCCCGATTTTGCAGCAACTTTTACGAGCAGCCGATCAATTTATTGTTTACCGAACTTCAATTGGCAGCCCTACAGTTATTTCTGGCTACCATTGGTTTAATGACATAGGGCGCGATACCTTGATTTCTCTGCCAGGGTTAGTCTTAGTTCCACAGCGCTTTAATTTAGCAAGAGATATTTTAAGATCTTTAGGGCTGCACTGTCGTCACGGCTTGATTCCTAATACACTGCCTGATGCAGATAGCGAACCTTTTTATAACAGTATTGATGCAGCACTGTGGTGGATTGAAACTTTAGGACTTTACTTGGAGGCTACGCAAGACTGGCAGTTTTTGACAGAGCTATACCCCGTGGTACAGCAAATCTACAAAGCTTTTATCGGTGGTACACGCTACAACATCCAAGTTGATTCATTAGATGGGCTAGTTGGTTGGGATGCACGTGGTGTTGCCCTAACTTGGATGGATGCGATAGTTGACGGACAGCCTGTGACTCCTCGTCGTGGTAAACCTGTAGAAATTAATGCACTGTGGTATTCAGCTTTGTGTTGGGCTTCTCGATGGGCAGAAATATTGAGCGAGCAAGAAGCGATTCCTGAACCAAGCCGTCTGGCTAAACAAGCACGACGTTATAGCCAGCATGCCCAACAGGTGAAAGAGTCACTGCAAAAGTTCTGGAATTCCCAGCTTGGCTATTTGTACGACACCATTGAGCCAGACGATCGCCGTAATTCTCAAGTGCGCCCGAATGCGGTGATTGCACTTTCACTCGTTCATTGTGCGTTTTCTGAGCAGCAAGGGCGTCAGATACTAGATAAGGCAACAGATCGCTTACTTACGCCCTACGGTCTTCGTACTCTCGATCCAACTGATTCAGAGTACATTGGTAAATATGCAGGTAATTCAGAAAAACGCGATCGCTCCTACCATCAAGGTACTATTTGGGGCTGGTTAATTGGCCCTTATATCCGGGCTTGGCAGCGTTTTTATCCAAGTGAACCATTGCCCTTTAGTTGGCAACCACTCTTAGAACACCTATGCGATGATGCTTGTCTTGGTTCTATTTCAGAAATTTTTGATGGCGATTACCCACACATACCCAGAGGTGCGATCGCTCAAGCCAAGTCGGTTGCTGAGGTAATCCGACACTTTCAGGGTTGAATCAGTTCCTATCTACCGGAAATTAATTCCAAGTTAAGTTTGATAGGAATTAAAATGGCAAGCAAAATCATACTTTAGAAATCGACCACAGATATACTGGCTACTGGTGATTGGGTACTGAGTATTCGGATCTCTTTATTTCTCGTCCCTAGTCCCTAGTCCCTAATCCCTAGTCCCTAATCCCTAGTCCCTACTCTCGTGTGCATCTGTGTTGATCTAATGATAAGTTATGTTTAATTAAACTCAACTAAACTTAGCTTTAATCTTAACGGTTACTTCTGCTTTGAGTGCAAATTTTTCTTTTCAATGTCTTGCTTGCTGTAGCCAGACAAAAGCACGGGCTGGGGTTTTCTTTACTCCTCACGGCTTGGTTGAAACCCCTCGTTTTATGCCTGTGGGGACGCTGGCAAATGTCAAAACCCTGACTCCAGATCAATTGCGGAATACTGGAGCGCAAATGGTATTATCTAATACTTATCATCTTCACTTACAACCAGGAGAAGCAATTGTGGCTGGAGGTGGAGGACTGCACAAATTTATGGGCTGGGATGGGCCGATGCTCACTGACTCAGGTGGCTTCCAAGTCTTCAGCCTTAGCGAAATGCGGAAAATTTCTGAAGAGGGTGTAACATTTCGCTCACCCCATGATGGACAAATTATTAAGTTGACACCAGAAAAGTCTATCGAGATTCAGAATACACTAGGGGCGGATGTAATTATGGCTTTTGATGAGTGTCCGCCTTACCCAGCAAGCCGTCAAGAGGTAGAAGCAGCAACGGAGCGAACTTATCGTTGGCTAGAACGTTGCATTGTGGCTCATCAACGCAGCGATCAGGCGTTGTTTGGGATTGTTCAAGGTGGTGTACATTTAGATTTACGTTCTCGTGCGGCTACAGCTTTGGCTGAGTTGGATCTACCCGGATATGCCATTGGTGGTGTAAGCGTGGGAGAACCACCAGAATTGATTCACCAGATTGTGCAGGTAACAGCGCCTTTACTACCACATCACAAGCCCCGTTATTTGATGGGCGTAGGAACTTATCGAGAAATGGTAATGGCGATCACCTCTGGTGTAGATTTATTTGATTGTGTAATTCCCACGCGGTGGGCAAGACATGGTACTGCAATGGTACAAGGCGATCGCTGGAACTTAAAGAATGCTAAGTTTCGTGAAGATTTTACGCCTTTAGATGAAACTTGTCCCTGCTACACCTGTCAAAATTTCACTCGCGCTTACATATCTCATTTAGTGCGATCGCAAGAAATTTTAGCCTACACTCTACTGAGTATTCACAACATCACCGAACTCATTCGCTTTACTCAAAAGATCAGAGAGGCAATATTGCGCGACACCTTTGCCACCGAATTTGCACACTGGCTTACGCCACTGTAGAGGATAAGGGGACACGGGGACGTGGGAACAAGGAGAATAACTACTACCCAATGACCAATGACTAATATATTGATGTCCAAGCCGTGTTAAGATATTTCTCAATTCTGAAAGCTGTGTTGGAAAGGTGGATTTAAATAAAAATGGAAGCAGCACTTTTTTTAGCAAAATTACCTGAAGCATTTCAAATTTTTGACCCTTTGGTAGATGTTTTGCCTCTCATACCTGTTTTCTTCTTGTTGCTAGCTTTTGTTTGGCAAGCAGCCGTAGGTTTCAGGTAGAAATAGACACGAAAAATTTCGTCTCTATCTAAGTGGTTTGACTACAACCCATTGAAATTTAATATTACAGTCGGGTGCGTCTCTCATTAGAAAGCACCTAGAGACAAAAAAATACTGTTGGTAGTACGAAGCTCAAATCCCTAAATTCATCTCCTAGAATTTTCTCAGGAAAATAAGAGAAGTTAAAGGGTTTAAGTCACTTTAAATATACCAACAGTATTATTATTCGTTAACTAGATATCCATGCTAAAAAGTCATAAAGGAAGGTATGTAATATTTCTTACCTATCCTTTTATTATCAATATCTAGTCCCTATTTTAAAAATAGAAATTGCAACAGTTTTTAACTCTAGCTTGTGGCTCTAAATTAAAACAGTTCTCAATTCTTTAAGAACTTTACCAATTTCAACGAACTCTAAATTTTTAGAGAGTTTTTTCAAAGTTGCTAAATCACTTTTGAGAACAATGTCATTGTAAGCCTTGATAGCAGCGATTAGCTGAGTGACATCCACATTCATTTGAGCATCATTGTCAGTAGCATGACAAGAATTAATTTCTTGACTCGGTTGTGATTCAGCACCAAATAGATTAGGCTTTTGTTTTGATGAAGGTGCAGAGTATTTAAATAATCCCGTTAAAGCTTTTACAAGAGTTTGAGTGGGAGTTTGAGAAGCTCCTGAATTAGATAGGGAAACTTGTAGTTGATTAATGGCGTCATTGGCATCAGATGAACACGCCAGAATCAATCCAATCACACCTTTTTGAGAACCGTTGGAATCGCCTATATTTGCGTTTTTTATAATCGCGCCCGCCTGTTGATTAATAAGCTGTTGAATGATGGCTGGAACAAGAATTTGATTATTTACCTCGACTAATACATTAGTGCCAGGAAATTGGAAGTTACTACCAAAGAAAGTGGAAGAATCTTCACTCGTTCCTCGAATTACAGCTTTACCAGCATTAGCTTTCATCGGCGCGACGCCATCAATACAGCCCAAAACCAATAATATTAGGCCAATAGTCAAAGGCAATTTTTGCTTACTCATTGCTTTTGCATTTTACTTTATTAATTAATACAGAAGTTAGACTTTAAAACTGGAAAACATAGCCTCCACTTACAGATAAACCTGTGCCGTTATCAAAATTGTCGGTCAGATCTGTCAAGATCGTGTTAATTACTATGGGTGTTTTCTTGAAAGGAGCAAAGGAAGCACCTATATTAAGACTATTTCCAGTCCAACTTGTAACAAGAGAAACTTCTGGCACTACTCGTAAACCCACACTACCGAAAAAATTTGGGGTATTTTCATTGGCTGCGATCGCTCCTATAGAACGATAAATGCCACTGCCAATACCAACTGAAAGAGTTATGGGCAGTTTGTTTTTAGGATTATTTGGCTCTAAATCAAACGTTTTAGTAATTACTCCATAAATAGTATCTTTTGTGCCATTGTTATCTCCCCATTTGATCGGATTTGACCAACCAACAGCTACTGCTGTACGATCAGAAAAATATTTGTGTAATTTAAAACCAAGACCTCCACTGTCGCCAAAATCGAAATTATCGCCGCCTCCCACACTGGTAATATTCGCATTTATTTCAACACCCACAGATTTAACTGCATCTCCTAAACCCAATCCAATAGCTGCCGAACCATCAATGCGATCGTTGTCAAAAGGAAAGTACAAACCACCTCCTATGTATGCTTGTCCCCAACTTGCACCATAAGCTGAAGGAGTGCCAGCAGTAGAGCCAGGAGCTATGACACGTCTGCTTTCTACCACAACAGGATCAATTAAAAGCTCTTGACGTAACTGATTTAGCTCTCTCAAGCTATCGCCAACTCCAGGGGAATTTATCTGAGCAATTAGTTTAATATCTTTTTTGATGCGAGTATTTTGACGTTGCTTCGCTTTTGCTATCCACTTTTTTAATGCAGAGCTTTCTTTTGTAACATTGGCAGCAGAAGCACGATTTATTGAGATAGTTGTGGTTAAGAAAAAGGTTGCTGCCAGGGTGGTTAATAAACCCAAGCATAGACTGCGCCCATAATTTACTCTAGAATTACGGGAACTAGCAATAACATTAAGTTTTTTTTCTTTGTTCATTAGAAATATAAAAAGTATCAAAACGTTCAACACTGACCAATTAAATTACAAACTCGTTCATAGATGTATATTTAACGGCGTGTGCAAAATCTTACTCTCACCGTACATATAGCCCATCTGTATCTCTAATTACTTAAAAGCTGAAATATTTCCTCATCCTAAGACTAATGACTCAAAAGCTTTTAGAGTAAGAATCTTGCTGTTACAATATCAGCAAGCAAGATAAAGATAATTAACGAGTTCTACTGAAAATAAGCTATATACAAGCCAAATTTGCCACAATTCCTGCTTTGTGGATAGAAAGTAGGTAATAAACTTTTAAAACTATTTTTATTGCTTGTCTTCCGTACAAATACGTAAGAATTAGAAAAAGTAAATTTCGTGTCGGATGGATTCTAAGTAATTTGTATAATAAAGTACTAAAAAATTAGTTTGCCACAGTTTACCAATTCATTAGTTTCCTGACATTGTACGATCGCACTTTACGGATAACTGTGGTTACTGTACTCACAGACTATGTAGCATAGGCGATCGCCTACTGACTTAATTTGTATTGATAAGTGGTAAAACAACGGTTCTTATACTTAATGGCAATTTCACTCACGACTTGCCACTCACAATGAATAGAAAAAAGAATTCAAATTCTTTCCTGCTACCTACTGCCTTGTGCTTTCAGATCTACTGAAGAATGCGATTTCTCTACTGCATTTAATGACTTTAATGTTGAAATATTGAAAAAGAATCTTTAAAAAAGTTGATAATTCTTAAAAAAATGTAATAATTTCCTATATATAATGGATAACAAATTCCATAAAACCAGGTCAAATTTCAGTCACAGTCAAGCTAATAGTAAACGAGATATAACTATGGGTAACATTAAATTCGTTAAAGAGAATAAGGAAGTCGTAGCTGCTGATGGTGCTAATCTAAGACTCAAAGCTTTAGAAAATGGGATTGATATTTATAAGATCTGGGGAAAGATGATGAACTGTGGTGGCTATGGTCAATGTGGTACCTGCATTGTCGAAATAATTGAAGGTAGGGAAAATCTTTCGCCCCCCACAGAGGTAGAGAACCGTTTATTGAAAAAAAAGCCCGCTAATTATCGCCTTGCTTGCCAAACCTTGGTCAATGGCCCTATAAGCGTAGTTACAAAGCCTTAAAGTCGATGGGTTTAATATTTTCAATTCATCTACCTACAACTTTCAACTTTATACTCATTACTGATGATTCAGTCAGAGCGCAATGATGCTATCCTAAGATTGTTGACAGGTATTTAAGAGAGGCTTTTCTGCTATGCAGGTTAATGACCTGGGGTTTGTAGCCAGCATCTTATTCGTGCTGGTTCCCGCTGTTTTTTTAATCATCCTTTACATCCAGACAGCTAGCCGCGAAGGTAAAAAAGATACTTAGGTTTTTTATAAAATAAAACCCTTACTACTGAGCGTAAGGGTTTTTGTTTTTTCAAACTACTTTTGTTTTGCTCTGAAGAATTATTGTTTAAGCAAGATAATCTGGCAGTCAGACTTAAAAGCTTTTAATCGATGTAGTGTCAAATCGTTGAAAATTGGTGAAAGTAACAACAATATTTACATCACTTCAAAAATTATCCAAAAACCAAGTGTGGGAACTAAACTCTTTCCAAAATAGGGTGTAGGCACTGCGCGATCGCATAAGAATTTTGTGAAATGTTGTGCCTTAATGAATTTCTATAATGATGACCATGCTCTTCACTAATCGCCATTATTATAGAAATTCAGTTTTTGTTGTAATATGAGCCAGAAAAAAGGCAGGTCTTCTATCAAGTATCTCTTCCATAATCTCTTTGGTTCAGATACCATTCTGTACAACCATTCTAAACCCAAATTGCTAATAAACTTGGGAGACCTCTTAATGTTACCCGCTTCAAAATCAATAGTAGCACCTATCGCTAGAAAGATTTTAATATTAGGCAGTAAATCTTTGTACTTATAGATCCATTTTTCTTGCTTGGGTGCGCCTAAGCCAACTGCCAGTACTGTCGCTCCCGATTTCCTAATGATATCAATGATTTCCTGACACTCTTTTTCGCTTTTCTCAAAACCAAATGAAGGTGAGTGCGAGCCTACAACGATATTTCTGCCAACTTTAGCATTTATTCTCTGTTGAGCTTTTTGGGCAACGCCTTTACCTGCCCCTAGTAAGAAAATTTTGATTTGTTCATTCTTTTTATGGAAGTTATAAAAAGCTGGGAAAAAATCTGAACCGGAAATTTTCTCTTTGATGGGCTTACCTAAGAATCGAGATGCATAAAGCAGAATTTGACTATCACACAGTTTGTATTCAGCACGATTGTAAACGTGGAGAAAATCTACATCGTTCTGCAATTTCATCACATGATCGACATTAGGCGTGAATACAACGCCGCTTTTAAGGTTCTCTAAAACTTCCGCCTTAGATAAGTTGTCTATCTCTATATTTAAGAGCTTCACTTTTTCTTTGTCATTTAAATCCTGATAGACGGAACCAGTCTGGCGATTAAGTAACTGTGTTCGTAATGTTTTGCTTACCTCGTCCGAGGACGCACGATCAAAAAGGGTGTTGAGAAACCTAACTCGGTCTGCCATATAATTTGAACCTCATCATCCAAAATTCGGCGGTAGCAGAATTCAGAACACAGGTAGAGCCGTGCTACCGCCGAATTATACATACAGTCTTGCGCTTGACTAGAGATATCAAGTCAGCTCAATTGCTTGTACAACAATCATTAGTCTGCAACCGGAATGAAATTCTTATATATGGGGACTTTTGACATACTCGCATTACATCCTCACATCTAACCACCTATAGAAAACTTGGACTTTGATTTACAAAATCCTCTTACAGTCTCTACCTCAAGGGGTCATGAAAAATACTATCTGATGGTTACTTAGAGCCTGAAGTGTACAGCATCCTCATGGAGAGACAAAATTATCCATCTAACTATCCGCTTGGCTCTAGTGTGGAGAAAATCCAAGCTTCATACTAGACTGTATTCAATTCAAAAATTAATGCTTGGTTATGATTCAGTTTTGCGCAACACTATGGTAGTACAGCATTTGCTACCTAGGGTTGTTAACATAGCTCTTGAGTATAACGAGGCTACTTATGTTAGACAATTCCGAGAGAAATTGCACAATTTGTTAGCGCTCATTACTTCTTTTTGTTATCAAGATATTCTTGTCTTTTGAAATTTAAGAACTTGTATTTCAAAATCTTTTACCTGAGCAAGTGTTTAAGATTGAAAAGCTTGTCAAGCGGTAGAGCTATATTATTCTTGAAATCCTTTTGTGTATCTTACGAAAATCTTACACGCACGTTATGTCCAATTAATTTGTAGTTGCGATGGAAAAGCTGCCATGGAGAGGCATCGAATTATGGTGATTGGTAGCAACGTTAGCACCGTGCAGCGCGTCAGCAGCTACTGTTTGAAAAAAAGTTTAGAAGTGTTCCCTTATTACGGTATTCCAAACAATGAAGAGGTTACTCTGTTCGCCCCTCACGTTTTTGTTTTATGTCTACCAATACTCGGAGATTTCCAGATATTTCAGCCCTACATTTTGTGGTCAGAGCAGCCCATGGATGAGGGTTTATCATCGGTTACCACACCTACAGAACTGTATACCCGTCTACAGGAATTCCTTTCTTACTAGTTTAAATTAAGTTTAAATTAAACCTTCACGCACAGCCAATGCTGCTGCTTGTACACGATCATCAACACTAAGTTTGTTAAGAACCATACGCACATAGGATTTGATTGTCCCTAGTGAAAGGTAGAGTTCTTCAGCTATTTCCTGATTCGAGTATCCTTTAGCAATTAACTTGAGAATCTCACGCTCGCGGTTGCTGAGAATAGATTGTTGGAGTGTTTCAGAAGTAGGAGCTTGATGGTTAGAACTAACAGTAGGCTTGAGCATCCGGGCAACTTTCTGAGCGATATGAGGATCTAGATACGCACCACCCTGGAGGATTAATTGAATCACAGCAACAAGCTGTTCCCATTCAATCGTCTTCAGGCAGTAACCATCTGCCCCAGCAGCAAGCATTCCAATCACCTGCGTGTCGTCATCAAAAGCACTCAAGGCAAGAATACGGGTGGCAGTGCGATCGCTCTTAATCCTCTGTGTAGCTGTAATTCCATTCATGGCTGGTAAATCAATATCCATCAAAACTACATCCGGCTGAAGCTCGGCAGCTAATTCAATAGCTTGTGGCCCATCACCAGCCTCACCAACTACACTAAAGCCAGGCTCTAAGGCAAATTGCCCCTTCATACCTCGACGTATCAAAGTATGATCATCAACAAGTAGAATCCGTACTGTTTTCTGTTCTTGCTTCTCAAGCATTACTACTACTCCTCCCGTATCTGCTTTTCATACTTAGATGCAGCCTGAATTTTAGCTATTGGTAGGGTAAACCAGAAGGTACTACCTTCTTTAAGGGTACTTTCGACACCAATCCTACCTCCGTGAGCTTCGACGATTTGACGACATAAGTACAAACCAAGTCCAGATTTGCCACGTCGCCCTCGTCCCTGAATGAAGCGGTGAAATAGGCGTTCTTTATCTTGTGGTGCAATTCCTGAACCATAATCTCGCACAGAAATCCTGACTTGGGTGTTTCCAAAAGATGCTACTTGCAGAAAAATTTCCTTATCCGGTTCACTCACTCTGACAGCATTATCAAGTAGGTTTTGTACAACCCGCCTAATTTCTAATTCATCACCATAGACAATCGGTAATGACTGAGAAATATTATAAACAAGGGTTGGCTCGCATTTAGAAGTAGCTTGTATCTGGGCAATTGCTTTGACAAAAATCCTTTCCCAATTTAAAGGTTCATAGTTCAAGCGAGCGCCGTAACCAGCTTCATATCGAGAAACATCTAAAAGGGCTTCTACAAGCTTGAGAAGATCCTCATTAGCCTGGCGGAATTCTTGAAATACTTCTTTCCACACACAGCTTACAGAACCAAAAGCTCCTTTGAGCATACCGTCTAAAGTAGCGCGGGTTGCAAGCAAGGGGGTACGCAGATCGTGGGAAAGGGCAGAGATCATGTCCTCAAGCTGTTGATTCCGAACCTCAATACGTTGTTGTCGCTCTCTAGCCTGAGCCACCATTTCGTTGAGAACTTCTGTTAGTTGACCAATTTCATCCGGAGAGGAATAGTCAAATCGAATGTCCATTTGACCTTTGCGCCAAACTTCTCCAACTTTTATCAACTTTCGTAAAGGAACTTCAACTCGTTGGTGTAAAAGCCGAATATTTAAGGTAATTCCTGCCACAATAACTACTGTGCAAAAAACATTCACAGCTATATTGATGTAATAAAGTTGCTGCAAACGATGTTTGCGTTCGCCCATCAGTAGCTCTTCGTGCATAAGCAAGATCCTAATCTGAGCGCGCAGAGAATCAAATAAGTTCTTTTCTGTCAAACTATTGGTGCTGGCAGAGTCAGAAAGCGTTCCTTGAGCTAGCTGGCTTTGCCAGCGACTATAAATATTTTTAATTCTGTCGAGTTGTTTAATTTGGGTTGAGTTATTTTGCAGGAGCCAATATAGACGATTGAGACTGCTACAGACGGCTATTTCTTCTTTTTGGTAGGCACCTTGTGAGGCTCTTTGCTCATCTATTACGGCATTCAGCAGACGTTCTGCTTCACGCTCAACTAATAGAGTACGAGTTACTCGGTCGGCTGCATCTTGACTGAGCAATGCTATCCACAAATTTAAACATTGTTGTCCCACTATTAAAGATACCAGTATCAAAAAGCTGGTACATAATGGCGCAAATAAATGTTTTTTTGGAGTCGATGAAGCCAGGCAACGCAGTAACTTAATAGTGAACACTATCTGACAGGTTTCTGAGCTTAATTAAATGAATAACAGATAGATGAGTGACGTATTTATTGTTACAAATCTATCAGCAAATATCAGGTTTTTCACAGCAGTCATCATACTTGTTAATTGATTAACCAGGGTTGCGCATTGGTACATAATACTACACGCAGCCATATTTCTGCTCCAATCATAGCCTTATTTATAAGAAGGCTGCTTGAGATAAGAATCTACAAGCAAAATTTATGAAAAAATTCATAGCGCTAATCATGTAGACAATTGGGAACATTATTACAAAGCTACGTATTTAAGTAAACGTTTACATGACTAGATATTTTTTGGCTATATATCTAAAGTAATAAACTTTAGGCTTTATTTATACATTTCTAGTAAATGAATTGAAGTAAAATATAACACTTAAATTATTAACTTGATTTCTGTAAGTTATTTTGTGAGTTAATGCCTATATTAGAATTACTTCAGCTTGATTAGAGTAATTATTTCAGTATTTATAACAGTAATAGAGGTAAATAAAATTATAATGATTAAAATCAATTTAATCTACTTATGTATTATTAATACATAGTCAAAATAGGTAAATTATTAATCCTTCCTTGGCTCTATGCGATCCTACGTAATCACTTTTGTAAAGATTTGATTTTGCTACTTAAAAACTATAGTGCTTCTGTAAAGATTTGATGTTGTGGCTACAACCCGATTAGCTTCACAATTAAATAACTAAATAAAAATTGCTATTTAGTAAATCAAGCTGGGAAGTGCTAAATTTCAAATCACCGCGATCGCACAAAGATTTAGAGAGAGGATTTAGCAAATTAGCAATGACGAATCGTACATTAGTACTGCTTACTAATTTTTTATTGATGCACAAAAGCTGTGGCAGTTACTGAAGTGATTACATAGATGAAAAATAGACACGGCAGCCGCTTTGAATGCAAAAAGTGTAGCGATTGAAGCCTCTTAGCTATAAACTGCCGTTCTAGAAAAGGGGTAATAGTTTGAGAATGAGCAATTCACAGTCATTAACTAGACTGATCTTGTAAAATCCGACGCTTTTGATTTGCCCCTGTACTTTTTAAAGCAATAGACTCGATGGAGTTATAAAAAGACTCAGGTAATAGTACAAGAAGATATGCCGCAGCTAAAGTTAAAAGAGTGCGGCGTGGCTCCTCAATTAAAATACGCCAATTAGTTGCCAAAGCTTGGTTCATCATTTTTACAGCCATAGAACCATCTTGCAAACGCACTGCCCTGCGAGCCAAATAACGCATTATATAGGCTCTAGCTAATGGTTCCCATTTATCAACTATTTCTGGGGCATAAGAGCGTGTCTTTTGCATAACTTTTTCCCAAAAATCGAACTGCTTAAGCATATTCGATGACAGTCCGCCCGAATTTACCCGATATAAAGTTAAAGCTTCAGGAATGCCCTCCATCTGCCAATTTGTTTGAATTCCGATCCGAATCCAACATTCAATGTCTTCACATTGGCGGAAACTTTCATCAAAGTAAAAATCTTCTAAACAACCATAGATGTTATCTTGGTATTTTATATCTTCAAAAACTTCCTTTCTAATCACCGGAGCAGAGCCATTACCAATAGGATTGCGGCAAAGTAAGTGGGGTACGGTAATACCTTTTAGCTTAGGCATTTGATATGTCCCCAGAGGTTCTCCAGCCTCATTGACAAAGGCAGAACGGCTAAAGCTAATACCGACATTTGGTAGCTTTTCTAAATGAGCAACGTGTTTTTCTAGCTTTTCTGGCACCCACAAATCATCTCCGTCCAAAAAGGCTAAATATTCCCCTTGAGCGTGTCTAATTCCAGTATTTCTAGCTCCAGCTAGTCCTCGATTTCCCTGACGAATAATTTTAATTCTCGGATCTGTAAATTGCTCACAAATCTCTACACTTCTGTCAGGCGAGGCGTCATCAATAATGAGAAGCTCGAAATTTTTATAGGTCTGATCGAGAACAGATTGGACTGTAGCAGCTATGTACTTCTCGACTCCATAAACTGGAACAATTACAGAAACTTTTTTCATTATTTTAACGACTAAGCTTTAATTGAGGATGACTTTAATTTTTAGTCACAACTTTAGCTGTACTATGAGTAGGGTAATTATTAATATATTTATGGAGATACTACCTGTAGGCTATGATCGCAACTTTTACTGATAGCATCCTAGAGAGTTAAAAATTATCCACTTGGCTATCCACTAAGTAGTGGTGTACATAGAGCGCCAAAAATACGAATATATTTCAAAAACAGTCTCTACTAGCCTTAAGTACAGGACAAAGAGTTTTAGAGTACATACTTAGCAGCAATGAAATCGCCAATCTTGAAATAACCGAAGACTGACTGCTCAATCTATTATCTAAAGCCACTATATCAAAACTGTCTTACCAGCAGATTTTGGAGCGAAAACTGTTTTGCAATATACCTTACTAAGTTCAGTGGGATGATCGCTATGCTCAAAAAACAACTAAAAAAAATTAAAGTGCTCAGAGAGTTAAATCGTGTACTTTACAGAATGGGCATTAAAGCTAAACTTCGTAAACCTTTAATAGATATTTTATTAAAATCAAAAAGACTAAAAGAATTGAATCGTAGAGATTTAATAATAAGAGCAGATAATTGCTATGAGTATCATTCTCCAGAAACTTTAAACTTAGTGAAGGCATATTACTTAGAAGACACACCTTCTAATGTAAAAGAAGAGTTAAAACCTCAAAAAGATAAGATATCAAGCTCTTATGTTTTTGAAATTAATAACATCTATTTGATAGGAAAATATACTGTTGGTTTAACTGAGCAGGGAGAATTTATAAGAGAAACTAGTGTTCCTTATTATAGTAACAATGTATATTGGCATACAGCAGATAGTCTTTCTTTAAGAGCATTAACATCATATTATTTTTCAAAATCATCTAAAGAGTTGCCTGTTGCCTGTTCTTTAATCAACAGTTGGAATCATAATAACTACTATCAGTGGATGATAAATACATTAACTAAATTGGAAGGAATAAAATATTATGAAAATAAGACAGGTTTAAAAGTTCCTCTAATTATTCATAATCAACCAAATAAATGGCAGATAGAATCACTCAAATATTTAGGATATCAAGAAGAAGATTTTATCTTTTGGAGAAATCAAAAGACATTAGTAAGAAATCTCATCGTACCTAGCTTCCGAAACCTATATCTAGATGAGAATATATACAGTGGATATACTTCTCCTCAAGGTTTAACATGGTTGGCAGAAGAACTAAAACGATATGTTCGTAAAAATTACACTTCAATTACAGATGTACATCCCTATGTTTATGTTTCTCGAAGAAAAGCAGTAGGCAGGCGGATATTAAATGAATCTGAAGTAGCCGAGTGTCTACAGTCTTATAATTTTAGGAGTTATGTACTAGAAGAGTTAAATTTAGCTGAACAAATAAACTTGTTTTCTCAAGCAAAATTTGTCATTGCGCCACATGGAGCAGGATTAAGTAATATTATATTTAGTACAAATTCTAAAGTAATTGAAATCTGCGGTGAAACCCCACCAACCCTTAACTTTGCAGGAATAGCTAGAACTTTAGGATTCCAGTACGGTTGTTTAACAAATCCTAATAATAGTAATTTGAGTAAAAACGATGGAAATATCCAAGTTGATATCAAAAGGTTGAGTACTATGATAGATATGTTAATTTAATCTTAAATACAAGAGGTAGATTTGCGATTATTATTACCTAGAAAATTATTTTCTAGGTAATGATTGACTTTATACAAAATTTTGTTTGTCACAGTTACCTATGACTTTAATCTTGTTAATGTAAGGCTAGAGTTTTTTCTGAAAATATTTCTAATAGCCCAGACACTAAAAATAGAATTAACTAGTAACTGACAAATTAGTACAGCTGCGGCTACCCATATTATTCCAAATTTAACCGCTATTAACAAAGCTATAGTAAATAATTCAGTATAAATAAAGCTGTAGTAAAGATTGATTTGAGTTTTACCTACGGCATTTAGTAACTGACTGGCAGTATTGTAAAGGGGAAGTGCCAGAGCTGAAAGACAAATAAGTATCAAAATTGGCACAGCCGATACCCATTTTTGACCAAAAACAATCGGTACATAAAAGGGAGCTAAACTTGACTGCAAAAGAATCAGCGGAACTACAACAGTAGAAGTTGATTTAAGACTACTAAAATATCTCTGTTTGAGCTGCTCAAAGTTCCCACGGACTTCGCAAAGATGAGGGAACAAAGCAGCAGTGCATGCATTTACCACATTTTGACTAATTCCTAATCCAGCATTGAAAGCGAAATAATAAATTCCTAGTGCATCAAGTCCTAGAAAACGACCAATGATTAAGTAGTCTATATTAGATCTGAGTCTACCTAGTAATTCAACGCCAAGTATATCTTTACCAAAATCAATAATTTCACGCCACTTCTCAAGCTTAAAAGACTTTGGAGGCCGCCAAGAATTATTTTTAAGCATAACTACTATCCATACTGGAGTGCTTAAAACAATTGGTATAACTACAGCCCACATTCCTAATCCCATTACAGCTAGAGCAATTGTCAAAATGTTGCCAATCAACGACTGAATGACATTGCATAATGCTGCTATCTTGAGTCGATTCTCTCGCTCAATTAATGCGCTTTGAACCAGAAAAACTGGTAACATCAAGTAAAATAAAGCGCTAAAACAAATAGGTAAAATAATTTGTTGATCCTTATAAAACCAAGCAATTGGAAAGGCAGCAATACATTGGATAACAAAAAGAGAACCACACAAAATCCAATTCAACCAATATGATGTATCACAAATTGTTGGTAAATCTTTTTGATTAGCTTGAATTATCTTAGGCCCAATTCCAGAACGAAGAGCAAAAACTTTTGCGAATTCATTGGAAGTCATTACGATCGCTACCAATCCATAATCATGGGGACTAAATGTACGAGCTAAAGTAAAAGTTGTCCCCAAGCGAAAGATACGATTGGCTAGCTCTGCTCCGCCTAGCCAACCAACATTACGAATAAATTGATTGCTTAATTTTTGTCTTAACTTATTGATCAGCATTCGATTACCTGATAAAGGATAAATTTAAAATTACTTCAACTACTCAAGATGAGGAAATTAGAAGAAACGAAAAATATCTGTAAAATTCATTGAATCATTAGGCCTTTATCAAGGAAACTTTATGAATTGGAAATAATTCTTGAATTCGACATATTAAACTAAAATAGTCAATATCAATATAATTAATTTTGGTATTGATAAGATTACTTTTTATAACGATTAACGTATCTTGTACAGTCTATCATCAAAGTTGCTTGATTTAACAACAATATTTTCTGGAAACTACAAAGATGCGTTAAAGACATTTTAAATTTAATCAAAAGATTTCAAATGAATTAATATAGCCCTTTCCCAACTACTCTGATAGTGAAAAAGATTTGTAAAACAGAGCTGAAAAACAATTACCTATAGGTTTATTAGAAATTTAGGGACGTATTAAAGGTTTAAGACCAAGAGCTTGCATAATTTCTTGATCGCGTAAATTTAAGCGGAACCATTGATTCCAACCAATATTATAAGATTCTAAGATTTGTCTAACATCTCTTAAATAGCGAAGCATCGAATCTCTGGGAACACTTGCCGTTTGTATGACTCCAAATTCATTACATATAACAGGAACACCATTAGATTTTGCCCATTTTGCCACTAACGACAACTCATTTACTAACTTAACTTTATTCCATTGTTCCTTACCATAATTTTCTACTCCCCATCTAGCTTGGGGATCTCCAATTTTATTTAATAAAGGTGCAACTGCTTTTGGATTAGAAGGGTAAGGGATTCCTTTCATATATTTCAAAGCTTCCCATCCCCAGGTAGCTCCTTGATGTGTAAAAACAAATGGTTCATAAAAGTGAAAGTTATATACTACATTTTTATCTTTGACAATTTCAGTTTTGAGAAGAGCTCGAAGGTTATTCCAATGTCTTTTAGTCACTCTTAAGTTAGAACTTGCAATAATTGTATGCTTTGGTGCGTATGAACGGATTGTTGAAATTAGTCGAGGTTGAATTTGATTCCAAACATGAGGTGTTTCTGCTGAAGGTTCGTTTAAGACTTCCAAAAATACTTTTTCTGGATTGGTGTTGTTAAAGTGAGTAGCGAAAGCTTTGAAGAAAGCTAAATACTTTGTAACGGCAGCAGGATTTGAATACAATTCTTCTGGAGCATCAAAAGGACACACAGTAATTCCTAGTCCTACTTTCATGTGCATTTGAACAATTGTGTCCAAAGCAGTAAGGTATTCTTTCTTTAATACATTAGGATTTTTATCATCAAAAAAATTAGATAAAACAATAGGTAGCCTCGTGTAAGTCAAACCTAAACGTTTATATTGCAATAAAGTTGTATATAGATTGTCTTGTCCCTGTGCAAATTCAACTACCCGTCGGCGTCCAAGATTGAAACCTTTAGATAGCGTCCTTAAGCGGTTAGGTTTAACTATAGATTTAGGATGATTAGTTGCTTTTACAAGAGTGCATTTGGGAGCTGTAAGTCCACAGCAGAGGGAGAGAAGTCCCAATCGTAGAAACTTAGAGCGCGATAAAGTACTCATAGAGGTATTTTTATAATTTTAGAAAATAAATCATGTATTTGTTTTTTGTAAAAAGTTACAAACTAACTATAATTATTAACTTATTTTTAAAAAAAATTAATTTTACTGCGTAATAATATGAAATTTATTTAAATGAATAATAAATTAAACTCTTTCTTTTAGGGCAATACCCATTAAAACTAAACCAGGCCAATAAATATATGATAAACCTTCTATTTTTTCACCAAAAGTAAATAGAAATATGACTAACAATATACTTAATCCTGTTTTAGCAGTTTCATTTTTATAGGTTTTACTGAGTAAATCAAAAAAGCTCCATAACAATGGAAATGCCAGAGCAATCAAACCTACTATACCTTTCTCAAAGAGAATACCGAACCAGGTATGGTGAGTTCCTATAGGCATGAATGCTACAACTCTTGGTCCTCTCGGCTCTATAATTCCATGACCCCAAATAGGTGCCTCACTCCAGCGATCAAGGGCTATGCGAGCCAATGTTTCCCTAACTCTTGAAGAACTTGCCCTAGCTTTAGAAAATTGTTCTTGAAAAGTTTCAAGAACACCTATGATTAAAGGAGCAAATATACCTGCAAATACACTTAGTATTCCTGCTGCAAATTGTACTCCAGGTCTGGCAAGGTTTACGAGTAACAAAGTAATTAATGGAACGATAACAATACATAGTAAAGATAATCGTGAAAAAGAGCCTAAAATCATAGCAATCGAAGCAATCATGCCAATCAACCGCCATTTTTTATTAGACTCTTGACAAGCAAGTAAAAAGTAAATATTGGCTACCATCCCCAAGCCAGGAGCCCAAGGTGCAAATAATGATAAACGAACTTGATTGGTTTCTTGCTCAAAACCGTAAAGCCTCACTTGGTAGAATAATTCGCCGTTACCTCCTATTAAGCGTAAAGGAGAATCATATAAAAGGTCAGGCAGACGTAAGGTATATGCCAAATAGCAAATAGGAATAAATATTAAACTTTGTAGGCAAATAATACAGACAGCACGATAAATTAGTTTTGGTCTGATATTAAGGCAACCTATTAAAGGATATAGAGCCATTAAAGCCCACGATCTGGCCCAATTAATAGATGAGGTGATTATCTTTGCTAATCCTAAATTAAAGTCTATATGACCAATAATTAGGGCCACCTCCATAACAAGCATGGAAACGATCCATACCCATACTGTAAAAGGAATTGTGACTTTTTCGTCAGGTGGTGTATTTTCTGTTTGACTCCAAAGCTTTTTGCCAAGGTAGAATACGAGGAACCAGGCAATTAAAGGCATGAAAACATACTGTGCTCCCAGGAAATAAAAGACGTAAATTCCTACGAGGGAGTACCAAACTACTTTTTCTTCTAAGTTTTGAGGTTTCATCCGAATCAGGATTTAGAAGTTTTCAGTTTTGCTAAAACTATTAATGTTTTCTAAGCCTTGCTTTAATTAAGCTAATTTTTCTTGGGTTGCAATCACTGCCAGGTCATTCATGTCATTTTTCAACACGGGTGTAATATAACTCATTATGGAAAGCTCTACGTTTGCGATCGCGTAACCAGAGCAATACTATACCTGTAGTTAGAAAAAGAGAGCCAACAGCCGCACCCAAAAATGCGTATGTTTTATTGGGCTGACTAGGACTACCAGGTAAGCTTGGTTCTTGCAGCATTTGAATAAGTGGATAAGAACCAAAAGCATTCGACTTACCAATATCCAGTCTAGTTAAAGTAGAAGAAAAAACTGCTTCGGCAACTTGCAGATCTCGCTTGAGAGCATCCAAAGTAGTTTGCTGCTGTGCCAGATTTTTCAGCCTATTCTCAAGTTCAGCAATTTGCTGATCTATTGTCTGAGCTTGTGCTGTGAGTCCTTTTTGCTCTGACTGAACTGTAACCAACTCTTGATAGAGAGCTTCGCGAGGCGTACCATTGGAACTGTTACTACTTACATTTAATTGCTTGATTAAACTTTCCAAGCTGACAGGACGCCCTACAAGGGTTTGGCCTCTGGCTAGTAATGCTTGTTGAGCTGCATCTCGTTTGGCTCGCTCTGCAACAACCGTAGGATGATCGGACAAAAATTTTGACTCTAAAACAACTAAAGCAGCACTAGCATCACTATAATTTTTTAGATTCTGCTGAAATATCTGATCTGTTTGAAGACTAAAAGCATCAGATGCTTGTTCAGAAGAAACTTTCAAATTAGTCGATAACTGTCTGAAGCGAGCAGTAGTTTGCTGCTGTTGAGCCACTATTTCAGCTCTTTGTCTCCTTAGCTGCTCTATGTTGCTTGTTAAGTCGCTAATTTGAGCCTCAGAATTTAATCCTGAGCGTGCCTTGTAGTTAGAAAGACGCTGTTGTGACACTTGCAGCTTCTGCTGTGCTGAATTTAGAGCTCTTTGAAAACCTACCTCTTTTTTCAAAACTTCTTGCTGTCTAAATTCATTCAGCTTATCTTCAAAGGCTTTGTAAAAAGCTATGGATTTCTGTTGAGCTTCCTGAGGAGTTGCACCTTTAAACTCAATAGTCATAACAGTAGTATTATCTACTACTTTGACACGTGGCTCTCCAAACTCTTGTGTAGACATATTGAGTTGAGCAGCCGCAGACTTCAGCACAGGCTCACTCAAAGCAATGAACTTATAGTTTTCTCTTGGATCTTGAGTAGCACTAAAGGTGTACGGAGACGAATTTTCATAAGAAGCTTGGCCAATGCCTGGTAGGTTAACACTGGCATTAGAGCCTCCTCCAGGGAGGTTAATAGTCGAAGAACTACTGTAAGTTGGAGGCGTGAGCTTTATATACAGTAAAGCTAGTACCCAAAGGGCTAAATTTGCTGCTATGCCTAGAAGTAAGTAGTTTTGCCAACGCCCTTGGTTCGCTGTTGATTTGCCAGGGTATGCAGAGACCTCTATATACTTAGTCATTCAAAATCCTTCTAAATTCGGGAACCAGCGGAGTTCTAGAGCCTAAGTGCTGTTGTGCTATTGCCTCTATATACTATACTTCCAAACTTACGCTTTGGTAGTTTTAAGACTTTGACTCAGCAAGTCTTCATGAAATTATTAAGCTCTAACTACAACAGAAAATACTATCTGATGGTTACGATCACGCTAGTGCAGACATCATCCTTTGAAGAGGTAAAACTATCCTCTAGGCTATCCATATGGATATATTTTATCTCCAATTTTTACTACTTAGAATATTAAAGATTATTTTATACATTAACTAGAGCGAAGTATATAAGTCTAAATATAGTGCCAAGCCTACATAAACTAGAATAAGTTATTTAATGTCTAAGATCTAATTGGATATCAATATAGTAATAAAATATACCATAATTGCAAAACAATCGGAGATTGAAAACTCAATCCCTAACTCCAAAGTGATTGGAACTTTATGCACAAATTATCTCATTTGTCAAATTTATGAATTTATTTAATTTGGTTTAGTGCAGTGTTAGAGAAACTACATTAAGTGCTTATTCTTATAATTAAAGGACAGACTTTACCTTATCTTTATAAAATATTTGTTAAGAAAAAGTTTAAACCGCAGTGGCAATTTGTTTGAAAAGACCCCTAAGCCGCTTTCATGCCAAAATCTAAGTTGTCCAAATATGGACTCTAATAGATTGAAAATTAGTTAAATGCTCTCAATGAGATTAAAGATTAATTAAAGTACTTTTCATAAAAGAGCCAGTTATGACAGGATTTACTCTTATATGTCTAATGTGGATATACCTTAAATTAGTTAAACTTTATTATTTGATTTTATTTTTCACTTTATGTTTTACAAAATCCGTACTAAAGTAGCGGGCTTGCTTTCTGAATGTTTTTACAGATTTTCTCTGCTGACACATAGTAGAAAACTGCCTCCAGTTTGTTCAAGCGATCGCCTCATTATCAATGAACTGAAAAAAGAAGGTGCGCACATCACATCATTGCAGGAATTGGGTCTGCCCTCCACACCCGATATGCTGAATGCATCCAAGAAGTATCTAGAAATGATGTCAGCAGCGATCGTTGAATCGTCAGAAAAAACTGAACCACAGATCTGCACAGTCACAAATCTGGTAGAATTTTCTAGATGGGCTGTCGAAAAGAGACTGCTTCAGATTGCAGAAAACTATATTGGGTTGCCGATAAAATTTCAAGGTGTTCATCTGCGTAGGGACTTTCCTAGTACAGAACACTGTGGCATCCAAAGATGGCATTGGGATATAGAAGATCGCCGTGTAGTAAAGATTATTGTCTACTTAAATGATGTAGACGAAAAAACAGGTCCATTTGAGTACATTTCCAAGTCTTTAACTTCTCGTTGGTTTGGGCAGAGATGGAGAATTAACCGTACTGCCAAAAGATCCAGCATATTTGGGATTGCGGATGAGGAATTGACATCAATAATTCCAAAACCAGCTTGGCGAAAGTGTTTAGGAGCAGCAGGCACAGTCATATTTGTAGATGCAGCCAATGTTCTCCATCACGGTACGCTGCGCTCAGAAGAACGTTCAGCTTTGTTCTTCGTATACACAGCCGCATCCCCCAAGCGACCAGCAGAGTGTACACAATACAGTGACAATACCTACCCTAGTCCAGATGAATTGGTTGCTAATTATATACCCAAGCCTGCTTACGCAGATTTGTAAATGACAAAGTTACTGACTTTAGTCTTAGTTTTACTTTAGGTATACAAGTCTAAAAGCCAATTCAGAAGTGCTAGCTGTAGACAAATCACCTGGTAAAAGATGCTTAAGCGCAGCTTACTACAGGTGACGACTTTTTATGTTCCCATTTCATCTAGCGCACAAGTAATCAGGAGAAGTGTATCCTATGCCTAAAGTTTCTGTGGTAATGACAGCCTACAATGCAATGGCCTATCTGCCACAAACAATGGAAACCTTGCTATGGCAAAGTTTTACTGATTTTGAATTAGTATTAGTTAACAATGGTAGTACAGATAATATTGTAGAGTGGGTGACCCAATTAAGTGAACCACGAATAAAACTGATTTCTCAAGAAAATCGAGGTATTCCTGGGGGATTGAATAGAGGCATTGCTCATGCTCAAGGCGAGTATATCACCTTTCTGGATGCTGATGATTTGTGGGATCCTACCAAATTGGAAAAACAAGTAAAGATTTTGGATGAAAATCCAGAGGTAGGTCTGGTTTATAACTGGGTGACTTTGATTGATGAACACTCTAAGGATATAGGAGGATTAATCCACAGGCACAGTATCGTCAAGTTTAAAGCGGAAGGCGATGTGCGTAAACAACTGCTAGAGCAAGATATTATTGGATGCGGCAGTTCGGCAATGGTTCGCCGTGTATGTTTTGAAGAAGTAGGAGTATTCGATCCAAGTTTCACGATCGCCGCAGACTGGGATATGTGGGTTCGGATTGGTTTACACTACCCCTTCAAGGTAATTAAAGAACCACTAACTTACTACCGCAAGCATTCTAGAAGTATGACTTCAAACTGGCAGGCGGCAATGCGAGATTGTGGTGTCGCGATCGAAAAAATTTTTTCCTATGTCTCGCCAGAATTGCAATACTTGAAAAATCACAGCTATGGCCGACTCTATTTCTACCATGCTCAACAGCGAGTCAGAAGCTTAGAAAGGGACTATTGTGAGGCAAGCCGTTTATATAAGAAGGCAGTTAGTTACTATCCTCGACTAGCTTATTGTTGGTCGTCTATGCGGTTAAACCTTACTATCAACTTACTGAAGTTACTTGGCGCACATCGGTATGACAGATTAATTAAACTATTGCGTTTATTAGTATCCCATACCAAGAAAAAATTAATGAGAATAACTGTTTTGCTTAGTGGGAATGAAAAAGCTCTAACCAATGAAATAGTCAAGTAATTTCTATAAGCTATGACTAGCAAAAATTTCAGTGAGGTGAAAGTCAGCCCAACCAGTTCATTGTTTGACTAGGTATTAAGTATAAATTTGTTTGCGATCGCACTCATCACTAGAAAGGTACCAGGACGCTTGAAGCATAATTTATTGCATTTGGCAGGGTGTGATCTCAAAATCCTCAATATTGATCGGGATTAATAGCGAGTTGTTTGCTCAGACCAAGCAATTATTAATACAAGTATTAGACAATTTGTGATTTCAACCGTCTTATTCTCTCGAATTGAAGGAGAATGTAGTAGTAATAAATTTTCTCAACCTGGTCAAAAAACTGTAGAGATAAGTTCGCACCTCTACACAAAAATGAATAGCTATTTATGCCTAGTACTAATTGGACTCGTCACCACATTCTTTCTTTAGCTGATTTCACTCTAGCGGAGTATGATACCGTGTTGCAAACTGCCGCTAG